>DRHT01000043.1 GCA_011053055.1 Halopseudomonas sabulinigri | reverse complement strand
TTACCGTACTCAAGACGAGGCAAGAGCAGACCTATTTGAATACATCGAGCGGTTCCATAATCCTAGGATGCGACGTAGAGTTGCTGCGCAGGATCAAAAGCTCTTAGCTGTTTTATAACCGTCCGTGGAAACGGGGTAGAACCCGCCCGAGCAGAGCTGCCAAAGCAGCCATACTCCGCAGATCTTTGCTGTATACCGCCGCGCGCTATCAGGCATGCATCACTACTCTTCTTTTAACTTTCAGATTAGCACAGACCACGAAATACATTTGTAAGCCGAAGCCTTAACTTGCCTGTTAAGCTCGTTAGCCGTAGAAGAGGCGTACGCCTCCATCATCTCATCAGGGAGCTTGGCCAGCCATGCGGAAGTCGATCTATATTGCTGCGGTACTCGGCTTAGCCTATCTGCTGAGCTACGTCTCTGAGCCAAGTGATGGGGCTTTGGTTTCACCTGCACCGGCCAGTAGCTCCGAGCAGGTTATGCAAGCCTATGAGAACCGGCAAAGCGATGTGCAAGTACGTGGTCAAGGCACTGTGTTGAAAGTGCTGGCTGACGATACGAAGGGCAGCCGCCATCAGAAATTCATTTTGCGCATCGCAGAAGGTCGTACGTTACTGGTAGCTCACAACATTGATCTAGCCCCACGTATCCCACAGCTACGCGAAGGTGACCTTGTTGGTTTTAATGGGGAGTATGAATGGAACAACAGAGGCGGGGTACTGCATTGGACGCACCACGACCCTGGCAACAAACACGCCGACGGCTGGCTAACGCACAATGGCAAAACCTATCAGTGAGCAACGCATTAATCAGAAATCGCGTGTGGTAACTGCTCAGTCGGTCAAACTTTTATGAGCGGCGGAACAATCGTTAAATACGCTCTGTACTCAACGCTTAAAATAAACCGGGTCGCCTACCTGCAGCATTCCGGTCTGCAGCGTATCAGCGTATACACCCAGGTTTTGCTCTGCTTCACGCACCACCGCGCGCAATAAGCGCTTGTCTGTGGGCAAGCCTTGCTGCGCTCGCGTGATAGCACCGCAGCGCGGTGCAGTTCCGCTGCAGAGCATACCTGCCTCCCCTACTTGCAGTTGCCCACCCAGCCATGCTTGTTCGACCAAGCCGGGCTCGGTATCCAGGGTATCGATAACTAAATTGGGTCGAAAGCGCCGTACATTCCAGTCGCTATCGGGTTGCAGGCCACGTAAATACTCGAGACTCGCGGTCGTCAGTAGATGAAAAGGTGAGACCAAAAAATAACTGCCGGGCAAAGACACATAGTCGATCATGTCCTGCGGCATATCGCTGAAATCAGGTAGCGGCTCACTAGCCTCACGTTCGAAGGTCGCTTTCAGTTCATCAAGCCAGCTGTGCTGATTGGTTTTATAGCGTTTGAACCCTTCTAGGCCGAGCTGTGCGCTCAAGGGTTCGAGCAAAGACGCATGGCCCACGAGATCGGAAATAGCTGTGTGCACCTCAGCCGCATCACTGCGCAGAATACGACCATTGGGGAAGCATAAATTAACAAAGCTTCCAAGCTCGACCTGCGAGGCGGTTATGCGCAACAACTCAGGCCTGAATTTGCAGCTTTGAATCTCATTACGCGCACGGTCGCGAACTGCCCAGAGTCGATCTCCCATAAGCCCTTTCGGCGTGAGCGCACAACTTTGTAATGCCTCGCCGGCCATTCCCTTAACGGGATAGCGCCAGATTTCCTTAACTCGACCCAACATGCGCATCGCTTTGCCCCCCGTGAGAGCCATCTTGTCGCGCCAAAGGGCCATTGCAGTGCACTGAAGTTACCCTGGCAACGGTGTTATAGGTTATGCGCCTACTCGCCAAACCAGTAGTGAACCCAGCAAGAACCGCACCAAGACGCGAGACACTTGCGATACATTCCCCAGCAGAGCATGCGACATCAAGTGCTCATTACCGCAGTTGACTGTCCTTACTGCCGCGGCGATTGTAGCCACTGCCGCCCGTGCGCTGGTCGGCAGCACTCTGACAGACGATACACAGACGTACACCGGGCACTGCCAGCCTGCGTGCCTCGGGGATCAGCTTTTCACACTCCTCGCAATACTCCAGGCTTTCACCGCGCGGCAGCTGACTACGCGCACGCTGCACCGCTTCATCAACGGTATCGTCAATTTGCTCTTGTACTGCGCCCTCACGGGCCCATCCTGTTGCCATCACACACCTCCCGAAGTGTTCAACTTGTTATAGCATCGTCCGCATTTCTGCAGTCGTCAAAGTAGCCTGTGACAATCTGCAGCTTGCCGGCCACGGCCGATTTCCGTCAGTATCTGTGACCATGACCGCACCCTCACCGCTCACCGCCTATCAACATGCCTTGCAACAGCAGGGCTTCACCCCAGACGCGGCGCAACAGCAAGCCGCGCAAATGCTGGAGGAGTGCTACCAGGCGCTGCACGCAGGCCGCGAGACGCGCGGCGTATACCTTTGGGGGCCGGTCGGCCGGGGCAAAACCTGGCTAATGGACCGCTTCTACGACAGCCTAAGCGTACCCAGCAAGCGCCTGCATTTTCATCACTTCATGGGCTGGGTACACAAGCGCTTGTTTCAGATCACCGGGACCGCTAACCCGCTCAAAGCACTTGCCAAGGAAATGGCCCAGCATGTGCGCGTACTTTGTTTCGATGAGTTCTTTGTTACTGACATCGGCGACGCAATTTTGTTAGGCGGTTTGATGAGCGAGATGTTTGAGCAAGGTGTTGTGATGGTCTGCACCTCAAACCTGCCACCCAACGAGTTATACGCAGACGGCTTTAACCGCGAGCGCTTCATGCCCGCCGTCACTGCAATTGAAAAACACATGTGGATTGCCAGACTCGACGGCGCTGAGGACCACCGCCTACAACCCGGCACACCCTGCAAGCGCTACTGGCTTAGCACCGATGCAACAGACCAGAAGTCACTGGATGGGGTATTTACTCGTCTTTGTGGCGAGCGCTCCCAAAGCAACGACCCGGTACTGTTAGGCCACTTACAAATTCCCTGCGTACGTCGCTGCAGCAAAGCTGTCTGGTTCACCTTTCGCGCGCTATGCAGCAGCTCATTATCCGCGCTGGATTTCATCAGTCTCTGTGATCGTTTCCCAGCCATACTGCTGAGCGAGGTACCCAACCTGAGCAGTCCGCAGCGCGCAGGGCTGATCGCACGGGGTACCGAAGACGGAGCAGAACGTATCGAAGCCGGCGACCGCGAGCTACCCAGCCTGTCGGTGCATGATGACAGCGTGCGCCGCTTCATCGCCTTGGTCGACGAGTGCTACGACCGGCGCATCCCTTTATATATCGAGGCTGCCGTGCCCTTGGAAGACTTATACACCGAAGGCTACCTCTCTTTTGCCTTTGAGCGCGCCCGTAGCCGATTACAGGAAATGCAGCTACAGCGCTTCGGAACCGGCAATAGCAATGAACCAAGCGAGGCAATAAATCAAATAACTTGATACTGTATTTTCATACAGTACAATAGCCAGCACTCGCGTCAAGCTGGTTACCGCTTTTTGACGCAGCATCATTTTGAAATCGCATTCAAGCCTGAGGTGTGTATGGCCGTTGAAATTGTGTATCGCAGCAGCAGAGACCCGGAGCAGTTGTTCATGGATAAAGCCGAAGCAGACCGTCACGACAAGATGCTGGAACTGGCAGAAACCCTGGGCGATGTACTGCAGCAGGCAGTCCCGGATCTGAGTGAGAAACTGGCTGAAGAAGTCAGCATTTTCATGGCGCGTAACCGCGAGGTATTCGCCAAAGCCTTCAAGAGCAGCCCTGACGCGCTGAGTAGCCTGACGGAAGAACGCGCTGAAGCTTGAGCTATAGCGCGCAGGCTATTCGAGGGCATTCATACATGCCCTCGCCCACCATTACTGATACATCCAGAAGTTTGGATGCGCGCTGCTTGCAGCCACGGTAGCAGTTGAGTTGTTACGCTTAAGAATGCGCTTGAGTATCGCCATGGTCTTGCTCCCTGTGGGTTGTATTGAACACAGGGAGCATGATCAGGCAGCTCAAACAATTTATGAAATGGATTAGGTCTATAGTTGTTAATGGTAAAAAACTATCGATAGCTACTGATCAGCGGCACTATCGACCCGTGCGTACACCTCAGCGTCACCATCGTGCTTCAACAACAAAACCTGATAGGGCATAAAATCATCGCCCATCTCCATACCGGGACTCCCAACTGGCATACCAGGTACCGCCAAGCCTATGGCTCCGGTCGGTGGCTCCGCCAAAAACGCCTGTACGTAACGCGCAGGTACGTGGCCTTCAAATACATAACCATCGGCAGAAACTGCGGTATGACACGAGCGGTATTGGGGCGCTATGCCGTGTTCCGTTTTCACCCCAGCGAGGTCTGCGGGGTGTTGCGCGCTTGTACTTAAACCGGCGCTGTCGAGATGCTCGATCCAACCTTCACAACAACCACAGCTCGGGCTCTTAAATACCTGCAGCAAGTCGGTCGCCGGTTGTTCCGCCAGCATCGACTGGCTTTCTGGTGGTGTAAGGCTGCTCTGGGTTTCAGGTTTTGGTGGTTCTGGCTCGCTGCAAGCCATCAGCAAAGGCAGCGCGCCAACCGTCAACACTAACCAACGTGGAACAAACGTACGCATGCAAACCTCCAGACAAGTAGAACCATTGAAAATCTAGCGCAAAAGATTAGCACGCGTCTGCGCTGCCATCCCTTGGTAACTGTAACTGTCGATTTCTTCGCAGCTGTAAATCCCCAAAACCGCCCGCTACAGCTAGATTAGTAACAGGTTGGTCGTTCAGGCTACCAAAATACGAAACGGAGCCAAGTCATGAGCGGTAACTACCCCGATAAGATTCGCACCCTACCACTATACGACGGTCGATTTGATGCCTACAAGCTGGCCGCTGAAGGCGCGGACGTACTTTTCGCCTCCTACCCTGCGGGAACCAAAATCCCTGCGCATACGCACGATACCGATAACTATGGAGTGGTCATCCGTGGTGAGATTATCCTCACGGTGGCCGGTGAAACGCGGCATTACGACGTTGGCGACTGGTACCACGTTGCGGCGCATGTTGAGCACGCGGCCGCTTTTGATCAGCCAACTGATGAAATTGAATTTTGGTTCAGCGAGATCACTCGCTGAACTGATTCCGCCATCGACTTACCTCTCTTCACTTCCTCACCTGCGCGTCCATCAAAAACCGAATAGCACCCGCCTAACGGCATGAACATTCATTCATAATTGCTTGACAGTATACACTTGTACGCTGTTAACTTCTTATCGATGCTGTTTTTCGAGCCGCGCAGTGATGCAACGGGTTGAAAGAGCCACTGGCAAGGGCAAGCGGCTAGGCATCGCCGTTATTCGGCGCCACCGATTAAACCGACCAAACACACAATAATTACAAAAGGTATATCCATCATGACTCGCCATCACGGCATTAACCGTGCCCTGCCCTTGCTTGGGCTTTCATCCATTATGCTTGCAGGCTGCTTGTCCGGCGGCGGCAGTGACTCGGATGACGATACTGTTTCCAGCGGCGTATTCATCGATGCGCCCGTAGCCGGCCTGCACTACGCTACCGATAGCCGCAGCGGCGAGACCGATAGCGCGGGGACGTTCCATTATCAAGGCGCAGAAACCGTACGCTTTTCACTGGCGGGTATCCCGTTAGGCTCAGCCAAGGGCGCGAAACAGCTCACACCATTGGATATTGTGGATGACGCCACCGCCATCAATGCCCCTGCGGTAATCAACCTTTCACGCTTTCTGCAATCGCTGGATGCAGACGGTAATCTGAGCAACGGCATTGAAATTACCGCAGGCATCAGCGATGCGATTAAGGACTACCTGAGCACCAACCCCGGTGTGGCAATCGACTTCAGCGATTCCAGCGCCTTTGAAACCGACATGGGCAACCTGTTAGCCACTCTCAATACGGCGGGCGTGTTTGCCGAAAACGCCGATGCAGGCAGCCGCGCACTGACCGCCAAACTTGACGCCTTTAATCACCTGCTTGACTCGCTCGATAAAGAGCGCAACAACAGCGTCGATTTCAATTTGCGGCCAGTGCTCTTCATTCACGGCGGCGCCGGCTCTGCCTCACAGTTCGAGTCGCAAGCCATGCGTTTTCGCGCCAACGGCTACCCACGTAGCTATCTAGCGGTTTATGAGTACGACACCAGTAGCAGCACCGGGCAGAATGCAATAGATCCCGTACAGGCAGCCAAACGCAACATCGAGATCAACGCGATTGTTGACCGCCTGCTGCAAATATCCGGAGCAGACAAAGTGGATCTAATGGGTCACTCGATGGGCACAGGCGTAAGCCTGATGTACCTGGGTGAGTCGGAGAACGCAGCCAAGGTCGCGCATTACACCAGCATCGATGGCGCGGCGCTAACTGCACCGCCCGGGAATGTGCCAACGCTGGCGCTTTGGGGGCAATATGTTGACCGTGAAGTGGCCGGTGCGGAGAACATTTACCCTGATCCAAACATGCCGCTGGGACACATTGAGGTAGCCACCTCAGCGGACTCCTTTGCGCGTATCTACAAGCACTTCAACGACAGCCCACCAGCGAACACAAAGATTCCTGAGGCTGAGGGCGATAGTATTTGGATTGCCGGGCGCGCTAGCTTGTTTCCCCAAAATACCGGCGCCGAAGGTACAGAGTTACGTATTTTTGAAGTCGACCCAGCAACCGGCGTACGCCTGAGCGACACCCCGGACCACAGCATGCCGATCAGCACTGACGGTAATTGGGGGCCATTCGAGCTGACCAAAGGTGCGACCTATGAATTTGGTTTGGACCGGGAAATCGCCGGTGCCGATCATTACTTCTATCGTGAAGGTTACTTGCAAGATAGCCTTTTCGTGCGCCTGAACACCTCGTTGCCCGGCGCCGGCGTTGGCGCTTATTTGCACCGTAGTGCTAACCATACCAACATCATGGTCGCTCGCGACCGCGAGCTGTGGGGTGATCAAGGTGATGAGAACGACAGCTTGACGGTAAATGGCACTCAGGTAGTCACCAACGTCACAGCGCCGCTGCTCAAACGCACCAGCAGTATCTTCCTGCATGATCGTAACAGCGATGGCGTTAGCACCCTGCCGGGGCCAGACCCATTCTTTAACGCGCTGCCGTTTATCTCTGGCCTGGACCTGTTCATCAAGGCTTCGCCTGGCGCAGATAAACCTATCAATATTGAGCTGAAGCCACGCGGCGGCAAGGGTGCGATCCAGCGTATTACCATTCCAAATTGGCCGTCTGATGAGATCAGGTCCAACTCAGTACAGTTCAGAGACTATGTTCAGTAAATAGTGTAACCATATGAATTACATGAATACCTAAGCGGTGTTCATGTAATTCCTCGCACTACAGATCCTGCCTTTAACCAATAGCTATTTCCTTCCCGCCTGCTACGCTGAATCAAATACAAGAATAATGGCTTTGCGCTATGCCCCGTTGGCACATTAGCAGCATAGCCAAGCCGGCCGGGAGCCTTTGCCATGAATATGTTGCGCCGCTTTTCCATCTTCCAGCGTCTGATAGCGGTCACTTGTCTGGTGCTGATCATAGTGCTGGGGCTGGTGGCTGCTTTTGCGCTGGATTATCGCAGCAGCCTGTTTGATAGCCGCTCGGTAAAAACCCAGCATCTGGTCGAGTCCGGCATGGGCGTAATCGAGCATTTTTACCAGCTGCAGCAGAGCGGTGAGCTGACCGAAGAGCAGGCACAGTCGCAAGCCGCCAACACCCTGCAGGGGTTACGCTACGGCAACAACGATTACTTCTGGGTGCACTCCAACGACCTGCAGATGATCATGCACCCTTTCAGCACCAAGCTGGTGGGCAACAGCGTCGCTGATGTGCAAGACCCAAACGGTAAGTATCTATTCCGCGAAATGGTCAACGTGGTTAAGAGCCAGTCAGCCGGATTTGTGGATTACATGTGGCCTAAACCGGGGGTAACCGACCCGGTTCCGAAAATCTCCTATGTCTCAGGTTTCAAACCTTGGGGCTGGATTCTCGGCTCAGGCATTTATCTTGATGACGTGAATCAGGCTTTCTGGGCCGACATGATACCCAAGCTGACGCTCGTCGCACTGGGGCTGATCCTGCTGGTCGGCATCAATCTATTGATCGCACTGAGCATAAGCCGGCCAATCGCCCAGGCAGTCGCGGCAATGAATGATATTTCTACCGGCGACGGTGACCTCTCGCGCCATTTGGATATCAGCGGTAATGATGAGGTCAGCGGTTTGGCCAAGGGTTTCAACGCGTTTACCGACAAACTGGCACAGGTTATTGATGACCTGCGCGATGTGGTTGAACGCAATCGGCGCATTGCCACCGAGGTTGGCGTGGCCATGAGCAAAGCTGAGGTCTCCTATAATCAACAAAATAGCGAGCTAGACACTATCGCCTCGGCGGTGGAGGAAATGAGCGCTACTTCGGACGAAGTAGCGCAGCGTATGTCCGACTCTGCCGACGCCGCTAGGCTGGCCAATGAGCAAGTTGTCAACGGTCAGCAAACCGCAGATACCACCTCTCGGACCATGGAAATGCTCGCTCGGGATATTGCCCAGGCCGGGGAAGCCGTGAGCGAGTTGAATGCGCAATCGCACACCATCGATTCAGTGCTGGGCGTGATCCGCGCCGTAGCGGAACAGACCAATCTGCTCGCCCTAAATGCCGCCATTGAAGCCGCGCGCGCCGGAGAGCAGGGCCGCGGTTTTGCGGTGGTCGCCGACGAAGTACGCACGCTCGCCAGCCGCACTCAGGCGTCAACCGATGAAATTCGCAGCATCATCGACTCCCTACAAGCCGGCACGGCCAAAGCGGTTAGTTCAATGGAGGGGAGTTATCAGCAATCCGAGGATATGCAGCGACAGGTAGAAGGCTCGCGCACGGCGCTGCAATCGATCGCTAACTCAGTGGATACCATCACCGATATGACCAGTCAGGTAGCGGCGGCGGCTGAAGAGCAGTCACGCACCAGTACCGAGATATCCTCAAGTCTTAGCCAGCTCAGCAATCTGGGCGACCGCGTCATGCTTGAACTACAAGATACCGCTCGTAACACCCAGCAGTTAACTGAAGCCGCGGCCCAACTAGACCAACTGATAGGCCAGTTCAAGACCAGTCGCAGCGCTTGAAAAATCGGTTTATAGGCCGCCTGTTCGAGCGTAACCAAGTGCGGCCCAATCAGCCCAGTTCAGCTGGCGGCCGATGACGCTGGCTTCTCGTTTACCGGTACAAAGTAGGGTTCAAACAGCGCCGACATCTGCTTATAACCCCAGTCCAGGTGCTCTTTGGTCACTTCGCTGATGCCGTGACGTGAATGCAGGTACTCAATCCAGTAGGTCGAAATGATCCACGAGTTCTCCAGCAATACCTCCAGCTGCGCCTCGGTCGCTTGCATACGCCCACTTTTAACCATTTCCGATAGGTTCTTGCGGCCCTGCCCCTGCACTTGGTCAGACAGTTCCCGCAACCCCGCGCGCAGCGCAGGTTCCATAGCGAAGATGATCATGCTGTCGCGATAAAAAAACCGCCATTCCCACATTACTTGGAACCAGGCGCGCATGTCCTGCTCTTGCTCTGCTAGCGCTAGTTGCTCTTCAGCAAATTGCTCGAACAGCGCCGAAAGAATATTGGCCTTCTTTTTGAAGTAGTAGTACAGATTGCCCTCGTTAATACCCGCTGCCTGGGCTATGGCTGCGGTGGTGACTGACGCAATACCATGATCGTTGAACAAAGTCCGGCATATGACCAGAATCCGTTCGCGGGTGCTTTGACGCTTCATAATGCTGCCTTACAAAATAGAGAGAATCTGGCCGTCCAGAGCACGTGCCTTGGATCGATTGAGTGTGTGAAAGAGTATCCCACTTTTCAGGCATGTGGCAGCGCAGCCTGTGACAACGGCAACCTGGCACCAAGTGCATTGACCGCTAGAGGGAGCTGAATGAAGGATTATCTGACGTACTGAAAAGTGCGCTACCAAGGCCGTCCAGCGTCGGTAGCGCACCTAATAAAAAAGCGTTATTTGATATTCATACAATTGGCATAAAAGGTTGTGGTCGCTGGCCAGTCTGAAAAAATTGCGATCACGCCCACATCCTGCGCCAGCACATCAATGACCTTCAGCATGTCGCCGTCGTTATTGATCGCATCGGTCACGCTCTGGTAATACCAGCCACCGCCAGTCGCCAACGGCCCTGCCCTTTCCATCGACCATGCGATCAGATCCAATCCAGCGGCACGCGCATTTTCGGCGTACTCAGAGGGCACTATTTCGCCACGACCATCCAGCGTAATCAGCTTCCAGATCGCCGGCGCCAGAACCCGCACCCCCTGTGCTCGCAGCTCTTCCATATAGGCTAGAGACGAGGTTTCCGGGGTGATTGGTGACTCATCGAGAAATACCGCCTGGTCGGCAAACTCGGGCATTTCATTGATCCAGAATGTTACATCATCCAGCTGGAACGACTGCGGCCAGACATCGCGCGGCTTGATACCTGCATCCAGATAATCCTCCAGCATCTGCCGTGCGTAATCCTGCTGGCTGTAGTCGCCCTCGTAAGGCATGTCTACCACCGGGGTTTTCAGCTCAGGGGTAAACTTGACGCCCAGCGTTTGCAACAGCTCGATACTTTCCTTGTGACTCAGCAGCGTGCCACGGCTGGCGTACAGGTCCGTGCGCCAATCGGCTGTGCCTTTGACGTACTCCTCCGGCGTGGTGGCCATTGGGTTAGATGCGTCCATTTTGCCATCAAGCATCTTGAACTCGGCCAAGGTGATATCACTGGTGCGGCATTCCGCCTGCGCCGGTGTGCCACTGGCCGGGTCTGCCGCCACAAAGGGCTGCGTGCACTTGGCATTTAGTTCTGGGATGGTGACGATGTTGGTGGTGGTGTGCAGGTCATTCTGTGCGTGGCGGCAAACCAATTCGCGATCCTTGGTGAAAGCCACATCGCATTCGACTACACCCGCGCCCATGCGCGCTGCCGCAACATAGGACTCCATCGTGTGCTCGGGAAATTGCAGGGGCGCGCCGCGATGGCCAATGGAAAACTCCGTGCGCTTCATATTGTCGGTGCGACAGGATTGCAGCTGCGTCTTCAACGCGCCCTCATCCATGTCATCAACCAGCCATTGCGGGCGTGGCCCTACCTGAACATCAGCTTGGCGCTTATGCCGCTGCTTCAGCTCCGCCAGCTTGGCGTGTAGACGCTCAAGGCCGGGAGATGCTCGGTTATCGCTGTGATGCCCGTTGTTAGCAAACCAGTTTTGGGCGCTGACACCTGTGCTGCCAACCATCAAACCGCCAACCAACAACAAAGTTACCGCTACAGTGCGAGACGTCATACCAGACTCCTTCTGAAATGAGTGGATGTGCCTGCACAGGGTTGCGCGCGGGGAATGACAACGGCGTGACGCCGACGTGAATAAAAAAACCGCTTGGCAGAAACTGCGCAAGCGGTCGCAAAATGCGCTGCTGGATTCACTTAAGCGTTTAAACACGCCTATAACTGCAACAATTCATCCTGGGCATCACTGAAAATCCAGGCAACGCCAGATCGTTCTCCAGAAGCTTCCTAGTTAAGCACTACCAAACGGTTAGGCAGCTCATTGCGCTCATGGGTTGCGGGTACCTGTTGGGCCAGTTGCGCTCCACAGGTGTCGATGCAGTCCAGAAAGCCTTGCAGCACTTCACCCTTGCCGACCTGCGCGGTAAAGGTTGCCACTATCGATTCCCAAGCGGCGTCATCAATGCGGCTGGAAATGCCTCTATCCACCATGATCTCGACATAACGCTCCGCCTCGGAGACAAAGATCAGCATGCCGGTCTCACCTTCGGTGTGATGCAGGTTGAGCTCAATAAACTGGCGGCGCGCCAGGTTAGACGCGCGCCAATGCCGTACCGCACGCGGGACGAGTTTGCTGGTAATACTCGGCAGTCGGAACAACATCGCCAACACGGCAAAAGAGCCCCACTGCGTCAGCAGTAATCCATTAATATCCAGCCAACCAGTGAAATACACCACTGCACCCGGTAGCACCAGCGCCAACAGGCTGGCCCACAGTAGCGGGATATAACGGTAGTCGTCCGCCTGGCGCGCCAGTACGGTTACTATTTCGGCGTCGGTATGTTGTTCGATGCGATCAATCGCATCGGCAACCTGTTGCTGCTCACTATTTGATAGAAGCGTCATTGTGCATCCTTCATTAAAATCACCATCCGCCCGATGCCCCGCCGCCGCCAAAGCCGCCGCCTCCACCGCCAAATCCACCACCGCCACCGCCGCGTGAACCACCCGCCAAACCGCCGAGTAATGCACCCGCCAAGAGCGCGCGTCCAGTGCCGCCGCGACCGCCACGGCCACCACCGCCCAGCATTGATGCACCAATCATGATCAACACCAGAATCAGTGCGCCGGCCGGTTTCTTCTCTTTCTTCTCGGCACGTTCAGCCACCGCAAGAGGGTTACCGCCGAGCACCTGAATCATCGCGGCTGCGCCCTGCACTATGCCCTGCTCAAACTGGCCCTCGCGAAAGGCTGGGGTCATGATGCCGTTGATGATGGTTGAGGACTGCGCATCGGTTAGCCGGCCTTCCAGCCCGTAACCCACTTCGATACGAATCTTGCGATCATCGCGCGCGACAATCAGCAAGGCGCCGTTGTCTTCGCCTTTCTGTCCGATGCCCCAGGCACGACCGAGCTCAACGCCGTATTGCTCAATGCTCTGGCCCTGCAAGCTGGGCACGGTAACCACCACCACCTGCTCGCTGGAGGCCTGTTCGTGCGCGGCCAGCATTTGCGTCAATTGTTGTTCGGCGCCTGGGCCCAGCAGCTCTGCCTGATCGACCACACGGCCGGTCAGCGTTGGCAAAGCTTGCTCGTCAGCGGCTACTGCTATCGCCGCCCCGGCCGAGAGCATCAACGCGCATAGCAGGGATACCATCAACCTCATTCGAAGCTCACTGCGGGCGCTTGTTCAGCGTTCTCGGTGGTCGCTTCGAAGTTCTCACGGATAGGCATGTCGCTGTACATCAAGCTGTGCCAAACGCGACCCGGAAAGGTACGAATCTCGGTGTTGTACTGCTGGATCGAGTTAATGAAATCACGACGCGCAACTGCGATGCGATTCTCGGTGCCTTCCAGCTGGGATTGCAGTGCCAGAAAGTTTTGGTTGGATTTGAGGTCAGGGTAACGCTCTGATACGGCCATCAAGCGGCTCAAGGCACCGGTCAACTGACCTTGCGCCTGCTCGAACTGGCGCATCTTAGCCGGATCGTTAAGGTCATCCGCGCTGATCTGGATCGAAGTCGCCTTGGAACGTGCCTCTACTACGGCAGTGAGGGTTTCCTGCTCCTGACGGGCAAAGCCCTTAACTGTTTCGACCAGGTTTGGAATCAGGTCGGCGCGACGCTGATACTGATTTTCAACTTGCGACCAGGCAGACTTTACCTGCTCGTCATAAGTAGGAATATTGTTGATACCGCAGCCTGCCAACAGGCTGCTGAGCAACACCAGAATCGCCAGGTGCCAGGTCGTGCGAAGTTGCTGCGTGTTCATGATGTGTCGTCCGTCAGGGTGTTTATATTGGAGGCAAACCGCGCCATCACGCGCGAATCACCCGTTAGCAGAACACGAATGAGCTGCGGTTTAAACCCCACACGGGCACTGGAGCCGCGCAACGGGTAAACTAACGCTCTGTTCAACTTTGTGACCACACCATGACCTTCGCCTCTCTCGGCTTGATCGACCCGCTGCTGCGTACCCTGGAAGACCTCGACTACCAGACGCCCACGCCCATCCAGGCGCAGGCAATCCCCGCCATCCTCAAGGGTCGCGACCTTCTTGCCAGTGCGCAGACCGGCACCGGCAAGACCGCCGGCTTTGCCCTGCCCCTGCTGCAGACGCTGACCCAACAAGGCTCAGTGGTCGCCAGCAACTCGGTACGCGCGCTGGTGCTGACGCCCACGCGTGAACTGGCCGAGCAGGTACTGCAAAGTCTGCAACGCTACGGCGAACACTTGCCGCTGCGCAGCTATGCGGTTTATGGCGGGGTGTCGATCAATCCGCAGATGATGGCGCTGCGCAAAGGCGTAGACGTTCTTGTGGCCACGCCCGGACGCCTGCTCGACCTGTACCGGCAGAATGCGATCAAGTTCAATCAGCTGCAGTTGCTGGTGTTGGATGAGGCCGATCGCATGCTCGACCTTGGCTTTGCCGATGAACTGGACCAACTATTTTCCGCGCTGCCGCCTAAACGCCAGACTCTGCTGTTTTCTGCCACCTTTTCCGCACCCATTCGGCAAATGGCCGACGGCATGCTGCGTGACCCGCTGATGATCGATATCAGCCCGCGCAACAGCGCCATCGCCAGTGTCGAACAATGGCTGGTACCCGTCGACAAGAAGCGCAAGACCGAGTTATTCCTGCAGTTGCTGGCCGAGCGCAAGTGGCCGCAAACACTGGTATTCGCCAAGACCCGCAAAGCCGTTGAGCTGCTGCTCGAAGCCGTTCAGGCGCAGGGGGTGAAGGCCGACTGTATTCACGGCGACCGACCACAGCCATCGCGTCTACGTGCTCTCGAGTGTTTTAAAAATAATGAAGTCAGCATGCTGATCGCGACCGATGTGGCAGCCCGTGGGCTGGACATTCCGGAACTGCCACTGGTCATCAACTTTGACCTGCCGATCAATGCTGAAGATTACGTGCACCGTATCGGTCGCAGTGGACGCGCGGGTGCTAGCGGCGAAGCGATCTCATTAGTCAGTGCCGATGAAGTCAGACAGTTGGCCGCCATCGAGACGTTGACTCAAAAGTTGCTGGAGCGCCGCGAGCAAATCAACTTTGCGCCGGAACATCGGGTGCCGGAAACGCGGGTTGGTGGCCAACTGATAAAAAAACCAAAGAAGCCGAAGAAACCCAAAACCTATGGCGGCAAAGGCAAAACCCATCTCGGCAACTGGTTTGATCAGTCCTGAACCACATTAAGCCCGCTGCTCAAGCAGTTTGCGGGCAGTCTAAGTGCCTGCGGGTTTTGTAGCTTTTTGTAGCCTACCTCACGGCAAACCGGCTTTGACGTTACAATCCCGCCCGCCGCGCGCGCATGCCCGCGCGATGTAACGCACCCGCACCCCAACATAAGCACGCCGCCGCCACGTATTGGTTAGGTGTGTCGCAAGGAGCAAAACCATGTACAGGATGTTCGCAGCATTGCTGCTGACTGTTGCCGCAGGCCAAACATGTGCCAAAGTTGATCCGCTGCAGGCTGACCGTTTAGGGCGAGATTTAACGCCACTGGGCGCTGAGCAAGCCGGCAATAGCGATGGCACTATCCCGTCCTGGAATGGCGGCGTTACCGCCCCCAGCAACTACCGCCCTGGCATGCATCACCCTGATCCGTACGCGGCAGACGCTGAGCTTTACCGCGTCAATGCGCAGAATCTGGAGCAGCACAAAGAGCAACTGCCTGCCGGCCTGGTGGACCTCTTACAGCGTCATCCGGATTACGCTATGCGAGTACTACCTACTCGTCGCAGTGCATCAGCTCCGCAACGCATCTACGACGCCACCAAGGCTAACGCTACCAAGGCGGAACTGATTGCCAACGGCAACGGCCTTCGCGGCGCTGCTGCAGGCATCCCGTTTCCAATTCCGCAAGACGGTATCGAAATCATCTGGAACCACATCCTGCACTACAAGGGTGATCAGAATCATTTCATCAACAACCAGGCCGTGGTTATCAATGGCAACAGCAACCTGATTAAACGCGATCGTCAGATTTACTATGTTTATGGCCGTGAAGGTATGACCACTGCTGCGCTCGACAATACTCTGCTGCTCTACAAGTACGTAGTTACTGCGCCCGCCAAACTGGCTAATACTGCACTGGTGGTGCAAGACCCACTGGACCAAGTGTTAACCACCCGCAAGGCCTGGCGTTATAGCCCGGACAACCGTCGCGTACGCCGCCTGCCAACGCTCGCCTACGACTCCGTGCAACCAGACACCAGTGATCTAGCCACCGCGGATGTACTCGACACCTACAACGGCGCGCCAGACCGCTACGAATGGAATTTAGTCGGAAAGCAGGAAATGCTGGTCCCCTACAACAGCTACGCCGTGCATCAAAAAGGCATAGCCTACGACCAGATAGTTCAAGCCGATACGCTCAACCCAGAACTGCTGCGCTACGAACTGCACCGCGTCTGGATGGTTGATGCAACCTTGCGTACCGGTTACCGCCACCCCTACGCAGCGCGTCGTTTTTATATAGATGAAGATAGCTGGCAGATTCTCGCGGTTGATCTGCGCGACAAGGACGGCGAGTTAATTGGCCTGCAAGAAGCTCATCCGATCAACTACTACGACGTACCCATGGTCAGCAGCACGCTGGAAACGCTCTATCACTTGAAAGACGGCAACTACTTTGTAGATGGGCTAGATAACAACGAACCCATGTACGACTTCAACGCGCGAATCAACCCACGGGATTTCTCACCGCAGGCATTGCGCCGCGAGGGGAATTAAAGCTAAACCGCTACTTTCGTTCAGCTGCATAACCGCGCAGGTCTGAGTAAATCAGACGCTCAGACCTGTGTGCTGTTCTATTAATGTTGCGCTCAGCCACCCCCTGGCGACCGAACGCGGACATGCCAAAACGAATCCGCTTACAGCCCAACCTGCATCATTAAGGCGCTACAGTTAGCGGCCATCCAGCCGATAACAACCCCAGGCGTCGCATGCAACGTGTTAGCGCCCCTCCGGAGAGCACGATGCGCCTGACACTGAAAAGCAAAGTTGTTTTACTCGCCCTCATTCCCATAGCGCTATTCGCTTTGGTGATCAGTGGCGCGGTGGTAAAAACCCTGCAAAACCAGGCAGAAGACCAGATTACCCAAACGCGTGAACGGCTGATGCAGGAGAGTCGTGATCAGCTGCAAGGTTACATTCAGATCGCGCTGGGCTCAGTACAGACACTTTACGAACAGTCAGCAAACGGCGACATGGAAAGCCGCGCTGCTGCCATTGCCATACTGTCAAAGATAGAATATGGCAATGATGGCTACTTCTTTGCGCATGACTCCAATGTCGTACGTCTGTTTCGCGGTACCAGCTCCAAAGATGTAGGCTCAGACCTGAGCAATCGTCAGGACTCCAACGGGGTGTATATCAACCGCGAATTGGTCCGAGTTGCCAAAAACAATTCCTATTACGTCAACTACGCCTCACCGCTGCCCGGCAACGAGGCTGTATCAGTCCCCAAGCTAGCCTACAGTTACTACCTGCCAAAGTGGGACATGGCACTGGGAACAGCCATCAACCTGAACGGCATAGACACCCAGGTAGCGGCAGTACAGACCTCCATCGACGAGCGCATCAGCAATATCATTACCAGTATTTTGCTCGTCGCTGTAGTCATGCTGCTGGTGTTCGGAATATTCGGGGTCACGCTGGCGAATACGTTTTTGCGTCCGCTACTACGCCTTAAACAAAACCTTGATGATATCGCCGAGGGTGATGGCGACCTGACTCACCGTCTGCCCGTTACCAGCGACGATGAGCTCGGTGACCTGGCTACTGCCTTCAACCGCTTTGTAGAAAAAGTACATGGCATGGTTCGCCAAACAGTCGACATGACCGGTCAGCTCACACAGCTGGTAGGGGAAGTTAACGCGCAGGCCCAACGCTCCGAGCAAGCCATGTCTCAACAGCGCCAGGAAACCGATCAGGTAGCGGCGGCTATCAATGAGATGTCGTCCGCAGCCCACGAGGTTGCCCACAGCGCGCAAAACGCCTCCGAAGCCGCTCAGCAAACTGATCGCGAAGGCCAGGAAGCCAAGCGCGTAGTCGATGGCAGCATCAAGCAAATTCATTCTTTAGTGATGGAAATCCGCGACGGCGGCAACTCTCTGGATAAGCTGAACGAAGACGTGCAGTCCATCGTCAGCGTACTCGGCGTTATTCGCTCTATTGCCGACCAGACTAACCTCCTCGCGCTCAACGCAGCGATTGAAGCTGCCCGCGCGGGCGAGGCAGGTCGCGGCTTTGCAGTCGTTGCCGATGAGGTTCGCGCGCTGGCAAGCCGCACTCAAACCAGCACGGCAGAAATCCAAAACATGACGGACCGTCTGCTGCAAGGTACCGCCGGTGCAGTGAAATCCATGCGCCAAGCCAGCGACACCGGTGAGCTGACCAGCGAGCACGCAAACCAAGCAGGCGCCTCGCTGGATGCAATAGCCAACCTGATCGGCACTATCAACTCCATGAACGCCCAGATTGCGAGCGCCGCAGAGGAACAGACTGCCGTAGCCGAAGAAATCAATCGCAGCGTGCACCAGATCGCAATGACCGTTGAAAAAGTTGCCGACGAAACCCGTCAAGGCGCGGATACCACTCGCAACCTATCAAACCTAGGTGAGCGGCTGGGCACGTTGGTGCGTCAGTTCAAGATTTGATCCAATCTTGCTTGCGGCTTGTCCTGCGTACTCAACGTCAGCCAAGCCCAGGGCGCAAATCTGTACGCGCAGCCATTCATGAGGCAGCTAGACCAGCACTCTGGCGCGCACCATGGGGTTCGAGCACTGATGCTTTCATGAATAGCGCATACTGTATCCGCGCTCAGACGGCGCTGATACCATTCGGCGCAACGAAACAAAAATTAACTCAAGGGATTGAACATGCACACAGTTTTCCGTACGCCGACGCGTACTCTGGTATGCCTTGGCCTCGCTTCTCTCGCTGGCTGCGGTCTGATTTCATCTCAGGATGCGGTCACGCCCAGCGTGCTGCAGGTTAACGTGGAAAACGGCAACAACGAGCGCCCCGTCATCACCCTCTACAACGACGATTACGATTGCTTCGGCGTAAACCCCGTAGAGCTAGACGAACAAAACAGCAAAGCACAGCTACAAATACCACATAAAGCCTTCACCACCTTCCAAGCTAAATGGATTGCCCATGTGCGCGCCGAAATTGGATTGCATACCGTGGAATGTGATGTGACTGCGACCATTGATAGCTCAGATCTCAGTGAAATAACCCTGAAGACAAAGGGTAGCTCGGCAGAATGTGATGTGGCTGTGACCGGCACAAACGCAGACGGCGAAACACGCAGCTTGCCGTACCAAAAGCGCCCACTGGATATCTTGCAGTTTTATACCCAAGGCCCATTTTGCGACCCAGACTCACGCTTTCAGGGCTCTTCTACCTACTCACCACCCAGAGGAAAATAGCCCTCTAGCGGTTACTCCAAGGCGGGCCGCATCTACCCCAAGCGCGGTTTCATCTATGGCGGGTACGTTGTCCCCAAAGGCACAATCATTCAGGGCACCAATATCTATCGAGCCAAAAAAGCAGATGGCCTGCCTTATATATTGCGAGTTAACGATGTGATCGCTTTCGTCCGGCACAACTGGGGAGAGCCAGACCAAACCTTCGCGCCATCCGAACACAGCCAGCTCAATGGCCTCAAGGGGTTGATCGTAATTGATGTTCAAGGCTGGAACGACGCATCTGGCCATGTCACGCTCTGGAACGGAACAGCCACCGGCGACGGCAGCGACTACCAGAATCCCCGCAGCCATGCCTTTGACAATCCTGCAGTGTTGCCGAAACACATTTTGTACTGGGAGTTGAAATAGTGAAAAACGTCACTGTCAGCGGATGTCTGCTCGCCGCTCTGCTCATACCCCAGACTCAAGCTTTCGCGGCGACCATAGAGCAGGCTAGAACCTCACTCAAAAATTATGGTTTTGTGCGCTGTCTCGACACGGCATACCAGGACAGCCAGCAGCTTGATGAAGACCTGGCCGCTGCCAGCGGCGCGTATCACTACATGGGCCGCGGTGCGCATTTCATACAGCAAAACGAAGAGACTCTGGACGTAACCCACGACCCCTATCAAGTGACTGCAGACTTCATCGCCAAGGCCTACCCAAATACCTCAGCCCAGACTCAATCACAAGGACGCAAGAATCCCCTGATTGCTTGCCTGATCATCTACAACTCGGTTGAGTACAGTGACTTCATTGCTGGCCAGGACGCCTACATCAGCAACCCGGAAAAGTAGCGCCAAGCGGCCGTATCACTGCAAGTGCGGTTTCAAAATCTCATACAGCGCAGGGCGGTTGGCGGCGATTTCTTCGGCCGTTAGCCCCTCCAGCGAATGCGGATACTTCAGCCAAGCGTCGGTGCTGTGCAAGAAGTAATGCGGCTCCCAATCCACCTCGTTTCGGCTGGGTTTGTAGTACGGCACTGCCACCCGAATATCGTGTGGGGTATTCAGGCGCGCCTTGCTTTTCAGCTCCTGAATGATCGCCTCAACCGAACGGCCGGTATCAAACACATCGTCGACAATCAGCAGCGAGTCCTCGTGGGTCACATGCTTGACCAGATAATTCAGGCCATGCACACGCACTTCGCGGCTTTGCTGATCAATGCCGTGATACGACGAGGTACGGATTGCAATGTTGTCGGTATGCACTCCGTGGTAATCGAGGAACTCCTGCACCGCGATGCCCATAGGCACACCGCCGCGCCAGACGGCAATAATAAAGGTCGGACGAAAGCCCGAATTCAGCACCTGCGCGCCAAGATGAAAGGCATCTTCCAGCAGACTTTGTGCACTGAGGTATTGTTTATCTGCCATAAGACCGTTAGCGTTTGAGAATTCGCGACATAGTCCCACCAGACGGAGCCTTCTGGCAAGCCATGACCCAGCCCAGCGCTACACAACATCCTATCCGCACTCGCCGCTTTCTAGATGAAGACCAACTAATCGAAGACGCCTTCCGCCTCGGCGTACAGGTATTCGAGAGTGGTTTTCGACCCAATTTCATCGTGGGCCTGTGGCGCGGTGGCAGCGCCGTGGGCATTTATGTGCAGGAATGCTTGCAGACCCTGGGCGTGAAGACCGATCACATCGCCCTGCGTACGTCTTACCGAGGCATGGAGCATTACGACGCTATGGTTGCCTCGCCTGAGGCGGAAATTCGTGTACACGGCACCCACTATCTGCTCGACAACATCAATCAGGACGACCGCCTGCTGATCGTTGATGACGCCTTCGGCACCGGCCACAGCATGGCTGCGGTACTCGAAAAGCTCGGCAGCCAGCTAAAGCGCAACATGCCGAAAGACACGCGCATCGCGACGCTGTACCAACGCCTTGGCGCCAGCCAAACCAGCATAAAACCTGACTTTTGCCTGCACACCACCGAAGATTGGTTAGTGTTCCCTTATGAAATGAACGGCCTCAGCCGCGCAGACATTGATGAGCACAAACCCTATTTGAGCGAGATTTTGGATTCGGTAAAGTAACGCAGCACTCATCTCAACGACCAATACAAAAAGAAACAACGATGAAATTAGTTATTGCAGCCCTACTAGTGTCTGCCCTGCCCCTTTCTGCAGCGGCCTCTGACCCCACAGCCAGTGGCACTGATGCTTTCGATATTTGCCTTTTTTCAGGCACGCCAACAGCAGAAGTCCGTGTTGAGGAAATTAAATACATAAAAGTCGGTAAGGGATCGTACGGAAGCGTCAGAGATATACTTCCCGTTTTTGCGCGGCGCGCTCAGGAGACAGGAGCAAATGCCGTGATTAATTATGCAGGGTCGCAGCGATTCGGTTTTTGGCCTTGGCGCCTGGTAAGACCAGTAACACGAGGCACTGCGGTAAAACTGCACAACGATTCAAGCCTAAGCTGCGCTGAGATGGGCGGCGCTTCAGTCAGGGAAGTTATAGCGAGCAATAAAGCACCTTAAAGCGCCATTGATAACCTACACCAGCACTTGCCGCGTGTTCGCAATATAGTGATGTACTTGGCGTTCAATTTTGGTATCGATCATGGTTTCTGGTCGACGACCATTGGGGCAAGGCATGCGCGGCGTTGTGCCAAACAACCGGCAAATCAATGGGCGCTCCTCATACACCTCGCACCCATTGGGCCCCAGATGTACGCAGCTAAGCTCATTTAACGCCGCGTCATGCTCAGCGTCGGATTTAACCGGCAGCCGAGACATCTCCTCCGAAGACGTGGTCACCGGACCGCAACAGTCGTGGCAGCCCTGCACGCATTCGAACGACGGAATACGCTCGCGCAATCGCGCAATAATTTCTCCGTTAGCGTACATTTTGATTCCTAATTCATTGATTCATACGGACTCAGAATCTAAACCCTTATCACTTGGTCGCAATTGATTTTGAAGACCCAGCAAGAAGTTTCTTAGCACCTGATCCTTACACTCTCGGTAATTCTTGTTTCCAGGTTTACGGAAAAATGCACTCAACTCGTGACTGCTTAAACGGAATTCTGCCAGCTCGAAAATTTCTAAAATATCTTCAGCCTTCAGATTCAGCGCGATCCGTAACTTCTGAAAAACCATATTATTGTTCAAACGTGCTTCTGGCTTTGGCTGCTCACCATCACGCTTGCCACGTTTAAAGTTAATGAAGCCATTAAGAAACGCCGCAAACTCGACATCAGCCAGCTTGAGAAAAGCGTCGTCATCTTCTTTCTTTAACCAAGCAGCAACCTGTTCCTCGGTTGCGCTGAAATCTGCCATAGAGAAGATTTCAACCACAGTACTGTCTTTTAAATCAAAGACATAACGGATACGGCGCAAAACATCATTGTTAGTCAAAATATAGTTCCTAGTCTTAGGGAAACCCTGCACAATCCGCTCAGTCGCAATTCGCTCCAGCTGGCCTTCTTCACGTACAAGGTCGCTAGCGGGGTAATTTTCACATCCCGAAGTTCGCATACCTGAGATATTGAAGAGACAGGTGAGATCAAATAGTTATGGCTAAACAGACATAAAAAATCCAATACCGCATGCTATGTGTCTGACGTTCTAGCAGGCCCAGCGTAGATTCACATGCTAAACGGCCCGCATTACACCATTTACCGCGCTTTTTAAGCCAGTGTCATTTCAAGCAACACGTCAACTTGTCTGGCAAACCCTGCATGGCGCGCTGATACTCTCAGCAGCGCGCGCGAGCAAGGATCAGAGCGCCACCGAAACCTCGACCAGCTCACAAAATCCAGCTAGTCTTCATTTTGTAACACTCAAGACCACCTTATAAAAAATAAAAATATGATGATGCGTCGACTGCTTAAGCAGCGCTGCCGAGCATCGGCGACCGCTGCACTGACTGCCTTACTAACATGGCCTATTCCAGCCCATGCGCATGAGCCTTTACCTCTACTAAACGCGGGCTACATCACCTTTCCACCCATTGCCTATATGGATGACAACGGCAAGGCGCAAGGCGCAAGGCACCATCATTGAGCTAACCAATCAGCTGGCTGCGGATAGTGGCTATCGGCTCAACTGGATCAACTACCCCATTAACCGTATCTACCACAGCCTGAAAAGCGGCGATATCGACTTCTGGCCCGGCTCACCCAACGTCCCTGCCCTGCAGGACTTCACCCTCTCATCCAAGCCGCTTGGCATTACTGTCAAGCTGTGTGCGTTCTCGCTGGAAAACAGCAAAACCATTACGGCGATAGAGCAGTTGGGCGACAAACAATTGGTTCTGATCCGTGGCTACACCTACAGAGATCAATTGAAAGCCATTTTCGAGAACAACCCACACCAACCAATAGTGGCTCCAAATCATCCGGCGGCAATGGAGCTCCTGCATCATGGTCGAGGGGAGTACCTGATCAGCTACGGCCACCCCATGCAGGAGGCTATGAAGGATTACCCATTACAAGACGCGCACTGTGACACGCTGGATGACTGGCCGTTGGTCTATGTGATATCGCGACGAAACCCTAATACGCAGTTGATCGCCGATACCTTTGATGCCGCCTATGAGCGGCGCTCGACGGAACATCTCTCGGCAGAAGCTGCGCCCGAAAATGACGCAGCCCAGAGCTCGCTGCCCTAGTTAATTCAGACGTCGCGCCGCCACACTTCCAGATTATTTATACGTTCCACGCGATAATCCCTGCCCAAGGGCACCGCCGCGCCAAGCCCTAGCTCATCCAATTGCCTCGTCAAGGCGCTGGCGGCGGTGTCCGACTGCGCGCGCACCACGTCCGTTGCTCGCTGTAGCAGGAATAGCAGATATGGCTCAACACCCACTTCTATTTCCGCTCCACGAAACTGCGTGTTGACCATGCCTATATGACGGTTCTGCGGTTTATCTGTCACCGGCGTGCCATCGGCAGGCTGCTGGCTGGCGACCCACTGATCCAGATACGCCAGTTTGTCGGTCAGCTCGGGAAAGATATCCGCAGAAATATGCGCAAGCACCGGCAGCAACGTGGGTGGCAACTCATCATTGGGCCAAAAATCAGCGCTGCAACCGGCGTACTCGACCACATCCAGACCCGGCGCCGTCATCCGCTCGACCCAACGATGCACCCGCGGTGCGCGGCGCTGCATAATGCCAAGCGGCACGGGGTCTCGTCCCAAATGCGCAAACATAGGACCAATCAAGCCATAGTCGGCAATCGAGGGGTGACCACCCAGCAAATAAGGCACAACGGCAAAGTGCGCCTCCAGCAGGTCCAGCAGCCGCTCAAAAGACTGCTCGATCAATGCAACGCTCTGCTCGTTAACGCCCAAGCGCGGCAGATAGGAGTTCATGCGGCCCATGATCTTCTCAGCCATGGCTTCGCCCGAGCCGCTAACAAAGGCATGGCGCAGAAAAGCTTCCTGCTCATCGCGGTAAGACCAGCGGTAATGCATGGCATGCTTAAGCATCGCCTGGCTGCCAAAGTACTCGATAATGACTGCTACCACGCTTTGCAGCGGCGTGGTCGGGTACGCCGGATAAGGCACACCCTGCGCCTCGAAAAAGTCGATGATATCGATGGTGTCCTGGATGACCACGCCATCTGGCGTTTCTAATACCGGAATAATCCCACGACCGATCTGCGGCAAAATGCGCGCGGCAAAATCCGGGTGCGAGGTCGGTACTTCAACATAATCGATGCCCTGGTTACGCAGGTAGCAACGTGCCTTGCCGGTGTAAAGAGAGTGTGAAGCGCCGTAAAGGGTATAAGGAAGGGTGCCGGCCATAACGAATCCGTTGTTTTTGATGGGAATATAGCCAGACAAATTAACGAGGTTGTGCGATCACGGCAACCCCGCTACTGAGATACAACTATTGTCGCGCCAGAGGCCCTATTCCTTTAACTGCACCTGCCGCAAGTACGTGGCCGTCAGTACGGCAGTACTTGCCATAATGATCGCGCCGATCAGCGCATTGACATGCAATGCGGCGGCAAAACCATCTTGCACAACCAGCAACATGGCTTGCGCAGCTTCCGGTGGTAGCTGTTTGATAACGGCTAAAGCACCACCTAGCGTATCGCTTGCCGTCTCGATTTGACGCGGCGTGAGTCCGTCCGGCAAGCGCTCGGCGATATGCTGCTGATAAACAGCCGCGCCAACGCTGCCGATCACGGCGATGCCCAGCGCCATTCCCAGCTCAGTGGCGGTTTCTGAGGTCGCGGCAGCTGCGCCTGCCTTGGCGGCCGGTACCGAGCTGACTACGAGGTCCGTGCTCATAATCATCACCGGCATGATACCGACGCCCAACAGCATGGTGCCCAACGCCATCAAGATAATGCCTTCTAGCCCCTGCCCCTGAACCAACAGCAATAGCAAAAGCCCAACAACCGATACGCCAAGCCCCACGCTCACAAAAACCGAGGGCCTGAAGCGACGTGACAGGCGTGGCACAACCAACGAAGCCGCCGTTTGCAGGATAGCCGCTGGCAACATCACCAGCCCGGCTTCCAGCGCAGTCAAGCCAGCCACGCCCTGCAAATACTGAAAGATCATCAACCAGGCGCCGGAAAGCGCGAAAATCGCCATCAGCATGGCCAGCACTGAAACGCTAAAAGCGCGCTGGCTGAACAATGACAAGTCCAGCATCGGATCGGTAAGGCGACGTTGTCGACGGATGAAGACTACCCCCACTCCAAGGCCGATTATTACCGCGATTGCTGCACTCAGGTTAAGCCCGTCGCGAGCGGCGTCCTTCAACCCATAAATAACCAACAGCAGCGCTACGATGCAGAGCAATGCGCTCACCACATCGAGGCGCCCCGCCTGCTCGTCACGACATTCAGGCAGCAAAAACGGCCCCGCCAACAACAGCAACGCCATCACCGGCACGCCCAGCAAAAACACCGAGCCCCACCAGAAAAACTCCAGCATCAGCCCGCCCACCAGTGGGCCGATAGCGCTGCCAACAATAAAACCTGTCATCCACACGGTGATGGCCAGGGTGCGCTCGCGCTCAACATGAAACATGTTGCGGATCAGCGACAGCGTTGACGGCATCAAGGTAGCGCCGGCAATACCCAGCAGTGCGCGCGTCACGATCAACATGACCGACGAAGTGGAAAACGCAGCGGCAACTGACGCCACGCCAAACGCCAGCGCGCCTAACAGCAACAGCCGCCGACGGCCGATACGATCACCCAGCGTACCCATGGTGATCAGAAAACCGGCCACCATGAAGCCGTAGATATCCAGAATCCACAGCAACTCTGTACTGCTTGGCTGCAAGTCGGCGCTCAGATGCGGGGCAGCCAGATGAAGAACCGTCATATCCAGCGCCAACAGCAGCGTAGGCAATACCAATACAGCCAGCCCAAGCCACTCCCGGCGGCTGGCAGGTTGCTGAGCTTGGTCAATATGCGCTGCGGTGTTCATTTAAAAGAGCTCTCTTATGTGAGCGCTTCTTATACGCTCGGGACAGGCAGGCGACAAGATACAGCTAGCCAACAGAGTTGCGGGACAGATTGGCAATGACTGAAGCCAACCAGGCAAAGCTTGGATAGTCCTGACTGATGACCCCTGCCAGCCAAACAGGTATGATTACCGGCTTTCATCCGTTTACCCAATAGAAGCCGAGAACCCATGTCCAGCATTGCCCCATCTCGCCAGATCCTCGTTACCAGCGCCCTGCCCTACGCCAACGGTTCGATCCATCTGGGGCACATGCTTGAGTACATACAGACCGACATCTGGGTGCGTTTCCAGAAGCTGCGCGGCCATCAAGCCATTTATGTGTGCGCCGACGACGCCCACGGCTCAGCCATCATGCTGCGCGCCGAGAAGGAAGGCATTACCTCCGAGCAGTTGATCGACAACGTAAAACTGGAGCATTCGACGGATTTCGCTGATTTTCTCGTCGACTTTGACAACTTCCACTCGACTCACTCGGAAGAGAACCGCGAACTCTCGTCGATGATTTACGAGCGTCTAAAAGACGCCGGTCACATCAGCACCCGCTCGGTCACCCAATACTTCGACCCGGAAAAGCAAATGTTCCTGGCCGACCGTTTCATCAAGGGCACCTGCCCCAAGTGCAGCGCAGAAGATCAGTACGGCGACAACTGCGAGAAGTGCGGTGCGACCTACGAGCCAACTGAACTGAAAGACCCGCGCTCAGCCATCTCGGGCGCAACACCCGTATTGAAGGACTCCAAGCACTTCTTCTTCCGTTTGCAAGACTTCAGCGACATGCTCAAGCAATGGACGCGCAGCGGCACTCTGCAAGAGGCGGTCGCCAACAAGATTGCTGAATGGCTCGATAGCGGTTTGCACGAATGGGACATCAGCCGTGATGCGCCCTACTTCGGTTTTGAGATTCCCGGCGAGCCCGGCAAATACTTTTACGTTTGGCTGGATGCGCCTATTGGCTACATGGCCAGCTTCAAAAACCTCTGCGCCCGTCGTCCTGAGCTGAGCTTCGATGCCTTCTGGCAGGCGGATTCCACTGCCGAGCTGTATCACTTTATTGGCAAAGATATCGTTAACTTCCACACCTTGTTCTGGCCAGCCATGCTGGAAGGCGCGGGCTTCCGTAAGCCGACCGCCGTGGCGGTACACGGTTATTTGACGGTGAACGGCCAGAAGATGTCCAAGTCGCGCGGCACCTTTATCAAGGCGCGCACCTATCTGGATCATCTGTCACCGGAATACCTGCGTTACTACTACGCAGCTAAACTGGGCCGTGGCGTAGAAGATCTCGACCTGAACCTCGAAGACTTTGTGCAGAAAGTGAACTCAGACCTGGTTGGCAAAGTCGTCAATATCGCCAGCCGCTGCGCGGGCTTTATTCACAAGGGCAATGCTGGCGTGATGGTCGACACCAATCCAGCACCTGAGCTGACCGCCGCTTTCTTAGCTGGCGCGCCGCTGATCGCCGATGCGTACGAGAAACGCGATTTCTCCCGCGCCATGCGCGAAATCATGGGCCTGGCCGATAAGGCGAATGCTTGGATCGCCGACAAGGCTCCCTGGTCACTGAACAAGCAGGAAGGCAAACAAGACGAAGTGCAGGCCATCTGCTCGCTGGGCATCAACCTGTTCCGCCAGCTGGTAATTTTCCTCAAGCCCGTGCTGCCGCATCTGGCTGCCGATGCCGAAGCCTTTTTGAATGTAACGCCGCTGCACTGGACTGACCACGAGACGCTGCTCACCAACCATCAGCTGAATGCCTTCAAGCCACTGATGGCGCGCATTGAACCGGCCAAAATTGAAGCTATGATCGATGCATCCAAAGAAGACTTGGCTGCCGCTGCTGACTCCGCCCCTGCGCCTGCTGGCAACGGCGAGCTGACCAAAGAACCACTGGAAGCCGAGATCAAATTTGACGCCTTTGCCGCCGTTGACCTGCGTGTAGCCCTGATCGAGAAAGCCGAATTCGTTGAGGGCGCCGATAAGCTGCTGCGCCTGTCGCTGGATATTGGCGATGCCAAGCGCAATGTATTCTCAGGTATCAAGAGCGCCTATCCTGACCCAAGCAAACTGGAAGGCCGTCATACTCTGTACGTCGCCAACCTGGCGCCGCGCAAAATGAAGTTTGGCGTATCTGAGGGCATGGTGTTGGCGGCAGGTCCCGGTGGCGAAGAGATCTTTCTGCTGAGCCCCGATGAAGGCGCCAAGCCAGGCCAACGAGTCAAGTAAGTAAAAACCTGATAACGATAAACCGGGAGCGGTTACAAAGCCGCTCTGATTAGCCGGAGTCAGGCGCAGCTACCGTTACAGTCGCGCGCCGAGCATTCCACACATGGGGTTGGGTAACATGGCTGAATTTGCCCTTATTCTAGTAAGCACCATTCTGGTCAACAACTTTGTGCTGGTGCAATTCCTAGGGCTTTGCCCGTTCATGGGTGTGTCCGGCAAGCTGGAAACCGCCATCGGCATGTCGGCGGCGACCACCTTCGTGCTGACGCTAGCTTCCATCCTCAGTTATCTGACGTTCCAGTACATTCTGGTGCCGTTGAATCTGGAATTCCTGCGGACCATTTCCTTTATTCTGGTCATCGCCGTGGTGGTGCAGTTCACCGAGATGGTGGTGCACAAAACCAGCCCGCTGCTGTATCGGGTGCTCGGTATTTTCCTGCCGCTAATCACCACCAACTGCGCGGTACTGGGCGTCGCCCTGCTGAACACTAACCGTGCCGAACAGACCTTTATGAAATCGGCGACTTACGGTCTGGGCGCGGCAATTGGCTTCTCAATGATCCTGATTTTATTTGCCGGCCTGCGTGAGCGCATCGCCATTGCCGACGTGCCCACGCCTTTCCGTGGGGCGGCCATTGGCATGATCACCGCTGGCCTGATGTCTCTGGCCTTTATGGGCTTCACCGGCTTGATAAGGTTGTAAGCATGTCGATGATCCTCACTGCCGTACTGGTACTGCTGGGCCTGGCGCTGATTTTTGGCGCCATTTTGGGGTACGCCGCCATTCGTTTTAAGGTAGAGGGCGATCCTATTGTCGATCAAATCAACGATCTGTTGCCGCAGACTCAGTGCGGTCAATGCGGGCATCCCGGTTGCAGGCCCTATGCCGAGGGCATTGCCAATGGCGAGCCCATCAACAAGTGCCCGCCCGGTGGCGAGTCAACCATTCAAGCGCTGGCTGATCTGCTTGATGTGGAAGCACTGCCGTTGGACGCCGAACACGGCGAAGAAAAGCCCAAGATGGTCGCCTATATTCGCGAGGCTGAGTGCATCGGCTGCACCAAGTGCATTCAGGCCTGCCCGGTGGATGCCATTCTCGGCGCGGCCAAGCAGATGCACACGGTGATCACCGATGAGTGCACCGGCTGCGACCTCTGCGTTGAGCCTTGCCCGGTCGACTGCATCGACATGCTGCCCCTGCCCACCACGCCGCAAAACTGGAAGTGGGACTTCCCGCTACCGGGCGCTGCCGTCATTGCCACCGATGCCCAGCGAGGGGCTGCTTGATGAATGCTGTCAGTCCAATCCGTATCTGGGACATCCCCGGCGGCATTCACCCGGAAGAAAACAAGCACCAATCGACCGCTCACGGTATAGAAACCGTGCCGCTGCCCAAGCAGCTGATTTTGCCACTGCAGCAACACTTGGGCGCACGAGCAGAACCTGCGATCGAGATCGGCGAACGGGTACTCAAGGGCCAGTTGATTGCCGAAGCCGCTGGTATGATCAGTTGCCCGTTGCACGCACCGACCTCAGGCACTGTGAGCGCTATCGGTCCAGCGCCCTACCCGCATGCCTCCGGCCTTGAAGAGTGGGCCATTACGCTGGAGGTAGATGGTCAGGACGAATGGATTGAGTTGGCGCCCATTGCCGACTACCGCTCACTGGAAGCCGCCACTCTGTTGGAAGTCATCCGTCAGGCGGGCGTGAGCGGTTTGGGCGGTGCGGGATTCCCGACCTCAGTCAAACTCAAGGCGCGCCCAGAGCAGAAGATTCATACGCTGATCGTCAACGGTACCGAGTGTGAGCCTTACATTACGGCCGATGACTCTGCCATGCGCTACAAGGCTGAGCAGATAGTCGCAGGCATCGAGATACTGCAACACATATTGCATCCCGAGCAGGTGCTGATTGGCATCGAAGACAACAAGCCGGAAGCCATTGCCGACATGCGCAAGGCCGTCGGCGAGCGTACCAGCATGCAGGTCGTGGTATTCCCAACCAAATACCCGTCCGGCGGCGAAAAACAGCTAATCCAGATCCTCACTGGCAAGGAAGTACCCAGCGGTGGTCTGCCGGCGGATATTGGTATGGTCTGCCAGAACATCGGCACTCTGCTGGCGATTCATGACGCAGTGCTGCTAGGACAGCCGCTGATCAAGCGCATCACCACATTGACCGGCGACGCACTGCAACACCCAACCAACGTTGAAGCGCTGATCGGCACACCCATCAGCGACCTGCTGAGCTTTGCCGGGTTGCAGCCTGAACGCTTGTATCGCCTGGTTATGGGTGGCCCCATGATGGGTTTTACCTTGCAAAGCACGGCTGCGCCCATCATCAAAACCAGCAACTGTCTGCTGGCCGGCACCCAGGAAGAGCTACCCCCACCGCCGCCCGCCCAGCCCTGCATCCGCTGCGGCTTATGCGCAGAGGCGTGCCCTGCCGAATTGCTGCCACAACAGCTGCATTTCTTTGCGCTCGGTAAGGATTACGATCAACTCAAACGGCAGAACCTGTTTGACTGCATCGAGTGCGGCGCCTGTTCTTACGTCTGCCCCAGCAGCATTCCGTTGGTGCAGTACTACCGCGCTGCCAAATCCGACATTCGTGCGCTGGACCTGCAGCAGCATAGATCCGATCACTCCAAACAACGGTTTGAGCACCGCCAGGAACGCCTGCAGCGCGAGACCGAACAAAAAGAGCGCGACCGTCAGGCCCGCGCCGAGAAAGCTGCACGCATGAAGGCCGCCAAAGAAGCCGAAGCAGCCAAGCCAAACACGGATGCAGACGATAGCTCCAACGAACCCGATGTAGCCCGGTTGCAGGCACAGAAGCCCAGTGGTTTGAGCCCGGAACAGAAACAACTGAAGATCGCTGCGGCCACCGCGCAAATGGCGTTGAAAAAGGCCAATAAGCAACTGGCCGCTAATCCCGAGAACACCGACCTGCAAGCGCAAATTCCTGAGCTGGAACAGACCGCACGTGATACCCAGGAAGCTTTCGATAAGGCGCAGGGCGAATTGGCAACGCAACCCGCTGCCGAGCCAGTCGCAGGCGCCGATGACGCCAAGAAGCTGAAAATTGAAGCCGCGATGCTGCGCGCCAATTTGCGCAAAGCGGAACGCGCAGCCGGCGACAGCCCGAGTGAAGAGCAGCAGGCAGAAATCGCCAAACTACGCGAAGAAGCCGAAGCCGCTGATGCGCGCGTGCCTGCCGCACCGGCGGTCAAGCAACCCATCGATGAGAATCTGAAGAAAGCCAAGCTGGATCTGGCCATGGCGCGTGCTGCCGTAAGGAAAACGGAACGCGAACTCACCAGTTCACCTGATGACGCCGACTTGAAAGCTCAGTTAGAAACTCAACAACAAACCTTCAACGCCGCTGAACAAGTGCTGCATGACGCTGAACTCAACAGCCCGATTCCGCCACCCGAGCGGCAAAAGGTCGATAAAAAGCCAGTAGACGAAACCGTACGCGAATTGAAAACCAACCTGGCCACTGCCAAGGCGGACTTCAAACGCGCCGAACGTGAACTGCAGGCCGCCATCGACGCAGAAACCGATACTGCACCCGCGCAGGACCAACTCACCGCTACCCGCGCCACACTCGACGCGGCCGCCAAAGCCTTCGCCGATCACATGGCCAGCAAGGAGACCCACTGATGGCGCTGGTTCGCATGACATCGCCGCACGCCAAGGGCAACAACCATACCCAGACCATCATGCTCTGGGTACTGGGCGCGACCCTACCCGGCATATTAGCCATGACCTGGTTTTTTGGCTTTGGCACGCTGATCAATATCTGCTTTGCGAGCCTTGTAGCCCTGGCAGTCGAGAGCCTGATCCTATGGATTCGCAAACGCCCGATCAGCTTCTATCTGCGTGACGGCAGCGCATTGGTTACCGCCTGGCTACTGGCGCTGGCGCTGCCCCCTTACGCGCCTTGGTGGTTAACGCTGGTGGCGACTGCCTTTGCTATCGTATTCGGCAAGCAGCTGTACGGTGGCCTCGGCCAGAACCCGTTCAATCCAGCAATGCTGGGTTATGCCGTGGTGTTGATCTCTTTTCCGGTAGAAATGACCAGTTGGCCTGCCTGGCGTGGCATCGAAGCTCTCATGCCCAACGTGCAGGCCACGCTGGGACTCTTTGAGGGGCTGTCGCGCATCTTCCTGCCGGCTACCCAAGCGATCGATGGCTGGACATTGGCCACGCCATTGGATGTCGTCAAGACCAACGCCAGTCTGACCATGACCGAATTACAGGCCAGCAAGCCGGTGTTTGGCAGTTTTGCGGGGCACGGCTGGGAATGGATCAGTTTGGCTTATCTAGCCGGCGGCATCGCGCTACTCTACAAGCGCATTTACACCTGGCATGCACCAGTCGGTATGCTTGGCGCACTCGCGATCATGAGTCTACTGTTCTGGAATGGCAGCGGCTCAGGGTCTAACGGCTCGCCGCTGTTTCATCTACTCAGCGGCGCTAGCATGCTGGGCGCCTTCTTCATCGTTACTGATCCCGTCTCTGGCGCGACCAGCAAGCAAGGCAGGCTGATTTTCGGCGCCGGTGTGGGCATCCTGGTGTATTGCATTCGCGCCTGGGGTGGTTACCCCGATGCCGTCGCCTTCGCGGTATTGCTGATGAACCTGGCTGCACCGACCATCGACTACTACAGCACACCCCGCACCTATGGCCATCGTAAGGCCAAGCGCGGCATGGGCAAGACGGACTGAGCATGGATAACCCAACCACCACCCGCGGCTCCATACTGCGCAACAGCGTCATTCTGGGGCTGTTCGCAATGGCGACCGTAGGTTTGATCGCGGTGACCCAGCAAGGCACGGCCGAGCGCATCAGCGAAGCCCAGCGCCGTGTGCAACTCAGCGCCCTGAACGAAATTCTGCCGCACGAGCAACATGACAACGATCTGCTCGGTGATAGCTTCAGCGTCGATGATTATCCGCAGCTGCGTTTATCCGACGCCCGCGATGGCTATCGCGCCCGGCAGAACGGTGAGGTAGTGGCAGTGATACTGCCCGTGGTCGCCCCAGAGGGTTACAGTGGCCGCATTGACCTGCTGGTAGGCATTTACGCCGACGGCTCAGTGGCTGGCGTGCGTGCGGTCAGCCACCGCGAGACACCCGGCTTGGGTGACAAGGTCGAGATCGGTAAAAGCCAGTGGGTGCTGGAGTTTAACGGCAAAAGCCTGAGCATGCCGGTGCCCGAGAACTGGGCAGTCAAAAAGGACGGCGGTAACTTTGATCAGTTCACCGGCGCGACTATCACCCCGCGTGCAGTGGTCAAGGCGGTATACCAAAGCCTCGAGTACTTTGCAGACCACCGAAGCATTCTGCTCCAGCTGCCCGCCGAGGAGTCCACCAATGGCAACTAAAACGCTTTCTCAGATCACCGCTGACGGCCTCTGGCACAACAACCCAGGGCTTGTGCAGTTACTGGGTCTTTGTCCGCTGTTAGGCGTTAGTAGTTCGGTAGTCAATGCGCTGGGGCTGGGGATCGCCACCATGCTGGTGTTGACCGGTTCGAACCTGGCCGTTTCGCTGATTCGCAGCGCCGTGACAGACGCCGTGCGCCTGCCCACCTTTGTGATGATCATTGCCGCGCTGACCACTTGTATTGAACTACTGATGCAGGCTTTCACCTACGAGTTGTATCAGATACTCGGGATTTTCATTCCCTTGATTGTGACCAACTGCGTGATTCTCGGCCGCGCCGATGCCTTTGCTTCCAAGAACGCAGTGCTGCCGGCAGTGGTAGACGGTTTCATGATGAGCTTGGGCTTTGGGCTGGTGTTGGTGGTATTGGGCGGCCTGCGTGAACTGATCGGCCACGGCACCCTGTTTGCTGGTATGGATTTGCTACTCGGACCTATGGCGGAAAGCTGGAAAATCGTTGTATTCCCGAACTACAAAGATGTTCTTTTCGTGATCTTGCCGCCAGGTGCCTTCCTGTTTATGGGCCTATTGATCGCCTTGAAGAATGTGATTGATGCCAAGGTCAAACAGCGCGCCGAAGCTCGGCTCACCAGACCGGCTGCGGGTAGCAAACGCGTTCGGGTAACCGGCACCATTAGCTGAGGCAAAAGGCACGGCATGAATCAGCAAAAGCGCTTTGAGATCTTCCGCCGTCTGCGCGAAGACAACCCCCATCCGACCACTGAGCTGAACTTCAGCTCACCGTTCGAATTGTTGGTTGCAGTCACCCTCTCCGCGCAGGCTACCGATGTGGGCGTCAACAAGGCTACCGCTAAGCTGTTTCCGGTCGCCAATACACCGGAAGCCATCTACGCGCTAGGTGTTGAAGGACTATCTGAGTACATTAAGACTATTGGCCTTTTCAACACCAAGGCGCGCAACGTAATCGCCGCCTGCAAAATGCTGGTAGAGCTGCACAACAGCACAGTACCGGACGATCGCGAAGCGCTAGAGGCACTCCCCGGCGTGGGCCGCAAGACCGCCAACGTAGTACTCAATACGGCTTTTGGTCACCCCGCGATGGCGGTTGATACGCATATCTTTCGTGTCAGTAATCGCACCGGTATCGCACCCGGTAAAAACGTGTTGGAAGTAGAGAAAAAACTCATGCGTTTTGTACCGCCCGAGTTTTTGGTGAATGCCCATCATTGGCTGATTTTGCACGGCCGTTATGTGTGCAAAGCGCGCACTCCACAATGTGGTAGCTGCCGTATTGAGGACCTCTGTGACTACAAACAGAAAACCGGCGATTAGCAATTCTCAGCGTTTATATGCATTTAATTGAAAAAATCTATTTCCGCAAAGCTCGGACTCCGTTTATAAGATGCGCAAATGGCATCTTCATTGCGGAGTTGAGTCATGGCCAAAGCAAAAAGCGACATTGAACTGGACGATGAAGACTTCATCGAAGAGGACGACACCCCCGAAACCGACAGCGCGCCCAATTCCAAGGCGAGTTTGACCAAGCGACGCTTGATCGATAATTACCTGGAAGAACGCCGCCTGCAGCGACAGCTGTCAGACCTGGATTTCGACTGAATCAATAGCCGTGGGCTGTGCCCGGCGCAACATGGCTAAACCATGCCACGCCGGGTACCTTTCACAACATCAATTTTCGTCAACTAAAAAGCGATTGAGCCGCTGCTTCAACATGCTATTTTCAGCGCGCAACTCGGTTAGCTCTTCAAGCAGCTCAAGCACCAACGGCATGTCAGCCCAATCTACCGACAGTTGATGATGCAAGCGTTCCGCCCTGCCGACGACCGTCAAGGCAATATGACTGAAACGCCACTCCTCGCGTTGCACTCCCGTTTCGGGTCTAAGCACCCCTTGCTCTACCAGGTCCATCACCTGCGCTTCACTCATGCTGACGCACTGGCAAAGCTCGCTAAAACTGATGTACACGCTGCTCATGATTGCTTGCTCCAGTCCGCGCGTGGATCGAAGTTCGCTTGCTCAGCCAACTCAGACCACAGGCGAGTCATCTGATCGTTGTTTTGTTCAGGCATGACGACCTTGAGCACGGCAAACAGATCACCACTGCCATGCTTACCCACCAATCCCTTGCCTTTAATCCGCAGCCGCTGTCCGCTCTGGCTATTGGGTTTAATGCTCAATTGAATTTTACCGGTCAAAGTTGGCACCGTAATCGAGGCACCAAGTGCCGCTTCCCAAGGGGCAAGCGGAACAGTAACGATCAGGTTATGGCCTTCTACATCAAACATCGGGTGCGGCACTAGGCGGATATGCAAATAGATATCACCGGCAGGCGCGTTGCCCGTGCCCGGAGAACCCTGACCCTTGAGGCGGATTCGTTCGCCATCACTGACACCCGCCGGAATCTTGACCTTGAGCGATTTTTGCAGGGTCTGCAATTGGCCACGCGCATCTCGGTACTGCAACTCAAAACTCACCGGTTTGCTGGTTTCACTCAGCGTTTCTTCGAGAAAAACCGGAAGCTCAATTTCAGCGTCGCTACCTTTACGTGCACGCGGCTCATCGCGGGCTGAGCGGAAGCCACCTGAACCGCCTCCGCCAAACATGGAACTGAAGAAATCGCCGAAGTCATTATCCGCTTCTCCCGTCCCAGCATGGCCCGCACCTGCCCTGCCCTGATAACGCTGCCGCTGCTCGCGGGCCTGGAACAGCGATTCGTATTCAGCACGCTTGTCGGCGTCGTGAAGCACTTCGTAGGCCTCAGCGACTTCTTTGAACTTGTCTTCAGCCTGCGGGTGCTTACTGACATCCGGATGATATTCTCTGGCGAGCTTGCGGTAAGCGGTCTTGATCGCTTTGTCGTCTGCGTTGCGACCGACCCCGAGAACACTGTAATAGTCCTTAAAATCCATATGCAGTTCTGCCTTTTTCGGACGCCAATCATGAGTCTGGATGGCCTGAAAGCTAGGCGCCGTCTTTTCATCATAGCCGAATAGCGCGGCCAACATATCGCTGACGCACTGGTACTTTTTGGCTGCAGATAAAACCCCGTTGCTGAGAAAAAACGCCGATTGAGTCCCACTATCAACGCAATGAGATTTTTAAGATTTGCGTTGCCAGCCTGAAGCACTATCATTTGCAAATGCGAATCAGTTATATTTGTAAATACTTACTTGAGGTGTTCCATGTTAAAAACCATTACTTTCGCCTGCATGCACTTTTCCATCGCTTTTGGCGTGGTCTACTTGCTGACCGGCAGCATCTTGATTGGTGGCACGGTTGCCTTGGTGGAACCTGCGGTCAATACCGTGGCTTTTTATTTCCACGAAAAGATCTGGAAACGCTACGAGCGGCGCAAACAGCTTGTGCAGCGGGAAGATTCCTCGCTTTTGCAGGTATAAAGACCCGATAGCGGTATTTAACACTCGCCGTTACTAGCTATTTAGGAGCACTTTGACAGCAACTTTAGGGAACTTTTCGACCGTTTCCGGGGTATAGTTCATGTAGCCACATGGAAATGTCTATGACCCGAATTAAGCCGTACCTCTCGCCTTACCTATTTGCAGGATTATTGTTTTCGGTTTCGCACTGCGTTGCAGCAGAACCCTTTGCCTATCCTGAAACCAATCCTTTCATGGCTACCGTCGCCGGTACCCCGGAAGACCTCAAAGCCCCCGTTCCTGATGAAATAGACGTACAGCAAGATGACCTGTCTGTGCGGGTATTACCCGATCGCAAACTGCCGTCTGCGTTATCTCGTTACCGTGATCTGCAATTCAGAGTTGCCTGGCAGGATAAACCTGCGCCTTTGACATTTCTTATTGCCGGCACTGGTTCGGGATTCGACAGCGCACGCATGGATTATCTCAAGCGGCTGCTATGGCAGGCCGGCATGCATGTCATCGTGCTCTCGTCGCCGTCTAATTTTGACTTTATCGCCGCTGCTTCCAATAGCGGGATGCCAGGCGTAGGCGCAGAAGATGCGCGCGACCTGCACACCGCGATGACGCTGGCGCTGCAGGAGGCGCAGGACAAGAAAGGCTTTGAAGTGACCGAGTTCCGTCTCGCGGGCTTTAGCCTGGGTGCCTTGCATGCGGCCTTTGTTGCAGAGCTGGACTCACATCTCGGTCAATTCAACTTCAGCAAGGTGCTGCTACTGAATCCACCGGTTGATCTCTACTCCTCGGTTGGGCGATTGGACGAGTTGTCGTACACCCGTGTAGACGGCGTCAGCGACAGCGAGAGTTTTTACGAGCACATCTTCCAGAAGCTGTCCCGCCACTTTGCCCAAGGCGGCAACGGTGACATTCAGTCCAGCCTGTTTTACGAGATTCAAAACTCGCCTGAGGCGCTGACCGATCCTGAACTGGCCATGCTGATTGGCGCAGTGTTCCGTTTCTCCGCAGCCGACCTCAACTTTATGAGTGACTTGATCAATAACGGCGGCCGCTTCGCGCCCGTGGGCAAGGAAATCAAGGTTAGCACCTCGCTGACCCCTTATTTGCGCCGCGCTTTGTTTTGCGATTTTACCTGCTACATCAATAACCAGCTGTGGCCGGCTTGGGAAGCGAAGAACGCTGGACGCAGTATTGAAGACATGGCCTATGAGACCAGTCTGCGCAGTCTCAGCTCGTTTCTGCAGGGTAATCCAAATGTCGCGGCTGTCAGTAATGCAGACGATTTCATCCTGACCCGCGATGATTACCAGTTTCTCGCCGACACCTTTGGCGAGCGTGCTTACCTGTATCCGCACGGCGGACACGGCGGCAATCTCGACTACAAGCCGGTAGCAGACCGCTACATGACGTTCCTGCAAGGAGGCGCCCATGAATAAGGCTTGCCTGATCGGCCTGATGAGCTGCCTGTGTTACAACACCGCAAGCGCAGCAGAAGACACCGACTATGTATCCAGCGGCAAGAGCGCTAATGGCAGTAGCCTGAGCTTTCCCGCCTATCACGACCCGCTGACCGAGCTGGATCTCGACGAGCGTGACAACCGCTTTCAGTTCGAGCGCTCCAGCCTGGGCGCACTCAACGTGCAAGATCCGTTGGAGGGTATGAACCGCCTAACCTATCGCTTCAATGCAGAATTTGATCGTTATGTTTACCTGCCGGTGGTGCGTGGGTATGTCTGGGCTACACCCGGTTTCGTGCGCACGGGCGTGTCTAACGTCACCAACAACCTGCGCGACATCCCTTACCTGGTCAACAACCTGCTGCAGCTGAAATTTGAGCGCAGCGCCCAGACCACTGCGCGCCTGTTGTTTAACAGCATCATCGGTGTTGGTGGCATGTTTGATGTGGCCAAAGCCATGGACTTGCCAGCGCAGAAGGAAGACTTTGGTCAGACACTGGGGCATTACGGTGTGCCGGCTGGTCCCTATCTGGTGATTCCGTTTCTCGGCCCATCCAGCCTACGCGACGGCACTGGCTATGCAGTGGACTGGATGATCGATAACGGGGTCAACTATATGGAGCATCGCGACTACATGAGCGATCACCCCTACACCTGGGGCATTTGGGCTATCGATCTACGTTATCAAACGCCGTTCCGCTATGGCGCGCTAGACAGCCCATTTGAATATGACCAAGTGCGCTATCTGTACACCAAACTGCGCGAATTTCAGGTCGAAAACTGAGTTTGCTGCGGGCGGCTGACCAGCCGTCCGCTTCTCTCGGCCTTGGAGCATCAATCTCTAACTCTCAACCCACGCGAAAGATGATGTGATCTTCCCAGTCATCATCGTCAACACTGCCTTCAGCTAGCATCTGGCCCGACAGCGAAATACCAACCTTGTGCACTGCCTTGCGATCACCGCAGACCAGATGGTGCCAAGCCGGTAGATCAGCGCCTTCAGCCACCAAACGATAACCACAGGTCGGCGGCAACCAGGCAAAATCACTTGCGGCACCCGGGGTCAGTTGAATGCAGTCCGGCACCTTGGCCTGACGATTCGGATAGTCACTGCATTGGCAGCTCTGGTGATCGAGAAGTTTGCAGGCAATGCGCGTGTAATAAAACGCCTGGGGCTCGTCCTCGTCCTCCAGCTTCTGCAGGCAACACAGACCGCAACCGTCGCACAGCGACTCCCATTCCTGTTGGTCCATTTCGGTTAAGCTTTTACGTTTCCAGAATGGCACTACGCGCATCGCCATGCTTCAACCCTCCTCTGCCAGAACATCGTCCAGCCAGCCCATCAGACGATTCAAGTCGAAAGGGAAATCCAGCTCCGCGCCAGTATCCTCGCGGCGTAATACCGGTATCCGTAGCTGATACAGCGCCATCAGTCGCTCGGATTCAATGATGTCCACTTCGTGCAACTGTATGCCATTAGCTAACAGTGGCGTCAGCTCGGCCAAAGCCGCATCACAAAGATGGCAGGCGCTGGTGCCGTAGAGAGTAAGAAGCGTCATGCCGGGGTGCACCGCATTAGTTTGCTTGAAAAGGGCCGCCATACTACTCCTTTAGTACGCCCATGCCGACCACCACCGAGCAGCAAACAGCCTCACCTGCGGCCTTGGCAGCTGCTGCCGCATCCCACATACTCACCGCATTATTAGGGAGATCAGTATGGATTGGGAAACACTGCTGTGCCGCGAACGGCTAGGTAAACCGCTGGCCAGCGCAGACGAGTTAGGGCGTACGCCCTTTCACAAAGACCATGATCGCGTTATTTTCTCCGGCGCGTTTCGCCGATTAGGTAAGAAAACCCAAGTACATCCGGTCTCCAGCAACGATCATATTCATACTCGCCTGACCCATAGTTTGGAGGTGGGTTGCGTGGGCCGTTCGTTGGGTATGCGCGTGGGGTCAATGCTGCGCAACGAATTGCCCGATTGGTGCGAGCCTGCTGACCTGGGCGTGATTGTACAAGCTGCGTGCCTGGCGCATGACATTGGTAACCCGCCTTACGGCCACTCAGGCGAGGACGCCATTCGTCACTGGTTTCGCCAAGCAGCTGAAGGCGGTTTGCTCGATCAGCTAAGCGAAGCCCAGAGGCAAGATTTTCTGAACTTTGAAGGTAATGCCCAAGGCTTTCGGGTACTGACGCAGATTGAGTATCACCAGGCCGACGGTGGCATGCGCCTCACTTACGCCACGTTGGGCGCTTACCTGAAATACCCCTGGACCGCGCAGCATGCCGATAGCCAGGGCTACAAAAAACACAAATTCGGCTGTTACCAGGCTGAGTATCCTTTATTGCAGCAGATTGCCGACAAACTTGGGCTGCCCTCGCAAGGCGAACAAAGCTGGAGCCGCCATCCATTGGTGTATCTGGTCGAGGCTGCCGATGATATCTGTTATGGGCTGATCGACCTTGAGGATGGACTGGAAATGGATCTGCTCGCCTACAGCGAGGTAGAGCAGGTGTTGCTGGATCTGGTTGGCGACGACGTGCCGGAGACTTACCGCCAACTGGGCCCTGAGGACTCACAGCGACGGCGCTTGGCAATCCTGCGTGGCAAAGCCATTGAGCATCTGGTGAATGCCGCTGCCGAGGCGTTCATCGAACAGCAACCTGCTTTACTGGCTGGCGAGTTGCAGGGAGACCTGGTCGAGCACATGCATGGTGCTGCACGACGCTGTGTCCTGGAGGCCAAGCAGATGGCGCGCAAACGGATCTTCCAGGATAAACGTAAAACCGTTGTCGAGATTGGCGCCTACAGTACGCTCGAGACCTTGTTAAACGCCTTTTGTGGTGCGGTCAGCGAGCTCCACGCCGGCCAAAATCTGAGCTTCAAACACCAGCGCATACTGGATCTGCTGGGTCATACCATTCCGCAAGCCAACTGGGACCCCTACCGTAGTTACCTCAGAGTCGTCGACTTCATCGCCGGCATGACCGATTTATACGCCGCCGATCTGGCTACCCGCATTCGGGGCATCAATCAGCCCTAAAAGGGCTTTACTGCATACTCACCGCCGCGTTACTGCGCCAGCAGCGCGGCAATCACCATCACCAAAACGAAGCACACACTTTTCCAAAACAGCAGTGGGTTGCGCTCCATCAATGGTGGTCGCGTGCGGCTCAAAAAGGCTTGATTGGGCTTGCGCAAATCAAACACAAACTCCGACAGCGCTTCGTACCGCTTGTAAGGATTGGGCTGCAATGCGCGCTTGAGCACATCATCTATCCAGGCTGGAATCTCGCGATCCTCGTGCAGCACCGTCTGGTATACCAGCTTATTTTGCGCAGCACGGGTACGTGCCTTGGCCACCTGAGCGCCATAGGGCAATTTGCCGGTCAGCATCTGGTAAGTAATGCTGGCGAGCGAAAACAAGTCCGAACGTGGCGTGCCGCTTTCACCAAGAAAGTGCTCAGGTGCTGAGTACTGCAACGTACCGAGCATCTGCTCCTGAATCTGCGGCGCTGCCATCTCCATCAAACCAGCCACCCGGGTTGAACCAAAATCAATGATCTTCACCGTGCCCGTGGTATCTATCATGATGTTCTCAGGGCGCAGATCCTGATGCAGCATTTCCATTCGGTGAAAGGCTTGCAGGCCCTTGGCGATCTGCTCGACGATGCCGCGCACCTGTTCCAGGCCGGGTGCTGGATTGTCGATCATCCATTGACGCAGCGTTTGTCCTTCAACATATTCAGTGACTACGTAGAGGTAATTGCGCGGTCGCTCGACACTGCACGGCTTGAGCACGTGCGGGCTATTTAACCGCCGGGCAATCCACTCCTCCAACATAAAACGCTCGAGGTAAGCCGCATCACCGCCCAGATCGATTGACGGCGTTTTCATAATCACCTGAGTGACACTTGCCTCATCCAGCGCCAAGTACACATGACTACGACTGCTGACGTGCACTTCACGCATGATGCGATAGCCATCAAACACCATGCGCGGCTCCAGCACCGGCGGTAACGGCAACTTTGCAAAAGCCTGACTGGCCAGCCGGTTACTGGCTTCGTCCAGGCTTGGCAGGCTGTCTACTCGCACGACCTGCACGGTGAGGTTGTCGTCACTGCCTTGCGCCAGCGCCTCAACCACAATCAGCTTGGCGGCAGCGTTAAGGTCTGTCTGCTGCTCGGCAATGGTCTGAGTAATAAAGGCCGGGCTGACAAATTCGTAAACGCCGTCAGTGGCCAATAAAAAGGTATCGCCCTGCTCTACCGACAAGGCTTGGTAGTCGATTTCCAATTGTTGATTGATGCCCAGCGCACGCGCCAGATGGCTTTGCTGCTGCGAGACCCACACGCGATGATCCTGGGTGAGTTGTTCCAGCCCTTTGCCAGCCACGCGGTAAATACGTGCATCGCCGACATGAAACAGATAAGCCGTGCTGGCCTTGAAAATCAGTGCACTAAAGGTGCACACATAGCCACGGTCTTTGTCATAGCGATACTGGCTTTGCTGAGTCTGTGCATGCAGCCAGGAGTTAGTGGCAATCAGCACTCGTTGCGCCGACTTTTTTACGGTCCAGGCCTCGGAGGTACAGTAATAATCGGCGAGAAAGCCCGATATGGCGGCCTCGCTGGCAATCTGACTGACGCTGCTGCTGCTGATGCCATCGGCTAGCGCCACGGCAATACCCTTGGCGCTTAGCTGAGGCTCATCCGGAATCCAGACGCCGTGAAAGTCCTGGTTGATCTCCTTCACGCCTTTGTCTGAATACTGCCCAACACTGACCGTCAGTTGCTTCGACATACTTAAAACTCAAAAACCCCGGACCTTTTCAGAGCCGAGGTAGTTGCAAGGAAAGCGGACTTTTTACAGTACGCGCTTGGGTGCAGTACGGATGTGCGTGGTGTACAGCGTCAAACCGGTGAAGGCCAGGCCGCCAACCAGATTGCCCAGCGCAGTGGGGATTTCGTTCCAGATCATGTAATCCATGACTGAAAAATCACCACCCATGATCAAAGCTGAAGGAAACAGAAACATGTTAACGACCGAGTGCTCAAAACCCATGTAGAAAAACAGCATTATGGGCATCCACATGGCAATCACCTTGCCGCTAACCGAGGTAGAGATCATTGCCCCAACTACGCCCATCGACACCATCCAGTTACACAACATGCCGCGCAAGAAGATCGTTGCCCAGCCGGCTGCGCCGTATTCAGCATAGCCCAAGGTACGTGCTTCACCGATATGCGAAATTTTCTCGCCAATAGCGCCCGGATCAGTCGAAAAACCGTAGGTATAAACGAACGCCATCATGAAGGCGACGGCCAACGCGCCGCCAAAGTTGCCAACAAACACCAAGCCCCAGTTGCGCAGCATGCCGCCCACGGTCACGCCGGGACGCTTATCGAGCAGTGCCAGCGGAACCAGCATAAAAACACCGGTCAGCAAGTCGAATCCCATTAGATAGAGCATGACGAAGCCAACCGGGAACAGAATGGCGCCAATCAGCGGGTTGCCGGTCTGCACCGTGATGGCAATCGCAAATACCGCCGCCAACGCGAGGATGGCACCGGCCATAAAAGAGCGTATCAAGGTGTCGCGCGTCGACATAAATACCTTCGACTCGCCTGCATCAACCATCTTGGTGACAAACTCTGCAGGGACTAAATAGGACATGTGTAATTCTCTCTATGCATCTTTCGTTAAAGGTGGCAGCCACTTGCGCTTGGCAAGCGGCTGCCCGCCAGTACTACGCGGATTTATTCAGCCTGCATTCCCACTTCAACCAGGTCGCCGTTCAAACGCACTGGCCATACCCGTAACCGTTGCTCGGGATATTCAATACAACTGCCATCAGCCAAACGGAAATGCTGTTTGTACAACGGCGAGGCAATGACCAAGTCGCCCTTGAGATGACCCACAATGCCGCGGCCAATCACGTTGGCACCGGATTTTGGATCACGATTCTCTATGGCGAATAACTGCTCGCCGTCGCAGCTCTGTGGCAGATGAAATAGCGCAACCTGGGCGTCATCCAACAAGGCGACAACCCCTGAGTTAGCAACCAGGTCTTGTCGGGTGCACAACGGGCGCCATGCAGCAGCCGCCACGGCATCATGCTCAACGATTGGGGTACTTAGGGTCATCAGACAACCTCCTCAGCTACGGGAATAAGGTTCAGCTCATGGGCTTGCATAGGGCGACGTTGCTCACGCTCTTTGACGAATTGGATATCCGGATCGCCGCGCTCGTCATTGACAAAGGTACGGAAGCGCTTGAGTTTTTCCGGGTCCTTAAGCGCATTGGCCCACTCGCATTCGTAACGATCAACGACTAGCTGCATCTGCGACTCCAGCTCGGCGCCCAGCGCCAGGCTGTCGTCGATGATCACGGACTTGAGGTAGTCCAGACCGCCCTCGAGGCTTTCGCGCCAGACCGAGGTGCGCTGCAACCGATCAGCGGTGCGCACGTAGAACATCAGGAAGCGATCGATGTAGCGGATGAGGGTTGCGTCATCCAGATCGGTGGCAAACAGCTCGGCGTGGCGCGGGCGCATGCCGCCGTTACCGGCAACGTAGAGGTTCCAGCCGTTCTCAGTTGCGATTACACCCACATCCTTGCTCTGCGCCTCGGCGCATTCGCGAGTGCAGCCGGATACCCCAAACTTGATTTTGTGCGGCGAGCGCAGGCCCTTGTAGCGATTCTCAAGCACCAGTGCCATGCCAACACTGTCCTGCACGCCGTAGCGGCACCAGGTACTGCCGACGCAGGATTTAACGGTACGCAGCGATTTACCGTAGGCGTGACCGGTCTCAAAACCGGCTTCAATCAGCTCACTCCAGATGTCGGGCAACTGGTGTAGTTCGGCGCCGAACAGGTCAATACGCTGGCCTCCGGTAATTTTGGTGTAGAGATCGTACTTCTTAGCCACCGCACCGAGCGCGATCAACTTGTCTGGGGTGATCTCACCACCAGCGATACGTGGCACAACGGAATAGGTGCCGTTGTTCTGCATGTTGGCCATGAAGGTATCGTTGGTGTCCTGCAGCGGCACCAGTGAAGGGTCGGTGATCGGCTGGTTCCAGCACGATGCCAGAACTGAACCTACCGCCGGTTTGCAAATGTCGCAGCCGGTGTGTCCACGGCCATGCTTGGCCAGCAGCTCTTCAAAGCTAATGATGCCTTCAACCCGCACAATGCCGTACAGCTCCTGGCGGGTATGCGCGAAGTGCTCACACAGACTTTTGTCGACCTCAACGCCGCGGGCACTGAGTTCATGTTCAAACACTTGCTTGAGCAGCGCGCTGCAACCACCGCAACCAGTACCCGCTTTGGTTGCCAGTTTCAGATCACCGAGATCAGTGCAGCCGGTATCTACCTGACAGCAGATCGCTCCTTTGCTGACGTTGTGGCAGGAGCAAATAGTCGCCGTATCCGGCAAGGCATCAGCACCCAGTGCAGGAGCACCCTCGCCTGCTGGCAGAATCAGGCTGGCCGGATCTGCTGGCAGCTTGATACCGTTCTGCGCATATTGCAGCAAGGTGTCGTAGTAGCTGTTATCGCCCACCAGCACCGCGCCTATCACCTGACTGCCATCCGGAGAGACCACAAGACGACGATAGCTGGAGTTGACCTCGTCGTTAAAGCGATAGCTCTTGGCGCCGGGCGTTGCGGCGTGGGCGTCACCGATGGAGCCCACATCAACACCCAGCAGTTTCAGCTTGGTGGACATGTCGGCGCCGATAAAGCTTTCATGCTGCTTGCCTACCAGCAGCGCCGCCAGGTTGCGCGCCATGGTGTAGCCCGGTGCAACCAAGCCAAAGATGCTGCCGTTCCAGGAAGCACACTCGCCGATGGCGTAAATGTCGGGGTCGTTGGTGCGGTAGTCACTATCGATTACCACGCCACCGCGTTCAGCGATATCCAGGCCGGCGCTACGGCCCAATGCGTCCTGCGGGCGGATGCCAGCGGAGAATACGATTAGATCAGTTTCCAGCGACTCACCATCACTGAAGTTCATGCGATAGGCGTATTCTTCGCCAGCGACAATTTCACTGGTTGCGCGGTTGAGATGCACACGTACGCCGAGTTCTTCGATACGCGCTTTCAATGCCGCACCACCGTCTGGGTCAAGTTGCACCGGCATCAGCCGCGGAGCGAACTCGACCACATGGGCTTCAAGACCCAGCGACTTGAGTGCGTTGGCTGCTTCCAGGCCAAGCAGACCACCACCGACCACAACACCACGACGACCGCCGTTGGCAGCAGCGCGAATGTCATCTAGATCATCCAGTGTGCGATAAACCAGCTTTGAATTACCTTCAGCGCCAGCAATGGGCGGTACAAAAGGATATGAGCCAGTCGCCAGCACCAGTCGGTCGTAGGGCTGGCGGCCCTCGCTAGTAACCACTTCTTTGCGCTCGCGGTCGATCTCTAGCACTGCCACGCCGAGGTGCATGTGCACCCCATGCTGCGCATAAAAATCGGCTTCGCACATGGCCAATGACTCGGCATCACGACCACCGAAATACTCCGAGAGGTGTACGCGATCGTAAGCGCGCTGACGCTCCTCACCGAACACGTGCACTTGATATTGGGCAAGCGCACCTTGCTCGGTCAGTTGCTCGACACAATGATGACCGACCATCCCGTTACCGATGATGACCAGTGTTTCGTTCTTGATCGGGGTCACTTTCGAGTTCATCGCCTTTCCTCAGTCGAAGCCGCAGCCGGCACGGGCCGGCAAAAAAACAAAAAAAAAGCGCCTGGAGTCCTCTTCGGGACTCCAGGCGCCGTTGCCTGGTACTACTCAAATTGTGTTGTGGGCGCTAGCCTGAGCTTCGTTGCTCGGATCACCCGCTTCCCAGCCTTGCGGCAGATGGTCGACGATGACCACCGGAAGTTTAGGCTGCAAAAAACAGCCACTGAGCAGACAAAAGCAATTGGCGTGCCAAAGTTAAACGAAGAAGAATTGAGGAGCAGATGACGGATTATTTAAATAAAATTAAATCAATTAATACATCACGCTACAGAGGAAACTTAATATTATTTATATACAAAAATTTAATGCCAACTAGGCTGTCATAAGCCAAAGCAGAATGAACCAGAAGAGTGCGGAATTGAGAGAAAACACCGTTTTGGTGCAAGGCCTCAGGCTTTACCCACGCGTTCGCGAGACGAGCCAGAAGCCACGACGAGCCGCTCGAGCAGCATGTCTACCAGCAGTAATTGAGCGCTGATCGCCCGCGTAGCAACCTGAAAGAACTCCACTGAATGCACTGCGGGAGACGGCTGGCGGTCCAGTAGTGTGCGAATGCGCTCGAGCAAGAGGTCCAGCGCATCCTCCGCGTCACGCACCGGCTGGCTGACCAAAATACGTAAATCCGGATCCGAGATCAGCCGCGCCAGAGCAGCATACGACTGCTCATTGATCTGCTCATTCAATACCTGCAATTGATCACGCCAAATCGGCAGGTTTTGGCGATTTGCTGCGATACCGGTGCCGACAGCGCGGCTTTGACCCAGCAGCTCAATACTCTGCAGCAACTCAAACCACAACCCTTCCGCCTGCGGCGCCAAGCGCCCCAGACAGACTAAATCAAATCGGTTGGCCAAGGCTTCAATGGTCTGCAAAAGACAAGCAATCATATCGTTGTGCAGTGTCAGCAAGTGCTCGGCACTTTCGTGTTCGAAGCCACTTTCAATCTTTTGCCAGATATCCCGCGCTTGATGCCAACTGTCATACCAATACAGCGATGCCTCGTATTGGCCGATCGTCTTCAGTAACTGCAGCAGTTGCTGATGCACCGACCAGCGCCGAGGTTCCAGTGAATGCTCGCCAGACATCGCGCCGAAGGAAAGCCCACGGTGACGTTGCACCTGTTCCAGCAACTGACGCAGTAGTTGAATCTGCGTAATCGCCTGCTGTCGTTGCTCACGCGCGGCGCGCTTGCGCACCCGGCGCAAGCGAAACAAACCAATGGCAGAAAGCACTATTATAGAAATGCACAGCGTCCATATCATGCCAACACTTCCCTGAAGGCCCCGATCAGGCAGTTGAAAAAACACTCACGTTGCCGATACCGCGCTAAAAAGCGCACTACAGCAGGCGAACTGCGCTTTTTATGTTGCCCGCCTGGCCTATTTTCTCAGTAACCCGGAGGTTCTTCTAAGCTACTTTTTGCAGAGTAGCTCGATCCGATATCCGTCGGGATCTTCAACAAAGGCCAGCACACTCTGCCCGTGCTTCATCGGACCCGGCTCGCGCACCACCTTGCCGCCTGCCGATTTAATCTGCTCACAGGCTTTGTACACATCCAGTACTTCGATGGCGATATGACCATAGCCGCTGCCCAGATCGTACTCGTTGGTGTCCCAGTTATGCGTAAGCTCTAGCGCGGTGTGTTCTGCTTCGTTGCCATAGCCGACGAACGCCAGGGTAAAGCGCCCTTCCGGGTAATCCTTACGCCGCAGCAAGGTCATACCCAACACTTCAGTGTAGAAAGCGACGGATTTTTCCAGATTACCGACGCGTAGCATGGTGTGCAAAATACGCATATTCACAACCTTTAATTAGAAGCATCAAAGTAAAGCTACAAGCTTCAGACTCGTCTTGCCAGCCTGACAGCAAAACGCCCGGATGACCGGGCGTTTTGTAGATCACCGCGTAGCTCAGAGCAGCTTGCGACCCTTGTTAGCAGCAATGCGCATACGCAGCGCATTCAGCTTGATAAAGCCTGCTGCATCGGCCTGATCGTAGGCGCCCGCATCGTCTTCAAAGGTAGCGATGTTGGCATCAAACAGCGAGTCGTCAGACTTGCGGCCAACCACCATCACGTTGCCCTTGTAGAGCTTGAGACGCACGACACCGTTAACCTGTGCCTGGGATGCATTAATCATCTGTTGCAGCATCACCCGCTCAGGGCTCCACCAGAACCCGTTGTAGATCAGCTCGGCGTATTTGGGCATCAAGCTGTCTTTCAGGTGAGCGACTTCACGGTCCAGAGTGATGGACTCGATAGCGCGGTGACCTTTCAGCATGATGGTGCCGCCGGGGGTTTCGTAGCAGCCACGGGATTTCATGCCCACAAAGCGGTTTTCAACGATATCCAGACGACCAATACCGTTGTCGCCACCTACCTTGTTCAGGTAAGCCAGCACGGTAGCCGGGCTCATATCCTTTCCGTCGATGGCAACGATGTCGCCATTCTGGTAGCTGAGCTCAATGTAGGTAGCTTGGTCAGGCGCATTTTCCGGCGATACGGACCAGCGCCACATGTCTTCTTCGTGCTCGGCCCAGGTATCTTCCAGCACGCCGCCTTCAAAGGAGATGTGCAGCAAGTTGGCGTCCATGGAATAAGGCGACTTCTTCTTACCGTGACGTTCGATCGGAATATCGTGCTTGGCCGCGTAATCCATCAATTTCTCACGCGACAACAAATCCCACTCGCGCCAAGGCGCAATCACTTTAACGCCTGGCTTGAGCGCATAGGCACCCAATTCGAAGCGCACTTGATCGTTGCCTTTGCCGGTCGCACCATGCGAGATGGCATCAGCGCCGGTCTCGTTGGCAATCTCAATCAGGCGCTTGGCGATCAGTGGGCGTGCGATAGAGGTACCCAGCAGGTACTCGCCTTCATACACAGTGTTGGCGCGGAACATCGGGAACACGAAGTCGCGAACAAATTCTTCACGCAGGTCATCGATGTAGATTTCCTTGACGCCCATGGCTTCTGCCTTGGCACGCGCTGGCTCTACTTCCTCGCCTTGGCCCAGATCTGCGGTGAAGGTCACCACTTCGCAGTTGTAGGTTTCCTGCAGCCACTTGAGGATGACCGAGGTATCCAGGCCGCCGGAATAGGCGAGGACGACTTTATTGACTTCTGCCATGAGGTGCTCCCTTAACAAGACTGTACCGCCACTCACGCAGGAGCGGACGAAAGGCAGCTATTCTAGCGTCAAGGCACAAGGAATCACAGGGGAGCTACGGGGAGTTTTAGTGATACAGCAGCTGAAAAGTACGCTTATGCGCGGCTTATGCCGCGCTTAATCCTTCTCTAGACGTAACATGACCCGGCGATTAGCCGCTCGGCCTTGTGCCGTTCGATTGCTCGCGACCGGATAACGATCACCATGAAAGCGCATGGCAAACAGGTCTTCGTTCACGCCCTTTTCAACTAGATAATCTTTCACCGCCAAGGCGCGCTGACGTGACAACTCACGATTATCCAGGCGGTTACCCTGATTGTCGGAATGACCATCCAGCACGATCTCTTTGATCTCATCATCGGCCTTTATATACATAACCGCTGCGTCCAACATCGATTTCGCTTGGGCATTCAGCGTCTCGCCACCAGAACCGAAGCTAATCAAACTCTCCGAAATCTGGGCGTAACTGACTGGCAGTAAACCGCTGATACATTTTTGAAAATCTAACCACGCCTGCTGATAACCAACGCTCGACACCACCACGCGGACCGGCGCACCGCCTGCGTAGCCATTGCGCATAATCGTCGGTTGCAAGCCAGACGCCAGACCAGCAAGCATGCGACCTGCCTGCTGGTAGGGCACCTGCATCACGCCAGCACCTTGTTTCACGGTTACCTGCCCCACCGGGACAGCTGCCGTACCGGGGCGCCATGGCGGCGGCTCGTTGTAAAGTTGCGCAGCGCCAGAACTCATGGGGTTATCCCATGACGTCAACTCGAACGCAGCTGGCTCGCCCGCATGCCGCACAAAACTGGCCTCGCCATAACCAGCGACCGATTGGTTCAATCGACAGGCAAACTCATCGCCCGCAACCTGCCATTGCACATCTTCCATGCGCGTCTGAAAGGTCAGCGCCTGCGCAGGCAAAGCCAGCGCTAACAGAAGTACCGGGTACGTTCGCGTCACCACGCTTGTCACCTCTTCAACCGCCGGCTTCACGCCAGCGCAACTAATCGCTCTTGCCAGTCTCATCGGCTGCACGACGCTAATCTTTACCGGCAGATGCAGATAAATACCGAGCAATCCCCTGTACGGCGCTTAGTTCAAGGCGTTCAGACGTTGTCAAACGGTGTGAAAAAACCGCTGCTTACGGTAGCATTGCGGCATTACTCTGTTCTGGAAGCCCTACGCATGACTGACCGCCTCACGCTCACCCGGCCAGATGACTGGCATATTCACCTTCGCGATGGAGAGGTTCTCAGCCACACGGTTGCTGACGCCGCGCGTACTTTTGCTCGCGCGATCATCATGCCCAATCTGGTACCGCCGGTGAGGGATGCGCAGGAAGCCGCCAGTTATAAGTCCCGTATTTTGGCGGCTCGGCCAGCCGGCTCGCATTTTGAGCCGCTGATGGTGCTTTATCTGACCGATCACACCAGCCCCGAGATTGTGCGTGAGGCTAAGCAAAGCGGTCAGGCCATCGCCGCTAAGCTTTACCCGGCCGGCGCCACCACCAACTCACAGTCTGGCGTCACCGCACTGAATAAAATCTACCCGGCGCTCGAAGCCATGGCCGAATTAGGCATGCCGCTACTAGTGCACGGCGAAGTGACCCATGCCGCGGTGGATATTTTTGATCGCGAGAAGGCCTTCATTGATCAGCAGTTAGTGCAGCTGGTGGACCGCTTCCCTACTTTAAAAGTCGTCTTTGAACACATCACTACCGCGGACGCGGTGGAGTTCGTCAAACAGGCCCCGGACAACGTGGGCGCGACCATTACCGCACACCATTTGCTGTTCAATCGGAACCACATGCTGGTAGGCGGAATTCGTCCGCATCTATTTTGCCTGCCGATCCTCAAGCGCGAGAAACACCAGCAAGCGCTGTGCGAAGCCGTCGCCTCCGGTTCCAGTAAGTTTTTCCTGGGGACCGACTCCGCGCCCCACGCCCGCCATGCCAAAGAAGCAGCATGCGGCTGCGCTGGCTGCTACACCGCATACGCCGCCATTGAACTTTACGCCGAAGCCTTCGATGGCCTTGGCGCGCTGGACAAACTGGAAGGCTTTGCCAGCTTCCACGGACCTGATTTCTATGGCCTGCCGCGCAATACCGACCAAATCACGCTGATTCGTGATAGCTGGCAGGCGCCGGAACAGCTACCCTTTGGCGACCAGTGCGTGATTCCGCTACGCGCAGGTGAAAACCTGCAATGGCGTCTGGCCTGACCAACCCTCTTTGCGATGCTAAGGATTACGCGTGAGTGAGTTCGACTTTGACAGTGACACCGATGGCCTGGATGCCCCAACGTCCAGCAAACCCAAATCGCCTATGGCCTATCGGTTCCGGGGCTTTCTGCCGGTTGTCATAGATGTCGAAACCGGCGGATTTAACGCTGCGACCGACGCGCTACTGGAGATCGCAGCGACCACCATCAGCATGGATGATGAGGGCATGGTCTACGCTGACCAAACCCATTTTTTCCGGGTTGAGCCTTTCGAAGGTGCCAATATAGAGGCCGCAGCTTTGGAGTTTACCGGCATCAAGCTGGATCACCCGCTGCGCCAAGCGGTAAGCGAAGAGCACGCCATCACCGAGATATTCAAGCACGTGCGTAAAGCGGTGAAGTCAGCCGGCTGCAAGCGCGCCGTTCTAGTCGGCCACAACGCCTTCTTTGACCTCGGTTTTGTTAACGCGGCGGTTGAGCGCATCGATATCAAGCGCAACCCGTTCCACCCCTTCTCCTGCTTTGACACCGCTACCCTGGGCGGCCTGGCCTACGGTCAAACCGTCCTGGCCAAGGCCTGCAACGCTGCTGGTATGGACTTTGATGGCCGCGAGGCTCACTCCGCGCGCTACGACACCGAAAAGACCGCTGAACTATTTTGCACCATCGTCAACCGCTGGAGAGAAATGGGCGGCTGGCCACCGGTAGATTGAGCACTGCCTCATCTGCGCCTTTTAGCACCTCATCAGAGGGCAAAACACCCTCTGATGAGTGAGCTCCGTCGCACGTCTGTACCGCTCTGCTTGCCCATACGCAGATCGACGGGTATGTTCGGTTACAAGTGAAATCATCCACTACACTATTGATTCAGCACCTAGTCGCGCGAGTGCGGGTAAATCGATACATTGGACGTTAATTGCTTTCGGTGCTGTACAACGGCATTGAATCAACCACTTGGCTCGCAGTCTATCTGCCTGCAGTCATGAATAATCAGAAAAAAGGAGTCACTTCACATGAAGCGCAAATCCCTTGCCTTACTGTTCTCGGCCACCATTGGCTACGCCTCCCTCGCCGCAACCCCTGCCGTTGCTGAAGAATTCGTTACCATCGGAACTGGCGGACAAACCGGCGTTTATTACGTGGTAGGTCAATCTATCTGCCGCCTGCTGAATCGCAACAGCGAAGAGCACGGCATTCGTTGCAACGCCCCATCCAGCGGTGGCTCGGTTGCCAATGTCAACGCCATCCGCGGCGGTGAAATGGACATGGGCGTAGTGCAGTCCGACGTTCAGTACAAAGCCTACGAAGGCGTACAGAACTTCCAGTCAGACGGCCCCTTTGAAGGCATGCGTGCCCTCTTCGCTCTGCACGGCGAGCCGTTGACCATTGTTGCCCGCCGCGATGCCGACATCACCGGCGTCAAAGACCTAAAAGGCAAACGCGTTAACATCGGCAACCCCGGTTCTGGTCAGCGCGACACAATGGACGTGGTTCTGGAATCTCTCGGCTGGAGCGTCAAAGACTTCTCCCTGGCTTCCGAGTTAGGCGCGGCAGAGCAAGCAGCCGCTCTGGGTGACAACAACGTGGATGCCATGGTGTATGTGGCCGGCCACCCGAACGGCTCGATTCAAGAAGCCACCACGACTGTAGACTCTGTACTGGTCTCGGTCGACGGCCCAGAAATCGACAAGCTGGTTGCTGATCGCTCCTACTATGCCAAGGCAGTCATTCCCGGCGGTTTGTATCGCGGTAACGATGAAGACGTAAACACCTTCGGTGTACGCGCTACTCTGGTCGCTTCCGATGCGGTCAGCGACGAGACCGTGTATCAAACCGTGAAAGCGGTGTTCGAGAACTTCGACCGTTTCAAGCGTTTGCATCCTGCCTTCGCCACGCTGAAGGAAGAACAGATGATTTCCGAGGGTCTTTCAGCGCCTCTACATGACGGCGCAGTGCGCTACTACAAGGAACGTGGCTGGTTGTAAGCCACACCGCGAGCCGCCCCATCGGGCGGCTCGCTTGTTTCTGCACTCTTATTTTCGCTCTACATTTTTTGAAAAATTCCTTTCCGCTCGCCTTTTTTGCTAGCGGTTAATTGCAGTAACCGGTGCTCCACAAGAGCCTGCCGGTGTGCGGAGCAGACCTTCACCACGGTTCTGCCAAGTCAGCCGAAAGCGACACCATAAGATAAAAAAACAGGAGTAGCGCGCAGCCATGAGCCAATCAAGCGACGCATCAGACACTAGCAATACCAATCTTGAAGACCTGGTTGCCACCACCGATACCGGCGCCCGAAAACCAACCGGGATCGCGCGCAAACTGCTGCTATCGATTGCCGCACTCTGGTCATTGTTCCAATTATGGATCGCTTCGCCGCTCCCCTTCATGATCGGCGTCGGCGTGTTCAACAGTACCGAATCGCGTTCCATCCACCTGATGTTTGCGGTCTTTCTTGGCTTTATGGCCTACCCCGCATTCAAGCGTTCGCCACGGGATTACATCCCGATCATGGATTGGATACTGGCGTTGGTCGCGGCCTTTTGTGCGTCCTATCTGTTTTTTTTCTATGCCGAACTCTCTGAGCGTCCGGGCAAACCCATCACGCAAGATGTCGTTATCGCGGTTATCGGTCTTCTGACGCTACTCGAAGCCACGCGCCGAGCGCTGGGTCCGCCGCTGATGATAGTGGCACTGATTTTCATCGTGTACTCGGTGGCCGGCCCGCATATGCCAGGTATCCTCGCCCACCGCGGGGTAAGCGTTGAGTCACTGGCAAACCATCAGTGGCTAACCACTCAGGGCGTATTTGGTATTGCACTGGGTGTTTCTACCAGTTTCGTGTTCCTGTTTGTCTTGTTCGGCTCTTTGCTGGACAAGGCCGGCGCTGGCAACTACTTCATCAAAGTAGCCTTTTCAATGCTCGGTCACTATCGCGGTGGTCCCGCCAAAGCCGCTGTTGTGGCCTCAGGCTTGACTGGCCTGATCTCGGGTTCGTCGATTGCCAATACCGTGACTACCGGTACCTTCACCATCCCGATGATGAAACGGGTGGGCTTTTCTTCTGAGAAGGCCGGCGCGGTTGAAGTGGCGTCTTCGGTCAATGGCCAAATCATGCCGCCGGTGATGGGAGCAGCAGCCTTCCTGATGGTCGAGTACGTGGGCATTTCTTACGTAGAGGTCATCAAGCACGCCTTCCTGCCGGCCCTAATCTCTTACATTGCACTGATTTATATAGTGCATCTTGAGGCCGTTAAGGCGGGTATGGAGGGGCTTCAGAGCAGCAACCCGCCCAAGCCACTGGTACGCAAGGTGATCGGTTTTTTGACCGGCTTAATATTGCTGATGGCGCTGTCTTTTGCGGTCTATTACGGCCTCGGTTGGCTGAAACCAGCTCTCGGCGATGCCGCCAGCTGGGTTATCGCCGCAGGCCTTACGGCAATTTATGTCGGACTGCTCAAGATCGGCTCGCGTTACCCAGAACTCGAGCTGGATGACCCCAACTCTCCGGTAGTACACCTGCCGCAGACCAAGCCCACGGTGATGTCCGGCCTTCACTACATTTTGCCGGTCATCGTACTGATCTGGTGTTTGATGGTGGAGCGCCTGTCACCCGGCCTATCGGCCTTCTGGGCGACCGTGTTCATGATCGTCATCATCCTTACCCAACGCCCCCTGATGGCGCTATTTCGCAAGCAGTCCAGCCTTACCGCTGACCTGCTGCAAGGTGCGGATGACCTATGGCAGGGACTAATTGCCGGCGCTCGTAACATGATCGGCATCGGCATAGCGACCGCTACCGCAGGCATCATCGTCGGCGCCGTATCGCAAACCGGTGTGGGGCTGGTATTGGCCGACCTGGTTGAAATTCTGTCGATGGGCAATCTGCTGTTGATGCTCGCGCTGACAGCGGTGCTAAGCCTGATTCTTGGGATGGGCCTGCCTACGACCGCTAACTATATTGTGGTCTCAGCGCTGTTGGCTCCGGTCATTGTTACCCTTGGGCAAGAAAGCGGTTTGCTTGTGCCGCTGATTGCGGTCCACCTGTTCGTGTTCTACTTCGGCATCATGGCCGATGTGACGCCGCCGGTGGGGCTCGCCTCCTTTGCCGCTGCTGCAATCTCTGGCGGCGACCCAATCCGAACGGGTTTCCAGGCGTTTTACTACAGCCTGCGCACCGCCGCGCTGCCTTTCCTGTTTATCTTCAATACCGATTTATTGCTGATCGACGTGAGCTGGGCGCAAGGCATCCTGATCTTCATAGTCGCGACTATTGCCATGCTCATTTTCGCCGCCGGCACTCAGGGCTGGATGGTGGTGAAGAGTCGCTGGTACGAAAGCCTATTGTTATTACTGGTCGCCTTTACCCTCTTCCGTCCCGGTTTCTGGATGGACATGGTGCACGACCCCTACCGCTCTGTACCGCCGGCGCAACTGGAACAGGCACTGGGTAACGTCGACAAAGGCAGCAACCTTAGAGTGCAAGTCAAAGGCGAGGACGACATCGGCCAGCCGCGCAGCTTCTTCGTGCTGGTCCCTGTACCCGATGGTGAAACAGCGCAAGAGCGTATGGACAGCCTGGGCCTGATGTTGATGGCCGATGGCGACCGCACCATAGTGGACATGGTCACCTATGGCAGTGTTGCTGCCGATCTGGGTTTCGAGTTCGATCAAGAGATAGTCGAGATCCTGGCTCCGGTTGATCGTTGGGCCAAGGAGTGGATGTGGCTGCCGGGTATAGCGGTCTTCCTGTTGGTTATCGGCCTGCAATGGCGTCGGCGTCCAACCGCCGGCACCAAAGCCACTCCAACCACTGCGTGAGGTAACTGTCATGTACAACAAGATACTGCTGCCGATCGACCTGAACCACAAGCAGTCGTGGAACAAGGCGCTGCCTACCGCGTTGAACTTCTGCCAGACCTATAACGCCTCGTTGCATGTAATCATGGTATTGCCTGATTTCGGTCTGCCGCTGGTCGGCGGTTTCTTCCCCAAGGAGTACGCCGACAAAGCCAAAAAAACCATGACTGATAACCTGCGTGAGTTCGTCAAGGAGAACGTTCCGAAAGACGTGAAGGTGCAGCGCATCGTGGCTGACGGCAAAGCCTATGAGGCCATACTGCGAGTAGCCAAAAAGATTGATGTTGACCTGATCATCATGGCCTCACACAAGCGCAAGCGACTGGAAGATTATCTGTTGGGCACCAACGCCCTGCGCGTGGTGCAGCAGTCCAAGCGCTCGGTCATGATAGTGCGCTGACTGGCACAGGCTTTGCTGGTGCTATACCAACATAGCCCCGTGACACGGGACACTCCACGACAACGGCGTCGTACCCTCGACTGGCAGCAGGCGGCATCTACGGATAAGATGCGCTGCCGCCATCGGGCGTGCGGCGCTTTTTTAATGCAGCATCAGGACTGACAAATGAAGCAGACAGACAATCCGCGCGACGACGTACTCGCCTGGGTCAACGGCAGCGATGCCCCGGAAAAGCACATCTTGAACCTGGGCTTCATGCCACTGACTGATTCGGCTTCGTTGATCGTCGCTGCCACTCAGGGATTCTCTCAACCCTATGGTTTGACCCTCAATCTGCAGCGCCAACAATCCTGGTCGGCCCTGCGCGATCGCCTGCTCAACGGTGAGCTGGATGCCGCTCAGGGATTGTACGGCTTGGTTTATGGCATCCAGCTTGGGCTTGGCAGCGCTCAAACGCCTATGGCAGTACTGATGGGGCTGAACCAGAACGGCCAGAGCATCAACTTGTCACAGCCGATGCTGGAAACCGGCGTGGATAGCAGTCAAGCCTTGGTTGAACGCGCTCTACTCGGCAATACCAAGCTGTGCCTGGCGCAGACCTTCCCGACCGGCACCCACGCCATGTGGCTCTACTACTGGCTTGCGGCCAACGGCATTCATCCACTACGCGACGTTGATACCCGTGTGGTTCCCCCTTCATTGATGGTCGAACACCTGCGGGCGCGACGCATTGATGGTTTCTGCGCCGGCGAACCCTGGGGCGCTCACGCCATCGAAGACGGTATGGGTTATACCCTGGCGACCAGCCAATCAGTCTGGCCTAATCATCCCGAAAAAGTGCTCTGCGCCACCCAGCGTTTTGTTGAGGAGTGCCCCAATGCCGCCCGCGCGCTGATCATGTCGATTCTGGATGCCAGCCGTTTTATCGATGAGAGTGACGATAACCGCCGCAGCACCGCTCAGCTCATCAGCGGTGCCGACTACGTCAATGCACCATTGGCGTCGCTGCAGCCTCGCATGCTGGGCGATTACGTCGATGGCCGCGGTAACGAATGGCGTGACGAGCATCGCCTGCGTTTTCACGGTGACGGCGAGGTAAACATGCCTTACCTGTCTGATGGACTCTGGTTCATGACCCAGTTCCGTCGTTGGGGCTTGCTACGTGAGGAGCCAGATTACCTGGCCGTCGCCAAACAGGTGCAACAGCTCGACCTCTATCAGCAAGCGGCCAGCGCACTGGGTATAGATCTGCCAGCCAGCCCGCTACGCAGCAGCACGCTGATGGACGGGCAAGTATGGGACGGCAGCGACCCAGCCGCCTACGCCCGCAGTTTCGATCTGCACGCCATGACCGACGCCGCCGTACAACAGGCTAACTGAACTTTTGTCATCAAGGATTGTTTGATAAATCATGCTGCGCATTCTGCTGATCAACGACACTGTTAAAAAAGTCGGCAAGCTCAAGGGCGCCTTGCTGGAGGCAGGCTTTGAGGTTATCGACGAATCCGGCCTGACCATCGACCTGCCGGCGCGGGTACAGAGCGCCAAGCCCGATGTCATTCTGATTGACAGCGATTCACCCGGCCGCGACGTAATGGAGCAGGTTTGCCTGTTCAGCCGTGACCTGCCCCATCCCATTGCGCTGTTCACCGATGAACAAGACCCCGCAATCATGCGCCAGGCGATTCAGTCTGGCGTAAGCGCCTACATAATCGAAGGCGTAGAGAGCTCCAGACTCAAGGCGATACTGGATGTCGCCATGGCCCGTTTTGAGTCCGACCAGCAACTGCGCGCCGAACTGCATGCACGCGAGCAGCAGCTGAATGAGCGCAAGCGGGTAGAAAAGGCCAAAGGTTTGCTGATGAAAATGAAGAACTGCGATGAGTCCGAGGCACATACGTTAATGCGCCGCCAAGCAATGAGCCGCCAACAGAAGCTGATTCAGGTAGCCGAGCAAATCATCGCCATGCACGAAATGCTCGGCGAGTAGCCTGCTTTTCGTGCTCTGGCACATATCCTGCTTGGTCTGTAGCAGGTAGCCAACGGCGGTTACCTACACAGACAACGACGTCATCCTCAACCTGGAGTTACTCCGGGATAAGGGATGGCGTTTTTTTTTGCCCCGAAGTAGCGGGTAGTACATGCTGCAAAGCGCGCCATGCGGCGCTGAGAGGACTGCCATATGAACAAAAGCTTCTGGAAAGCCGGACACACTCCCACGTTATTCTCCGCCTTTCTCTACTTCGATCTGAGTTTTATGGTCTGGTACCTGCTTGGCCCACTCGCGGTGCAAATTGCTACCGATCTGGACCTGAGCGCACAGGAACGGGGCATTATGGTCGCCACGCCTATCCTCGCCGGTGCATTGCTTCGGCTAGTCATGGGCTTTATGGCTGATCGTCTATCACCGAAAACCGCTGGCATCATCGGTCAGGTAGTGGTCATCTGCACGCTTTTGCTGGCGTGGCAGCTGGGTATAGACACCTATCAGCACACGCTCATGCTCGGCCTTGGTCTTGGTTTTGCCGGTGCCTCCTTCGCCGTCGCGCTGCCGCTGGCTTCGCAATGGTATCCGCCGGAGCATCAGGGCAAGGCTATGGGCATTGCCGGTGCCGGTAACTCTGGCACTGTGATGGCAGCGATTTTCGCTCCGGGCCTCGCCTACCTGTTCGGCTGGCAGAATGTATTCGGTTTGGCGCTGATCCCGCTGGCCATTACCTTGCTCCTGTTTATCATACTGGCCAAAAATTCTCCCCAGCGCCCAGCTCCCAAATCATTGAAGGACTACTCCAAGGCACTCAAGGATGTAGACAGCTGGTGGTTCATGTTCTTCTACAGCGTAACCTTCGGTGGCTTTATCGGCCTGGCCAGCGCCCTGCCTGGCTACTTCAGCGATCAGTACGGCCTGAGCCCAGTGACCGCCGGTTACTACACTGCAGCCTGCGTGATGGCCGGCAGCTTGATGCGCCCCCTTGGCGGCGCTCTGGCTGACCGCATCGGCGGCATTCGCTCGCTGCTATTCATGTATGGCATTGCTGCCGTGTGCATCGCCATCGTCGGTTTCAACCTCTCCAGCTCGTACGCGGCACTGACCTTTTTTGTGACCGCCATGTTGGGCTTGGGCGCGGGCAACGGCGCGGTATTCCAGTTGGTGCCACAGCGCTTCTTCCGTGAAATCGGCGTTATGACCGGCTTGATCGGTATGGCAGGCGGCGTAGGTGGCTTTATCCTTGCTGCTGGCTTGGGCGCCATCAAACAGCACACTGGCGACTACCAGATCGGTCTCTGGCTGTTTGCCAGCCTCGGCATTCTGGCCTGGTTCGGCCTGCTGAACGTCAAACGCCGCTGGCGCACTACGTGGGGCGCGTCGTCCATGACCGCTGCGCGAGTCTGATATGGCGCTACAGCTGAGCATCAGCGAAGCCAGTGATAAGGGTCCGCGCGCGCAGAATCAAGATGCTGTGCGCGTGGTCACTCCCGCCCCGCGGCTGGCCGCCAGTAAAGGCCATTTGCTGGCCGTGGCTGATGGCGTAAGCCAATGCCAAGACGGTGGCTTGGCCGCCAATGCCACACTCCAAGCGTTGGCGTTGGATTACTACTCAACGCCGGAAACCTGGACCATACCCCACGCATTGGACAAGCTGCTGACCGCGCATAACCGCTGGTTGCGTGCCAACGGTGGTGGACAGCCCCTGCTTACCACCCTGACTGCGCTGGTGATGCGCGGCTGCCGCTATACCTTTGCACATATCGGCGACTGCCGAGCCTACCTGCTACGGGGCGGCAAGCTGCGCCGCCTGACTACCGAACACGTATGGGAACAGCCAGGCATGGAGCACGTGCTCAAACGCGCGCTTGGCCTGGATGAACATCTACTGATGGATTACATCGAAGGTGAACTGCGCGTTGATGATCAGCTGCTGATCGTCAGTGACGGGGTTTGGGCTTCACTCAAAGACAGTGAAATCCACAGCATCCTGCACGAACAGGCGTTTGACGAAATCTGCCGCACTCTACTGGAGCGCGCGCACCGCGCGGGGAGCCAGGACAATGCCAGTGCTCTACTGGTACGCGTGGACGCGTTACCTGAATCATCGCTCAGCGACGCTTTAGCGCCGCTGGATGAACGCGCGTTACCGCCACAGCTGAAATCCGGTCAGCAATTTGAAGGCTGGGAGGTGGTTAACGTGCGCGCCGAGTCTCGGCAGTCGGTGCTTTACCGTGTACGTGATTCCCTCAACCAGACCTGGCTGCTGAAAACCCTGCCGGCCAGCCTGCACGACGACGAGCAGGCACGTCACGCTCTGGTGCTTGAAGAGTGGTTTATGCGCCGCGTTGCCAGTGCATTCACGCCTGAACTGCATCCATTGCCACAACGACGCCACCTGTACTACGTCATGCGCGAGTACGCGGGCGCAACCCTTGAGGAACAACGTCGCCAACAGGGACTGCTGAGCATTCCTGCCTGGCGGGAACTGGCAGCGCAGTTGATCAAAGCCGTCGGCAAGCTGCATCAGCGCAACTTAATTCACCGCGACATCAAGCCCGACAACCTGCTGCAGGGTGAGGACGGTCAATTGCGCGTACTCGACTTCGGTCTGACCTTTTGCCCCGGTCTGACGCAGCAGGAAAACGGCAACGCCCCGGGCACGCCAAGCTATATGGCGCCGGAAGTGTTGAATGGCGCCGAGCCAAGCACCCAGCAAGATATCTACAGTATCGGGATAACCTTGTACTTTCTGCTCACGGGTCACTACCCCTACGGCGAAGTAGAAGCCTTCCAGCGACCCCGTTTTAGCAAGCCAACGCCACCCAGCCGCTATCGCCCGGACGTGCCGCCTTGGATCGATGATCTGTTGTTGCGCGCCGTCGCAGTGGAGGCCAAGGAGCGCTTTGAAACCGCCGAAGAGTGGCTGCTCGAACTGGCCCAGGGTGAAAGCCGGCCGCTGCACAGCAGTCATCAACCACTGCTCAATCGCGATCCGCTGCGGTTTTGGCGCTACTTCGCCCTTGGCTCTCTCGCGCTCAACCTGCTACTGGTGGTCCTGCTGCTGGATCAATAGTCCGCCCCACGGCAGTGCGAGACGCTACATGACAGTGCACCTGGCAGACCAAAAATCTTCGGAGGTGCCGCCCAAGGCCACCAATATCATTGGCGGTAGCACCTTGGCACAGAACCTGCTTTGTACTCAGCATCGTTAAACAACGAATACAATGCGGGGCTGTCAACGGCGATGACCCTGCCTTCCTGATCGAACAGGACCTGGACAAAGGCGTCCCTACTGCGTGAGCAGAAGGGGCGCCTTTTTTTGTTTTCAGCTTCAGGCGGAGCACGCACAATGCAAAAGCTCAAACTCGTATTGATCGGTAACGGCATGGCTGGGGTACGCACCCTGGAAGAACTGCTCAAACTGACCCCCGACCTTTACGACATCACCGTATTCGGTGCCGAACCGCACCCCAATTACAACCGCATCATGTTGTCGCCGGTACTCGCGGGCGAGCAGGAATTCAGCGACATCATATTGAATGATCTCGATTGGTATCACAGCCACGGCATCACCCTGCACACCGGCAAACGCATCGTCACCATAGATCGCCGGGGCCGTAAGGTAGTTGCAGAGGATGGCACCGAGGCTCACTACGACCGCTTGCTGCTTGCCACTGGCTCTAACCCGTTCATGCCGCCGCTGCCTGGCAACCACCTAACGGGCGTGATTGGCTATCGCGACATCGATGATACCCAATTGATGATGGACACCGCCCTGACCCACAAGCACGCCGTTATCGTCGGCGGCGGTCTGTTGGGCCTTGAAGCTGCTAACGGTCTTACGCTGCGCGGTATGCAAGTGACCGTCATTCACAAGGGTCAGTGGTTGCTCGATCGCCAACTAGACGAGCGCGCCGGCCAACAACTGCAGGCCGCCCTTGAGCAACGTGGCATTCAGTTTCGGCTTGGACTGCCGCCTGCACAGCTACACGGCGATACGCAGGGGCGTGTTTGCGCGCTGGACTTCAGTGATGGCAGCCGTATTGCCGCTGATCTGGTGGTCATGGCTGCGGGCATTCGCCCCAATATCGAGCTCGCAGAGCGAGCCGGATTGGCCTGCAATGGCGGTATTTTGGTCAACGACACGCTGCAGACCTTCGACCCGCGCATCTATGCTATCGGCGAATGCGTTAGCCACAGAGGCATAGCCTATGGTTTGGTTGCGCCGCTATTCGAGCAGGCGAAGGTCTGTGCCAACCATCTGGCCAGACTGGGCTATCAACGCTACCAGGGCTCCATCACCTCTACCAAGCTCAAGGTCACCGGCATCAATTTGTTCTCGGTGGGTGACTTTATGGGCGCAGAAGGCACCGAAAGCATCACGCTCAGCGACCCGATCTCCGGCATATACAAGAAACTGGTGCTAAAAGACGATCGCCTGGTCGGCGTCTGCCTGTATGGCGATACCGGCGATAGCAATTGGTATCTCACGTTACTGCGCGAAGGCCAGAACGTCAGTCAGCTGCGTAATCACCTCATGTTCGGCCAGCCTGCTCAAAACGACGAAGCTCAGTATCACCAGGCTGCCGCATGACGCGCACGCAAACAACTGCCTCCACCTGCTGCTATTGCGGCGTCGGCTGTGGCGTGCTGATCGAGCATGATGGCGAGCACGTTCTGAATGTGACTGGCGATCCCAATCACCCGGCCAACCTGGGCCGACTGTGCAGCAAGGGTTCTACCCTGCACAAAACCGGTGATTTGGCTGCCCGCGCGCTCTACCCGGAGCTGCGCTTGGGCAAAGGTCTGTCACGCAGCCGCACCGACTGGGACAGCGCCATGGGCCACGCCGCTGAAGTGTTCGGCCGCACTATTGCCGAGCACGGACCCGACAGTGTCGCCTTTTATATCTCCGGCCAGCTGCTGACCGAGGATTACTACAGTTTCAACAAGCTGGCGCGTGCGCTGATCGGCACCAACAACATCGACAGCAACTCGCGCCTGTGTATGTCCAGCGCCGTGGTTGGCTACAAGCGCAGCTTGGGCGCTGACGCACCGCCCTGCTCCTACGAAGACATTGAGCAAAGCGATTGCCTGATGATCGCCGGCAGCAACATGGCCTTCGCCCATCCTGTGCTGTTTCGCCGGCTGGAAGCCGCCAAGGCGGCCGACCCTAACAAGCGCATCATCGTGGTCGATCCACGGCGCACCGACACCTGTGAAATCGCCGATCTGCACTTAGCCATAGAGCCCGGTACCGACGTGGCCCTGTTCCACGGCATTTTGCATATCATGCTGAAGGAAGGCTGGATCGACCGCGCCTTCATCGACGCTCATACCGACGGCTTTGATGACCTGAAGAACCTGGTGCGCGACTACAGTCCGGCGATGACCGCCCAGTTGTGCGGCATCAGCGAAGACGACCTGCACAGCGCCGCCAAACTGATCGGCACCGCACCCAGCTTTCTATCGCTCTGGTGCATGGGTCTGAATCAGTCCAGCTCTGGCAGTGCCAAAAACAACGCGCTGATCAATCTGCACCTGGCCAGCGGCCAGATCGGCAAGGTCGGCAGCGGTCCTTTCTCGCTCACCGGCCAACCCAACGCCATGGGCGGCCGTGAGACAGGCAGCCTGTCCAATTTGCTGCCCGGACACCGCGAAGCCGCCAACGCAGAGCATCGCGCCGAGGTTGCCGACTATTGGGGCGTAGATCATATCCCTTCGAATGTCGGCCTGTCTGCCGTCGAGCTCTTTGAAGGCGTGCGCAGCGGCCGCATCAAAGCATTGTGGATTGCCTGTACCAATCCGGCGCAATCGATGCCTAACCAAACACTGATCCACGAGGCCCTGGCCGCCTGCCCGTTCGTGATAGTGCAAGAAGCCTTCTTTACCACCGAGACCTGCCGCTACGCCGACCTACTGTTGCCAGCCGCCAGCTGGGGCGAGAAAGAAGGCACTGTGACCAATTCCGAGCGCTGCATCAGCCACGTGCGCTCTGCTGTTCCGGCGCCGGGCGATGCCCGCCCCGACTGGGCTATCGTGTGTGACTTTGCTCGTCGGCTAGAAAAACAACTGCGTCCTGGCCAACCCAGCTTGTTCGACTTCAGCTCGCCCTCGGCAATTTTCGACGAATACAAGCGGCTGACAGCAGGCCGCGACCTCGACTACAGCGGCCTTAGCTATCAGTTGATTGATGAGTTGGGTCCACAACAATGGCCATTCAACGCACAAACACGCCAAGGCACGCCGCGTCTGTATACCGATGGCCGCTTTGCTACCGAGAACGGTAACGCGCGCTTTATTGCCGAGCCTTACCACGCACCGCAGGAAAAATGCGACGCGCGCTTTCCGCTGATGCTCAACACCGGGCGTTTGCGCGACCAATGGCACGGCATGAGCCGTACCGGCACCGCCGCTCAACTATTTGGCCATGTTGAGCAAGCACTGCTCAGCTTGCACCCCGACGAGCTGAGCAGCCGAAACCTGAACGATGGCGATCTGGTACGCGTCAGAAGTCGCCGCGGGGAACTGATACTGCCGGTGCACTCGGATGAGCAGATTCGTCCTGGGCAAGCCTTTCTGCCAATGCACTGGGGCGACCGCTTCCTGAAAGGGTTGGGCTGCAACGTGCTGACCCAGCCGGCCTTCGACCCCATTTCCAAGCAGCCGGAGCTCAAACAGAGCAGCATCAATATTCGCCGCGCAGAACTGCCGTGGGAGCTATTTATTCTGGCAGAAGGCAAGGTACAGGAGCGCTTCGAGGCCATTCGCCCCCTGTGTGAAAGCCTTGATTATCTGGGTATGGGCCTGACCGGACGTGAGCGCCCCGCCCTATTGATACGCGCAGCCTCCGCACATGCGCCGGACGTCGCACTGCTGGAGCAAATTGACGCCTTGGTAGGCCTGGATAGCGGTCCAGTACTAAGTTACGACGACCCCCAACGAGCTATTGGCAAACGCGTAAAAATCGAAGATGGCCGCATCACCGCCATCCGCCTGACCGGCGAAACCGCCGCACGCAACTGGCTACGCAGCGTCTGGCAGAGCGGTGAAGCCGATGCCGACCTACGCCGCTGGTTTCTCGCACCTATCAGCACCCCACCGGGTGGCTCCAGTAACCAGGTGGACAAAACCCTGTGCAACTGTATGAACGTCAGCCAAAACCAGATTTGCGCCGGTATTGAACGCGGCCTGAACCTGGACGGCCTCAAGCAGGAACTCGGCTGCGGTACGCAGTGCGGCTCCTGCGTCCCCGAAATAAAGCGCCTGCTCAACAGCGTGGCGGTGCCCGCATGAAGACCATCGAATCCAAGGAGCACACATCCATGAATCCAACAGTATGGCTGGTTGGCGCCGGCCCAGGCGACCCTGAACTGCTCACTTTGAAGGCAGCCCGAGTACTCAGTCAGGCCGAGATCGTCATGGTGGATGATCTGGTTAACCCGCAGATACTCGAACACTGCCCGCAGGCGCGCATTATACGCGTCGGTAAACGCGGCGGCTGCCGCTCCACACCGCAGGCTTTTATCAACCGTTTGATGCTGCGTTATGGCCGCCAAGGCAAGCGCCTGGTGCGGCTCAAGGGCGGGGATCCCTGCATCTTTGGGCGTGCCGGTGAAGAGGCCATTTGGCTACGTGAACGGGGTGTGGAGTCGGAGATTATCAATGGCATCACCGCGGGGCTTGCCGGCGCAACTCAGTGCGGCATTCCGCTGACCCTGCGTGGCGTCAGTCGCGGCGTTACTCTAGTCACGGCCCATACGCAGGACGACAGCGAATTGAATTGGCAGGGTTTGGCGCAAGGCGGCACCACTTTAGTGGTCTACATGGGCGTCGCGCGCTTGCAGCAGATTCAACAAGGCCTGCTAAAAGGCGGCATGCCCGCCAGCACCCCCATTGCTATGATCGAGCAAGCTAGCTCACCCCAGCAACGGCAACACGCCTGCCGCTTGGACGACCTATGCCAGCAGGCAGCTGCCTTTGCACTGCAAAGTCCAGCGGTACTGGTGATTGGCGAGGTGGTGGCTGCTGCACTGGAAAGCGGCCAGTTGAGCAATCTGCTTGGCCAAACAGCGGTTAACGCGCCACTGGCCTTAGCTAACTGACCGCACGCCCCACTTCGTTTACGGAGCGTGCGTCGTCTAAACGAAGTCTGAGAACTCAGCCCTTGGGCTTCATCGCTTCCAGCATACGACCCATGGCAGCATGAATGGCGTTCACGGCTTTCAGCGGCCGCACCATGACTTTGAAATCAATGATCTGACCGGCGTCGTTCCATTGGATCATATCGATACCATTGATGGTAATACCGTCGATTTCAGTCTGAAATTCCAACACTGCGTTGTTGCCATCGACCACTTCACGCAGGTATTTGAAGTGACCCGGCGCATTCAGAGTCTGCATGGCAGCGGCCAGATACAGACTCGTGATCCGCTTGCCCACTTGTGGCGTATGCACTACCGGGGAATGGAAAATCACCTCATCTGCCAGTAATTCATCCAGGCCTTTGGCATCCTGCTTTTCAACAATGCGATGCCACTTTTCAATTACGCTGCTCATGATGGGTCCTTTTAATCTTTGTTATGTTTGCGAGTGGGACCATTCTTCAACCGAACCCTTGGCACCGCAAGTGAGATTCAGCCGGTGAATCAGGCATCAAGCGGATCAGACTGTTCGCGTTGTTGGTCTGCCCATAAACGCGCGTAAGCGCCGTTCAATGCCAGCAGTTCATGATGGCTACCCTGCTCCACTACCTTGCCCTGATCCAGCACCAGAATGCACTCAGCATGCACAATGGTCGACAGCCGGTGAGCAATCGCCAGGGTAGTACGCTTGCGCGCCACCAGATTCAAGGCATCCAGAATTCGGCGTTCAGAGTGACTGTCGAGCGATGAGGTTGCTTCATCAAGGATCAAAATCGGTGGGTCTTTGAGCAAAACCCGGGCAATCGCGATGCGCTGTTTCTCGCCACCGGACAACTTCAGCCCGCGCTCGCCCACCGGGGTAGCCAGTTGCTTCGGCAGACTGCGGACAAAATCCTCCAGCTGCGCCAGACGCAGCACCCGCCATATTTCCTCATCACTGGCGCCCGGCGCGCCGTAAGCGACGTTGTAGCCAATGCTCGCGTTGAACAGTACTGTGTCTTGCGGCACCACTCCTATCGCTTGGCGTAAGCTGTGCTGAGTCACTTGGCGAACATCCTGGCCGTCGATTTCTATGCTGCCTGCCGCTGTATCGTAAAAACGAAACAGCAAGCGCGCCAGGGTTGATTTGCCTGCACCACTTGGCCCAACGATGGCGAGCGTATGCCCCGCCGGGATGCGGAAACTGACGTTATGCAGAATCTCTCGGCCCGCCTCATAAGTATGGGCGACCTGGTTAAACACCACCTCGCCACCCTGCAGCTTCAGGGCGGTTGCCTGAGGTGAATCCACTATTTTTGTGGGGGCATCCAGCAGGCTGAACAGGCGCTCAATATTGGTTAGCGCCTCACGGATTTCGCGGTAGATGAAACCGAGAAAATTCAGCGGCACAAAGAGCTGAATCATGTAGGCATTGATCATCACCAACTCGCCCACCGTCATGCTGCCGCCACTCACCTCGCGCGCCGCCATCACCATCATGAGCGTCACCGCACCGGCAATGATCAGGGCTTGCCCGGAGTTAAGCGCCACCAGCGACAGCCGGTTTTTCATCCGCGCCGCTTCCCAGGCTTGCAGGTTCTGGTCGTATTGCTGCGCTTCAAAGGCCTCGTTACCGAAATATTTAACTGTTTCGAAGTTCAGCAAGCTATCGATAGCGCGAGTATTGGAGCGGTTATCCAGTTCGTTGCTCTCGCGCACAAAGCGATTTCGCCACTCGGTACACCAGATGGAAAAACCGCTGTACAGCACCACTGCACCCAGTACCGCTACCGCATACCAGACACTGAAATTGACCAGCAGAATCACGGTGATCAAGCCAATTTCAATCAGCGTCGGCAGGATGTTAAAAACCATAAAGCGCAGCAGAAAACTGATACCCGTGGTGCCGCGTTCAATGTCACGCGCCAGGCCGCCGGTGCGACGCGACAGGTGAAAGCCAAGATCCAGCCGGTGCAAGTGCTCAAATACCCGCAGAGATATACGTCGCATGGCGCGCTCGGCTACTCGCGCAAACACCGCATCGCGCAACTCACCAAAAAACACCGACGAGAAACGGAATATACCGTAGGCCGCCAACAGGGCCACCGGCACCAAAACCAACGCATCTGTGGCCGAATCAAAATGATCGACGATCAACTTCAGCAACCAAGGCACCGCCACGCCGGCCAGCTTGGCGATCAGCATGCACAGCATGGCAATCAGCACTCGGCCACGGAATTCATTCAGGTAAGGAAGCAAGCTGAGGATGATCCGCCAGTTGGTCGGACCACCGGCATATTGACTATCAGAACTGGGGCGCACGGCGGCTCTCATTACAAAAACAGGGGGGCTGAAAAGCATGTGGGCCTGAACGCCGTAGCGCCAGGCCCACACAGTATACCGCGAGGTCGGCAATCAAGCCGTTACTGGTATTACTCCTCGCTTGGGATTGGATCGCTGTTGCGATCCCAGCCGACCATAACCAGGGTGGCAATTACACCTAGTGCCAGGCCAGTCCAGGGATCGAAGAACGCCAGGCCCGCACCGATCAGCAGCACGGTACCGCGCGAGGTGTTGTTACGTGGAATCGACATGGCCACGTAAGCGCAGGCAAACGCGGTAAGCATCAAGGTTAGCGCCAGAGCGACGTACAGCAGCGGCTGCAAACCGGTGAGCAGAGGCTTAAGGAAGAAGAGTATTGGAATACCCATCATGTAGTAGGAGATCAAGCCGCTGTGCAAACTGTCCATCGACTTTTTACCCTCTGCCCAGCGCTGCACAATGATCACCTGCACACCGGTCCACATGGCGCCCTGAGTGGGGAAGAAGGGAGCAAACAGGCCCAGCAAGCCGTTACGGATACCGACCGAAAGGTGGGTGCGCGTGGGGTTAATGTCGATGTGCTCATCGTTACGCTTGGTCATGCCGTCACGAATGACTTCGTTGCCCGTCACAATGTCGCCGAACAGGATGACATAGGTAATGACCGCCAACGGAATGGCTTGCACAAACATCTCAACACTCGGCCAACCAATCGCAAAAGGTGACATCTTGGCAAAGGCATCGGCTACCGGTGGAAACAGAATCCCCCACTGAATGTCATAGTCGATCTCGCCCACCATGGGGCCGACCAGCGCCGCGATGAAGAAACCGGGCAACAAACCCAGCGCCGCCACCATGGCAACTGCGCGATACTTTTCTTTGAGCTTCTGTAATGGCAGCGAGAACGAAAAGATCAGGCACACGCCACAGGCGAGAATAATGCTGATGGGTTGGTGAGACAGAACCGAAGGGCTACTTTCATCGCCCACAAACACCCGGTAGACCGCAGCGATGGCGGCACCGAGAATGATGCCGGCCTTGAGCGTATCCGGCAGCCAAATGACGAACTTCTTACCCAGCCCGGTAATGCCGAGCAAGATAAGTATCACCGCAAAATTGAGCGACAGCGCCGTCATCGCCTGAAAGCGACTGACCGGGTCTTCATAACCGGTCAGTACAAACGTTAGCACCAAGGGAAGCGCTGGAGTAATCCAGCCTGGGGCGTAGGGTTCGCCGAAAAAAATCAACGCAGAACCGATCAGCAAGGAGTGAATCATCGAGACCGCGATGGCCTCTTCAAAGCTAAGACCAAAAGCGCCAATCATGATGGGCACGAGTGCCAGGCCCGTTGCCGCAGCAACGAAGAAACCCTGTACGGCCTCCTGCCAATGAAATTTGGTGTGGTAGAAAGGCATCCGAAAGGTAAAGGGGCCCCAGCGCCAGCCGGGCTGTTCGGGTTGAGACATTGCATTCTCCGTAGTGGTCATTTTTTGTTTTTGTAATGGGCGATCAAGCCGCCCTCTTTCCCGCATTATGCCGAGTCGAAACCCTCTACGTCAGGCATTGTGGCGCATATCACCCCGCCCAATGACATGACGTTGACCGCAGTTATAACAACACAGCCAAAGCAACCTATTCCGAGTGCACTTGTCCGCCCTGCTCTGCGGCTAAACGTTTAGCCGTGGCGTCTGGCGATCCAGTTCCGCGCGCGAGCAAACTGTATAGCACGGGGATGACAAAGAGCGTCAGTATCATCGACATACTGACGCCGGAAATGACCACAATACCGATCACCGAGCGGGTTTCTGCGCCCGCGCCAAAGGCCAGCACCAACGGCACTGCGCCTGCCACCGTGGTGACACCGGTCATTAAAATAGGGCGCAGACGTAACACGCTGGCTTCCATCAGCGCCTGATCAAAGTCCATGCCCTGATCGCGTAACTGATTGGCGAACTCGACGATCAAAATGCCGTTCTTAGCGGCCAGGCCGATCAGCATCACCAAGCCAATCTGACTGTAGAGATTAAGGCTGTTACCCGTCAGCCATAACCCCAGTAGCGCGCCACCGATGGCCATAGGCACACCCAGCATGATGATCAGCGGATGTACAAAGCTCTCAAACTGCCCAGCTAGCACCAAGAACACCACCAGCAAGCCCAGAACGAAAATAAACAGCATGGAGCTACCAGAGTTGCGCAGATCGCGAGAATCCCCTTTGTAGTCCAGCACCAGGGTTTCAGGCAGCAGCTCACGCGCCATCTGTTCGACTTTCTCCAATGCCAAACCCAAGGGCACGCCTTCGGCCAGCGAAGCACTGATGGTGATGGCACGGGCGCGGTTGTAGCGGTTCAGCGTGGTGGAACCTGCTTGATCACGCAGGCTAATCAGGTTGGATAGCGGGATTAGTTCGCCGCTGGTATCTGAGCGCACGTAGATATTATTCAGGGCTGTAGGGCTGCGTTGGCTGTTGCGCTCACCCTCAAGAATGACGTCATACTCCTCGCCATCGTCGATGTAAGTAGTCACTCGTCGGGAACCCAGCATGGTCTCCAATGTGCGCCCCACTACGCTGACATTGACGCCTAAATCGGCGGCACGATCGTAGTCGATGTCCACCTGCAGCTGCGGCTGGTTTTCCTTGTAGTCGGTGTCGATGTTTTCCAGACCGGGATTATCTTGCTGGATCCGCGCCAACAACATGTCACGCCACTCAGCCAGCTCGTCATAACTACCGGCGCCACCGATGACCAACTGAAACGCTTGCAGCTGTTGTCCGCCGAAGCCCTGGCGCATGATTGGGAACACCCGCACGCCCGACAGATCGGCCATATCCTGCTGCACGCTTTGCATGATTTCCCAACCGGAACGGCGTGCCTCCCAGTCATCCAGCACCACGATAACCATACCGGTGTTAAACGTGGTCACGCCGCCAAAGGAGCGCGGCGCACGCACCAGCATACGTGTCACTTCACCGCTATCGATGTAAGTCGACATGCGCGATTCGATCTCATTCATATAATCGTTCATGTACTCAAAAGTCGCGCCTTCCGGACCATTGACGATGATAAAAAAGGTACCGCGGTCTTCGCGAGGGGTGTACTCGCTGGGAAGACTTTGAAACAACCAGCCGGTACCTGCGGCCAGCAGCACGAATACCGCCAGTGCCAGCCAACGCAAACGCAGTACCATCAACAGCATCCGTCTGTATACCGCGCGACTTTTTTGCAATATATGTTCTACCGCACGACTCAAGCGGCCTTCGTCATGCGGCTTGAGTAGCTTGGCGGCCAGCACTGGCGATAACGTCAAAGCAACAAAGCTGGAAAACGCCACCGCAGCAGCCATGGTCAACGCAAACTCGGAGAACAATCGACCCACATCGCCCTGCAAAAAAGCGATAGGTACGAATACTGCGATCAGTACCAAAGTGGTGGAGACCACTGCGAAAGCGACCTGCCGGGTGCCATAGAAGGCCGCCACCAAAGGCGTTTCACCCAGTTCATCAATGCGTCTGCGCACGTTCTCCAGCACGATGATGGCGTCATCTACCACCAAACCAATCGCCAGCACCAGCGCCAACAAGGTAAGCAAATTGACGGTAAAGCCGAACATCAACAGGGCAATAAAGGTCGCCATGATGGACACCGGCAAGGTCACCGCTGGCACCAGAATCGCCCGTGGACTGCCAAGAAATACGAATATAGCGATTACCACCAGCACCAATGCGATCAGTAGCGTGCTGTACACCTCTTTCACCGCGCCTTCAATAAAGATAGCACTGTCGTAACTGGGCAGAATCTGCATGCCTTCGGGCAGCGTCGGGTTAAGCTCGGCGACCAGTTGCTTGGAGCTGCGCGAGACTTCCAGCGTATTGGCGGTGGACTGTCGCGTCAGACCCACGCCCACCATAGGCACACCATTGCCGCGGAACAGGTTACGGCTTTCCTCCGTGCCAGGCTCTACCCGTGCCACCTCACCCAAACGTACCAAATAGTTGTTCGCACCACGGGAAACCACCAACCGGCTGAATTGCTCGGCGTTGTTGAACGCGCGGGTGACGCGCACGGTGAACTGTCGATTGGTCGACTCTACCGAGCCTGCTGGCAACTCGACGTTCTCGCGACGTAGCGCCTGCTCCACGTCTTCGGCAGTCAGGTTACGTGCGGCCAGTGCTTCGGCATCCAGCCACACACGCATGGCAAAGCGCTGCGAACCACCGACCCGCACTCGCGCGACGCCGTCCAGCGTGGAGAATCGATCTACCAGGTAGCGTTCTGCGTAATCCGTCAGCTCGGGCAGGCTCATACGGTCGCTGGTCAGATTCCACCAGACGATAACATCTTCATTGGCATCGAGCTTTTGTACTTCCGGAGGCTCCGCTTCGACCGGCAGATTACCCGCCGCGCTGGAAACCCGATCACGGATATCATTAGCGGCTTCGTTGATATCGTTATCAATAGCAAAGCGCACGGTGATCTGCGAACGGCCGTCTTCACTTTGCGCTTCGATGAACTCGATGCCTTCAATTCCAGCGATGCGCTCTTCAATCACTTGGGTAATCTGTGAGTCCACCACGCTCGCCGAAGCGCCGACGTAGTTGGTTTCGATGGTCACCACCGGCGGATCTATGTCCGGATACTCGCGCAGGGGCAACTCGAAGAAAGCCACCAGGCCAAAAATCACCAACAAAATGGACAGAACTGTCGCAAAAACCGGACGCAGTACCGCGGTATCTGAAAGGATCATGGGTGAACCCGCATCATGGTGCTTCTGAGGCACTGAGCGCCGCGCGAACTGATTCGCCAGCGGCTACCTCAGCCTTTATCCGCACTGGCTGCCCCGACGCTAAACGAAAGCCGCCATGGGTCACTACTTGCTCGTCGATCGCCAAACCAGAGGTAATCTCCACAATTCCGGGCAGACGTTCGCCGATTTCAACCCGCACACGCTGAGCGTAGGGAGCATCCGCGGGGCCTTCCAGCCGCATGACAAACTGCTTATCGCCCAAGGGCAAAAGCGCTTCTTCGGGTATCACCAGCGTCTGGCGCGGTGCACTGGCCACACTCACTGACATCAGCATGCCCGACCGCAGCACCCGTTCGCCGTTGTTCAATATCGCTCGCACACGAATAGCGCGGGTGACCGGGTCTACCTGGTTATCTAGCGAAACTATATTGCCTACAAAGGTGCGACCTGGGAATGCAGCTGCCGTGGCGAGTATGCCAAGACCAGGGCGCAGCTGGGCCATAAGGGTTTCCGGAATACTGAAATCCAGCTTCATGACGCTGTCGTCCAGCAAGGTCGTGACCTGCGTACCCGGTGACAGCAAGGTACCAATGCTGATCTGACGTAATCCAACTACACCAGCGAATGGGGCCTTAATCAGGCGATCTGCCAGTCGCGCTTCTACGGCACTCAACCGCGCTTGGGTCACCTCGAACTCTCGCTGGCGACCATCTAACTCCTGAGCCGACACAAAACGGTTATCCACCAATTTCTTGGTGCGCTGCAACTGCCGCTCAGCGTCAGCCAAGGCAACTCTGGCCTCCTCCAGTTCGGCAACTTGCTCATGATTGGTTAGCTCAACCAGAACCTCACCGGACTTTACCCGTTGGCCATCATCGAAATGAATGCGCGAAATAATGGCTGAGATGTGACTAGTCAGATGTGCTGTTTCGTTCGCCTGCAGTGTGCCCAGTGCTTGAATATCACTATTCAGCGTACGCTCTTCGACCGGCGCGACTATCACCGGCAGAGGCGCATCTTGAGCGGCAAGCGAGGTAGAAAAAAGGCAAGCAAGAAAGAAGAACATTATAAGTTTTTTATTATAAAACATTGGCCTGCCTATTCTTATTAATGTCTTACACTAAGTTTTTTTCTGCACAGAAACGCTTTATCAAGGTATCAATACTTCATTAAAGAACTGTCGCATGGCGCCAAACGCACGCTTCGCCACCAACGGGTGATACTCGGCTTTTCCGGTCATCGTTGCATAGGGATCGGAAAAGGAATGCACTGCGCCACCGTAGCTGATTAGCTGCCAGTCAACCTTGGCATTGCGCATTTCATCTTCAAAGGCGCTCACTTGCTCTTGCGGTACAAAGGGATCATCAGCGCCATGCAATACCAGCACCGGCATCTTTATCGCTTTAGCGTCTTCCGGAGTAGGTGTATCCAGATTGCCATGGAACGAAACTACGCCCTTGACCTCGGTGCCCGAGCGGGCCAGCTCCAGTACTGCACCACCGCCAAAACAAAAACCAATGGCAACCAGGTTATCTGTCTGCAGGGGCACAATGTCTGCCTGGTCACGCAACACACTCAAGGCGGCATTGACGCGATGGCGCATCAGCGGGCGATCGGAACGCACCGCCGTTGCAGCAGCGCCGGCTTCGTCTGGGTTTTGTGGGCGAATGTCTTTGCCATACATATCGGCGACAAACACAACGTACTCAGAACCCGCTACCTTGGCCGCCTTCTCTGCCGCCTGCTCGGTAACACCCATCCAGTTAGGCACCATCAACACACCCGGACGTGGTGTGCTCACACTGTCATCGAATACCAGCACACCCTGAAAAGGCTTGCCGTCAATTTCATAAGCTACGTTTTGTACTGTCATATCAGCTTGCGCCATGGTCGCGAGGCCAGTCATAACCAGTGTGCTCAGAGTCTTTTTCATGCGCTATCCCCTTACAGCTTCACCAAGAAAGGCCCAAGCATAACCCTATACGCATAAAAAAAGCCTGCTTGCGCAGGCCTCTTTCGTAACATTCTTTCTTCGTGCTCTTTTCTCAATTTTTATCCGCTGGCAAACCACCCTAAGGTAGTTTGCCGGGGGATGCTCAGCTGCTTAATTCTACCAGCAAGGCATTGAGACGACGCACGTACGCAGCTGGATCTTGCAAAGACTCGCCAGCAGCCAGTGCCGCTTGATCAAACAGGATCTGACTGAGGTCAGCAAAGCGCGATTCATCTTGCTCGCTGTCCAGCTTGTCGAGCAACGGATGGCTGGTGTTGATTTCCAGAATCGGCTTACTCTCAGGCGCCGGTTGGCCAGTGGCTTCCAGAATCTTGCGCATCTGCAGGCCCATGTCATCTTCGTTGATAACCAGCACCGCTGGCGAGTCAGTCAGACGATGGGACACACGTACTTCTTGCAGCTCATCTTTAAGCACCGCCTGAATACGTTTAACCAGATCAGCCTTGGCCTCGGCCTGCTTCTCCTGTTCCTGCTTGTCTTCCTCACCTTCCAGCTTGCCCAGATCCAGATCGCCACGGGCGATATCAATAAACTGCTTGCCGTTATAGTCGGTCAAGTGGCTCATCAACCACTCGTCGATGCGATCAGTCAGTAACAGGACTTCAATACCTTTCTTGCGGAAAATCTCGAGGTGCGGGCTGCTCTTGACCTGGTTGTAACGCTCACCTGTGAGGTAGTAAATCTTGTCCTGGCCTTCAACCATACGTTCGATATAGTTGTCCAGACCGACTACTTCACTGTCATCATTTTGCTGAGTAGAGGCAAAACGCAACAGACTGGCGACCTTCTCGCGGTTGGCGAAGTCTTCCGCCGGACCTTCCTTCAATACGCTGCCGAAAGCTTTCCAGAACGTGGCGTACTGCTCTGGTTCCTTCTTGCTCAGCTTGCCGAGCATATCCAGCGTGCGCTTGGTCAACGCCGACTTCATGCTATCGATGGCCGGGTCTTTCTGCAGGATTTCACGGGAGACGTTGAGTGACAGATCGTTGGAATCAACCACACCCTTGACGAAGCGCAGGTACAGCGGCAAAAACTGCTCGGCGTCATCCATAATGAAGACGCGCTGGACATAAAGCTTCAGACCACGCGGAGCTTCACGCTGGTAAAGATCAAAGGGCGCGCGGCCAGGAACGTAAAGCAGGCTGGTGTACTCAAGCTTGCCCTCAACCTTGTTGTGGCTCCAGCTCAGTGGGTTCTCAAAGTCATGGGCTACATGTTTGTAGAACTCCTGATACTCCTCGTCTTTCACCTCGGTGCGCGGACGAGTCCACAGGGCACTGGCGCGGTTGACGCTTTCCCACTCGGCTTCAGCTGGCTTATCCGCCTCTTCACCGTGATGCAGTTTAGGCAACTCAATCGGCAGAGAGATATGGTCTGCGTATTTGGTGATCACGTTGCGCAGGCGGAAGCCGTCAGCAAACTCAGACTCAGTTGGCTTCAGGTGCAGTACGATGCGCGTGCCCCGCTCAGGCTTTTCAACAGTGGCGATACTAAACTCACCTTCACCAGCTGATTCCCAATGCACGCCTTCCGCAGCGCTCAGGCCGGCACGGCGGGTAAAGACCTCAACATTATCAGCAACGATGAAGGAGCTATAGAAACCCACGCCGAACTGACCGATCAGGCTGGCGTCCTTTTTTTGGTCGCCAGACAGCTGTTGCATGAACGCCGCGGTGCCGGATTTAGCGATAGTACCGAGGTGGTCGATCACTTCCTGGCGCGACATGCCAATGCCATTGTCTTCGATCGTCAGGGTGTTGGCCTTTTCGTCGGCGCTGATGCGAATACGTAGGTCAGGTTGATCTTCCAGCAGCGCTGGATTGGCAATGGCTTCAAAACGCAATTTGTCGGATGCGTCGGATGCGTTGGAAACCAGCTCGCGCAAGAAAATTTCCTTGTTCGAATACATCGAATGGATCATCAGGTGAAGCAGCTGCTTCACCTCTGTCTGGAATCCAAGCGTTTCCTTTTTGCTTTCCACTGTCATGTCGAATTGTCTCCATAGCGTTCAGTTAAAACGTGGCCCTACTATTAATAATAGTGCCGGCAATGGAGAGAAAATGGGGGCGGTATGATCTTTTTCAAGGCTCAGCATGAAACACAGCGACAAATCTATCGGCGCGGTCGCGTCTCCAAGCGTTGAATATCAACCGGGTGGAATTGAAAGTCTACCTGGTTAGCGCCCTGCGGCATCGCGAGCACGACTCGCTTTTCGGCCGTGACCGCTTTGAGCACACCGACAAATTCTTTACCTGAGGTCGTGGTCAAGCGCACCGCCTGGCCCACAAAAACCCGAGGTTCATCAAGCAGTGCGAGCAGGCTGATTTCTTGCCAGTCGAGTGAAATGACAGGTGCTTGAGGCAGCTGCGGTGCTGGCTCCACTGCCGCCGGGACGGCTGCTGACTTGCCAAACCATTGTGGTTGGCTGTTCAGCAGCACACTGCCGCTGAGGCGGGTGCCAAACTCAGCGGGCAAATGCAGGTGCACTATCATTTGGGTTTGCTCGTCACCCTGCGCCGCCAGCGACAAACTCATACTGTAGGCACTATCCAGGCGGCGCAGGCCTGGCGGCTCAAGCGCACCTGTGTACCACTGCAATACCAGCTCTGGCCAAGGCCCAGCGTCGCCGGGCAAGAGGTCTATCGCAGTGCCCTGCAGCAACGCTTCGGCGCGATCAAATTTAACTACCAGTGATCGCCGTGTGCGCTCACCCGCCTTTTCTGAAAAAATCAGGTGGTTGCCCTGCCAGCGCACATCGTTGGGAACAAAAGGCTGCTCCATCAATGTACCGCTCAGCGCGCTATCAGCCGGTTGCTTAACCCAGCGGCCAGATACCAACTGATCAAACTGTTCCGGCTGCTCTCGGTACAGCAGCCCCAAACCACTTAAGCTGATCACTATTCCCAAGAGCAACAACAGCCGTGCTGGCCTTGAATAACCCTTGCGGCGCAGCAACAGGGTCAAAACGGGAGCGGCCAGCGCCACTACAAAAAGACCGACCGGCATGGCGCGGCTAGCTACCGCCAGCCAAACCCAGGCACACAAAAAGACGACCACGCCCCCCAGTATCAACAAGGCTTCCATGTCTCTGCACTACTCCTTCATGATACTAATCGAGTTTGAAATGCGCCCGTGCAGTAGCAATTGGCTCTTTGGAGCGCGTCTGCCAAGCCGTGATCGCCACGTTTCCAACACGCCGGCCCTGCCGCCAAACCTGGCACGTAGCGTAGGTATCACGGTACAGCCCGGCACGCAGGTAATCTACCGAGAAGTCGATGATTTTAGGAAATACTGCACTGTTCATAAAGATCATCAGATGCAGCATGGCCGACTGCTCCATAAAGCCCGCAATGACTCCGCCATGCAGTGCGGGTAAAACCGGATTGCCGATGTTGTCTTCTGATTTGGGTAGATGAAAAACAGCCTCATCACCCAAGCGGGTTACGTGCATACCAATCATGCTGGCGTAGGGAATCAGTTTTACCAGAGGACTGTAATCGCCGCTTTGATGCGAGCTGGCAACCACCTGCTGAACCTCCAGTTCATTAAGACTCATACTTTGCCCCCGTCTACCTTGCCGCCCAACTCAGCTTGCCCGGCCGCTTTTCCCATACGCATAAAAGTGCCCACCACATGGGCAATCGGTTGTTCACGATCTTCCTGATAGGCCACACCACGGGTGAAAATGATGGTCGGCGTCACGCGGTAGCATTCTGCAAAGCCGAATATCGGCTTGCCCGGTTCAGCGGGGCGCATGTAATCGATGCGCAGGTCCAGCGTGGGACAAATTTCAAAGGTGGGTAGGTAACAGACGGTGGAAATACCGCAGCACGTATCCATCAAAGTGGTTATCGCCCCGCCGTGGATTAACCCCGTCACTGGGTTACCGACGATTTTATCACTGTAGGGTAGCTTTATGATGAGCCCCTGCTCATCGGCCTGCTCTATTTGCATGCCAAGGTGCTGACAATGCCTCAGCACCGATAAGAAGTTGTGCGCCCGTTCTCGAATACTACTCATCTTTTATCCCGCTTCCCGATGTGCCAATAGCGACTAAGCTGAGCATAGTACCCAGATCACAAGTTCTACTCCAGAAACCGCAGCCTATGGAACTTCCCATAAAAAGTGCGGCCTATATACCTGACATTCAATATCGATATCATCAGTATGGAGAATTACGATGAAAAAATTAGCCGCAGCAGCTATCTTATTGGCGGGTATGGGTCTGTTGGTAGGTTGCCAGGACGAGCCGGAAGACAAGATGGAAGATGCATCAGACTCCATGTCTGACGCTATGGACAACATGGGCGATGCCGCCGAAGAAACTGGCGACGCTATCGAACAGAAAGCCCAAGAAGCACAGTAATATTAATAACAACCGAAAAGATGAGCCTATTTTCATCATCAAGGAGATTTAGATGAAAAAACTGTTAGCAGCTGCAATGCTGGTCGGCGCCTTTGGCCTGGTAGCAGGTTGTCAGGATGAGCCGGAAGACAAAATGGACCGCGCTAAGGAAGACGTCTCCGAAGCTATGGACAACATGGGCGACGCCGCCGATGAAGCCGGCGCAGCAACAGAGCAAAAAGCTCGTGAAATGACCGGCAACGAAAAAACCACTGGCGAAGTCATTGAAGACAAGATGGACGCCGCCGGTGAAAATATCGAAGAAGCCTATGACGCTTCAGCCGATTATGTTGAAGACAAAGGCGAAGCAGTCAAGGATTCTGCGGTAGAGTCCAAGAATTCGATGGAACGCGCCATCGAAGAGTAAGACTCACGGGCATGCCTTAGGGCATGCCCGTTTTCTCTTTATATTTCACGCGCGGGACCCTGCGCTTCCAGATTGAATTTTCATTGCTTCCCCGCTCGGCCTATCAATTCTGCCATCCCAATCAACTATCTCCTAACGACTCAGCGTCTTAACGCAGTGCTGGCAGTATCAGCATCACCAAACAACTGATAAATCCCAAACCCCAAACCAGGCTTCTCAGCGTTGGGCGGTCAGCCAGATACAGCAACGTGTAGATTACTCGCGCGACGATAAACACCCCGGCAAGCAGATTCGCTAGCATGCCGATGCTGCCTGATACCTGCACGACTAGAACCGCCGCCGCAAATAACGGAAAGGCTTCAAACATATTAGCGTGCGCGGCCATAGCGCGAGCCCCCCAACCGGTCAGGGCAGCCTGTTGTGCACGTGGATGAGCATTGTCGTAACCCTTATCGTCACTACGCGCCATGGCTAAAGCAACAGGCACTTTGGTCAACACCAGTAACAAAGCCGCAAAAAACAAACACCAAAGCGGAAAACTCATTCGGTTTTCTCCTGAACAATAGGGGGCGCAATAGGGGCCGGACTGAACATCATAATTTCCAGCACCTTCGAATGAAACTCGCGCCTGTAAAGTACTAGCACCACGCCTGCCGTAGTCAAAATATATAGCAGCGGGTTGATAAACCAGGTAAGCGTACCCAACGCAAAATAATAAGCTCGCAGCCCGAGGTTGAACTCATTGCCGGCAAGCGACAGCACTCTGGCCATACGCTCGGCGTAGGCTTTTTTCTCTGCCTCCGTTACGTTTTTCTCCCCAAGCAGTGGCGCCGACCCCAACAGTACAGATGCAAAGTTATACTGCCGCATGCCCCAGGAAAAAGTAAAAAAGGCATAAACGAAGATAGCCATTAACACCAGAAGCTTGAGCTCAGAAATCTCACGGCTGACCGGTGCCACAAAAGGCAGTTCATGGAGTAGATTTTGCGCGCGATCGGTTGCGCCCAAAACGGTAATCAAACCCGCCAGAATAAGTAACGTGCTGGACGCAAAAAACGACGTATTGCGCTCCAGATTACCAATCACGCTGGCATCCGACATACGCTGCTCGCGCAGTAAAAGGCGATTCATCCAATCACGGCGGTAGAGGTGTAACACGCTGGCCAAGCATGCCGTGTCACGACCTTTATGCTGTGCGTAATAGGTATAGCCTACCCAGCAAAGCAGAAACCAGCTAATGGCCAACAAGTTGACCCAAAGACTACCCGCATCCGGAAACGACAGCATTTACACTCCCTGCGATTGATTAAAATAGCGTTCCTACTGTGTTAAGTCCGCCTCTGCTAAGTGCTGTCTGCTCTGTGCAGGAGCACTACGCGGGTCAATCGACCTTGGCCCGCAAGCGGCCGAAGCGCAAGTGCTCTGTCAGTATAGCCAGCACTAGCGTAAAGAGAACCGGCACCAGCCAACCGAGACTCTGACCAGCCAACGGCAGTGCATCAAGCCAGGTAAGTTCAGTCGCCAGCAAACCTGCCGCCTTTAACCCATCGATCACGCCGAACACCAGAGTAACCAGCATCACCGGGCGCAGAATATTTTGCGGTCTCGCCCAGCTCTTACCCAACAGGCTCAAACAGACCAGCACAATTGCCAACGGATACAGACCCACCAGTACCGGGATAGACACCCGAATCAAGGACTCTAGCCCTTGGTTGGCCACCAGCATGCTAAAAATGCCGAACATCCATACTACCTGCGCATAACTCACCGGCAGTAGCTTACTAAAGAACTCACCACAGGCAGTCAGCAACCCTACCGCCGTTGTCATACAGGCCAGGACAATCACCACGGCAAGCAGCAAACTGCCCGCCGTACCAAAGCGAAATTGCACATAAGCGGCCAAAATTTCACCGCCGTTGGCATCTGCACCCACCAACTCAGCACTGGTCGACCCCAGATAGAACAGCGCCAGGTAAACCAGAGACAAGCCCAGCGCAGCGATCAGTGCCGCCATCACCGTGTAACGAGTAATCAGACGCTCGGTGTCGACCCCCCGGTCACGGATAGCCGTAGTGATAACGATGCCAAACACCAAGGCGCCTAAGGTATCCATTGTCAGATAACCCTGCACAAAGCCCTTGATCAAAGCGCCATCGCGATATTCACTCGCCGCGCTGGCCATTTCACCCGCCGGGAAGAAAATAGCTGCCGCGCCCAGCAGCACCAGACCTACTAACAGGATGGGGGTAATGTACTTGCCTACGCGATCAACCAACTGTCCCGGTTTCAACGCAAGGAAAATCACCGCAGCAAAATACAGCAAACTATAAAGCAGCAGCGTCTGCCAACTGTCTTGCACGAAGGGCGCCACGCCAAGCTCATAGGAAACCACCGCGGTGCGCGGCGTCGCAAATAGTGGCCCGATGGCCAGATAGACCGCCACGCTGAGCAGCAACCCGGGCCAATAACCCAGCGGTGCGGTTAATTCCGCCATGCCGCCGCCTACCCTAGCCAACGCAATCAGCGTCAACAATGGCAGCCCCACAGCAGTAAGCATGAAGCCGATGGCTGTTGGCAGCATCTGCTGGCCAGCGGCCAATCCGGCACTCGGTGGAAAAATAACGTTACCCGCACCCAAAAACAAAGCGAAGGTCATAAAACCTAACGCCAGCACATCGAACGATTTAAGTGTCTTAGTCATAAGTGATCAATTATCTGTTCGCAGCACGAGCCAACCATCCCTGCGCCTCGAACGCATTAAGTAAAACCCGGCCTAATTACAATTATCCTGCTGCCAGGTCGTGGTAGGAATTCGTACCCCATTCACCATCAGATCGCGCTGTTGCTTCACCTGCATCTCAACCTGTCCTTTGATCAGCGCCTCAAATAAGATTTGAGCACCGCTCCTAGGTGGGCACCCTATGGTGTTCAGATCGATACGCCCGAGGGAGTCCCAATCTCCATCGCCTGTTTGCTGCCATAAAACGCCAAAGGGATGCGCAACTGGCAGTCGGCGGCTCAGGAGCACGTACTCGTCAGGGCCTTCCGGACGCAGCTTCAGTTGCCAGATCAGACAGGCGTTCGTCGCCGCAAGATCAACTGAACAGTCGGAGAGCTCAGGGTATGTCGCCAGTTGCTCCTGCAACCCGCGCGGCAGGCTAACCCCGGCAGGAAATATCGGCAAGTTGGCGATCACTGCGTCGGCATCGCCAACTTGATTATCAGGCCTCTCCAGCGCCCGCTGGGCCATCCCGGCGCGCTCAGCTTCAAGGCTCCCCGCAACTCCCTCTTGCTTGGCTAACTGCCACAAGGCTTCCGTGCCAAAGCGGCCGCCATCGCGGGCCAGAAAGCCAATCAATGCGACGGCATCCACCGTGGAATCATGCTGCAGCCGAGCGATCTGGCTGGCGACACTAATACGCCGTGGATCCAGTGGTCCAGCCAGCATGAGCAAGATGCCAAGCACCACTACTACCGCGGTGAATGCATTAGTCGATGCAATCCACGAACGCGATGCATCACGCACCTGCTGCACCGAATGCAGCAAGTAACCCAACACCATCAACATCAGCACCAGATTGACAAAGGCCGCCCAGATACGCGTCGGAGTCAGACCGTACTGGTCAATACGCAAGCCCAGAGCATAGGCGGCCACCAGCGTCATCGGCAGCAGTGCGAGCGTACCCAGCAGCGCAAGCCAACGGAGCCAGCCGGCGCTCTGACTGGACTGCACTCCACCTTGATTCGCCATATTGAGCAGCAACAGGCTGAGCGTGGCAAACCACAGCAACAAGTTGGCGGCATGCCCTGTCGCCAACAGGGTATCAAGCCCCTGTACCAACCAACTGAGCACAAAGCCTAATCCCAGTATGGCGGCCATTGGATAAAGCCAACTGCATAGCTGCCCTGCGCGCTCAGACAGGTAGTCCACAACATTATGGTTGCGCACTGCCAAGGATACGCCATGGGAGAAAACCAACACACTGAGTGGTATGGAAAACCAACTGCGTTCAATCAGATTCTGCATGAAGTGCAAACCGATCAACCCAAACAACGCCGCCGCCGTCAGCAACAAAGCCCAGAAGAGCCCGAGCACCAAACTGGCTTGCAACAACAGCTGCGCATTCTGATGCAGTGATAGCATCCAGCGCCGATAATCCACGCGCCACGATCCTTGGTAAAGCGCAAGCGCGGGCACCAGCAGAAACAAAGCCAGACCCAGAATCAATGCTGGGATCAAGTAATCACCTAGGCTAACAGGCGACCAATTGGGCTCCATAACTGTGCCACCGGACGCCCAACCACTGACTGTCAGGCCCTGATACAACCCGACACCGGCCGCCAACAGCGCAATAGCAAAACTGATCAACCATCGCCGTACAGTCAGGGCGTTGTTCGCGCAGTAGAACGCAAAAGGAAAGAACAACATCAACATGAACAGAGGGATAAAGGCCGCTGCGTGAGTTGCCGGCCACACCCCGTGATCCGCTGCTTCATACAAGCCATAGGCAAGTACAGCCTGAAAGCTGCCAACCATCAGATGCAAACTGTTGATGCGATCAAAACTCTGCATAACGTCGTCCTTGCCTGTCGATCCGCTGCCACGGCTGCAGTATCTGCTCGTTACTCTGGCAGTTCGGCACAAACCGCACTGCAACTTGAAATTCGCTTGGCGAAAAAACAAAACCCCGCCTTAGCGGGGTTTTGCGTAACAACTGATTAAATCAGATGTTTACTTCATTGCCCAACCGGTCAGCTCAGACAGAGCCTTGCCGATATCAGCCAAAGAACGCACGGTTTTAACACCGGCATCTTCCAGCGCGGCAAACTTCTCATCCGCAGTACCCTTACCACCGGAGATGATCGCACCAGCGTGACCCATACGCTTGCCTGCCGGAGCAGTTACACCAGCGATGTAAGACACAACCGGCTTGGTGACGTTGGCCTTGATGTACGCAGCGGCTTCTTCTTCCGCGCTACCACCAATCTCACCGATCATGACGATCGCTTCAGTGGCTGGGTCTTTCTCGAACATTTCCAGAATGTCGATAAAGTTGGAACCAGGAATCGGGTCGCCACCGATACCGACGCAAGAAGACTGACCGAAACCAGCATCAGTAGTCTGCTTGACCGCTTCGTAGGTCAGAGTGCCGGAGCGAGAAACGATACCAACCTTGCCTGGCAAGTGAATGTGACCGGGCATGATGCCGATCTTGCACTCGCCTGGGGTGATAACGCCTGGGCAGTTAGGCCCGATCAAACGAACGCCCAGCTGGTCACAGACGACTTTGCAGTCGAGCATGTCCAGCGTAGGGATGCCTTCGGTGATGCAGACGATCAGCTCGATGCCGCCGTTGGCTGCTTCCAGGATCGAGTCCTTGCAGAACGGAGCAGGAACGTAGATCACGCTGGCAGTAGCGCCGGTTTTCTCGACCGCTTCACGAACGGTGTTGAATACAGGCAGGCCCAGGTGCGTAGTGCCACCCTTGCCTGGAGTTACGCCGCCGACCATCTTGGTGCCGTACTCGATGGCTTGCTCAGAGTGAAAAGTACCCTGTGCGCCGGTAAAGCCCTGGCAGATAACTTTGGTGTCTTTATTGATCAGGATGCTCATTATTTACCCTCCGCGGCCTTGACGACTTGCTGGGCAGCGTCGGTCAGACTGGTTGCTGCGATGATGTTCAGACCACTTTCCTTCAATACCTTGGCGCCCAGTTCGGCATTGTTGCCTTCCAGACGTACAACTACAGGTACTTTCACACCCACTTCTTTCACTGCGCCAATGATGCCTTCGGCAATCATGTCGCAACGAACGATACCACCAAAAATGTTAACCAGAACGGCCTTAACATTGGTGTCGGACAGGATGATCTTGAATGCTTCGGTAACGCGCTCTTTAGTAGCGCCGCCGCCCACATCCAGGAAGTTGGCAGGCTTGCCGCCGTGGTGGTTGACGATGTCCATGGTACCCATGGCCAGGCCAGCACCGTTGACCATGCAGCCGATGTTACCTTCCAGCGCAACATAGTTGAGCTCGAACTTGGCAGCGTGGGCTTCACGCGGATCGTCTTGTGACGGATCGTGCATGCCACGTAGCTTAGGCTGGCGGTACATGGCGTTGCCATCGATGCCAAGCTTGGCGTCCAGGCAATGCAGGTTACCGTCTTCCTTGATCACTAGCGGGTTGATTTCCAGCAGAGCCAAATCATAGTCGGCAAACAACTTGCCCAAACCAACGAAGATGTTGGTGAACTGCTTGATTTGGTCGCCTTTCAGGCCCAGCTGGAACGCCAGGTCACGGCCCTGGTATGGCTGTGCGCCAACCAGTGGATCAACAACGGCTTTGATGATCTTCTCGGGAGTCTCTTCAGCAACCTTCTCGATTTCCACGCCACCTTCAGTAGAGGCCATGAAAACGATGCGGCGGCTGGAGCGATCAACGACAGCACCCAGGTACAATTCCTGAGCGATATCGGTGCAGGACTCAACCAAAATCTTGGTTACGGGCTGACCGGTAGCGTCTGTCTGATAGGTCACCAGACGCTGGCCAAGCCATTTCTCTGCGAAAGCCTTGGCTTCTTCTTTACTCTTGATCAGCTTAACGCCGCCAGCCTTACCACGGCCACCTGCGTGAACCTGAGCCTTGACGACCCACATGTCGCCGCCGATCTTGTCACAGGCTTCTGCCGCGTCTTCCGGAGTGTCAACCGCAAAGCCCTTGGATACTGGAAGACCGTATTCAGCGAACAGCTGCTTCCCCTGATATTCGTGAAGATTCATGCTTATCTACCGTTTTGATCGTGTAGGAATTACTCTCTAGCCGCCACTCTGCGAGTTGCCGCCACCAATGCCGCCCTGCCGGAAGCCTGTCAGCCAGAACATGGTAAACACTGCGTGCCATTGTAGGGTTACATTTTGTAACCACTGGTGCAGTACTCGCTCCGGGAAAACCAGTTTCCAGTCAGACGGGCTGACCACCTCGTTGTGGCCTGACCGATCTCTCGGTCAAAGTTGTTCTTTGCGCGAAAGACCCAACGGTCAACTATTAACCGTTGGGTCAACTGGTCGCTATATTAACGCTTCTTGCGGTTAGCCACATGGATCGCGTGACCATTGACTGCCAAAGCGGCCTCGTGCAGCGCTTCCGACAGCGTAGGATGCGAGAACACCATCATGCCCAAATCTTCGGCACTGGTGCCAAACTCCATGGCAATCGCACCTTGCTGTACCAATTCTGCAGCGCTTGGCCCAATCACGTGCACACCGAGTACGCGGTCGGTTTTAGCATCAGCAATCATTTTCACCATACCGCCGGTGTCATTGGCTGCTACCGCACGACCGTTGGCCGCAAAAGGGAAAACGCCGACGTTATACTCGATGCCTTCAGCCTTGAGCTGCTTCTCGTTCTTACCAACCCATGCTATTTCCGGGTGTGTATAAATGACCGAGGGAACGAGATCGTAGTTCATTGCCGCCTTGTGGCCTGCAATGCGCTCGGCAACCATTACGCCCTCTTCCGAAGACTTGTGGGCCAGCATCGGACCACGGACCATATCGCCCACGGCGTAGACACCGGGAACGCTGGTTGAACAGTAGTCATCCACAAACACCATGCCACGCTCGTCCAGATCAACGCCGCAATCGGAAGCCAGCAGGTTCTCGGTATACGGACGGCGGCCAACGGCCACGATCAACTTGTCAAACGTCAGTTGCTGCTCGCCTTCAGAATCAGAGAAGGACACGACAACCTGCTTACGCTTGATCTCGGTACCCGTAACACGGGCACCCAGTCGAATTTGCATACCCTGCTTGGTAAAGGTCTTGAGAGCTTCTTTGGCAACTTGTTCGTCGGCCAAACCGAGGAACGTATCCAGCGCTTCAAATACCACCACTTCCGCGCCCAAACGACGCCATACCGAGCCCAGCTCCAGGCCGATAACGCCAGCGCCAATGACGCCCAGCTTCTTGGGTACTGAGGTAAAGTCGAGCGCACCGGTGGAATCAACGATGATCTCGTCGGTCAGCGGCGCAGGCGGAATGCTGATAGGCACTGAGCCGGAGGCCAAAATCACATTCTCCGCATCGATAACAGTAGTGGTGCCATCGGGTGCAGTGACTTCCACTTTCTTACCGGTAAGCAGCTTGCCGTGGCCTTCAATGCTGGTCACGCCGTTCGCCTTGAACAGCGTGGAAACACCACCGGTGAACTGCTTAACGATCTTGTCTTTGCGATCAACCATCGCCGGGACGTCAATACTGATGCCTTTGACATCAATACCGTGGACTTTAAAGCCTTCTTTGGCTTCATGGTACTTCCAGGTACTGTCGAGCAGCGCCTTGGATGGGATGCAACCGACGTTCAAACAGGTACCGCCGAGTGCTTGCTTACCGTCCTTACCGATATATTTTTCGATACAAGCGGTTTTCAAACCCAGCTGTGCTGCGCGAATAGCCGCGACATAGCCGCCGGGACCCGCACCAATGACTACCACATCGTATTTCTGACTCATAAAAAAATCCTCTGTTGGCAGCAATAATCCGAAGGCTGCTCAGCGCATTTCTGCGTAGAGCAGCGCCTAGTTGCCGCTGAAAGCGTGCAGCTTTATCAGACGTCCAGAATCAAACGTGCTGGGTCTTCCAGCAAATCTTTGATGGCGACCAGAAAGCTAACCGCTTCTTTGCCATCGATCAGACGGTGATCGTAGGAAAGGGCCAAATACATCATCGGCAGAACAACCACCTGGCCATTCTCGGCCATCGGCCGCTCCTGGATCTTGTGCATGCCAAGAATCGCAGCCTGCGGCGGATTGACGATAGGTGAAGACAGCAGAGAACCAAACACGCCGCCGTTAGAGATGGTGAACGTACCGCCCGTCATCTCTTCCATAGTCAACTTGCCGTCACGCGCCTTGCGGCCGTATTCGGCAATAGTGCCTTCAATCTGAGCCAGGCCCATGTGTTCAGTATTACGCAGAATCGGCACAACCAGACCACGGTCGCTGGAAACGGCAACGCCGATATCCTGATAACCGTGATAAACAACGTCGTTGCCATCGATCGAGGCGTTAACTGCAGGGTAGCGCTTCAGCGCTTCGGTTGCCGCCTTGACGAAGAAGGACATGAAGCCCAGACGCACACCATCGTGCTTCTTCTCAAACAGGTCCTTGTACTTCTTGCGCAGATCCATGATCGGCTTCATGTTGACTTCGTTGAAGGTCGTCAACATCGCCATGCTGGACTGAGCATCAACCAAGCGTTCGGCGATGCGCGCACGCAGACGAGTCATGGGCACGCGCTTCTCAACACGATCCCCTTCAGCGGTAGTAACGGCTGCTGCAGGCGCTGCAGCTGGCTTGGCAGCCGGCGCCGCTGGCGCGTTCTTCTTGGCTTCGATGGCGTTAAGCACATCTTCCTTAGTGACGCGACCACCCTTACCAGTGCCGCCGATGTCTGTCGGCGCAAGGCCGTTTTCTTCTGCCAGTTTACGCGCAGCAGGCGACAGCATGGGCTCTTCAGCTGACTCTGTCGGTGCAGGCGCGGCCTCGGCCTTGGCGTCTGCCGACTTGGCTGCAGGTGCTGCAGCGGCTTCCCCATCTTTCAGAGTACCCAGCAACTCACCGCTCAGTACGGTTTCACCTTCGGCTTTGGCAATATCGCCCATCACGCCGTCGGCTTCGGCCAATACTTCCATCACCACTTTGTCGGTTTCGATATCGACGATCAATTCATCGCGCTTTACTGCATCGCCCGGTTGTTTGTGCCAGGTAGCGACTGTGCCGTCAGCAACCGATTCCGGAAAAGTAGGGGCCTTGATTTCAATAGCCATTGTAGATCCTTATAAATTCTCTGTTGTCGCCGGTGCTCAGGCAGTAAAAGCGTCTTGCAGGAGCTTTTCCTGCTGTTCCGCGTGCATTGAAGGATGGCCGCAGGCCGGCGCGGCAGAAGCCTCCCGTCCAGCGTAGTCCAGATACAAATTTTTGGTCTTGTGTTCAGTGAGCACACGACGCATATGGTGCTGACTGCAATACCAAGCGCCTTGGTTCATTGGCTCTTCCTGGCACCAGACCATCTTCTTAAGATGCTTGTACGGCGCCAGAACCTCGGCCAAATCGTCCTCCGGGAAGGGATAGAGCTGTTCAATCCGCACGATGGCGACATTATCCAGCTCTTCCTTACGACGCTTCTCGAGCAGGTCGTAATAAACCTTGCCGCTACACATCACAACACGGTCAACTTTTTTAACATCAAGACTGTCGACTTCTGGGATCACCGTCTGGAACGAGCCATCGGCCAGTTCTTCAAGAGTGGAGGTAGCCAGTTTATGGCGCAGCAACGACTTAGGCGTCAGCGCGATCAGCGGCTTACGCAGCGGACGAATCACCTGACGACGCAGCATGTGATAAACCTGCGCTGGCGTCGATGGAACGCAGACTTGAATATTGTGTTCCGCAGATAGTTGCAGGAAGCGCTCCAAACGGGCTGAGGAGTGCTCAGGGCCCTGCCCTTCATAGCCGTGTGGCAACAGCATAGTCAGACCGCACAAGCGACCCCACTTGTGCTCGCCGCTGGTGATGAACTGATCCACAACCACCTGAGCGCCATTGAAGAAGTCACCAAACTGGGCTTCCCAAACAACCAGCACGTTCGGCATCGTAGTCGCGTAGCCATATTCGAAAGCCAGTACGGCCTCTTCAGATAGCAGCGAATCATAGATATCGAAGCGTGGCTGGTTATCGCTCAATTTGCGCAATGGCACATAGGCGCGGCCGTCGTTCTGGCTGTGCAATACCGCGTGACGGTGGGAGAAAGTACCGCGACCCACGTCCTGACCGGTAATACGAATCGGGTGGCCTTCGTGCAACAACGTGGCATAAGCCATCGTTTCGGCGAAGCCCCAGTTCAATGCCAATGCGCCGGCGGCCATCTTACGACGGTCCTCAACGATCTTGTTAACTTGGCGCTGCAATACCAGACCATCAGGCAAATCGGTCAGATTATTGGCCAACTCCTGCAGGGTCTTGAGGTCAAAACTGGTGTCATGACGCGCGGTCCACTTGTGATTCAGGTAAGGCGCCCAGTCGACAAATGAACTGCTATCCGGTTCTTTAACCAGGCTCTTAACTACGTGATCACCGTTATCCAGCGCGTCACGATACTCTTCGAAGTAACCCTGCACTTCATCTTTGGTCAACACGCCCTCACCGATCAGGCGCTCGGCGTAAATGTCGCGCGTCGTCGCATGCTTGGTGATGATGTCGTACATCAGCGGCTGGGTGCCAGACGGCTCGTCAGCTTCGTTGTGACCACGACGGCGATAACAAACTAGATCGATCACCACATCGCGCTTGAACTGCATGCGATAGTCGACGGCTAACTGAGTAACAAACAACACGGCTTCCGGATCATCGCCATTAACGTGGAAAATTGGCGCCTGAATCATCTTGGCAACGTCGGTGCAGTACTCGGTTGAGCGCGCATCGTCCTGACGGCTGGTGGTAAAGCCGACCTGGTTATTGATAACGATGTGAATGGTGCCGCCCGTTTTGTAAGCACGGGTCTGTGACATCTGGAAGGTTTCCATGACCACGCCCTGCCCAGCAAAAGCGGCGTCGCCATGAATGCTGATCGGCAGCACTTTGTCACCAGCAGCGTCCAGACGGCGGTCTTGACGTGCGCGTACCGAACCTTCCACCACCGGAGAAACGATCTCCAGGTGCGAAGGATTGAACGCCAGCGCCATGTGTACTTCGCCACCAGAGGTCATAACGTTGGATGAGAAACCCTGGTGGTACTTGACGTCACCGGAGCCCATATCAACTTTCTTCTTGCCTTCAAACTCGTCGAACAAGTCGCGCGGGTTCTTGCCAAGGGTGTTGACCAGTACGTTCAAGCGGCCACGGTGGGCCATGCCCAACACCACTTCCTGCGTGCCGTAGGAGCCCGAGCGCTGGATAATCTCGTCCAGCATGGGGATCAGGCTCTCGCCCCCTTCCACGCCAAAACGCTTGGTGCCGGGGTACTTGGTACCCAGATACTTTTCCAGACCCTCTGCAGCAGTCAGACGCTCCATCAGGTGTCGCTTGGTATCTGCACCCAATTGTGGACGTCCGCGCACGCTTTCCATGCGTTGCTGAAACCAGCGACGCTGGCTGGAATCAACAATGTGCATGTACTCGGCGCCGAAGGTCGAGCAGTAAGTCGACTTAAGACCTTCCAGCGTGTCGCGAAGGGTCGCTTCGCCAGTACCGAACTGCAGTTCACCGGTACGAAACACGGTGTCCAGATCAGCTTCAGTAAGGTCATAGTCAGACAGCGTAAGGTCCGCAATTTCTTCCCGCTTCCACAGCCCAAGCGGATCTAGCTTGGCAGCTTGGTGACCGCGCATACGGTAGGAATGGATCAGGCGAAGAACGTCGACCTGTTTTTTCTCGTGTTCACGGCTGACCTGACCAGCGGACGCTTGGGGCCGGCGGTTGCTTTTGGATAGCAGAAGAAAATGGTCGCGTATAGCGGAATGAGGAACATCTGATCCAGCATGGCCATTGATCTGAGGCAGCTTTTGGAAATAGCTGCGCCATTCTTCGGCAACACTGTTCGGATCTTGCAGGTAGAGCTCATAAAGCTCTTCAACATAGGAGGCATTCCCACCGGATATGTGAGACGTGCTCCACAGCTGCTGCATTTCGCTGTCTGGCATGCTTGGTCACCCTTAAGTAGGGGACACCATCTGGCGCGAAGACCATTAATTGGCAAAGGGTAACTCTGCCATCCGCGCAGAATATGTTGGGTGGTCTCGGGGGCAGTGTCGCTGCCTCCTACCTTGCTGCCACATATTCCGTCATACGGAAAATTGCCGGCCCCGACAGATAGTTCGGGTGTTACCCGATTGCCCCTGTTGGTTTAGGTACATACGAGCCGCGGCTTTTTGAGCTAGCGGCTCGTCTTTAAAACTGTCCGACTCCCTATAGCAGGAGTCAGTTCAGTCCAACTTAATGCAATTACAGTCGATCAGGTACCGCTCTGCAGCAACATGTTACGAATATGGCCAATGGCACGGGTCGGGTTAAGACCTTTAGGGCAAACATTGACGCAATTCATGATGCCACGGCAGCGGAATACGCTGAACGGGTCATCCAATGACGCTAAACGCTCATCAGTCTTCTCGTCACGGCTATCCGCTAAAAAGCGGTAAGCCTGCAACAAACCAGCAGGACCGATAAATTTATCGGGATTCCACCAGAATGAAGGGCAGGAAGTGGAGCAGCATGCACAGAGAATACACTCGTACAGACCATCCAGCTTTTCCCGCTCCTCAGGAGACTGCAGGCGCTCAATTGCCGGCGCCGGCGTGTCATTCTGCAAATACGGCTGAACTTTTTCGTATTGCTTGTAGAAGATGCTCATATCTACAACCAAGTCACGAATTACTGGCAAACCAGGCAAAGGACGCAAAACCAGCTTGTTGTTTTTGACAACATCGGACAGCGGTGTAATACAAGCCAAGCCGTTTTTACCGTTGATATTCATACCATCGGAACCGCACACACCTTCACGGCACGAGCGACGGTAGGCCATACCTACGTCTTTTTCTTTAACCAGAGCCAGCACGTCAAGAACCATGATGTCCTTGCCGCCGGTATCGATCTGGAAGTCCTGCATGAACGGCGCGCTGTCCGTTTCGGGGTTATAGCGATAAACACTTACTTGCAACATATCGGTCACCCTTAGTAGGTACGCACTTTAGGTTCAAAGGTCGGAACTGTCTTCGGCGAGAAGTTAACTGCCCGCTTTTCCAGCTGCTTGGTTTCAGGCATGTACAGGCTGTGGCACAACCAGTTCACGTCATCGCGATCTTCGTAGTCTTCACGTGCATGTGCGCCGCGGCTTTCGGTACGGGCTTCTGCAGCAATCGCAGTGGCTTCAGCCACTTCCAGCAGGTTTTGCAGCTCCAGAGCTTCAATACGCGCAGTGTTGAACGCCTGGCTCTTGTCGTCGATCTTGGCGTTAGCAATACGCTCGCGCAGATCAGCCAGCTGCGTGATGCCCTTCTGCATGAACTCACCGGTACGGAAAACACCGAAGTAGTTCTGCATGCAGTTTTGCAGTTCTTTACGCAGCGGTGCAACGTCTTCGCCTTTAGTTCGCTCGTTCAAGCCAGACAGGCGTGAGAGCGAAGCTTCAATATCGGATGCCGAGGCATCGCGGAGTTCGATGCCATCTTTCAAAGAGCTTTCCAGGTGAATACCAGCAGCACGACCGAATACGACCAGGTCAAGCAGGGAGTTACCGCCCAGACGGTTAGCACCGTGCACAGAGACGCAGGCCACTTCGCCAACCGCAAACAAACCTTCAACGATCTTGTCGTTGCCAGCCGCATCACGGCTGATTGCCTGACCATGAATATTGGTAGCAACGCCACCCATCATGTAGTGACAAGTCGGTACAACCGGGATAGGCGCAACCACGGGATCAACGTGAGCAAAGGTCTTGGATAGTTCACAGATACCTGGCAGGCGGCTGTGCAGCACTTCTTCACCCAAGTGATCCAGCTTCAGCATCACGTGGTCGCCATCGGGACCACAACCGTTACCGGCAAGAATTTCCTTAACCATGGAACGGGCCACAACGTCACGACCGGCAAGGTCTTTCGAGTTGGGCGCGTAACGCTCCATGAAGCGCTCGCCGTGCTTGTTGATCAGATAGCCACCTTCACCACGGCAACCTTCGGTCACCAGGGTACCCGCGCCGGCAATACCGGTCGGGTGGAACTGCCACATCTCGATATCCTGGACCGGCACACCAGCGCGCAGCGCCATACCGATACCGTCACCGGTGTTGATCAGGGCATTGGTAGTAGAAGCGTAAATACGACCCGCGCCGCCAGTCGCCAGCACAGTGGCCTTGGCACGGATGTAAACGGTCTCGCCGGTTTCAATGCAGATCGCAATCACACCAACAATCGCGCCGTCCTGGTTCTTGACCAGATCAACCGCGTACCACTCATTAAGGAAGGTAGTGTTGTGCTTAACGTTGTTCTGATACAGCGTATGCAGTAGCGCGTGACCAGTACGGTCAGCAGCTGCGCAGGTGCGTGCCGCCTGAGTAGGGTTATCCGGACCTTTAGACTGGCCACCGAATGGACGCTGATAAATACGGCCCTGCTCGGTACGGGAGAACGGCAGACCCATATGTTCAAGTTCGAATACCGCTTCTGGACCTACAGAACACATGTACTCGATAGCGTCCTGGTCGCCGATATAGTCGGAGCCCTTAACGGTATCGTACATGTGCCAGCGCCAATCATCGTTTGGATCAGCCGAGGCAATCGCGCAAGTGATGCCACCCTGAGCAGATACAGTGTGCGAGCGAGTCGGAAACACCTTGGTTACGACGGCTGTCTTGTGGCCGCCTTGAGCCAGTTGCAGCGCAGCGCGCATACCAGCACCACCACCACCGATGATGATCGCGTCAAAGGTCAAAGTACGCATATTAGACATTTATCGAATTCCCCACAGAATCTGCACGCCCCAAGCGAAAAACACAAACATGGCAAGACCGCAGACCGCCTGGAACAGGAAGCGGACGACAGTGGCAGATTTGCCTAGAGCCATGGGAGTCAGGTAGTCAGTTGAAATGGTCCACATGCCAACCCAGGCATGTACGCTCAAAGCAACCAGCGTGAGCAGACTGAAGATGCGCATCCAGCTCTGACTGAACAAACCCTGCCATTCGGCGTAGGTCAGGCCAGGGTGAGCGATCAGATAGCCGAGCAGAAACAACACGTAAGCAGCCAATAGGACGGCGGACACACGCTGCGCCATCCAATCATAAAGGCCGCTGCGAGAAAGGTTGGTGACGTTAGTTACCATATCCACACCCCCAGAAGAACAATCAAAATGGCAGAAACAACAAGTACTATCTGTGAGCCACGCTTACCACTTTCGAGCCCTTCACCCACGCCAGCATCCATTACCAGGTGGCGCACGCCGGCGACCAGGTGATAAAGCAGTGCAGCGAGGATACCCCAGACGACCAATTTGGCCAGGGGGTGCTGAAGGCAGCTTTGAACTTGCTCGAAACCGCTTTCCGAACTCAACGAGGTGTCCAGCATCCATAGCAGAATCGCGATGGAAACGAACAGAATCACGCCAGAAATGCGGTGGAGAATTGACGTATAGGCTGTGACAGGAAGTTTGATTGTCCTGAGGTCTAGGTTGACGGGTCTTTTGCTATTCACGGCTATATTCACACTCATGGCCCTGTGGGCAGGGCTTGGATTATAGGAAGGTGCGTAACCCTGTGTTGCAGCCCCTGCGAGAGGCCCTCTGAGTCACTTTGCCGGTCAAGGAGTATAGAGACTTAGGTCATTAATTACAATGCAACAACGTGTTGCAAAGCGCTCTACATCACGCATGCCGGCACGTGGCAAAGCACATTTACCTATGTAATTAAAGCTTTTAATTACCCCTATTCCCTTTCACTATAAGTACAATTGACAAACCAATTTATCACCTTATAGTGATGCGGGCCCTGCGTGGGGGGTCACCTTTTCGATACAGCAAAACAGGAGGCCATCAATGGCTGACAAAAAAGCGCAATTGATCATCGAGGGCGCTGCCCCCATTGACCTACCAGTCTATTCCGGGACCATGGGTCCCGACGTCGTGGACGTTCGTGGCCTCACTGCAGAAGGCGTGTTCACTTTTGACCCTGGCTTCATGGCCACCTCATCTTGTGAATCCAAGATCACCTACATTGATGGCGACAAGGGTATATTGCTGCATCGCGGCTATCCCATTGATCAGCTTGCGGAAAAAGCGGACTTCCTGGAAACCTGCTTTCTTCTGTTGAAAGGTGAACTTCCCACCGACGAAGAAAAAATCAAGTTCGATAGCACCATCAAGAACCACACCATGGTGCACGAGCAACTGAAAACTTTCTTCAACGGCTTCCGCCGTGACGCACACCCAATGGCCATCATGTGTGGCGTAGTTGGCGCATTGTCTGCCTTCTACCACGACTCGTTGGACATCAATAATCCCAACCATCGTGAAATTTCTGCAATCCGCCTGATCGCTAAAATGCCGACATTGGCAGCCATGGTGTACAAATATTCCATGGGGCAGCCCATGATGTACCCACGCAACGAACTGAGCTATTCAGAAAACTTCCTGCACATGATGTTCAATACACCATGTGACGAGAAGCCAATCAGTCCGGTTCTCTCCAAGGCTATGGACCGTATTTTCGTGCTGCATGCTGATCACGAGCAGAACGCGTCAACCTCTACTGTCCGCCTGGCAGGCTCCTCCGGCGCCAATCCTTTCGCCTGTATCGCAGCTGGCATCGCTGCTCTATGGGGCCCGGCTCACGGCGGCGCAAACGAAGCAGTATTGCGTATGCTGGATGAAATTGGTGATGTTTCCAACATCGACAAATTCGTTGCCAAAGCTAAAGATAAAGATGACCCGTTCAAGCTGATGGGCTTTGGTCACCGCGTCTACAAGAACTTCGACCCGCGCGCCAAAGTAATGAAAGAGACCTGCGACGAAGTACTGGCTGAGCTGGGTATCAATGACCCGCAGCTGGAGCTGGCGATGAAACTGGAAGAAATCGCCCGGAACGATCCTTACTTCAAGGAACGTAACCTGTACCCGAACGTCGACTTCTACTCCGGCATCATCCTTAAGGCAATCGGCATTCCAACTGAGATGTTCACCGTCATTTTCGCCACCGGCCGCACACCAGGCTGGGTAGCGCACTGGAACGAAATGATCAGTGGCCCGTACAAGATTGGTCGTCCTCGCCAGTTGTACACCGGTCCAGCTCAACGCGATTACCCTTCCAAGTAAGTCGCCGCAAGCTAATAAAAAACCCGCCTAGGCGGGTTTTTTATTAGCTGCAATTGCAACACTGTACAGGTCAATCCTAACTTGGCTGTACCGCTTCAGCCGCGTGAAAACATGTTTGTATGGGCTGCCTACTTTTATACGCCGGAGCCCGTTACACCATGTCCCCCAGAGATCTCGGATTCGCCATGCTGGTTATTCTGGTGTGGGGACTTAACTTTGTGGTTATCAAAGTTGGCTTGAATGATCTACCGCCGATGCTGCTGGGTGCCATGCGGTTCACTTTGGCCGCTATTCCTGCGGTATTTTTTATTCGCCGTCCAAAGATTCCCCTGCGCTGGTTACTGGCCTATGGCTTGACCATTTCTTTCGGCCAATTCGCTTTTCTGTTTTCTGCCATGTCTGTCGGCATGCCGGCCGGCCTGGCGTCTCTGGTTCTGCAGTCACAGGCATTCTTCACCCTGCTGTTCGCTGCCATGGTATTGGGCGAACAGGTACGCATACATAATCTGGTCGGACTCTGCGTCGCCGCAGGGGGTTTGCTCTTGATCGGCCTGAACAGCGGCGTTGGCATGACGCTGGCAGGCTTTGCACTGACCATTTGCGCAGCCGCAATGTGGGCCATGGGCAACATCATCACCAAGCGTGTAGGTAAAGTAGACCTTGTCAGCCTGGTGGTCTGGGGTAGTCTGGTGCCACCCCTGCCCTTCTTCGCCATGTCACTGCTGCTGGAAGGGCCGCAACAAATTGGCACTGCGCTGGAAAACATCAGCCTGAATGCGATCCTGGCGCTGTTTTATCTGGCCTTTGGCGCCACTTTGTTGGGCTACAGTTTATGGAGTCGCTTGCTGTCGCGTTACCCAGCGGCCCAGGTAGCGCCGTTCTCGATGCTGGTACCGATCATTGGTTTGAGTTCGGCAGCCTGGCTACTCGACGAGCAACTCAGCCAACTGCAGATGCTCGGCACGCTGCTGGTAATGGCCGGACTGGCGATCAACGTGTTTGCCGGGCGACGACGCAGGCTCGCAATTGCCGCGGGGCAAAGTAGCTAAAAGCGGCTCAGGCGGTTTCGCCTTCCAGCCAACCAATAATCCGCAGCGCCTCTTCCGCGTTATCGCCGCAAACACTAGCTTCCGCTTTGAAGCCAGCACAGACTGCAGGGCGCTCCGGCGAATAGAAGATTGCGCAGCGCATATCTGACTGTAAATGCAGGCAGCGCTCACCCGCTGGCTTGCCATTGGGCATGCCCGGTAGCGGCGAACTGATGGATGGCGCGATACAACACGCGCCACAAGCCTCTCGGCACTGCATGGTTAATCCCCTGAAATGCACACCTACGGTGTGCCGGCGCGCATTCTAGCAGGCTGTTGAAAATTATCAGCGCTTGAGTCGCGCAATCAAACTGGACGTGTCCCAGCGCTTGCCGCCCATGGCCTGCACATCCGCATAAAATTGGTCCACCAACGCGGTAACCGGCAGCTGTGCGCCGTTGCGCTGCGCCTCAGCCAAGACTATCGCCAGATCCTTGCGCATCCAGTCCACCGCAAAACCGTGCTCAAAATCACCTGCCAACATGGTTTTGTGGCGATTCTCCATCTGCCAGGATTGCGCTGCGCCTTTGCTGATAACCGAGACCACCGCCTCAGCGTCCAGACCCGCTTTCTGCGCGAAGTTTAGCGCTTCCGACAAGCCCTGCACTAACCCGGCAATGCATATCTGGTTAACCATTTTGGTCAACTGTCCGCTGCCGACCGGCCCCATCAACTGCACCATACGGGCGTAATTCTTGATAATCGGCCGCACCAAATCGAATACCGACTCATCACCGCCAACCATGATGGTTAATTGGCCCTTTTCCGCACCGGATTGACCACCCGATACAGGCGCATCCAGGAAGCCCACGCCTTGCTCTGCCGCTAGCGCAGCCAGTTCACGCGCCACATCCGCCGATGCCGTCGTGTGATCCACCAAAACCAGGCCACTGCGCGCGCCTTGAAGCACGCCATCTTCCCCGGCGATCACTGCACGCAGATCATCATCGTTACCCACGCAGAGTAATACATAGTCCTGATCGACCGCCGCCAGCGCAGGCGTATCTGCGGCGCTGCCGGCGTGCTCGGCTACCCACTGGCGCGCCCTGCTAGCGGTGCGGTTATAAACGGTGACGTTGTGTCCGGCACGCTGCAGGTGCCCGGCCATGGGATAGCCCATCACACCCAAACCAATAAAACCGATATTCGCCATGTTGTTACTCCTACCCTAAAAGCCGCCAACGCGAGCTGTATTCGATTCAAGATAAATTAGTGCCGCTGGTAATTGCGAGAACCATTGCCCGCTCGGCATAATGGCGGCCCTTTTCCTTCCAGGAGTATGCGCCGTGTTTCAGGTAAATCAGTATTTTGACGGTAAGGTCGCTTCTATCGCTTTTCAGCAGCCCGAAGGCAGCGCCACCGTTGGCGTTATGGCTCCAGGTGAATACGAGTTTGGTACCAGCCAACTGGAAATCATGCACGTCATCAACGGCGCTTTGGTCGTTAAGCTGCCAGACAGCGACACCTGGACTACCTACGCTGCCGGCGAGCAGTTTACGGTTGCCGCCAACAGCCGTTTCAACCTCAAAGTTGAGCGCGATACTGCGTATTTGTGCGAGTACCGCTAAACGCTATTTAGGGCTGTCTTCGGTCAGCCCTTTGCCATACTGATCGATGAATATTTGCGGCATCCGCTTCGGACGCCCAGTCGTCAACTCGATACACACAAAGGTAGTACGTGCACGCAACAGCGTCACGCCATCAGCCTTGCGGCATAGCTGGAAATGGCGCGTCATGCGTAGTTTTTTGTCCCAGTGAACGATCCAGGTTGCCATCACCAGCTCATCGCCTTCGTAGCCAGCCGCAAGGTAGTCGATCTCATGGCGTAACACCGCCATGGCACGATTCAGCTCCCGATACTGCTCAAACCCCAGACCCAGCGATTGGGAGTGCTCCCAAGCGCAGCGCTCCAGCCAGCTGACATAAACCGTATTGTTGGCATGTCCCAGCTCGTCGATATGCTCGGCACCGACCAGAATATCCACCGTGTGTGGGTTTTGTAGATCCCAGTTCAAAAGCACGTCTCCTCAGCTGTTACTTTGGTATGGCTGTATTGGCCTGACTACCTTGACCGAATCACCTTGATTGGATGTTCGATGGTACTACAAAGACACGGCCAAACACCCAGCGACGTAGGCAAGATAAGGCAATCTGGCTTAGGCTGTGGGCTCACTCACAGGTACACAGGGAAGCCATGTTCAAACATCTGAATTTTCCCATTTTGGTGATCAATCCCGCCATCGGCCTGCATAACGTGGCGGGTACCCAGCTCGATGCATTATTCAAGGCGCTCGACGGCGAAGGGTTTGAGGTGCTGGGCGCCGAGTCACTCGATGAAGGGAGGCTGATTGCCGAAGCGCATCGTGGGCTGTCTTGCATACTCTTCACACCCGATGCCGAGGTATCGCTGCACGAGGTCGAAGCCCTGTTTAGCGCTGCGCATAGCCGCTCGCCGGAGTTGCCTATCATGGCGCTCAGCACGCGCCAGTCGATAGCGCCCGAACTGCTGGCACAACTACGTGAATTGCACCAGATACGCGGCATCATCTATTTGTTTGAAGATACGTTGCCGTTTATCGCCGGCCAGATTGCCCGCACCGCGCGCAGCTACCTGAACCAACTACTACCCCCCTTTTTCAAGGCGTTACTCGATTACACCGCCAGCTCCAGCTACTCCTGGCATTCGCCCGGCCACGGTGGCGGAGTCGCGTTTCGCAAGAGCCCGGTTGGCCGTGCTTTCCATGATTTTTTTGGTGAAAACACGCTGCGCTCGGACTTATCGGTCTCTGTGCCGGGGCTAGGCTCGTTGCTCGATCACACCGGCCCGGTGGCCGAAGCCGAAGCCAATACAGCAAGAACCTTTGGCGCTGACCACAGTTTCTACGTAGTTAACGGTACCTCTACTTCAAACAAAATCATCTGGCACGCCTACGTTACCCGAGACGATCTGGTACTGGTGGATCGCAATTGCCACAAATCTATTCTTCACGCCATCATCATGACCGGCGCTATCCCTATTTACCTCAGCGGTTCGCGCAATGATTACGGCATCATCGGGCCAATCGGTCGCGAAGCATTCGCACCAGCAGCGCTACAACAGTTAATCGATGAGCATCCGCTGCTCGACGGCAGCAAGAGGCAGATTAAGCTGGCAGTGCTGACCAACTCCACCTACGACGGTCTCTGCTACAACACCGAGATGATCAAGGATCAGTTACAAGATAGCGTCGATGTGCTGCATTTTGATGAAGCCTGGTACGGTTACGCCGCCTTTCATCCCTTCTACCACGGGCGTCACGGTATGAGTGAAAAGGTGGCAGCACCACGTGCCAAGCACCCGCTGGTGTTCGCCACCCAGTCACCCCATAAGGTTCTGGCAGCGCTGTCGCAAGCTTCAATCATTCTCGCCAAAGACAGTACCGAGCAGCAGCTGGACCGCGAGCGCTTCAACGAAGCCTATATGATGCATACCTCAACATCGCCACACTACGGCATCATCGCCTCAATCGACGTCGCCACCGGCATGATGGCTGGCCCGGCGGGTAAGTCGCTGGTACAGGAAACGCTCGATGAAGCGTTATCGTTCCGCCGCGCCATGCAACAGACTGCCGAGCAAATGGCCGAGGAAGAATGGTGGTTTGATGTCTGGGAGCCAGAAGCGGCCTTGGCACTACCAGAACTAAAGGCCAGTGACTGGACACTGGATGATCAGGCCGAATGGCATGGCTTCGGGCATATGAGCAGTGACTTTGCCATGCTCGATCCAATCAAAGTCAGCCTGCTCACACCTGGTGTAGAAGAAAAGGGACGGCTGGCCAAAAGTGGCATTCCCGCAGCACTGGTTACTCGCTTTCTGGCCGAACGCGGCTTAGTGGTCGAAAAGACCGGCCTCTATTCCTTTCTTATTCTATTTTCGCTGGGCATCACCAAGGGCAAATGGAGCACGCTGCTGTCCGAGCTACGTGAGTTTAAGCGCTTGTATGATCAGGACGCGCCACTGGAGCTCACCTTGCCCAGCTTGGCGCAGCACCCCCGCTATCAAGGCCTCGGCTTGCGTACCCTGGGGGAGAGACTGCATCAATGCTACAAGAAGCACAGCCTGATTAAGCTGATGCGGCAAATGTACACCACTCTGCCGCAAATCAGCCTGCGCCCCGCCGACGCGTATCAACAAATGGTGCGTGGAGAAGTCGAGTCCGTACCTGTGAGCGCACTGGCCGGACGCCTGAGCGCGGTAATGCTGGTGCCCTACCCACCTGGCATTCCAGTGATCATGCCCGGCGAGCGCTTTCCGCATGACAACAACAGCATTGTCGATTATCTAGCCGCCGCGATTGAGCTGGAGGAGCAGTTTCCCGGCTTTGCCAACGATATTCATGGTCTGCGTATGGAGAGGTTTGAAGGCCAACTGAATTGGCGCGTGGATTGTTTGGTAGAGACGCCTTAAACCGCGTCATTGAGACAGGTCGGATCGGCAGCAACTGCAGCCGATCCGACCTGACCAAACGCAATGACCTGACCCTACTCAGCTACGCGGCCAGCCAGTTGCTGATATGCCATTGTGCCCCACAGTGGCACCGTTGAGAGGCTATGCTTGAAGCTGCCTGAAGTCTCTTTAGTGGAGTACGAAAGGTACATCAAGGTCTGATTCTCAGAGTCAAAGATGCGCCGCACTTTCATCGTTTTGAAAAACACACTTTTGGATTTTCTGAAGACTATTTCGCCGGAATCGCTCTTATCAATCTGCGCGATCATGTCGGGCGTTATCTCACCCGTTTGGCGGCAAGAAATAGCGCTATCACTGGGATCAGAAAAACTAAGATTGGCTTCAACTGAGGCGATATGACAGGTGACGCCCGTCACAACCGGATCAACCAAGGTGTTAAGCTTGATGTCCTTCAGAGTGAAAACACCTAAAGACACATCGCCCACTTCATTATCAGAGCAGCCTGCAAGCAGGGTAACTACGCCTACGGTCGCGAGTAATTTCTTCATTTATCACCCCAGTTTTTACATTAATAGGAGAATATAACCGATTGAATAAAATGACTTTAAAGAAACAGGTTACAGTCCCGTTATCATTCTTGTATTAAGACCACAGCAGGCAGCACTTGTTACTTATTCGGCCTGCATCTTAAAACAAAAAAGCTGTGCTCCGATCTCCGGAGCACAGCTTTGAGTGAAGCCAGCCGAGCTTACATGCTTAGCGCCATGCTCACACCCGCCATGCTGATCAGCGCACCCAGAATCTGGACCGCACGCTGCCAGTGACGCGCCTGCAGCCACTGGCCACCGACCAAACCCATGCCATGCAGCGCGGCAGTAGCCACCGCAAAACCCAAGGCGTAGGCCGCAGCACCGGCTGCGGCGGGCATCTCTGCTCCGTGCGCATAACCGTGGAACAACGCGAAGCCGCTGACCAGCAGCGCGGCAGGCAGAGTAGCGCCACTGCGTGCAAAAATCAGCAACATACCCAGAACGATGACCGAGGCAACAATCCCCAACTCAACGCCCGGCAGATGCACACCAGCCATCGCCAAGCCACCGCCCGCAAGCATAACGCCAACAAATAGCAGCGGCAGCAACCAACGAGCCACGCCGCCCAGCTTGGCAGCGCACAGCCCTACAGCAACCATTGCCAGCAAGTGATCCAGGCCAAGCAACGGGTGACTTAGGCCACTGACCAACCCTGAGCTGTCATGGCCTGGATGTGCTTGCGCCAGTGAAGGCAACAGAAGCAAACCGGCAACCAATGCGAGATTCTTGCGAAGTGAGGACATGTCAGGCTCCTTGCTGAGTTTTGTCAGTGTCTGGCAGGGCTTTAAGCATGCCCTGCCGAACGATGAATTCAATGATGTCGTCCACACCCTGACCGCTTTTCAGGTTGGAAAAAACGAACGGCCGCTCGCCACGCATCTTCTTGGCATCGCGGTCCATAACCCCTAGATCAGCCCCTACTAAAGGCGCCAGATCGGTCTTATTGATGATGAGCAGGTCGGACCGAGTGATACCCGGACCGCCCTTGCGTGGAATCTTGTCTCCAGCAGACACGTCAATAACGTAAAGCGTGAGATCTGAGAGTTCCGGGCTAAAAGTAGCGGCCAGGTTGTCGCCGCCGCTTTCCACAAATACCAACTCCATCTCGGGATGCATTTGCTGTAGCTCAGCAATTGCCGCCAGATTCATTGATGCATCTTCGCGGATCGCCGTATGCGGGCAGCCACCGGTTTCCACCCCAAGAATGCGATCTTCCGGCAAGGCGTCATGGCGCAGCAGAAAGTCGGCGTCTTCACGGGTGTAAATGTCGTTGGTAATCACGCCCAGGTTGTAATGCGGATACAGGCGCTCGCAAAGAATACGTACCAAAGCAGTCTTGCCGGACCCAACCGGTCCGCCGATGCCTACGCGCAAAGCAGGTCTGGAAGTCATGGGGTTGTAGCTCCTTATGATCGAAACAATCGGGTGTATTGGTTTTCATGCCGGGCGCTGGCAAAGGCCAACCCTGGTAAGCCGGCGCCTAGTTCATCGCCGGGGAGCTGCCGCGCTATCTCAACAACAGCAGGCAAGCTCGGCAAAATACGGTCAAGCAGACGCTGGGCGTCGGTTTGCCCCAGCGGTATCAATTTGGTGGCTGCGCCAACCTGGTTTTCCAGCCAACTCCAGAGTGCTCCCAGCGCCAGCGCGTGCGCGCCGGTATGCCAGTGCTGGCCCGCCATGGCCAGGCCAGTCATCAGCGCCAAGGGTTCGCCAGTTGGCCACTCTTGCGCCGCAGGCACGCCGAGCGAGCACATCAGCCTTAACAAAGCGCCGCCTTGCTGGCTGTCTTCGAGATACAACTCAGCCGTCTCGCGGTTGGCCAACAGCCAATCATTCCAGGAAAACAGCGCACCATCGTCGGCACGCTCCAGCGCGTCGTACTGACGCAGCACCACGGGCAGGTCCAGGCGCGCCAAGGAATGCTCAAGCAAGCCGCCTAGCCAACCGGCAGCACTGTCGATATCCGTTACCCAGCCCTGCTCGATAGCGTACTCAAGCCCTTGCGAGTAGGCATAACCACCAATCGGCAACGCCGGGCTAGCCAGCTGTAGCACGCGCAGCAGCGCCAGGTCAGTCATCACTCTGGCTTCAACTCTGGCCTCAACCACGATCATGCCCTGCCAGGCGCAGGAAAGGGGCTGCCGGTGTAGCAACACTGTGACTGTGGTTGTGATAAGCACCAGACTCAGGGTTAAAGGGTGCAGTCACCTCTTCTACTTCCAGGCCAAAGCCGCGCAGCATGGCGTCCAGCACGTGATCACAGAGATAGCGCAGCTCACCCGTACGCACCTCCAATGCCACATGGCGATTGCCCATGTGGTAGGCCGCACGCGCCAGCAGCAACGCATCGTCGCACTGCACGCGCGACAGCTTTTCCGGTGCCGCGCTGATCATCAGCACGCTGCCGTCACTGCATTGCAATCGCTCGCCCTGCGCCAGCACACGGCCACGTGGCAAAAACAGGCCGACTTCCAGCCCCGCTTCGGTAACCGCACGCAGGCGGCTGCGGGTGCGCAGCTCGTAGGTCAGTTCAAGCACATGCTCGTGACCGCCCTCGCCCTCTAGCCATTCATGACATTCCAGCATTCAGTCCTCCTGAAACAGTTCGAATCCAAATCAAAAAAGGTAGTAACGCTGGGCCAACGGCAGCTCGGTTGCTGGCTCGCACAGCAGCTCGACGCCGTCCGCTTTAACCACATAGGTCTGCGGATCAACGCTGATATCGGGCAGATAATCATTGAGTTTCATATCGGCTTTGCTGATGGTGCGGGTATTGCGTACGGCTTCCAGCCGACGGCTCAGGCCTAGCTTGTCGGCAATCCCGGCGTCGATGGCAGCCTTGGAGACAAAGGTCACACAAGTGGTATCCATCCCCTTACCAAAAGCACCAAACATCGGCCGGTAATGCACGGGCTGAGGTGTCGGGATCGAAGCATTGGGGTCACCCATGGGCGCCGCAGCAATCGAGCCACCTTTGAGAATCAGGCTGGGTTTGGTGCCAAAAAACGCCGGTTTCCACAGCACCAGGTCGGCCAGCTTGCCAACCTCTACTGAGCCCACTACATCCGACAGCCCCATGGTGATCGCCGGGTTGATGGTGTACTTGGCGATATAACGCTTGGCGCGCGTATTGTCGGACCATTCATCATCGCCATCGAGCGGGCCACGCTGCACTTTCATCTTGTGCGCGGTCTGCCATGTACGCGTGACCACCTCACCCACGCGGCCCATGGCCTGCGAATCAGACGAGATCATGCAGAAGGCACCCAGGTCATGCAGGATGTCTTCAGCGGCAATGGTTTCGCGGCGAATACGCGAGTCAGCAAATGCCACGTCTTCCGCGATGGCCGGATCAAGGTGGTGACAGACCATCAGCATGTCGAGATGCTCGTCCACCGTATTGACCGTGTAGGGCCGCGTAGGGTTGGTCGACGATGGCAGTACATTGGGCTCACCGCAGGCCTTGATAATATCCGGCGCGTGGCCACCACCTGCACCTTCGGTGTGGTAGGTATGAATCACCCGGCCCTTGATGGCCGCCAACGTATCTTCAACAAAGCCCGACTCGTTCAGGGTGTCGGTGTGAATCGCCACCTGCACATCGTAGACGTCTGCCACGCTCAGGCAGCAGTCAATCGCTGCAGGCGTGGTACCCCAGTCTTCGTGCAGCTTGAGGCCCATCGCGCCGGCTTCAATCTGCTCTTCCAAGGCATCCGGCAGACTCGCGTTGCCCTTTCCAAGAAAGCCGAGGTTCATCGGGAAGCATTCAGCTGATTGCAACATCTTGCCGAGGTGCCAGGCACCCGGCGTGCAGGTAGTGGCATTGGTGCCGGTCGCCGGGCCGGTGCCACCGCCAATCATGGTGGTAATCCCCGACATCAGCGCCTCTTCGATCTGCTGAGGGCAGATAAAGTGGATGTGCGCATCAATGCCGCCAGCGGTAAGAATCATGCCCTCACCAGCAATAATCTCGGTGCAAGGTCCGATGATGATATCGACACCCGGCTGAATGTCTGGGTTACCGGCCTTGCCGATCGCTTGGATGTTGCCATCCTTGAGCGCGACATCCGCCTTGATAACGCCCGACCAGTCGAGGATCAACGCATTGGTGATCACGGTATCCGGCGTTTCTGCACGGGTGCGCTGGCTCTGCCCCATGCCGTCGCGGATGACTTTGCCGCCGCCAAACTTCACTTCTTCGCCGTAGCGTGTCATGTCCTTTTCGACGGCGATCCAGAGTTCGGTATCACCCAGGCGTACCCGGTCGCCGGTGGTTGGGCCATACATTTCGGCGTAGGCCTGTCTGCTGATTTCCATTGTTCGCTCCTGTCAAAACTCGCTATCAGAGACTGCCCATGACGTCGCCACGGAAGCCATACACCTTGCGCTCGCCAGCCAAGGCCACCAGTTCTACTTTGCGACTCTGCCCCGGTTCAAAGCGCACCGCAGTACCGGCGGCAATGTTCAACCGAAAGCCGCGCGCGGCAGCACGGTCAAATTGCAGCGCTGGGTTAGTTTCAGCAAAGTGATAATGCGAGCCGACCTGCACTGGCCGGTCACCGCCATTAGCAACGCTGATCACGACGGTCTCGCGACCTTCGTTAAGCTGCAATGAACCCGGCTGGGTCTGCACTTCTCCTGGAATCATATTGGCTCTCCTCAGGGAATCGGGTTATGAACAGTGACCAATTTGGTGCCGTCCGGGAAGGTCGCTTCTACCTGCACTTCGGCCAGCAGTTCCGGAATACCAGACATCACCTGCTCACGGGTCAGCAGCGTACGGCCGTAGCTCATCATTTCCGCCACACTGCGGCCATCACGGGCGCCTTCCATAATGGCGGCGCTGATGTAGGCCATGGATTCGGGGTAATTCAGTTTCACCCCACGCGCCAGACGACGCTCGGCCAGCAGGGCTGCGGTAAACAGCAAAAGTTTATCTTTCTCGCGCGGGGTCAGCTCCATGAAACGGGCTCCATTCAGGTATTCCAGATACGGGGTGGGCAGGCATCACGGCCGTTGATCAACGGTCGAAGGTGCTGCCACAAACGAATAAAAGTATTACGTGCATGTTCGGCCTCAGCGCCGATATAACGGCCAATCAACAAGCCATTGCGCTGGGTCAATGCCAGCTGGGGATAATCGGCAAAAGTCTCACGCAGCTCATCCATCTGCTGACGACCCAGCTGCAGTGTAGCCAACCAAGTGCCACTCACGCCGGCGCCAGCCAAACCCCAGTGGGCGTCCAGCAGCGGATCGCCACCGACAAAATGATTACGTTCAATATAGATCGGGCGACCATCGCGCCACACATCAAGCCGCTGCTCTACCGAGCCGTAGCTGAAGCGCTCGTCCGCTGCGGGGCGGCCGAGGCAGAGCAAATCCCAAGCGCAACAACGGGCGTCATCGCCGAGATCAATACGGGTGATCAGCTTGGCGTTACAGCCAGCAAAGGCGATAGTGTCCTGCGGCAAATACTCCAGACTGCTGCCAGCAGCGAGGGTAAAGCGGTTGTGCTGCACCTGAAAAGTGCCGTTGTCGCGGGCGCGATAGCATTTACCTGAGGACGGCGTGGTCAGCAGCGCGTTAGCGCCCTCTCCCACATCAGCCTGCAATCGCAGCGTATCGCCACTCACCAGCCCACCGGGGGGGTGCAGAATGTAAAGATGCGGGCAATCTGCACCTTCAGGGTAAAAAGGCCGCTGTATGCGTAACGGTCCACGATGGCTCATGTGCGCCAACTGGGTGCGTTCTCCACTACGGGAGAAACCCAGGCTCAGCCCAGCCTGCCAGTTGAGCGGGCTGTCGTGTTGTTCAAGGTGCCAGGCTACGGTCATATCCTACGGGTTTCCAACCATGCGATTAGCCAATTACAGAGCAAGTGCCATGCCACCAAGCCGTGCTGACTTTTCGCGGCGTGCCCGACAACAGAACACGGGCTTGCGCACCAAAATGGATCACTGACCATTTGGACAGCATTTCAGCGCACCGATATCGGGCATAATTTGAAACCTATTGGCGGTTGTAACCAGCCCCCGATCTGGTAACGTCAGCTGACCAGCGTCCTGCTGGGCAAACATTTTAGTAACCCCAAAATAGTTTTAATTAGACTCTAATCAAGGAGTAATGCCGCTCGCCATGAACAAATCACCTGCCATCGTAATGACACGTCTGGATGTACAGCGCCTGGAGAAGGTGCTCGACAACATGCAGGCGCCACTGGACCTGCTCGAAGCGCTTGAAGATGAAGTGCTGCGCGCCCGTGTGGTCAGCCACAAACGCATTGCTAGCGATGTGGTTACAATGAATTCCACAGTGCGATTTACCGATGAGGCCAGCGAGCGGGAGTTCGTGCTGACACTGGTCTACCCCGAGCAGGCGGGTCGGCCGGGCACCATCTCCATTCTAGCGCCGGTGGGTATTGCCCTGCTGGGTTTGAAAGTAGGCCAGAGCATCAATTGGCAGGGGCCACAAGGTCGCCCGTTAAAGCTAAAAATCATGGATATTGTGTATCAGCCGGAAGCCAGTGGTGACTATCACCTCTAGGCAAAATAGCGCTCGCGGCCGTCTGCGAGCGCTGCTTGCAGAATGAGTTATTTGCTGGGGTCAGGGCTATCGTGTCCTAACTCCAGACTTGCACGATCAGTCCACTCTTCACCCAATTCCGCTTTAACTGACACTCCCAACTCTTTGAAATCATTAACTTGCTTAACAAGGTTCGCGCGCCCGCCTAATAGCTGGTCCTTGGCTTTTTTATAAGCATCCGAGGCCTTGTCGAGGCTTTTCTCGATATTGTCCATGCTGCCCAGAAAGGTACGCAATTTATCGTGAATCTTGCTCGCACGTTCAGCCAGTTCAGCCGTATGGCGATTCTGATCTTCAAAGCGCCAGAGCTGACGCACTATGTTAAGACTAGTCAGCAGCGTGGTTGGTGTGGCGACGAGTACGTTCTGCTCGATGGCTTTCTGAAACAGGGTTTCATCTGCCTTGAGTGCCTCAACAAAAGCCGACTCGATCGGGATGAACATGAACACCATCTCCGGTGCATTCAGACCCGGCAAATCAAAGTAGTTGCGATCCGACAGCTCACGAATACGCTGACCAATGGCGTGCACATGCTCACTCAACGCAATGCGTCGCTCGGTATCGTCTTCACTGTTGATATAACGCGTATAGGCATTCAACGACACCTTGGCATCGATGATCAGGTGTTTGTCTTGCGGCAGGTAAACCAAAACGTCTGGTCGCTGACGCTGCCCTTCGCTATTGGTCATACTGACTTCCCGCTTGAAGTCCACGCCCGCACGTAATCCAGAGCGCTCAAGCACGTTTTCCAAAATAAGCTCGCCCCAGTTGCCCTGAGTCTTTTTCTGGCCGCGCAGGGCGGTGCTCAGATCGTGCGCTTCTTGAGTGATCTGGCGGTTAAGCTCTTTGAGGTTATTCAGTTCCGCAGCCAAAGTCGCCTGCTGCTGAGTATCCTTGTGGTGGATGTCTTCCACCTTGCTGCGGAACTGGTCGATCTGCTCACGGAAGGGTTTAAGCAGCGCGTCCAGCGATTGTTGATTCTGCAGAGAGAAAGCTTGGCCCTTGGCATCGAATATTTTGCCTGCCAGTTGCTCAAATTCCATTTTCAGCTGGTCGCGGCTGTCCTTGAGCAATTGCTGCTGTTCGCTGAAGTGCTGTTGACGATGCTCTAGGCTGCTTTGCAGGGTGGAGTGTTCGACCTTTAGCTGCTCATGCTCGTGTTGCAGCGCATCCAAACGCACGCGCAGCTGATCGCGTTCACCACGCAGGTCGTCCACCTGCCTACCTTGCTCGCGGCTCAGCGTCTGCGCACGCTCAGCTTGCAACTGCCATTCCTGGCCCTGACTTTGCGCGCTACTCAAGCGCTCTGCTTGCTGCAGTTGCTGCTGACGCAACTCCTGCTGAGTTTCCTGCAGATGCTCGATCCGTGCATACAATCCACTGTGCTGTGCGTTTTGCTGGTGCAGCTCTAGTTGTGCTTCCTGCAGTTGCTCACGCAAAACATCCTGCTGCTGTTGTGCCTGCTCCAATGCATTGCGCAGTGCAGTCTGACGTCGCAGCAGCAGCGTGGCGGTCAGCGCCCAACCGACTAACAGGGCGAGACCGATAATAGGATAAAGATTAGGTAGGTCAGACAGGGGCATGCACTTCTCCGTTTAAGCTCGGCATATTATCCACGCCCCGCCACCGCAATGAAAACGCTGTGAGATAAATGGGCTGGCGATCAGCGATGGCCAGTCCGCTGTTACTTACTACGCAACGAACCCAAAATCCCCCGCACGATAGCCCGGCCTGCCTGCGTGCCCACCGAACGCATGGCGCTGCGACCGAAGGAGCTAAACATCTCACTCAGCTCCTGCCCAATGGATTTACCGCCACCGGAACGCTTACGCGCTTTGCTCTGCGGTTTGACCGTCGGTTTCTCGGCCGAGAGTGACTTATCCGCTCGCTCCTGCAACACCTCATAGGCCGATTCGCGATCCACTGCCTGATCGTAAGCGCCAGCTAGCGGCGACGCCTTGATCAGCTCGGCGCGCTCAGTCTCATTGATCGGCCCCATTTGGCTATCCGGCGGGCGAATCATCACCTGCTGCACAATGCTCGGCGTGCCTTTGGCATCCAGCACTGACACCAAGGCCTCACCCACACCCAGCGCCATAATTACGCTTTCTGTGTCCAGTTCAGGGTTGGCGCGGAAGGTTTGTGCAGCCGCCCTTACCGCTTTCTGATCGCGCGGGGTAAAGGCACGCAGCGCGTGCTGCACGCGATTGCCGAGCTGCCCCAAAATGCTATCGGGAATGTCCAGCGGACTCTGGGTTACAAAGTAAACGCCAACGCCTTTGGAGCGAATCAACCTCACCACCTGCTCGATGCGATCGACCAGCGCTTTGGGGGTATCGGTGAACATCAAATGCGCTTCATCAAAGAACAGTACAAAGCGCGGCTTATCGGCATCGCCCACTTCGGGCAGTTGCTCGAACAGCTCTGACAACAGCCACAACAGAATGCAGGAATAGGCCAGGGGGCTTTCCTGATACAGCTGCGCGGCGTGCAACACATTAACCACGCCCTGGCCGTTCTCATCAGTTTGCAGAAAGTCATCCAGGCTAATGGCCGGCTCACCAAATAATTTCTCGCCGCCCTGCCCGTCCAGCCGCAGCAACGAGCGCTGGATGGCGCCCAGGCTGGCAGCCGAGACATTGCCGTATTTGGCGCCGAGCGCCGAGCGTTGTTCGTGCAGATAGATCAGCATGGAACGCAGGTCTTTCAAATCCAACAATAACCAACCGTTGTCATCCGCCACCCGAAACAGAATGTCGATGATGCCGCTCTGGGTTTCGTTGAGATTGAGTAACCGCGACAACAATACCGGTCCCAGCTCAGCAATGGTGAGCCTGAGCGGATGGCCCTGCTCGCCAAACACATCCCAGAATACCGTAGGCGCACCGCATAAGGTCATGGGTCCCAAGCCTACTTTATCGGCCCGCTTCTGCAGTTTTTCACCCGCCTTACCCGCCTTGGCGATCCCGGAAAAGTCACCCTTGATATCCGGCACCAACACCGGGACACCCATTTGCGAGAAGCTCTGCGCCAGCACTTGCAGGGTAATGGTCTTACCGGTGCCCGTAGCCCCGGCAATCAGGCCGTGTCGATTGGCCATGCTGGGCTCGATGGCCAGGCTGGTCACTCCATTGCCGCCAATCAGCAGTGGCGGTACGTGCAAATCTGGCATTAGCCATCTCTCCTTGGGTTGCCTTGAAAGCCGCGGGTTGGGCTAAAGCATTATGGTCGGCCACACACCCCTTGCAAGCACCTCATCTGAGCCTCCCCCCCATTAGGGGGGTATAGCAGGCAAGAGCACAGACATAGAGTCGAGCAATGTGAGTACTGCCAGCGTCAGCGCTGAGTAGCACCACTTGCCAGGGATTATTAATAACAACAAGCGCCCGGCGCGAGGAACGTGATGACAAACATAACAAGAAATACCTTAAAAGGTACGCTCAAACCGCTGGTTATTGCGGTGGCCATGGCCTCGGCACTGCCGGCCCATGCAGTGCGTTTTGATCTGGGAGAGGTGCAAGGCCAGTTCGATTCGCAAATGTCCATCGGCGCTAGCTGGGGTACCAGTGACATCGACGATGATCTGGTCTGGGCGGGTAACGGTGGTAACGCCAATGCCGGCAACTCCGACGACAACCGTCTGAACTTCGACAAGGGTGAAACCTTCTCAAAGATCTTCAAGGGCATTCACGACCTATCATTGCAATACGGAGACACCGGCGTATTCCTGCGCGGCAAATACTGGTACGACTTCGAACTGAAGGACGAACATCGCGACCTGTACGACATCAGCGACGATAACCGTAAAGTGGGTTCCCAATCCTCCGGCGTTCAGTTGCTCGACGCCTTTCTCTACCATAACTACAGCATCGGCGATAAACCCGGCTCGGTGCGGGTCGGTAAGCAGGTAGTGAGCTGGGGCGAAAGCACCTTTATCCAGAACGGCATCAATGCCATCAACCCGATTGACGTTGCTGCATTTCGCCGTCCGGGTGCGGAAATCAAAGAAGGCCTGATTCCGGTCAACATGCTTTTCCTGTCCCAAAGTCTGACCGAAAACCTGGGCATGGAGATGTTCTATCAGCTGGAATGGGACCAAACCGTACTGGATAACTGCGGTACCTTCTTCTCTTTCACCGATACCGTGGCTGATGGCTGTGATTACGTCGGTGTTCAGGGCAGCCAGAATGGCGCTGACGGCAGTCCCGTATTTGCCTATGTGCCGCGCGGACCAGATCGTGATGCACGTGATGACGGCCAGTTCGGCGTATCTTTCCGCTATTACGCAGAAAGCCTGAACCAGACCGAGTTCGGCGCTTACGCGATGAATTATCACAGCCGCAACCCGGTCTACAGCACCAGTTTGAATGCAGTCGGCGCGCCAGCGGGCCTGCACAGCGTACCGGTATCTCAGTTACCCGCAGTGGTCGCCGGCTCTTCCTACTTTATCGAGTATCCAGAAGACATCCGCCTGTACGGGGTGAGCTTCCAGACCAACCTGGGTACCACCGCGGTATCCGGTGAGGTCAGCTACCGTCCCAACCAACCTTTGCAGATCAACAGTAACGATCTGACCGGCGCAGTACTGGGTGTACCCAACCCGGCTGTGGCAGAAATCGGCGCTGATGGCGATCTGCATGGCTACAAACGGCTACCAGTAACCCAGGCGCAAGTGACCGTCATCAATTTCATCGACAACGTGTTGGGCGCTGAACGGCTGACGCTGGTGGGGGAAGCGGGTTACAACTACATCAGTGGCATTGATACCGGTCCTGGCGAGCTTCGTTACGGGCGTGACTCAGTCTACGGCTCCGGCGAACTAACCACGCCCGGCGTTTGTGAAGCGGGCGCAGTTAATCCATCTGAGTGCAACGATGATGGGTTCTACACTGACAACTCTTGGGGTTATCGCCTCGTCGCCGCTCTGGACTACAACGGCTTTGCCGGTATCGCTCTTAAACCCGCTTTCGCCTTCTCCCATGACGTTGACGGCTATGGCCCCAACTTCAACGAAGGCGCAATGGCTGCCAACCTCGGTCTAACCGCGGTATACAACAACAAATACAACGCGAGCATCAACTACACCAATTTCTTCGGTGGCGATTACAACGCCAACACCGACCGGGATTTTGCTGCAGTTAGCGTTGGCGTGAACTTCTGATCACAACGGAGAACTCCATGACCTCAATAAAAAAACTAAAACTCCAGACGATCGGCGTACTGGCTCTCAGCAGCCTGGCGCTGTCGGTATCGGCAGCGGTGACGCCGGAAAAGGCAGCCACTCTGCAAACTACTTTGACCCCTATTGGCGCCGAGCGCGCCGGCAATGCCAGCGGCACCATTCCTGAATGGACCGGTGGTATGGCGCGCGACGCGGCAGCGGTAGATAGCGACGGCTTTTATGGCGACCCCTTTGCCGGTGAGCAACCGCAATACGAGGTAACTGCTGCCAACATGGATCAGTACAAGGACATGCTGACCGACGGCCAAAAAGCCATGCTTCAGCGTTATCCTGATACCTATAAACTGCGCGTATTCCAGACTCGCCGCACCGCCACAGTACCGCAGGAGGTATTTGATGCAGTCGCGCGTAACGCGGTTAATACCAAGCTGGCCTCGGGTGGCAACGGGCTGGAAAACTTTGATACTGCCTACCCATTCCCAATCCCCCAAAGCGGTGTTGAAGTCATTTGGAACCACATCACCCGTTACCGTGGCGGTAGCTTCACGCGCACTATCGCCCAAGCCACACCACAGGCGAACGGCTCCAATACCTATGTTGTGCTGCAGGATGCGTTTAGCTTTGCCACCGCATTGAGCGACTACGGCCCGAAGATCTCCGACAACTTGATGTTCTATTTTACCCAGCGGGTACTCTCGCCTTCTCGTTTGGCCGGTGACGTATTGCTGGTACACGAGAACATCGACCAGGTTAAAGAACCCCGTGCAGCATGGCTGTATAACGCCGGCCAGCGTCGCGTACGTCGCGCGCCTCAGGTTGCCTATGACGGCCCAGCATTGAGCGCAGACGGTACTCGCGTCTCAGATAACTACGACCTCTATAACGGCTCTCCGGATCGCTACGAATGGAAACTGGTAGGCAAACGCGAACTGCTGATTCCGTATAACAACTTCGCCATTGCATCACGTGACGTCAAGTACGACGACATCATCCAGAAGGGTCACATCAACCAGGACATGGTTCGTTACGAGGCACACCGGGTTTGGGAAGTGGAGGCGACTCTGCGCGAAGGCCAGCGCCACATCTACGCCAAGCGTCACTTCTTCATTGATGAAGATAACTGGCAAGCTGGCGAAATCGACCATTACGATGGCCGTGGCGGTCTCTGGCGGGTGGCCGAAGCAGTTGCTCTGCAACGCTTCGACAAACAGGTACCGGGTTACGCTATCGAAACCCTATACGACCTGCAGAACGGTCGCTATATGGCACTGGGCATGACTAACGAGGAACGTAAAAACTACGACTTTAGCTTTACCGCGTCTTCAGCGGACTTCACCCCGAACGCACTGCGTGCGGCGGGTATCCGCTAACTCAGAGCACTACAAGCCCCTGTCGTTTCCGCTGCTCCGGGCGACAGGGCACCCTTTCTTTCTATGCTGCAAACAATGATTTTCAAGCGGCAAATCAACTCAAATACCCGCTCCGCGTTTGGCTTTAAGTTTAACGCTCACCCTTGCTGCAACATCACCGCCGCTTGCGCGCGACTGTCGACCTTAAGCTTGGCAAAAATACTCTTCATGTGCGACTTGATCGTCTCGGGGGTTACGCTCAGATCCTTGGCGATTTGCTTGTTCGATTTACCCTCCGCCACCAACTGCATCACCTGACGCTCTTTTACGGTCAGGGCCAACAGAGCCGGGCAAACGCTGCTGGCTTCTTCGAGTACTGCACTTCGACCAAACAGAGCCGTTACTTCTGCACGCCAGCCAGCCGGAATATAGTCCGAAAGCGATCCACACGCCTGCGCAACTCCGATATCACGTAGTAACGCCACTGCGCCGCTGTCGCGAATCAAGCCCAACGACTCAGTCAATATATCCTCGCCTTGCCGGTTCTTTTGCATCGCCAAATAAAAGCCCAGTGCCAGGCCAAGTTCAGCCACCATCAGCCAATATTGGCGACGGCGCAGATCAACCAGCAGAGTCTGCGCGTCGCTAACCAATTCAGCCCGCACCGCCTGCCCACTCAGCCCCAGCCATAGCTCAGCCAGTAGCGCAAACTGGTCACGATCGACCCCTCCGTCATCCAGCGTCATATCGCGAATTTGCTGCAATTCCCGCAGGCAGCCGGCGGCTTCACGCACGCGGCTATCCAACAGACATATCCTTACCCGTTCCATCAACGCCCAGGATTGCAGGCGCGGCCACTCTCGTAGTTGAGCCAGCGCCGACATCTGCTCCAACGTGCGTCGAGCCCGTGCGCCCTGCCCTTGCTGCCACTGCAAACGGGCTGAGGTAACAAAAGCGTGAGCGATACAATCGAGAAAGCCGCCCATGTTGACGTAATCCAGACAGCCCTGCAGATACTGCGTAGCGTGTGGGATATCCCCGCGCAGATAATGAAAGTGCGCCAATAGCGCATTCGGCAACGCCAGCAGCACCGGATTGGGAGTAGCTAACCCATCCGAGAAGCTGTGATCAATACGTTCCACCAACGCCTGCAAACCATCAACCGCGCAACCGATACGCCCTTGCAGCCCCTCCGCCAGCCCTGTCAGCGACTGTCGATAACACTCATGCAAAAAATAACCTCGATTGCCATCTTGCGCATCGACAGTGGGCGGCAGTTGATAGAAATCTTCCCAGTTTGCCTCCCGCAGCAAGCTGCCACTCATCAAATTTAGCAATACATTGGTTACCCAAGGCCGAGCTTCACTAGAGCGATGGCAAGCTCTCGCTAAGGGCCCGGAACGCATATTGTGATCGGCAAGCCCCAGCAACATAGCTTGCAACGCTTGCACCTCCCAGTAAATGGAAGAGCTTTGTCCCTTGTCGGATACACCCCAGAGTTCAGCTTCAATCTGTTTAGCCAGTTTGTGCGCAGAACCGTTTTCTAACGCCAATCCCATGGCCCAGGCACGCGCCATTTTCAATGGCAGCGGGCATTCGGTTGACTGTAGTTTCCAGCGCTGTTCGAGCACTACTAGCGTGGTGAAGTCGCCTTGCTCTACCAAGGTGGTAGCGCAATGCTCAATCCACACCTTGACCTGCCAAACCTCTCCGCTCTCCAAACCCAGCCGAATCGCATCGAGCCATAGTTTGCGCTCGGCAAACCAATGCGCAGCTTGCACCATCACTTCACGTGCTTCGGTTTCATGTTGCCGCAAATACGCTTTTTTCAGATGATCACGAAACAGTGGGTGCAGGCTGAACCAGGTCTCTTCTGGATCCAGCGCGGTAAAGAACAGTTGGCGCTGTTGCAGCATATCCAACAATTCACTGGCAGCCCGATGGCCCAACAGTCTATTTAGCAGGCCGGCACTAAACTTCTCCAGCAGACCCAAAGGATAAAGATTCTGTCGTATTGGCTCGTCCAGATGGCGAATCACATCATCAAAAAGGTTGCAGATACTGCGCGGCGTAATACGCGCAACCATATGAGCAGGCGTCAACAAGAACGCCCGCAACGCAGCAATCCAGCCCTCAGCAGACTCCTGAATGCATAAAATATCGCTGGATTGCTGCGGCTCATAGCCGGCTTTGCGCAACAGGTCTCGGGTTTCTTCCAGTTCAAAACGCAACTGGTGACTGCCAATTTCCAGCAAATCATCGGCGTACAAATGCGTTAATAGTTCTGCTGGCAGCTCGTTGCGGCTGATAAACACCAAATGAAAATGTGACGGGGCGCGCTGTAGCAAAAAGTGCAGCCCTTCAACCAACACCACATCATCAATGCAGTGCAGATCGTCAACAAACAGCGTAATAGGCTGGTTGCTACAACTGAGCTCATTGATCAGCAGGCTCGCCAGCGTCTCGGTAGAAAAAAAGGTTAATTCGGCACGTAAACCAAGACAGGATAACCCTAAGGTCGGGTTAGCTTGATTCAATGCGGCTGCCAGATAAAACAGTAGTCGCTGTGCCGAGTTATCCTCGGCATCCAGCGATAACCAAGCCACCGCGTGTGACTGCGCAAGCAACGCTTCGGCCCAGATACTGGCTAGGGTGGTTTTGCCGAATCCCGGCGGGGCTTTAAGAATGGCTAACCGACGCTCGTTGAGCAACGCGGCGTATTGCTCAAGCCGCGGTCGCGGCAAAATCCCGC
>DRHT01000042.1 GCA_011053055.1 Halopseudomonas sabulinigri | reverse complement strand
TCGATTAACAGCAGCACTAAACCACGCCAGAAGCCGTTTGTGACGGAGTTCACGCAAAGTTGCGCAAGAAGCTGCGCACTGCTGTGCAAGTTGTTGCGCACTTGGCTGCAGCCTAGAAGCGGCAAGGGGTTGAGGGGGCTTGGGGTGGGCAAAGCCGCGAGACATTGTGCAACTTGTTGCCCGTTTTCGCCCAGAGGACCACTGGGCCGTCGATGAGCTTAGCGGCGCTGCAATCGCTGCTGGCGCTGTAATCGCCGCTCGCCTGCAACAGCAATAATCGCTCGCTGACGCGTATCATTGGCATTGGCCCATTCGAGTATTTCACTCATCAGGCGGCCACATCCCAGACACTCGTCGGCATCCAGACAACATTGGCGAACGCAAGGCGAAGGTTGATGGCCGCGCTCACTCACTCGGCGCTCTCATCCAGCTCAAGCTCCACCTCGTCGCCAATCAACTCTTCCAGCACATCCGACAACTTCTCTGCCAACGAGCCTTCACCTCCATCATGCTGCCAGCCCGTCTCTCCCTGATAACCAAAGTGCAGCGTGGTATTCGGTGTCGCCAGCCAAATTTCGCGCGAGGCGGGCTGACGACCGACGACCAAACGCGTGCCTTCGGCCAGCACCAATACTAACGAGCCTTCCATGTGCTCCATATCCAGATCAAGATCGCAGCCGTCAACCGCATGCTCGATCAAGTCCTGTACCCGATCTACCTGCTGATGAAATTCCGCTTCGGTCATATCCTGCATAGGGCTCTCTCTTGTTTGTTGGCCGCTGAGCCGAGACAGTGCAACCCGACGCCCACTGAGCGGCGGCTGATGCACCAAACCGGGCGACTGGGTATACTGCCAGATATTCTACCTGTAAGGATTCCACTATGAAGCATATCAGCGCACTCATCTTCGGCTTACTGGTGCTTGCTGGCTGCGGCCAGAAAGGCCCTCTATATCTGCCAGAAGACACCTCAGGCCAGCCGCCGACCCCGGCGCAGGAAGAACTGATCCAGGAACCGACCGAGAAGTGATGCACAGATGACCGCGTTTGATTATCGCAACGGCGAGCTGCACGCCGAAGGAGTCGCATTATCTGCGATTGCCGCCGAGTACGACACCCCTTGCTTCGTTTACTCGCGCAGCGCGATCGAACAGGCCTATCAGGCCTGGGATTCGGCGCTGGAAGGCGTACCCCATTTAGTCTGTTTTGCCGTCAAGGCTAATTCAAACCTAGCTGTGCTGAATCTGTTGGCTCGCAAGGGCGCCGGTTTCGACATCGTTTCCGGTGGCGAGCTGGAACGCGTGCTCGCCGCCGGCGGCGAGCCGTCACGCATCGTCTTTTCTGGCCTGGGTAAAACAGCTGCCGAAATGCGCCGCGCGCTTGAGATTGGCATTCATTGCTTCAATGTCGAATCTGCCGCCGAGCTAGAACGCTTGCAGCAAGTAGCTGCCGAGTTGAATATCAAGGCGCCCATCTCGCTGCGGGTAAACCCCGACGTTGACGCCAAGACGCATCCTTATATCTCTACCGGTCTGAAAGAAAACAAGTTCGGTATCGATATCGCCCGCGCGCCCGAAGTCTACCGCCGCGCTGCCGAGTTGAGCCATATCGACATCTGCGGTGTGGATTGCCATATTGGTTCACAGCTGACCGACGACACCCCTTTCATCGATGCGCTGCAGCGCTTGCTGCAATTGATCGATGGCTTGGCGGCTGAAGGCATTCATATCCGTCATCTGGATCTCGGTGGCGGCCTTGGCGTGACCTACCGCGATGAAACGCCACCAACTCCCGGCGCGTATTTAGCCAAAGTACGTGAAGCATTGGCTGACCGCGACCTAACATTGCTGTTTGAACCGGGCCGTTCAATTGTTGCCAACGCAGGCGTGATGCTGACCCGCGTTAACTTGCTCAAGCCGACCGAGCACAAAAACTTTGCAATCATCGACGGCGCCATGAACGATCTCATCCGCCCTGCGCTGTACAGCGCCTGGATGGGTATCGACGCGGTCAAACCGCGCAGCGACGCCGACATGCTGAGCTGGGATATCGTGGGTCCGGTGTGCGAAACGGGCGACTTCCTGGGCAAGGATCGTGACTTGGCATTGGCCGAGGGTGATTTACTCGCGGTACGTTCTGCGGGGGCTTATGGCTTTGTTATGAGTTCCAACTACAACACCCGTCCGCGCGCCGCTGAAGTATTAGTGGATGGCGAGCAGACTCATCTGGTGCGCCGCCGCGAAACGGTCGCCGAATTGCTGGCCGGCGAACGCCTGCTGCCTGAGGACTGACATGCTGTTGCGATTCACCAAGATGCACGGTCTGGGCAATGACTTTATGGTCATCGACCTGGTCACCCAGCACGTGCAGCTGTCACCTAAGCAGATCCGCCAATGGAGCGACCGCTACACGGGCATTGGCTTCGACCAGTTGCTGGTGGTCGAACCGCCTGGCTGTCCGGACGCCGACTTTCGTTATCGCATTTATAACGCCGACGGCAGCGAAGTAGAGCAATGTGGCAACGGCGCGCGCTGCTTCGCCCGCTTTGTTCAGGATAAACGCCTGACCGCCAAGAATGTCATCAACGTGGAAACTGCCGGCGGGCCTATCTCCCTGCACGTACGCCGCGACGGGCAGGTAACTGTGGATATGGGGGCGCCGCGCTTCACCCCGGCAGACGTGCCTTTTATCGCCGAGCAAGAAGCCGAGCAATATGCCTTCGAGGTCGCTGGCGAGCAACTGATGGTCGCTGCCGTCTCCATGGGCAACCCGCATTGCGTGACTCTGGTGGACGACATCAACAATGGCATGCTTGAACGCTTGGGCGCGCAGATAGAGGCGCACCCGCGCTTTCCGCGCAAGGTTAACGCGGGTTTCATGCAAGTGATCGATCCTGATCACGCAAAGCTGCGGGTATTTGAGCGCGGCGTTGGCGAAACCCAAGCCTGTGGCACCGGTGCGTGCGCCGCAGCGGTCGCTGGCATCCGCTTGGGTCTGTTACGCTCGCCGGTACAGATTCAATTGCCGGGTGGCAACTTGCAAATAGAATGGGCCGGCCCCGGTCAACCCGTACTGATGACTGGCCCGGCCACCCGGGTCTACGAGGGACAGATACGCGTATGAGCGAGCAAAAGCCGCAGAGCAGTGAAGAGATCGACGCCGAGCAAGTAGCCGAGTACCTACGGCGCCACCCGGCCTTCTTCGCCGAGCATGACGAATTGCTGGCCGACCTGATCATTCCGCATCAGCGCGGCCAAGCAGTCTCGCTGGTAGAGCGCCAGGTCAAACTGCTGCGTGAGCGCAACATCGATGTGCGTCACCGCCTGAACCAGTTAATGGATACCGCCCGCGAGAATGACCGGCTGTTCGACAAGAGTCGCCGTCTGATCCTCGGCATGCTCGAAGCTCAAAGTCTCGATCAAGTGGTAGCCAGCCTGGAAGACAGCCTGCGCAACGACTTTCAGATCCCCTTCGTCTGCCTGATTCTATTCACCGAAGCCGATCGCTACAGTAATGCCCATTGCGTTACCCACACTGAAGCAAAAGCCGCCATTGGGCATCTGCTCGATAACGGTAAGCCAGTCAGTGGTGCGTTGCGCCCGGACGAGCTGCGCTTTCTGTTTGGCGACGACGGCGAAGAGGTTGCCTCCACCGCGTTTGCGCCTATCAGCCATCAAGGCCTGCACGGCGTACTGGCATTGGGTAGCAAGGACGCGCAACAGTATCGCAGCGCCACCGGCACTTTGTTCCTCGGCTATGTAGCCGATGCCCTGGCGCGCATTTTACTGCGCCAACGCCCGATGGCTGATGAAGCCCACGCCTGAGACTGCCGGCGCCCCTGCTGCGCCGGCGGCAGACAAGGATATAAACGACTTTCTGCGTCACCTGCGCACCGAGCGTCAATTATCGCCCCGTACGCTGGAAGCCTACGCTCACGACCTACAGCAATTATTGCAGTTCAACCGTGAGCGCCAATTGAGCAGCTGGGATCAACTCAACAACGCCCAATTACGTCACCACATCGCCCAGCAACATCAACGTGGCATTTCGCCGCGCAGCCTGCAACGCCAGCTCAGCGCCATTCGCAGTTTTTACCGTTACCTGTTGCGCGAAAGGCGCTGCCAGAGTAATCCGGCGCTGGACCTGCGCGCGCCCAAGGCCGGCAAAAAACTGCCCAAGACTCTGGATGCCGATCTCGCCAGCCAGTTGCTTGACGACAACGGCGATCCGGACTGGTTACAAATACGTGATCAGGCGATGTTGGAGCTGTTCTACTCCTCCGGCCTGCGCCTGTCGGAACTAGCTGGGCTGGATGTGGCCGACCTGGACCTGCAAGAAGGCGAAGTGCGCGTGCTCGGCAAGGGCAATAAAACCCGTTTACTGCCCGTGGGTCGCATTGCCCGTAACGCATTGCAGGCCTGGCTTAAAGTGCGCCCGGTGCAGAGTGGCGTCGCCCAACCGGTATTTGTCAGCCAACGCGGCACGCGTTTAACCACGCGGGCGATTCAACTGCGCGTACGCCAACGTGGCGTGGAACGCATCGGCCAGCACCTGCATCCGCACATGCTCAGGCATTCGTTTGCCAGCCACATGCTTGAGTCTTCCGGCGATTTGCGTGCTGTGCAGGAGCTACTCGGGCATGCCGACATCAGCACTACGCAAATCTATACTCACCTGGATTTTCAACATCTCGCGCAGGTCTACGACAAAGCCCACCCGCGCGCCAAACGCAAAGCAGATACCAAATGATTCAGCTCGTCACCTTTGATCTAGACAACACCTTGTGGGAAACCGAATCAGTCGTGGTTGCCGCCGAGCAGACCCTGCTGCACTGGCTGGAAAAGAACGCCCCGAAGTTTGCTCAGCAATTGGACTTCGAGGCTCGTATGACCCTGCGCAACGAGGTGCTAGCTGCGCAGCCTGAGCTCCGCCACCGCGTCACGCCATTGCGCATCGCCGTGTTGGAACTGGGACTACGTAAAGCCGGCTACTCCGACAAGCAGGCAAGTAAGTTGGCCAAACAGGGCTTCAAAGTATTTCTCGATGCCCGTCACCAGTTAGAGTACTTCCCGCATGTGGAGGTAGTGCTGGAGCTACTCTCACGCCAGTACCAATTAGCGAGTATTTCCAACGGCAACGCAGATGTTCGACGACTGGGGTTAGATCGCTTCTTTAAGATCATCGTGTCTGCTGATGAAGTCGGCCTGAGCAAACCCGATGCCGCGCCCTTCCAAACTGCTTTAGAGGCTGCTGGTGTAGAGCCGTCTCAAGCTCTGCACATTGGCGATCATCCGGGTGACGACATTCAGGGCGCGCTGGATGTCGGCATGCATACCCTGTGGTTCAACCCCCAGGGCAAAGCTTGGCCACAACAACCGCGCCCGCACGGTGAAATACGCTGCCTGAGCGAAATCCCACCGTGGTTAAATCGGTACGTGAAGTACGCGCGCTGAAGCGCTTACCACTGCCCTAGTTGGGCAGTGGCGGACAACAGATGCAGCAGGCCGTTAACAGCGGCCTGTTAGATGGGTCTACTGCCGTATTTACTATCCGGCTTCTTCGGCGGGTCGGAGACCACGTTGGAGTCAATTTCCTGCACCTTACCGCCGCGCGACAGAAACTCTTCCATCTGGCGCGCTAACATATCGCGTTCACGCTCCTTGGCCTCGACAGATACGCCGTCCGAGTCTTCTGCCGGCGCGTTCTTCTTGCGTGGCTTACTGGTGACCACTTCACCGTCTGAATCGGAATCGTCATCGCTGTCATGCTGCTGATCGTTATCCGTGGCGGATTCCACGTCATCAAGATCATCGTCCATATCATCATCACTCATGCCCCACACCCTCCCAAGGGAAAACACGCTATATATAGCGCATTAGAGTGATTTGGCTAGTACTCGGCAAGATTTTTTTCACGCGAAGCTCTATGTTAGAGGTCCGCGCCCTCGGTCAACCGGGCCAGCTGATCAAGATCGGTCTGCACCCCTGAGGTTTCACGTATACGCACCAGAATTTGGCGTTTAAGCTCGATAAAGTCGGGCTCCAGCTTCATGTCCTGATGACGAACCTTCGGTAGTGGCACGTCATAGATACTGTCGATTCGGCCTGGACGCGGCGCCATTAAAACAATCCGGCTGCCTAGATAAATAGCCTCTTCCACATCATGGGTGACAAACAAAATGGTGCTCTTTTCCAAGCGATGCACATGCCGAATCAGGTCATGCATGACCTCACGGGTCTGCGCGTCGAGCGCACCAAAAGGTTCATCCATTAACAGAAAATCAGGGCGTGGCATCAGCGCACGAGCAATTGCCACCCGCTGCTGCATGCCGCCGGACAACTGGCTGGGATAAGCCTCACTGAAGTCTCGCAGGCCCATCAGATTGAGCAACGCATCGGCGCGACCAGAGGCGGTTTCGACGTCCGACTGACTGTGTACGGTGTCGGAAATCACTTTTAGCTGACGGCAGAATTTAATGTTCTGATTCACGTTCAGCCAGGGGTAAAGACTGTAGTGCTGAAACACCATAGCGCGGTCTACGCCGGGGCCATCTATCGGCTGGTCATGTAGCAGAATTTCACCGCTGCTGTGAGTTTCAAGTCCGGCGAGAATCCGCAGCAAAGTCGACTTGCCGCAGCCGGAGGCGCCTACAAAGGTGATGAACTCGTTGGGCTGCACCTCAAGATTTACGTCGCGAAGCGCCTCGATGGTTTGGTCGCGGGTCACGAACTGCTTGCCCACATTGCGGATGCTGATACAGGAGTTACTCATGGTTCACCTCTTCTGCCAGTGAAATGCCCGGCGGCCAAGCCAGCGGAATGCCTGGTCGGTCAGCAGGCCGATCAAGCCAATCAGCAAGATTCCGGCAAAAATCTTATCGGTATGCATATAGCGCTGAGCTCGCAGAATGGCGTACCCCAGCCCCGAGTTGGAGGCCACCAGCTCGGCAACCACCAGATAGGTCCAGGCCCAGCCACAGGTAATGCGCAAGGTATCGAGCAGCGCCGGGCGGGCTGACGGCAGCACCACCAGGCGAATAATCTCAGTACGTGAAGCGCCCATGGTCTGCGCCGCTTCAATCTGCGCCATGGGCACTCGGCGGATATCCTCGGCGGCCATCAGCACCATCTGGAAGAAAGTACCGATAAAGATGATGAGAATCTTCGATCCTTCACCAATGCCTACCCAAAGCATGACCAATGGAATGAAAGCCACCGCCGGCATATAACGAATAAAGTCGATCAACGGCTCCAGTGTGGCCTGCACTGGTTTATAGGTGCCCAAATACAGCCCAAGCGGTAGTGCAATCAACGCCGAAATAAGAAAGCCCGCCATGACCCGGTAAACACTGATGGTGACGTCACCCCATAGGCCGTCTTCCAGCCACCAGTTCCAGGTGCGCTCCGCAACCGCTATCGGGCCCGGCATAAACAGCGGATCATTCAGCCCCAATGCGGTGTAAAGCCACCAAATGAAGAAAGGCGCAATCAAACCAAAGGCGGTGAGCAAACCGGCAGTACGCGGCGCCAGCGTGCCGCGTACTACCCACCAGCGAGAGCGGCGCTTGCGCACCGGAGCGGCGGCCTGAGTTTCCGGTAATGGGGCGGGTGCGTTCATGCCAGTATCTCCATATTCAAATCCTGCAGGCGGGGCAAAGGCGCCCGGCACCAGCCGTTTTCGGGCGGGTAAATGCCAAGCCAGGCTACTGGCAACTCATCCCAGACTTGCGCGTCAGCAGGCACCGCGAAAAGGCCACCGCTGGAGGCAGGCAAGCTGCTGTAAAGAATCTGCCAGGGCTGGCCACCGCCCTGAATACGGCCGAAGGTCAACTCACACCCCAAAAGCAACTCCACGTCGCGGGTGCTTTCGTGCTGCAGATAATGTTGCAACGAGAGACGTCCGTTCAGCCGTAATGGGCGGTCAGCAGCAAACATGAAATAGTCTCCGGCGCGCAGCACACAGGCACGACGACCGGAGTCATCGGCACTGTGCAGCCAACTCTCCTCAACCGGGCCAATGGAGTCAGGCAGGCGTTTCCAGATTTCCAGGTAACTGCCATCGAGCGCGGTTTCATGCACCTCGTCGGCGCTGACAAAGTGCATGTTGCCAATATCGGTACCGCTGTCTGGATGAAAGTCGATTGCGCGATGCCACTGGCAGCGGTGTTCGCTGGCTTCGGTGATGCCCGCGAAACCAGCCTGCCGAACGCGTTCGAGCGGCAGGCTGGGCCTGGGGTCGGGAATGCGTAAATCAGCATGCAGGTGCGCACTCTGTAACCAGTACACCTGCGTAGTGGTGTCTTCCGTGCCATCGGCCAAACGCAATAGCGTGCGCTGCCAGACACCGTGATAGCCAATAGGAACGGGGCTCATTGGTGGTACTCCGGAAAGCGTTTAAGGGTTCGCCAAAAGGCCATGTCATGGTTCGGCCAAATATCTGCGCCGGTGTCACTGGCAATCTGCTTGAGCTTACGGATGCTCTGAACGGCCATGTCTTCACGGTCGCGCCAGCACAGCCCGGGCGCAATTTCATCGTCCAGGTTTTCCTGTAAGTCGGCGGCATCGCCAGCCAGAATCACCGGCGCGCCCTGCGGCATCTCGACCATCAGCGACATGTGCCCGGCGGTGTGGCCCGGGGTGTTGATCGCGCGCAAGCCTGGCAGCAGATCGTACTCATCCTGCTGCAGACGCCAGCGCACGTTACCGGCAAAATCGTCAGCAAAATAAGCATCATCTGCTGGCTCGCGAGCAGCCTGTAGTTCGTCTTCATGTACGTGCACTTCAGCACCGCAGAGATCACAAAGGCCGCCTGCATGGTCAAAATGCAGGTGACTGAGAAAAACCATATCGATATCGCCAGTGGTTAAACCGAGTCGCGCCAAGTGAGCTTGTAAACGCTGCTCTTCACTCATTTTTGGCGGCCCCATGGGGAAAGTTTCGGGGTCGTACCACTGCGCCCGCAGCGTCGGATCGGTAAGCTTGTTGTAATCACAGCCCACATCGAACAGCACCCTGCCCTGCTTGGTCTCAATCAGAAAGGCCAGAATCGGCGCCTCTATCTGCACGCCGTGGCCACGTCCGCGGGTTGAGATCGACTTGTCGTAATGGTGGGTCGCAGTGAGCAATGGCCAGAGTTTTTGTACCTGCGTCATGCTGCCTCCTGTAGATATTTGAGCAGCGCCGCGCTGTCGCAACACTCACCGAACACCCCACCTTCGACGGCGATCATCGCCAGCGCAGCCTCGTGCAGATCAACGTAGGCCGAGCCGCAGGCATCGCGCACGGTCAGACAGTTAAAGCCGCGATCAATCGCGCTGCGAAGTGTGGAGCTAACGCAGACTTCGGTGGTGACCCCGGTGATGATCAGGGTATCGATGCCGCGGGTACGCAAGATCAGCTCAAGGTCAGTTGCCGCAAAGGCGCAGTAGCCCGGCTTGTCGATCACTGGCTCGCCGGTTTTTGGCTGCAGCTCATCAATCAGATCGTGACCGTACTCACCGCGCACCAATAAGCGGCCCAATGGCCCAAGTACACCTATAGGTGCGCCGCTCCGCTCGGCCCGCAAACGTTTCCACGCCGGCAGGTCAGATAGGTCCGGGCGATGCCCTTCACGGGTATGCACCACCAACATTTCGCTCGCTCGCGCCGCAGCCAGCAAAGCCTGCTGCGCAGCAATCGGTGCGCGCAGTCGCTGGATATCCAGCCCTGCCTGATCGGCATATCCGCCCGGCGCGCAGAAATCGCGTTGCATGTCGATCAGCAGTAATGCAGTGCGCTCAGGTTGCAGCGTGGCGAGCATACTCAGGCCTCCAATTTGAATTCGTACCGCACCGCCGCCGCGATGCCACTGACAATGTCATCAGCCATGCGCTCGCCCTTTTCAGCGGTCGAGCCCAACGCCGAAGACAACACGCCGGACGGCGGCACCCACTCGGTGCGCGTCGGATACATGTCATAGGGTGGGAAGTCAGCGGGTGGATCGTTGGGTATCTTGTCCAGGCTGACCAAGTGCGGGAGGTAATGCAGCATGAGCGAGGTTTCGATGACCGCCGCGTGTTCGAGCGCAAAACCAGGGAACCCATCAGGGAAGATGTCATCCAGCGTCTCTTCCTTACAGAAGTCCCAGTGTTCAAGCCGCATTACTTCAAGCTCACAGTCCGTACCCAATTCACGCTGCGCTAGTTGGATGCCTTCGGTGACAAACCAGGTATTTTCGTAATGCCCTAGCACCAGTACCAAACGCTTAACACCGTGACGGGCAAACTCGCGTACGGCGTCCTGCACTAGCGCAATCAGCGTGGCGCCATCGAGACTGGTAGTGCCACAGAAATGTTGACCGCCGCCACACTTGGGCTGTGACTTGTAACCGTAAGCCAGCGCCGGGGCGACAATGCCTCCCACCTGCGCGGCTACATCCGCGCTCAAGGCCGTGGACAGCAACGCATCGGTACCTAGCGGCAAGTGCGGGCCGTGCTGTTCAGTCGCACCACAGGGCAGAAACACCACTGCACCCTGCTCCACTCGCTGTTGGTATTCGACCCAGCTGATTTGATCCATATACACACTTGTCATCAGGACGAGCTCCTCGCTAATTCGTTTTCAATGTTTTGTTCCGGCCAACCGGCCATAACGGCGGCCAAACTGACCATTCCCGCGCCGACCCACGTACGCAGGCCAATCGGCTCATCGTTCAACCAAGCCACCGAGAGCACCGCTGCAATCAATTCGAATACCACCAACACCGCAGCTTTACTGGCTGGCAGGTGGGTAACCCCGTACTGGGCGCCAAGCGTTGCGAGCAACAACCAGCCAACCGCGAAGAGCACAATCCATAACCAGGTCTGCACTCCCAGCGCTGGCCACCACTCGCCGTACAAAGCGCAGGCCAAACCAGCAAAAAGAGCGCTACCCACAAAAGCCGCGACCGTTTTACTCGCCATTGGCACGCGATCCGCCGCGCGGGTGGCCAGGTTGTTCAGGGCAAAACCCAGACCGGCGCTGACAGCCAACCAGTCAATCGAGGTCATGCGGCTGAACGTATCGCGCCCTACTCCCAGCGTCAGCCCAATACCCACCAGCGCCAACCCCAGCGCCAGCAGTCGCAGTGCAGTGATGCGCTCACGTAACAGCAGCCAACCGCCTAAAACACCCCACACGGGAGCCAGATAAAACAGCAGCATCACACGCACCAAATCCTCCGCCAGCGATAGCGACGAAATCAGCGACGCATTCGCCCAGCCGCCGAACAGGATGATCCCCAACAAGCCCCAGCGCTGCGGCCACCAGGCTCGCCGTTGCCAATAGAGCAAGGGCAAGGCAAACAAGGCGATCAGCCCGTAACTGGCTAAAACCATCGGCATGCCGCTGATGCCTAACTCGGCAAACGCCTGCAAAGGTACCCAACTCGTGCCCCACAGGATGGTGGCGAGAATCAGCACCCATTCGGGACGTAACATCAGCCACCCATCCAGGCACCGCCATTGGCACCCAACATCTGGCCGGTAAAGAAACTGGCTGACGGCGACAACAGGAAGCAGACCGCTGCCGCGATCTCCTCGGGACGGCCAAGACGCCCAGCCGGTATGGCTAGCTCCTTGGCAATCCACTCTTCGCTCATGTGCTCCAGCGATACCATCGCGGTATCCACCGGGCCCGGCGCTACGCCGTTGACCCGAATAGCTGGCGCAAACTCGCGCGCTAGCGATTTGGTCAGGCCGATTACGCCCGCCTTGGCGGTGCAATAGGCCACGTAGTTCTCACGCCCCAAGTGGCCCAATTCCGAGCTGATATTGACGATCGCACCGCGCCCGGCGACAGTCATGCCCTCCAAGGCGTGACGACAGCAGCGGTATACGCCATCCAGGTCTACTGCCATGATCTGCCGCCAATCCTCCTCAGAGGTATCCAAAAAGGGCTGCTCTTGAATGATCCCGGCGTTATTCACTAAACCGTCCAGTGGACCGCTGGCGGTGATGCACGCGAACATTTCGGCTACCGCGTACGGGTCGCTGACATCCGCTTCAATCGCCGTCGCCCGCCCACCGGCCGTTACGATTTCATCCACCAGGGCCGCACTGGCATCGCCCTGACCGAGGTGATTGATCCATACCTCAGCACCGCGCAACGCCAGCATCAGCGCGCAAGCGCGACCAATACCGGTCGCCGCGCCCGTTACCAGCACCCGCTGGCCGTTAAAATCTTGAACGTCCATCAATGCATCACCTCACCACGGCTCACTACTAACGCCTGCCCGGTCATGGCAGCTGCGGCAGGGGAGCCGAGAAATAAGAAAGTACCGGCCAAATCAGCAGGTGTGAGCAGCTCGGGAATCGCCTGAGCCGAGAGAATATGCCGCAGCTCATCCTCCTCAGTACGACCACTCTCCTGCGCCATGCTGCGTAACGACGCCATGGCCGCATCGGTAGCGATCCAGCCCGGACACACCGCGTTCACCCGAATTCGCTGCGCTCCCAGCTCCCATGCCAACGAGCGGGTCAGACCTATTACTGCATGCTTGCTAGCAACATAGGCAGAGAACCCAGTCACCGCACTCAAGCCCCAGATTGACGACTGGTTGATCACACTGCTGCCCTCACCAAGCAACGGCAGCAGAGCGCGGGTAAGACGCAGCATCGACACCACGTTGTTATCCAACTGGTTCTGCCAACGACGATTGGCGTCGGCACGGTCATCCAACAGCGGCGTCGGCTGTTCCATCCCAGCGTTGTTAATCAGCACGTCTACCCGCTCGCAGCGATCAGCTAGCGCCAGCGCATACTCGCTAACGGCCAAGTCATCGTTCAGATCAAGCGCATAACCCTGTACCTCGGTTATGCCAGACAGCACTTCGACCACAGCGGCCAGCGCGTCGCCGTTACGATCCAGCAGTTCCAGTCGCGCGCCCTGCGCTGCAAATGCTTCGGCGAGGCCGCGCCCTATGCCGCTAGCTGCACCACTGATAAGCACAGTGCGATTTTGGTAATCGAGCGTATGCATAGTCATACCGCCGTCAAAAAGGACACGCCGACTGCGCCGTAAAAGTTCTCGGCACGCTTGGGTCCATCGACGAACTCACCGTAGTCCTCGCTCAGCACACGGCGCACGCGATGACGATGAAAGCTGCTCAACAATTCATCCATAGGCACCACCTGCCGGTAGCCATCGCCGTATAACTCTGCGTGCATCTTCGGCAACCGATACCAAGGAGCGACGGGCTTCTCGTGATGCGCGTTGTGATAAGCAAAATTGAGTAGCAGAAGGTTCAGCGCAGGCCAGCGCAGCGAAACTACATTGCTGAAGGTATTGGTCTGCTCGTAGGCGCGATCACGCAGCTTGTCCGAGGGAATCTTGCCGTCGTCTTCGAGCACAGCAAAGGCATCGTAAGTGTGCTGATAAGCGTCCGCGAAGCGCAGCACCGTGACCATGATCATCCAGGCTACGCAGTAGAGAACCAGCGCACTGAACGACAACCAGCCAAGCAATGCGAACAGCGCCGTGCGTATCAACAAAACACCGAGTACTTTGCCGCGCCGAGCACGATGTTTCTCGCTGCTACTGATAAAGGGCAACAGCACCACATAGAAATGCATGATCAGCTCGACTGCCGGCACATAAGCCCATTCCAGTGCGAGCACCAATTTGCGTACCCAGGCGGGCAGGCTATTGAGAAAAACCTTGCTGTCGAAGGTGATGACATCGGCGCGATCAACATGATGGCGCATATGCTTGCGGCGCAGATCCTGGAAATCGGCATAACAGCCGCCGGTCATCCAGCTGAAAATTTCGCCCGCCCGCGCGTTGTGCGCCGGCTTGCTGAAGATGGTGCCATGGGCAAACTCATGAATCAGATAGGCGCCGATAATCATCGCGTGCGCCAGCAACAACAGCCCGGCCACGTTGGCCAGCCAGTGGGGTGCCAGTAACAAGCCTATACCTGCGGCGTAACTGCCCAGACTGTAGGCCATCGCCAGACTGTTCAAGACCCGGCCATCGGCATAGCGGTAAAGCGGCTTGGACTTGGATTGGGATGTAGACATGCTTCCTCCCGGAAAACAATGCAGTGGGCAGGCGCCGAGCACCTGCCCGGTTGATTACTCGGTCAGGTCGCTAACAAAGCTGGCATCGAAGGTGTCGGCAAAATCCGGTACTGACGGAATCTGCTTGTTCTTAACCAGCAGGTCGGCAATCACCGCGCCGCTACCGTAAAAAGAGGTGGTTTCCTCAGACTCGATGAAGTTCTTGCCCATCTCGTCCAGCGGAATGTTGTAGACGCCTTCCATCTGCTCGATAGCTTCGGCACCGCTTACACCCAGTACCTTGCCGATGATTTCCGACGATTCTTGCGGATGCGCCTGCATATACTCGAGGCCCGCCTGATAGCCCTTGATCATCGCGGTGATGGCTTCGGGTTCGGCAGCAATCATTTTCTCGTCGAAGGCCAGCACATCGGTAATCAAACCCGGCGCGTCTTTGGAGGAATAGACCACGTGGAATTTGTCACCACCGGCCATACCGAGGATCTGTGACACATTGGGCTCGTAGGTGACGCCAACTGGCAGGCTGCCAGACGCCATGGCACTGGGGATGCCTTCAGGGGTCATGTTGACGCCCTTGATATCCTTTTCAGTCATGCCATTGACCTGCAGCGCGTATGCCAGCAGAAAATCGGAAGGAGACAGCGGGTTATAGCCCACCTGCTTGCCCTTGAAGTCGGCAACAGAGGCTATCGACTTGTCGGCAACAATGGCATCACCGCCGTTGGAGAAGTCGATTGGCATCACTACGCGGTGCTTGAGCCCCTTGGCCACTGCGCCGACGACCTGATCGTAGGTCAACATGGCGCCGTCTACAGCACCACCGGCCATAGCAGAGGGCAACAAGGCAGGATCGTTGAAGAACTGCAATTCCACGTCGAGACCAAACTGGTCATACAGGTCGAGTTTATCGGCGACATAGAAAGGACCGTAACCGGCCCAAACAACAGTGCCGATGGTCATGGAGTCGGCCGCTTGCGCAGCAACGGGAGACAGCACGGCAGCGGCAGCCAGACTGGCGCCTGCCAGGGTCTTGCGGATAAAGCTGAAACGTGTGGCGGTCATGGGTACAACTCCTACACAGTGAAAAAAAGGCACGGGGCGACGTCGTCATGACGATCTCCCGGGCTTTTATCCCGCCGTGTAGCTCTCATTCCTTGAGAACCGGAAAACTCTCGGACCAGTCACCTGCATTGCAGGCCGGAACCCTAGTTCGCCTAGATACCACTCCAGTGTGTGATGCGTCATGAGTCAATGACGACTCATCCCGTTTCACTGATTACCAATGCATTCTTAATGCCAGCCAATCATTAAAAACTGAAAGACCAATAAAATCATAATCTTGCGCTTTAAACCCAAGATTCACGCCAATCCTGGCACTCCCCCGGAGAGGCTCATTCGTGCCCAACAAGAGGGCTTGCCACACCATTGCGGTGCGCCTACTCCCCTTGCAACGTCGCCAGCACCTGCCGACTACCCGCGTGCACGCGATGCTCGCCCAGATAAATTCCCTGCCAGGTTCCCATCGCCAAATCGCCCGCACTGACCGGAATGCTCAGCTGCACACCCAACAGACTCGACTTGATATGCGCAGTCATATCATCCGGGCCTTCATAGGTATGTTTGAAGTAAGGCGCATCGTCTGGCACGGCACGTCGAAAGAAGGCTTCGAAGTCTTCACGCACCAAAGGGTCGGCATTTTCGTTCACGGTCAGCGAAGCGGAAGTATGCTGCAGCCAGAGATGCAGCAGCCCGGCGTTGAGTGAACGCAGTTCAGGCAAGGCGCTGATTATCTCTTGATCAATCAGATGAAAACCGCGAGAGCGCGGTTTAAGACGAATGCTTTTTTGTAACCACATACTGCCCCCTGCTCCCAAGTCAGAAGAGGGCAGATTAACACGCGCTCTGGGGCGCTGATCACATCTCCTGCACGCGCTGCGCCTGTTCAGCAAGCCGCAGGGTTTCGTGTTGCTCCATAGCCAGCAGATCCTGCATTAGCTCTCGGCCGGCAGCCGTTTCGGCGCGCCCTTCCAGGTAGCGATATAGGTCCAGCGCGTCGTTATGCAAATCAAATACCGTAGCGCAGATGCCCTCGTAGCTCATACCCGCAAAGCTCTGTCCGGCATCCAGCGCTCGGGTGCGCGGGTTGTTGGTAAAGTGGTCGTACACCCAACTGTCCAACACATTGATATCGGCCTGCTCTTCGAAACGCACCACCATCTGCTGCATGCATCGTTCGTGATCCGCCAGGTATTCCAGCAGCCACCGCATACGCTCAGTGGTTTCGGTCGCTGCAGCGCCCGCCTCCATGCGGCTAGCGAGCTGCCCATGCAGGTGCTGCGTCCATTCAATCAACTCACGATAAGTTTCTGCCTTCATCAAGCCTCCTGCTGCTGCGCTTTATATTGTCTGCCTGATTCTGGCCGCCGTGACGCAGGCAAGTTCAGTAAGAGCTGTAACCGGTGATGTCACGCTACCCCGTACAGCTTAGACCAAGCGCCGTCATTTCAGCCGACTGGTGCGTAACCGCAGGGCGTTGCCGATCACACTGACCGACGACAAAGACATAGCCGCAGCGGCGATAATCGGTGACATCAACACCCCCATAAAGGGATATAAAATCCCTGCCGCGATGGGCACACCTACCGCGTTGTAAACGAAGGCGAAAAACAGATTCTGTCGAATGTTGCGCATGGTGGCGCGCGAGAGCTTGCGCGCTTCAACTATGCCCATGAGGTCGCCACGCAGCAAGGTGATACCGGCGCTTTCAATCGCCACGTCGGTGCCTGTACCCATGGCGATACCTACATCCGCGGTGGCCAGCGCGGGCGCGTCATTCACGCCGTCACCGGCCATGAGCACCACCTTGCCCTGATCCCGTAGCGCTTGTACCACCCGGCCCTTATCCTCGGGCAGCACCTCGGCTTCGACTCGGTCGATACCCAGTTTGCGTGCGACCGCCTGTGCGGAGGTGTGGTTGTCTCCGGTCAACATCACCACTTCGATGCCTTCATCTTGCAAGGCCTTAATGGCCTCCGCCGTGGTCGCCTTGACCGGATCTGCAATGGCAATCAGGCCAGCCATGCGCCCATCCACCGCCGCAAAAATAACCGTGGCACCGTCATGCCGTAGCTGCTCGGCAGCCTCGGTATGGGCGGCAATATCGACTTCCAGTTGCTGCATCAACAAGCGGTTACCAAGCGCGACTTGCTGGCCGTCGACCTGGCCAACCACACCTTTACCGTTAGGTGAGTCAAAATCGGTCGCTTCGCTGAGCTGCAGCTCTAACGACTTGGCCTTTTCCACTATGGCGTTGGCCAACGGATGCTCACTGCCACGCTCTAACGACGCCGCCAATTGGAGCAACTGGGCTTCGTCAAAGCCTTCTGCAGGGCGGGTTGCCACCACGCTGGGTTTGCCTTCAGTAAGCGTGCCGGTTTTGTCGATAACCACGGTGTCGACTTTTTCCAACCGCTCAAGCGCTTCGGCATCGCGTATCAACACCCCGTTTTGCGCACCACGGCCTACGCCGACCATAATCGACATTGGCGTGGCGAGGCCCAAGGCACAAGGGCACGCAATGATCAGCACACTGACTGCCGCAATCAGACCGTAAGCCATAGGCGGCTCAGGCCCCCATATCGACCAGGCAACAAAGGCCACCACCGCCACCAGCACCACAGCCGGAACAAAGTAACCGGCAACCCGATCAGCCAGGCCCTGAATCGGTGCGCGGCTGCGCTGCGCACTGGAGACCATCTGCACGATCTGCGCGAGCATGGTGTCGCGGCCGATCTTGTCGGCACGCATCACGAACGAACCTTGACCGTTGATGCTGCCACCGACGACCTGATCACCCACAGTGCGACTCGCCGCTAAAGGCTCGCCAGTCACCATGGATTCGTCTACGTTCGAGCGCCCTTCCAATATCTCGCCATCTAGCGGCACCTTATCGCCGGGGCGGACCCGCAAACGGTCACCCACGGCTACCTGTTCGAGTGCTACGTCCTCTTCATTACCCTGCTCGTCGAGGCGGCGCGCCGTTGCTGGCGATAAATCCAGTCGCGCCCGAATCGAACCCGAGGTTTTCTCCCGGGCGCGCAACTCCAGTACTTGCCCCAGCAGCACCAATACAATGACCACCGCTGCGGCTTCAAAATAAACCGAGACTGCGCCATCGGCCTGACGAAACGCCTGCGGAAAGATATCCGGCATGACCGTCGCCAGCACACTGAACAGCCAGGCGGCGCCAGTGCCTATGGCAATCAGGGTAAACATATTGAGATTGCGCGACACCAGCGAGCGCCAGCCACGCACAAAAAACGGCCAACCGGCCCAGAGCACGACCGGCGTTGCCAGAACGAGCTGTACCCAATTCGATAACTGAGGCGCCATGAGCTGATGTATGCCGAATAGATGACCGCCCATTTCCATCAAAAAAACCGGCAGAGCAAATACCAGACCTATCCAAAAACGACGCGTCATATCGGTCAGTTCAGCAGAGGGGCCAGCGTCCGCCGTGACCTCTTCCGGCTCAAGGCCCATGCCGCAAATCGGGCAATCACCCGGCCCGGACTGGCGCACCTCTGGATGCATAGGGCAGGTGTAGATAGCGCCCGGCGGCGCTTGCTCTGCTTGCGTTGAAGCTTTGCTGGGCGCCAGGTAATCCTGCGGACTGGCGATAAACTTCGCTCGGCAACCGGCCGAGCAGAAGTACCAGGTCTTGTCAGCATGTTCAGCGTGATGCTCCGTCTTCTCTGGATCTACGGTCATACCGCAGACCGGATCTTTAACGGGTTCAGAGGCGTTTTCATGATGACAACAACTATGTTCAGCAGACATTTCAGCGTCCTGTATCGAGTCCGGTAGCACGCCCTGACCAGAAGGCCGAGCAGAGCAATCCGAGAGTGAGCAAACTGAATAACCATCGGCATTCAATTTGTTTGGCGATCTGATGCAACAAGCTACGTGCAGTTAACACCCTGAGCGACATAAACCCGCCAGCTACCCATGCGACCGGCAAATCAAATAGCAGTTTCACACAGGTAAACCCAGGCCGTACCAACTAATCCAAAACTTCCCCAATCAACGCACTACCAGTAGTGCGCCACTAACGCTCGATCCGCGCGCATGACAGCGTCATGCGCCGAAGGTAAACTGTGCTTGCCTGCGGCTGCCGAGCAGCACGGCACTTATCCTTCGATATCCACCTCTGCCGGAGTCACCGGCCAGGACTCCAGCATGATTCGCATAAACGAGCTGCAACTACCTCTCGATCACCCCGCCGATGCCCTGCGCCCAGCCATCGTTAGACGCTTGAAAATAACCGATGCCCAGCTGCTGGATTTCACGGTGTTCAAGCGCAGCTACGATGCGCGCAAGAAGAACAGCGAAATCACCTTCGTTTACATCATCGACGTCACGCTGGATAACGAAGCCTCGGTGCTCGAACGCTTTGCCGATGACCGTAACGTTCGCACCGCCCCCGATACCGGCTATTACCCTGTTGCCAAAGCGCCTGACGACCTGACTGAACGCCCCCTGATCATCGGCTTTGGTCCTTGCGGCCTGTTTGCCGCGCTGACGCTGGCGCAAATGGGCTTCAAACCAATCGTGCTGGAGCGCGGCCGCGATGTGCGCAGCCGCACCAAAGACACATGGGCCTTGTGGCGCAATAAAGTGTTGTCGCCGGAATCCAACGTACAGTTTGGTGAAGGCGGTGCCGGCCTGTTCTCCGACGGCAAACTGTACAGCCAGATCAAAGACCCCAAATTCTATGGCCGCAAGGTCATGCATGAATTCGTCCGCGCCGGTGCACCGGAAGAGATCATGTTTGTCAGCAAGCCGCATATCGGCACCTTCCGCCTGACCGGCGTGGTAGCCAGCATGCGCGAAGAGATCAGGGCGCTAGGCGGCGAGGTCCGGTTCGATAGCCGCGTGGAAGACTTCCTCATCGACGACGGACGCATTGAAGGCGTCAAATTGACCAACGGCGAAGAGCTGCGCAGCCGCTATGTTGTTCTGGCGCTGGGCCACAGCGCGCGCGATACCTTCCGCAAGCTTTACGAGCGCGGCGTCTATGTAGAGGCCAAACCCTTTGCCGTGGGCTTTCGTGTCGAGCACCCGCAATCGCTGATCGACAAGGCGCGACTCGGCAAATATGCCGGCCACCCTGAGCTCGGCGCCGCGGATTACAAATTGGTGCACCATGCCAAGAACGGGCGTGCGGTTTACAGCTTCTGCATGTGCCCCGGCGGCATGGTGGTCGCGGCCACCTCCGAGCCTGGCCGCGTGGTCACCAACGGCATGAGCCAATACTCGCGCAACGAGCGTAATGCTAACGCCGGTATCGTGGTCGGCATCCACCCGGAGCAGGACTTCCCCGGCAGCCCTCTGGCGGGTGTGGAGTTGCAAGAGCAGCTTGAATCTCGCGCCTATGAACTCGGCGGCAGTGACTACTGTGCGCCCGGTCAGCTGGTGGGCGATTTTATCCGCGGTAAAGCATCAAGCAGCCTCGGCGCGGTGCAGCCCTCGTACCAGCCCGGCGTGCTGCTCGGCGATTTGGCGCAGGCGCTGCCTGCCTACGCGATTGATGCCATTCGGGAGGCTTTGCCTGCTTTTGGCAAACAGATTCGCGGCTTCGACCGCCACGATGCGGTCCTCACCGGGATCGAAACCCGTACCTCTTCACCGGTGCGTATCAAGCGCGACAACCTCTCGCTGCAAAGCCTTAACACGCGTGGCCTATACCCCGCAGGTGAAGGCGCAGGCTACGCCGGCGGCATTCTCTCGGCCGGAGTAGACGGTATCAAGGTTGCTGAGGCACTGGCCACGGCAATGTTGGCGGATTTAAAGAGCGAGTAATACCAGCAAGGCCATTTAGCCTTTTATCTATCCGGCGAAGATCAAAGATGCCCTTCGCCGGTCTGCCGGTAAGGTGGCAAGACTGGCGCATTTTCAGGTACCGGTTGCGCTTTTAACTCAGCTATCAAAGCCTTCATCTCAGCAATTTCCCGCACTTGCGCTTTTATGATGCCGTCGGCCAACTCGCGCACGCGCGGGTCGCGAATGCGGGCACGCTCGCTGGTCATGATCGCAATGGAATGGTGTGGAATCATCGCGCTCATATAACTCACATCATCAACCGTCTGCTGGCTGCGCACCAACCAAAGAGACCCCGCAAAAACAAGCACCGATACGCCCAGGATCGCGCTATTCAGTAGCTTATTCGCGTACATCTTCCACATGAACGCCATCATCACCACACCCATGGTCGCTCCCATCAGCAAGGCCATCCAGGCTCGCGTCTGACTGAAGGTGGCGTGTTCCACGGCGTAAGTATTGAGATACATCAAACCGAACATCACGATGGTTGATGTGGCTATCATGCTGAAAAACATTCGGTAAGACATACTTCCTCCTATCAGATGGTTTTTACTAACATCCAGATGGCCATGCCGACCATCATCAAGTTTTCGGTAAGCGAAATAAAACCAAGTGGCACATTGCTGTCGCCGCCTACACAGGCGCATTTAAGTTCGCGCTTATCAACATAAACCGCTTTGAACACCGATACAGCGCCAATGGTACCTATGATCATCGCCAGCGGGATGGCCAGCCAGAGGATCGCCCCGGCGATCATCAATATGCCGGCAAGCGCCTCACCGAACGGGTACAGATAGGCATACCGCACCCAGCGTTTCGCCAACAGGTCGTACCCTAGAAACATATTCGAGAAGCTTTCCAGGTCACGCAGTTTGAGTATCGCCAGCACACACATGGAAATGGCAACAAACCACTCCAGGGCGCGCACCGTAAATAGGGTGTCAAAAGCCGCCCAAGCAAACCCCAACGCCATGAATACAGCCGTGGCAAAAACCGCAATAACCGGCTGATAGGTAACTTCATCCGGGTCCTTTACCGACTTGCCAAAATAGCGGCGCAAGTCGTCATAACCACCTACGCGCTGGTTATCGATAAAGGTCTGCGGCGTGGTGTCAACATCGTGCTTGTGCTTGAAAGCATCGGTTTCTTCCCGGGTTGTCAGCCAGTGATCTTCTACCTGGTAGCCTTCACGCTTGAGCAGATCCCGGGATTTCAGCCCAAAGGGGCAGATATGGTCTTTCATCACCATGCGATAGAGTTGCGCGTCGCGTTGTTGATCCGTCATAACCTCACCTCGCTTTGTCAGTTACCAAAACTGCAGTTACCGCTGCCGATATCAGCCAAACCGCTAACAGGAGCATCACTGGTCAATCAATACGCCGGTGGAAGCGCCCCTTGCTTACTCCGACCCGCTGTGCCCCTGCCCTGTTCCGCTGCCAGCTAGAACATCAAGCGCACGCCAACCACCGCAAACCAAGCCTGATTAGCCTCCCCATGCTCAGCGGCAAAATCCGCCGTGCGCCCGAAGCTGCGCTCGTAGACCACGCCCACGTATGGCGACACGCTGCGATCAATCAGGTCGTAGCTCAAGCGCAGGCCCAGCTCCATGCTGCTCAGCCCTGCCCCCACACCAACCTCTTCGTCATCCGAAAAGGCCGCGTCGAGCTCAGCGGAGGGCGTTAATATCAGACGATTGCTCAGCAGGATTTCATATTCGGCATCCAGATCTATAGACACATCGCCCCGATCGCTGACATACAGGTTGCTGTCTAACTCAAACCAATAGGGCGCCAGACCAGCCAACCCAACAAAAGCGTACTGCCGATTCTGCCCGTCAGGCGTGTCAAAGCGCAGCCCAGCTTTGGCATCAAAGAAGGTGGAGACCGGAACCTGCAATGCCAGCTGATTTTCCAGCGTCTCGTAAACCTCTTCCTGGAGGTCATACTCCCCTTCGGTGATCCAGCGCAGCTTGAGATCATCGGTGCCGTAAAAGGCATCGGCACTCCAGTAACCCAGCTCCTCGCCGCGATCACCCGCGCGGTACTCCAACTCCTCGACCTGCACGCCATAAAAATAGCCGCTGTGCATCGAATGCTTCATTTGCGCTTCCATCGCCTGCAAGGGCAAGGCTGGCAGCAAGCCGGTTGCCAGCGCAAAAATTACTTTCCTCATTGCGCACCTCCTGCTGCTGTGGCCGGTCCACCTTCTACAATCACGGTGCGGAACATGCCCGCCGCCGCGTGGTAAGACAGGTGACAGTGAAACGCCCATTTACCCGGCGCATCCACTTCGGTCTCCATGTATACGGTGGTGCCCGGCGCCACGCTGATCACATGCTTGACCGGGTTCCACTTATCCGCACCCACGTCCAGAATCGACCACATGCCGTGCAGGTGCATGGGGTGAGTCATCATGGTTTCGTTGACGAATTTAAAACGCACCCGCTCGCCATACTGCAACCGTATGGGCTCAGCATCCGACTCCTTCACGCCGTTGATCGACCAGATATAGCGCTCCATATTGCCCGTTAGGCGCAGTTCGATTTCGCGTGTGGGTTCGCGGTCGGCGTATAAGGGTTTTTGAGCCCGCAGGTCTGCGTACGACAGAAACTTACCATCGTTGTAGGCGCTGGGAATCAGGCCGCTGCCGGCGGCGTAGAAAGGGTCGGCAGGCAGCGCCGCTTCGCCCATCGCCATCTTGGAGTGATCCATACCAGCCATATCCATCTTCGAATGATCCATGCCCTGCATACCCGACATGTCCATCTTCGAGTGGTCCATGCCCTGCATATCCGACATATCCATCTTCGAGTGATCCATGCCCTGCATATCCGACATGTCCATCTTCGAGTGGTCCATGCCACTCATGTTGCCGTGGTCCATGCCCATATCAGCCATGGTCAGCAGTGGCGCCGGGCGTAGCGCCGGTATTGCGCCTTGCATTCCCGCTCTCGGCGCCAGGGTGCCACGCGCATACCCGGAACGCCCCATGGACTCGGCAAACAAGGTGTAAGCCTTGTCGTCCTTGGGCTGCACTATGACGTCATAGGTTTCCGCGACGCCAATGCGCAACTCATCAACCTGCACTGGCTGCACGTTATTCCCATCGGCTTGCACCACCGTCATTTTCAAGCCCGGGAGCCGCACATCGAAGTAGGTCATGGCGGATGAGTTGATTAGCCGCAGCCGCACTCGCTCACCAGGATTGAACACCCCGGTCCAGTTCTGCTCCGGCCCTTTACCGTTTATCAGGCCGGTAAAACCCTGCACATCTTCCACATCAGCAGCCATCATGCGCATTTGCCCCCACATCAGCCGGTCATCCAGCGTCGCGGCAACACCATCACGCTTGCTGTCGGCCCAAAAACTGGCGACAGTCTGCTGCTGGCGATTGTAGTAATCGGGCATCATTTTTAAATTGCGCATGATGCGATCGCCCGAATGCGGATGCTTGTCGGTGAGTTGCACCACGTAGTCGCGGTCATACCGATAAGGTTCACGACCCTGCGGCTCGATGACGATGGCGCCGTAGGCCCCGTCCGGCTCCTGAAACCCGGAGTGACTGTGGAACCAGTAGGTCCCGGACTGCTTGATCGGAAAGCGATAAACAAAGGTTTCACCCGGCGCAATACCGGCATAGCTGATACCCGGCACGCCATCCATTTGAAACGGCAGAACCAGACCGTGCCAGTGAATCGAGGTCATCTCGTCCAGGTTATTGGTTACTTTGATGACGACGTCTTCGCCCTCTTTAAACCGCAACACTGGCCCCGGCGAGGCGCCGTTGTAACCGATGCCCTGTTTTTGGAAGCTGCCGACATCGATCATCACCCGATCAACCGTCAGCGCGTATTCACCACCCAGCGCCATCATCGGCGCCAGTAACACCAGTAGCAGCATCTGCCGCATCGCACTCATATACATCCGCATCTACACCTCAGGTATTGGTCGCACCAACTGATCCACCCCATCTGCTCACTGCACGCTAATCTCACCCTGCATGCCCGCTTGATAGTGGCCTGGCACATTGCAGGCAAACTGCAGATTGGCCGTTTTAGCGAAAGTCCAGATGATCTCGCCCTGTTCACCGGGTTCCAGCAGCACACTGTTCGGATCGTCATGCTTCATGGTCTGACCATTGCCCATATCCATCTCCATCATGCTGCGATCCAGCTTGTCGCCTTTCAGCACACCGTGCTGCACCATCATCAGCATGTCGGCCTGATGCCCTTCGTGCATCGCCGCAGTACCAATATTGAACTCGTGTACCAAGCCGCCCTGATTGGTAATCTCAAACCGCACCGTTTCTCCGTCGCTGACGCTGAGGTTTTCCGGTTCGAAGTAGTTATCGTGCATGCTGACCTCAATAGTCCGCGTCACTTCAGAGGCCTTGCCCGCCTGCCCCATGGGGGCCGCAGCAGTGTGCTGATCATGGCCCGCAGAAGCCTCCACGCCAGAAACAACAACCAATGCCAACAGTCCTGCGCCAGCCGATAATAAAATCTTCTTCATAACGTCCCGCCTTTGCTTCACAAGCGAATGCACACGAATCCGAGCACTCACAAAAAATCGGTTTGAATTGACAACCACCCTGGTTGCCGATGCACTCTCACAGCCAGTGCTAGGCGCTCAGCATGTAGCGCGAAACTGAATCCTGACTGAACACACCTGAAAAAAGAGGCATCCCATGCGGCTGCTGTTGGTAGAAGATGATCCCTTGCTGCAAAGCAGCTTGCGCCAGAGTCTGGAACAAGCTGGCTTCGCCGTAGACGCCAGCGACTCGGCCAGCACAGCAGCGCAGCTAGGGTTGCAGGAAAGCTATCGAGTAGCGGTGGTGGATATTGGCTTGCCCGATGGCAATGGGCTGGAGGTCATGCAGCAATGGCGGCAGGCCGGCTGTGAGATGCCAGTGCTGCTACTGACTGCCCGCGACAGCTGGCAGGACAAGGTCAACGGATTAAAAGCCGGAGCCGATGACTACCTGGCAAAGCCGTTCCACTGGGAAGAGCTACTGGCTCGGTTGCACGCACTGATCAGACGCAGCGAAGGGCGGACCTCCAGCACCATTGAGACCGGCCGTTATCGCCTCGACGAAGAGCGTCAGCGGGTGTGCACCCCCGATGGCCAATGGCACGGGCTGACCGGCACGGAATTCCGGTTACTACGCTGTTTCATGAGCCGCCCCAACCGGCTGTTTTCCAAGGAAGAGCTACTGGAGCAGCTCTACAACCTCGAAGCCGAGCCCAGTTTGAATACCATAGAAGCCTACATCCGCCGGCTGCGATTGTTGATTGGCCGCAATGCAATTCAAACCCAGCGAGGCCAAGGCTATGTCTTTACTGCCCAAGAGTAAGCCGGGCCGCTCGATTCGCACCACGCTGCTGTGCTGGCTGCTGCCGTTCGCCGCCATCTTCATGGGCGTCGCTTGGGTTCTGCATGGGGTAATACTGGAGCGCATGACCCGCGACTTCGTAAAAGACCGCCTGTACCAGGAAGCCGCCTTTATCGAACATAATCTACGCGCCACCCCTGCCGGCGAGGGCAATCAAATCGCCTTCCAACACGATTCCTTTAACGCGGCGTCCCACCACGTTTATGCGGTAAGCCTGGCTGGCCGCGAGCTATTCTCACACCCGGACTGGAGCGCCCAACTGCAACCTTGGCTGACCCAATCTGAAACGGGCCTGCTGACCTTGAGTACGCAGCTGCCAGGCCAGTCGGCCCCCAGTCACTTCCTCGCCTACCGCGCTACCTCTTCGGTAGAAGGCCAACCGCTGATCATCGTGGTGGCTGAGGATTACAGCGTGCTCAAGGCCGGCGAACAAGAACTCCACCTTTGGACCGCCCTGGTCGCCGTCGCTCTGCTATTGTTGTTGATCGGCATGATCTGGCTAGCAGTGCATTTGTCTCTGCGCCCCACCACTCAGCTGCGCCACCAGTTGCAACAGCTGCGCCAGGGCGGACGATCACGGCTCGACGAAGCCGTCCCAGCAGAGTTTCAGCGACTCACGCAACAGCTCAACCAATTGCTCGATACGCTGGACCAGCGCCTCGAGCGCTCCCGGCAAACCAATGCCAACCTCTCACACAGCGTTAAAACCCCCATTGCAGCCATCACCCAGATGCTGAGTAACACCCAACAACCCATCGATGGCGCGATGCGCACGCAGATAACCAGCAAGCTGGCAGAAATCAATCTACAGCTGGATACCTCCATGCGAAGCGCCCAAGCCGCAGGACCTCAAGCAGGTAAGAACGCCAACCCTGTAGTGCAGGCGCGCGACATGCTTTGGATGCTCGGACGCTTGTATGCCGAAAAACGCTTTGAGCTCGACATCCAAATAGACGAGTACCAGCTGTGGCCGATTGAGGAGCAGGATTTGAATGAGTTACTAGGCAACCTGATCGACAATGCCGGCAAGTGGGCGCGCTCGCAGGTCCTGGTGTGCTTGCAACAGGATGCACAGGCGTTCGAAATCCAGGTCGCGGATGATGGTATTGGCGTCGCGGAAGAACAACTCGAGCAGCTCGGCACACGCGGGCTTCGCCTGGATCAGCAAGTGCCCGGTCATGGCCTTGGCTTAGCCATAGTGAGAGAAACCGTAGCGCGCTATGACGGCACGCTGAGGTTTGCGGCCAGCGCTCAGGGGGGCTTACTGGCATGCGTTCGCTTGCCCCGCCAATCCTGATCTACAGACACAAACAAAGAGGGCGCCCGATGGGCGCCCTCTTTGTTGTTTCCGGTATTGCCAGTCAGCTTACTTCTTGCTGCTGGTGAATTCCGGATAGGCTTCCATACCGCACTCGGAGATATCGACGCCTTCGTACTCTTCTTCTTCACTAACGCGCAGGCCCATCACCAGTTTGATGATGCTCCATACGATCAAGCTAGAGATGAATACCCAGAGGAAGATAACTACGATGCCCAGCAGCTGTGCTTTCAGAGAAGCGTCGCCGTTGGTCAGGCATACAGCCAGCAGACCCCAGATACCGACCACACCGTGAACGGAGATGGCGCCGACCGGATCATCGATCTTCAGCTTGTCCAGACCCAGTACCGCGAAGACGACAATCACACCGCCCACCGCACCGATCAGAGTAGCTTGCAGACCACCAGGAGTCAGCGGCTCAGCAGTGATGGCAACCAAACCAGCCAGTGCGCCGTTCAGAGCCATGGTCAGGTCAGCCTTACCAAACAGGATGCGAGCAACCAACAGACCTGCAATCAGACCACCGGCAGCCGCCGCGTTAGTGTTCAGGAAGATCTGAGCAACCGCGTTGGCGTCAGCAATGTTGGAAATAACCAACTGCGAACCGCCGTTGAAGCCGAACCAGCCCAACCAAAGGATGAACATACCCAAGGTCGCCATCGGCAGGTTAGAACCGGGGATGGCACTGATCTGACCATTAGGACCGTACTTGCCTTTACGAGCACCCAGCAGCAGTACACCAGCCAGTGCAGCGGTAGCACCTGTCAGGTGGACCACACCAGAACCGGCGAAGTCGAGGAAGCCAGCCGCGTTCAGGAAGCCACCGCCCCATTTCCAGAAGCCCTGGATTGGGTAGATGAAGCCCGTCATGACGACGGCGAAGATCAGGAATGCGAACAGCTTCATGCGCTCGGCTACCGCACCCGAAACGATCGACATAGCTGTAGCGACGAAGACCACCTGGAAGAAGAAGTCGGATGCAACCGAGTAGTAAGGTGCATCATCGCCGCCGGCGAGTACGTCTTCAACCGAGTTTTCTGGCCCGATCAGTACGCCAAAGCTCGGGAAAATGCCGCCTTCCGGACTGGAGTACATGATGTGGTAACCAATCAACAGGTACATGGTGCACGCGATAGCGTACAGAGCCACGTTCTTGGTGAGGATTTCGGTGGTGTTCTTGGCGCGGACCAAGCCGGCTTCGAGCATGGCGAAACCTGCCGCCATCCACATAACCAGCGCGCCGCAAATCAGAAAGTAGAACGTATCAAGTGCGTACTTGAGTTGTACGATATCTTCCATTTTTCAAGCCCCCCATATAGGCTTTTTTACTGCATTCGGTGAAAGAGCGTGCCTTAAATGGCGTCGGTGTCGGTTTCGCCGGTACGGATGCGGATAGCCTGTTCGAGGTTCACCACAAAGATTTTGCCATCGCCGATCTTGCCGGTGTTGGCCGCTTTAGTGATGGATTCGATCACGCGATCAAGCATGTCGTCGCCGATGGCTACGTCAATTTTTACCTTAGGCAGGAAGTCCACAACGTACTCCGCACCGCGGTATAGCTCGGTATGACCTTTCTGCCGGCCAAAACCTTTGACCTCAGTCACAGTGATGCCCTGCACACCGATCTCGGATAGCGCTTCACGCACATCATCCAATTTGAAAGGCTTGATTACCGCCGTTACTAGTTTCATTTTGATACTCCCGTGGAAATGGACTGCCCTGGGGGACAGGACAAGTCTATGCCGAGTTAGAGGCTTTTAGAAACGGACAATACAAAAGTGCTGCCGCAGTAGTCAGAATCACCGGCAAAGCCGGCACATTCATCCGAGCTCATATATGTTTCGGCATATGGCAAGTCCGTGGCGCTCAGAGCGATGGCCGATTTAGCCAGGGTCAAACGCTTCATTGTTATGCTCCTGATGTGATCAACACTGTTCTGGCTGCGATTTGGTGTTGCGCCCTGCAATAGGACTGCACACCGCCTTCAGCTACAGCACACATTGCAGAAAACCTGCCAATTTTGTTTTCTTCTTAAAAATCAATGATATGAAAAATATCGTACAACAAACAACCAGCCTTCACGCCCTCTCTTGCACCAGTGTAGTGCACGCCTGTAGGGCGCGCGCGCATTCGGCGCACGATCAGGGAGCGCGTTTCGGTCTGCCTGCACTCAGTGCTACACTGCGGTGCTAGCAAGGGCATATGCCCAACCAACACTAATCATCGCCGCAGGTATCCGGGATGCTGCATAAACTTGTAATAGACGCCGTCAGCAGCCAAGCAAGCAAGCTGCTAATGAGCGAAAAGGGGCTGCCAGCCCCCGACGTCGAAAAGCATCTCAAAGCCATGCTACAAAGCGCTTTGAGCAAGTTAGACGTGGTCAGCCGCGATGAATTTGAGACCCAACAGGTCGTGCTCATGCGTACCCGTGAGCGTCTGGAGGCATTGGAGGCGCGCGTCGCGGCCTTCGAAAACTCGAGCTCCGAACACCCCGATAAATAACCTTACCTACGCCTGAGCCCGGCTGTATCAGGCACCAGATTTAATGATCAAGGAGTGATCATGTCACTGGCGATAGTCCACAGCCGCGCCCGCCTGGGCATCCAGGCTCCTCCGGTTAGCGTTGAAGTGCATCTTGCCAACGGCATGCCTAGCCTGACCTTGGTTGGCCTGCCCGAGACGGCCGTACGCGAGAGCAAAGATCGCGTGCGCAGCGCTCTACAGAATGCTCAGCTGGATTTTCCGAGCCTCAAGCGCATCACTATTAATCTCGCACCCGCCGATTTACCCAAGGAAGGCGGCCGATTCGATCTTGCCATCGCATTGGGGTTGTTAGCGGCCAGCGGACAAATACCCCCTGAACGGCTCGCGGACTGTGAATGCATTGGCGAGCTGGCGCTATCCGGTGAGCTGCGTCCGGTACAGGGTGTATTACCCGTTGCCTTAGCCTGCCGCGACGCCGGGCGCACACTCATACTGCCGCGCGCCAATGCCGCCGAAGCAGCATTGGTCAATGGCGTAGAGCTGATTGCTGCAGATCACCTTTTGGCCCTTTGTGAGCATTTGCGCAACGGGCAGCCGCTGCCGCCACTGAGCCCTGCCCCCCCACCCACGCCCGTTAAAGTCGCCGAGCTGGCTGAGGTGCAGGGCCAACAACAGGCCAAGCGGGCGCTTATTGTTGCCGCGAGCGGCGGCCATAACCTGTTGCTATTTGGCCCACCCGGCACCGGCAAGACCCTACTCGCCAGCCGTCTGCCTGGCATACTACCGCCTCTCCTGGAACAGGAAGCCTTAGAAGTAGCAGCCATTCAATCGGTGTGTGATCGCACGCCACTGACCTGTTGGCCGACGCGCCCTTTTCGCGCGCCCCATCATGGTGCATCAGCTGCCGCATTGGTTGGCGGCGGCAGCCAACCGCGTCCCGGCGAGATAAGTCAGGCGCACAACGGCGTACTGTTTCTTGATGAACTGCCCGAGTTCGACCGCAAGGTGCTGGAGATGCTGCGTGAGCCAATGGAGTCAGGCTGCATTCATATCGCCCGTGCCCGTGAACAACTAACCTTCCCTGCCCGCTTTCAACTCATCGCCGCAATGAACCCATGCCCCTGCGGCTTTCAAGGCGATCCCAGCGGGCGATGCCGCTGCACACCTGAACAAGTGCAACGCTATCGCAGCAAGTTGTCTGGCCCGCTGCTGGATCGCATAGATCTGCATTTAGCGATGCACAACGAGCCGTTTTCGCTCAGCGCCGAACACACCTTGGCGGAGCCCAATAGCGCCACAGCTGCGGCGCAGGTATTGAGCGCACGACAACGTCAAGCCGAGCGGCAGCAAGGTCTCAATGCCCACCTGGGTATGGATGGCTTGCGCGATTTTTGCGCACTGGTAACTGAGGATGCCCGCTGGCTGGAGCAAGCCAGTGTACGGCTGGGGCTGTCGCGGCGTGCCAGCCACCGCACACTCAAGGTAGCGCGCAGCATCGCCGACTTGGCCGGTGTGGCGCAGATTGCGCGTGCTCACTTGGCAGAAGCGTTGCAATACCGGCAACTGGATCGGCAACCCGGCGGTGGCTAAACAGGGGCGCTGCTAAAGCGCTCGGCCTGCATTAGTAACAGTTCCGGATAAACGGAGCTGGCGCTCTACGCGATGTGCACTATATTAAATCGCAGCGGGGCGGCGTCGGTTTTGAATAGCATGGCGCCAGCAAAGTCGATAGTCGCCTCGCTATTCACCTTCCAACCCCCGATACAACTCAGCTAAATAGCGAAGACACCTTGTCGTCGGCATTCTGGGCTTCGGTGCGGCCCATGCTGTAAGCATCCATGAAGTAGCACAGCTCATCAAAGGCCAAGGCCGGGCTGATGAAGTAACCTTGCACCTGCTCACAGCCCAGACCCCGCAAAACCTCCAACTGTTCGCGATGCTCTACGCCCTCTGCGACAACCTCCAGCCCAAGGCTATGCCCCATATCAATCATGGCCCCGACCAATTGCCGGTCCGCCGTGCGTTCGGCAATGCCTTTGACGAAGCTGCGGTCAATCTTCAACAGATTGATCGGCAAGCTGTGCAGGTGCACAAAAGATGAGAAGCCGGTGCCAAAATCATCCAGCGAGAAGCGCACGCCCAGTCCGGTCATCCCGTCCATGGTCATCAGCACCTGTTCGGGCTGCTGCATTACTGCCGTTTCGGTCAGCTCGAACTCTAACCAATGCGGGTCGATACCAGTGCGTTCAAGCAAGCGCTGGACAGTCGATAGCAAACGGCTGTCCTGAAACTGACGGAACGACATGTTCACTGCGACATGCACAGGCGACGTGCCCATCTTCTGCAGCCGCGCCAAGTCCTGACAGGCCCGGGCGATAACCCAGTACCCCATCGGGACAATCAAACCGGTATCTTCCGCCAGTGGAATAAACTCGTTCGGCCCCAGCAGCCCGCGCTCCGGATGGCGCCAGCGGATCAAACCCTCGAGTCCCACGATGTTGCCAGTGCTCAATTCCACACGGGGCTGATAATGCAGCTCAAACTCGTTGCGTCGTAAAGCCTGGCGCAGAGAAGACTCAAACTCAATCAGGCTGTTGGCTTGGAGGTTGATGCGCTCATCGTAAAAATGGAAATTGCAACCACGTTGCCCCTTCGCCTGCAGCATGGCCAAATTGGAGTGCAATAACAGACTGTCTACTGTTTGCCCGCCTTCGGGGTAAGTCGCGATGCCAATACTGCAGCCCAACAATAGGCCCTCACGATTGACTGTAAAAGGCTCAGCCATTTCGTTAGTCACCTTTTGCGCGACCTGCAGCAAATTACTGGCAGTGGTGTAATCCTCGATCACCAGCGCAAACTCATCGCTGCCCATACGGCCGATGGTGTCGGTATTGCGCAGCACACTTCGCAGACGGGTAACCACCTCACAAATGATGGTATCGCCAGCGCTGTGGCCAAGGGTGTCGTTCACATGGCGGAAGTTGTCGAGGTCGATGAAGAGCACGGCGAGAGGCTGATTAGTGCGCAGCGCGCGGCGCATGCCCTGCTTGAGCCGATCCTGAAACATTTGCCGATTGCAGGTTCCGGTCAACGCATCAAAATTACCGGCGTGCGCCAAGGCAGAGCGCAGCTTGTGGCGCTCGATCGCATACTGAAAACAACGGATGACTTCACTGCTACTGGACTGATCCCAAAGAACATCGTGGAGAGCGCTTCCAACACAGTTGAAATCCGGCTCAGTCGATAGATGAATCACCGGCACACCACAATCAGCCAACAGCGCAAGATTTTCTGCGCGGGCAATGACTGCCTGCACCTCGCCGCGATTGATCTGCGTCTGCAACTCGTGCCAACTTTCCTGTCGCTCAAGCATAAAAATACTGCTTTTTACGGCAGATAGCCGATGACACAGCCGCACAAAGGCACCGTGATCGGTATCAAGTAGCACAATTCGCTGCGTTGGACTCTCAGCGCTCAACTAGCGATCCCCCAAGGATCAGGACAATATCCGAATCAATTGGTACCGACTCCCAGCGTCAGCACCCTCTCAACCCACTGCTATCTATATGATTTACTTCGGGTCTTGCTTGCACAGGGCAACTACACAGGCCCTCACGCAAATGATTCAGAACACCCCAAAAAATAAGTTTCTTTTAAATTTAGTTATATACAACGCTTTTATGAAGTCAGTTATAGCGAAAATCCAGCCATTAACCAAGCCTAGTGTTTGGCTATTACACGGTCAGTTGAGCAAAAACTGCTATTATTGCCCACCCCCACCGCAGGAGAAGCCGACCAGTGGCAAGCCTCAATCCCCGTCAACAAGAAGCCGTCGAGTACATCAGCGGTCCACTGCTGGTATTGGCTGGCGCGGGTAGCGGCAAAACCAGCGTCATTACGCGCAAGATCGCCTATTTGGTCAAAGAGTGTGGCATTCGTGCGCAGCACATTATTGCCGTGACCTTTACCAATAAAGCCGCGCGCGAAATGAAATCCCGCGTTAGCCAGTTGATCAAAGGCCCGGATGCACGCGGCCTGACGGTATCTACCTTTCATAACCTGGGCCTGAATATCATCCGCAAGGAACATCAGCGGTTGGGTTACAAGCCGGGTTTCTCGA
>DRHT01000041.1 GCA_011053055.1 Halopseudomonas sabulinigri | reverse complement strand
GAAGGCACCGAGTAAAATAGCGACGGGACCCCAACCGAGATAAAACATGGCTGCCAATGCCAGCAGCTCGCTCACCACCAAACCACCCAGCAAGCCTTCACGTGTTTTTCCTGGACTAACATTCGGCATCAACTTAGTGCGGCCAAAGGTCTTGCCGGCAAAGTAGGCGCCTATATCGGCAGCCCAAACCAGAATAAGCAGAGAGAAGATTAGCCACAGCCCAAATTCTTGTGCTCGCAACCAAACCAACCCCGCCCAGGCTGGCAGCAATATCAACAAACCAAACAACTGGCGTACAAAACTGCCTTTCCAGACACCACTGCCCGCGGGGTAGCGCACCACCATCACGCTGGCGAAAATCCACCACAGCAGTGCGGGTGCCACGTAATAGATGACGGACCACTGGTCACGATATAGACCTATCATGAACAGACCCAAGGTCAGCGCATATATGATCCGGCCACTTTGGCGGGTCTCGCCGCACAAACGCGCCCACTCCCAGGCACCCAAGGCCACCACCGCACCAATGAAGAATGCAAACCAGGCACCCTGCAGTAAAACAAATCCGGCGACCGCCAGAGGTGCCAGAATGACAGCTGTTATAACCCGTTGTTTGAGCATCAGGACTCCGCTGCTACCTGTTCGCTAGTCTTGCCGAAGCGGCGCTGTCTGCAGGAAAAATCAGCCAAGGCATCACGCAGGGCATCCTGCTTGAAGTCCGGCCAGTATAAATCGGAAAAATAGAACTCGGTGTAAGCAAACTGCCACAACAAAAAATTGCTGATGCGCTTCTCACCACCGGTACGGATACAGAGATCAGGGGGTGGCAAGTTAGCCGTGGTCAAGCGTGCTTCAATATCCTGCTCGGTGATGCCCGACGCATCGCGCACGCCCGTCGCCACCTCGGCAGCGAGCTGACGCACGGCCTGGGTGATATCCCATTGGCCGCCGTAATTGGCCGCGATGGCCAGCGTCAAGCGCTGCCCGCCTGCGGTGGTTTCCTCAGCCTTGGCCATCGCCTGTTGCAACTCGGGAGCAAAGCGGCTGCGGTCACCAATGATCTGCAAGCGCACACCATTTTCTCGCAGCTTGCGTACCTCACGGCGCAGAGCACCTAAAAACAACTCCATGAGCGCACCCACTTCGTCTTCAGGGCGTCGCCAGTTTTCACTGGAGAACGCAAACAAGGTGAGCACCTCGACACCCTCTTCGATGCACACCTCGATCATTGCTTTGACCGCATCAACACCGGCCTTGTGCCCAGCAACACCCGGCAAAAACCGCTTGCGCGCCCAGCGGTTGTTGCCATCCATGATGATGGCAACGTGTTGGGGTGCTGTGGCTTGAGTGCCGCTGCTACTCTTATTATTCATGCCAGACTCGCGCAACCGATAACCATCAAATAGCCATCAAATCCGTTTCTTTGGCCGCCAATGACTTATCGATTTCGGCAATAAACTTATCAGTCAATTTCTGTACGTCGTCAGCGGCGCGACGCTCGTCGTCTTCACTGATTTCTTTGTCTTTTTGCAAATCCTTCAACTGGCCCAAGGCGTCGCGACGGATGTTGCGCACAGCAACTCGGGCATTTTCTGCCTCAGAGCGCGCTTGCTTGGTGTAACCCTTACGGGTCTCTTCAGTCAACGCGGGCATTGGCACGCGGATAGTAGTACCTGCAGTGGCCGGATTCAGACCCAAATCAGAGGTCATGATGGCTTTTTCTACCGCTTGAATCAGACTACGATCAAAAACGCTCAACGCCAAGGTGCGCGAGTCTTCGACATTCACGTTGGCAACCTGGCGTAGAGGGGTGTCAGCGCCGTAACAATTGACCATGACGCTGTCCAGAATACTCGGATGGGCGCGACCAGTACGGATCTTGGCAAAAGCAGTGCCCAGCGACTCTACCGACTTGCCCATGCGGTCCTGCGTGTCCTTCTTAATTGCGTTGATCATTTCTCAACCCTCAATCAGTGTTCCTTCGGCGCTGCCCACTACCGCATTCAGCAACGCCCCTGGCTTGTTCATGTTAAACACCCGCAAAGGCATCTTGTGGTCGCGAATCAGACAGATCGCGGTCAGATCCATTACTTCCAGCTTCAGATCCAGCACCTGATCATAGGTCAGGCTGTCGAAACGCTCGGCGTTTGGATCTTTCATCGGGTCGGCATTATATACGCCGTCAACCTTGGTCGCCTTGAGCACCAGATCAGCATCAACCTCAATACCACGCAGACAAGCTGCAGTATCGGTAGTGAAGAAAGGGTTGCCGGTACCGGCAGAGAATATTACCACGTCACCCCCAGCGAGGTAGCGCATTGCCTTGCGACGATCATAGTGCTCGGTTACGCCTTCCATGGTGATCGCCGACATCACCCGCGTTTGAATATTGGAGCGTTCGAGCGAATCACGCATTGCCAAGCTGTTCATCACGGTAGCCAGCATACCCATATGATCACCGGTGACCCGGTCCATGCCCGCACTGTGCAGAGCAGCGCCACGAAATAGATTGCCGCCACCGATCACCAATCCGATCTGAACGCCAATACCGATCAACTGTCCGATTTCCAACGACATGCGGTCAAGCACCTTGGGGTCGATGCCGAAGCCCTCGGTCCCCATCAGGGCTTCGCCGCTGAGTTTGAGAAGGATGCGTTTATACTTGGGTTGGCGGCTGCTGGGCACCTGGGCCATGCTTGACTCTCCTGCGCTGGAATGGAGAAATACTCAACGAGTTCCACCAGACCACGATGGCGGGCACTTGTTCAGTATTTCTTGAAAAAGAGGCCTCACGCCTGCGCGGGAAGCCTCTTCGGTCAACCTATTCGCAGCAACCTAAAGTTGCTGCGGTGCACTGGTCAAAGTGCACTATATCCTACTTATTGCTTGGCAGCGGCCAGCTGTGCAGCCACCTCACCAGCGAAATCGACTTCAGCACGCTCGATGCCCTCGCCCACTTCATAACGCACGAACGAAACGACTTCTGCACCGGCTTTCTTGGCCAGCTCACCGACCTTGATATCCGGATCCTTGATGAAGGCTTGCTCAATCAAGCTACCTTCCGCCAGAAACTTATTGAGACGGCCTTTGACCATGTTCTCAACAATGTTCTCGGGCTTGCCGGCGATCTTGTCTGCGTTCAGCGCCAGGAAGATTTCTTTTTCCTTGGCAATGGCTTCGTCAGATACCTGGGAAGGATCAAGGAACTGCGGATTGCTAGCGGCAACGTGCATAGCGATATCACGTGCCAACTCTTCGTTTCCGCCTTTCAGAGTAACGACAACACCGATGCGGTGACCGTGCAGGTAAGAACCAACAACATCACCTTCAACACGGGTCAGGCGACGAATATTGACATTCTCACCGGTCTTGGCGATCAGCGCTTCGCGATCAGACTCTTGCTCAGCAATCAGCGGAGCAGCGTCGGTATAACCCGCATCGAACGCCTTATTCAGACTGGCAGCAACGAAACCCTTAAAGTCTTCCTGCAGAGCAAGGAAGTCAGTTTGAGAGTTGATTTCGATGATGACAGCAGATTTCTTGTCATCGGAGACTTTGGCGGCAATAGCGCCTTCAGCAGCGATATTGCCCGCTTTCTTGGCAGCTTTGATCGCGCCAGAAGCACGCATATCATCAATTGCTTTTTCGATGTCGCCTTCAGCGGCAACCAGTGCTTTTTTGCACTCCATCATGCCTTGGCCGGTGCGCTCGCGCAGTTCTTTGACCATGGCTGCAGAAATCTGTGACATGAAATAATCCTCTAGATTACTTTAACTGTTGGCAGCTCGAAGGAATGGACAGAGCCGCCGGATCATATTGCTTTCAAAACATTGCAAAAAGGGGGCATAGCCCCCTTTTTTACGGCGTAAAGCTAGCCGACTGCACCTTAGCCTTCGGAGGCTTCTGGAGCAGCTTCTTCAACAAACTCATCAGCGCCGCCATTGACGTTCTTGCCGCGCAGAACTGCATCAGCAACAGCCGCCGCGTACAGCTTGATGGCGCGGATAGCGTCGTCGTTGCCAGGAATAACATAATCAATGCCATCAGGGCTGCTGTTGGTATCGACGATGCCGATAACCGGAATACCCAGCTTGTTGGCTTCAGTGATAGCAATGCGCTCGTGCTCAACGTCGATCACGAACAGGGCGTCAGGCAGGCCGCCCATGTCTTTGATACCACCCAGACCGCGATCCAGCTTTTCCAGATCACGAGTGCGCATCAGCGCTTCTTTCTTGGTCAGCTTGGTGAAGGTGCCGTCCTGAGCTTGAATTTCCAGGTCGCGCAGACGCTTGATAGACTGACGGATGGTTTTGTAGTTGGTGAGCATGCCGCCCAACCAGCGGTGATCGACATAAGGCTGACCGGCGCGGCTAGCTTCTTCAGCAATAATTTTGCTGGCAGCGCGCTTGGTGCCTACGAACAGAACCTTGTTCTTGCCAGAGGCCAGTTTCTCAACGAAGCTCAGAGCGTCGTGGAACATCGGCATGGTTTTTTCAAGGTTGATGATGTGGATCTTGTTACGAGCGCCGAAAATGAACTTGCCCATTTTCGGGTTCCAGTAACGGGTCTGGTGGCCAAAGTGCGCACCGGCCTTCAGCATGTCGCGCATAGAAACTTGGGTCATGATAACTCCATAATAAATCGGGTTGGGCCTCCACGCATCCCAATGTCCAACCCCTAAGGGCACCCAGGACACCGTGTCGATACGTGTGCGGATTTAAGGTTCACCTGAGTCATAAACATAAGCCCCGAAAACCGGGTGTTTGCTCAGGCGCGGCGCTTTATACCATATATACGCAAATGAATAAAGTTCTGCTTGCCTCCGCCCGCATTGCACGCTGTCTCAACAGGCGCGCCGAGGTCTGATAGAATGCGGGGTTTGTCACTTTCGCCTGCTGGCGTTCAACCAAGAGAAACCTGTCATGACCGTATCCATCAAGACACCGGAAGACATCGCAGGCATGCGCATTGCCGGACGCCTGGCGGCTGAAGTATTGGAGATGATTGGTGAGCACGTTAAACCTGGCGTTGCTACTGAAGAGCTCGACCGTATCTGCCACGACTATATAGTCAACGTGCAACAAGCCATTCCTGCCCCACTGAACTATGGCGGTGCGCCGGACCGTATGCCCTTCCCCAAATCGATCTGCACCTCAATCAATCACGTGGTCTGCCATGGCATCCCGAACGAGAAGCAGCTTAAAAATGGCGACGCGCTAAATATTGACGTTACCGTCATCAAAGACGGCTACCACGGCGATACCAGCAAGATGTTCATCGTCGGCGAGGCTCCAGAGTGGGTTGAGCGGCTGGCACGGGTAACTCAGGAGTGCATGTATAAAGGCATCTCGGTAGTACGTCCTGGCGCTCGCCTGGGTGACATTGGTCAGATCATTCAAGATCACGCCCATGCCAACCATTACAGCGTGGTGCGCGAGTACTGCGGCCACGGTATTGGCAAGGTATTCCACGAAGACCCACAAGTACTGCATTATGGCCGCGCCGGCACAGGCATGGAGCTGAAGGAAGGCATGACCTTCACCATTGAGCCGATGATCAATCAGGGACGTGCAGAAACTCGCCTACTCGGCGACAACTGGACCGCGATAACGAAGGACCGCAAGTTGTCGGCGCAGTGGGAGCACACCATTCTGGTTACCGCAGACGGTTATGAAATCCTCACCCGCCGCAGCGAAGAATCCTTTCAATAGCAGTAGCCACTCACTGCCAAGGATATAAACGATGGATATCGCGCTTTTCGACCCAGGCCAGTTCCAAGCGGAGCTGGCATTAAAGAGCAGTCCGATCGGCGCCTTCAAGAAGGCTATAAGGCATGCAGACTGCGTGCTACAGAGCCGTTTTGAGGACGGACGAGACATCCGTCAATTGATCCATGAGCGGGCTTGGGTGACCGACCAGATATTACAACAGGCTTGGGCTCGGCTCGATTGCGCCCAAGATCCGGGTATCGCTTTGCTGGCCGTCGGTGGCTACGGTCGTGGTGAGCTGCACCCGCATTCAGACATAGACCTGCTGATCTTGGTACGTGACGACGCGGAGACATTTCGCTCCTCGATCGAAATTTTCCTCATGTTGTTGTGGGACATCGGCCTGGAAGTTGGCCAAAGCGTGCGCTCTATCGAGGAATGCCAGCAAGAGGCCAAGGCCGACCTGACGGTGATCACCAATTTAATGGAATCGCGCACCTTGGCCGGCGATGAAGTATTGCGCCAGGGCATGCTGAAGGCCATCAGTACCGAGCACATGTGGCCCGACGCTGAATTTTTTCGCGCCAAACGCGCTGAACAGCAGGCCCGCCACGCCAAGTTCAACGATACCGAGTACAACCTTGAGCCGAACGTAAAAAGCTCACCCGGTGGCCTTCGCGACATTCAGACCATTGCCTGGGTAGCCCTACGTCATTTCGGCACCAACGATTTGCGCAAACTGGTTGACCAAGGGTTCCTGAACGAGCCCGAGTACGAGATTCTCACCGCCGGCCGCGACTTCCTCTGGAAGGTCCGTTTTGCTTTGCACAACCTCTCTGGCCGAGCCGAAGATCGCTTGCTGTTTGACCACCAGCGCGCACTGGCCAAGATGCTGGGCTACGAAGGCAACGACAGCAAGCTGGCAGTCGAACGTTTCATGCAAAAGTACTACCGGGTTGTGATGTCTCTATCTGAGCTAAACGACCTGCTGATGCAGCATTTCGAAGAAATCCTGTTGCGTGACGCCGAAGCGACCGAAATTTTGCCGTTAAACAGCCGTTTTCACGTGCGCAATCACTACATTGAAGTCACCAACCCCAACGTTTTCAAGCGCACACCCTTCGCCATTCTCGAACTTTTTGTGCTGATGGCGCAGCATCCCGAAATTCGCGGCGTGCGCGCCAACAGCATTCGGCTGCTGCGCGACCATCGCAAGCTGATCGACGACGACTTCCGTAGCGATATTCGCAATACCAGCCTGTTTATCGAGCTGTTCCGTAGCAAGGAAGGCATCCACCGCAACCTGCGGCGAATGAATCGCTACGGCATTCTGGGGCGCTATCTGCCGGAGTTTGGCAAGATCGTCGGCCAAATGCAGCACGACTTGTTTCACATATATACGGTCGACGCGCATACGTTGAATTTGATCAAACACCTGCGCAAGCTCAACCGTCCTGAATACCAGGACAGATACCCGCTTGCCTGGCGCATCTTCTGCCGCCTGCCTAAACCTGACCTGCTGTACATTGCCGGCCTTTATCACGACATCGCCAAGGGTCGCGGCGGCGATCATTCCGAACTCGGCGCAGTGGACGCCGAGCAATTCTGCAACCGTCACCATCTGCCAGCCTGGGATACCCACCTGATCAGCTGGCTGGTGCAGAACCATCTGGTGATGTCGACTACCGCGCAGCGCAAGGACATTTCTGACCCTCTGGTCATTCATGATTTTGCTGTGCAGATGGGTAATCAGGTCCGTCTCGACTACCTCTACGTACTGACCATCGCCGATATCAATGCGACCAACCCCACGCTGTGGAACTCCTGGCGCGCCTCGCTGCTGCGCCAACTCTATAGCGAGACCAAACGCGCGTTGCGCCGCGGCCTGGATAATCCACCGGATCGCGATGAGCACATTCGCCAGACTCAACAGGCGGCCCTGGATATTCTGGTGCGCAACGGCCTGGAGGAAGAAGACGCCGAAGCGCTTTGGTCAGAGCTGGGCGATGACTATTTCTTGCGCCATACCGCCAGCGACGTGGCTTGGCATACCGAAGCCATTATGCAACACAGCCGCCGTACCGGCCCTCTGGTGTTGATCAAGGAAACCGCACAGCGAGAGTTTGAAGGCGCGACCCAGATTTTCATCTTTACGCCCGAGCAAAATGACCTGTTCGCCGCCACAGTATCGGCGATGGATCAGCTCAACCTGAGCATTCAGGATGCGCGCATCATCAGTTCGACCAGCCAGTTCAGCCTGGACACTTATATAGTGCTGGATTCTGATGGCGGCTCGATTGGTGATAACCCTGAGCGTATTCGCCAAATCAAACATGAGTTGCTTGAAGCCCTATCCGATCCAGATGCCTTCCCGACCATCATCCAGCGCCTGGTACCACGCCAGCTTAAGCATTTTGCCTTCGCACCCGAGGTCACTATCTTCAACGACCCGAATGGCCAACACACCATTCTGGAACTGAGCGCTCCAGACCGCCCCGGCCTGCTGGCCCGTATGGGACGCATTCTTCTGGACTTCGACATCAGCGTGCAGAATGCCAAGATCGTCACCCTTGGCGAGCGTGTGGACGACGTATTTGTGCTCACCGATGCAGATAATCAGGCGTTGTCCGATCCGGCCCTGTGTGAGCGCTTGCAACAGAACATTATCGACACCCTAAGCAGTACCCAGCCCACCGAGCAGGCGTACAGCAGCCCAATTGCCATTGGCCCCTGAGGATTGTGAATGAATAGCGACCTGCAACGCCTGCAGCCGTACCCCTTTGAAAAGCTGCGCGCGCTGATAGCGGATGTAACACCGAACCCAGCATTGCGTCCGATTTCACTGTCGATAGGCGAGCCCAAGCACCCGTCGCCACCTTTTGTGCTGGATGCGCTGGCCGCCAACTTGAATCAGGCCGCCGTATACCCCACCACTCAAGGCAAACCAGAATTGCGTCAGGGCATCGCCAACTGGCTGACCCAGCGCTTCTCGCTCAAGGCGAGTAGCCTTGATCCGGCGCAGCACATCATTCCGGTCAACGGTACCCGCGAGGCACTGTTTTCCTTTACTCAAGCACTGGTGCAGCGCGACCCACAAGGCTTAGTAGTCAGCCCTAACCCCTTTTATCAGATCTATGAAGGCGCAGCCTTCCTAGCCGGGGTGGAACCGCATTATCTAGGCTGCGATGCCAGCAATAATTTTATTCCGGATTTCGGCATTGTGCCGGCCGACATCTGGCAGCGCTGCCAGTTGCTATTCATCTGTACGCCGGGTAATCCAACGGGTTCGGTAATCCCGTTGGAAACCCTACAACAGCTGATCAAATTGGCCGATGAACATGACTTTGTCATCGCCTCTGACGAGTGCTACAGCGAAATTTATGCGCCAGACGGCCCCGCGCCAGTCGGCCTACTCCAAGCTTGCGCTGCCATGGGCCGCGATGACTACGCACGTTGCGTGGTATTCCACAGTCTGTCCAAACGCTCTAACCTGCCAGGGTTGCGTTCTGGCTTCGTCGCCGGCGACGCTAACCTGCTACAGCCTTATTTGCAGTACCGCACCTACCATGGCTGTGCTATGCCAGTGCAAAGCCAATTGGCCAGTTTGACTGCTTGGCAGGATGAAGCTCACGTTGCCGATAACCGCGCACAGTATCAGGCCAAGTTCGACGCAGTATTGAAGATTCTCAGCCAGATCATGGACGTGCAGCGTCCCGACGCTGGCTTCTATCTGTGGCCCGTCACCCCGATTGATGACGACGTCTTTACTCAACGCCTACTGGCCGAGCAGAACGTCGCGGTGGTACCCGGACGTTACCTGTCACGCGAGATTGATGGTTATAATCCCGGCGCCGGACGGATTCGCATGGCATTGGTTGCTCCACTAGCCGACTGCATCGAAGCCGCCGAGCGTATCCGTGACTTCATCAAAGGGCTGTAATACGTGATCACTCTCTACGGCATTAAAGCCTGCGACACCATGAAAAAGGCGCGTACCTGGCTGGAAGAGCATGGCATGGAGTACGCCTTTCACGATTACAAAAAAGAAGGTATCGATGCCGAGCACCTGCGCAGCTGGTGCACCGAGCACGGCTGGGAAGTCGTACTGAATCGCAAGGGTACTACCTTCCGCAAGCTGGATGACACAGACAAACAAAACATCGACACCGACAAGGCCATTGCTCTTATGCAGGCCAACCCTTCGATGATTAAAAGACCGGTACTGGATACCGGCTCACAGCGCCTGGTTGGCTTCAAGCCGGAATGGTATGCCAGCGCGTTCGACACCAATGCATAGCATCAAAGGAATCACCCCATGAGCGAACACTTCAGCCTGGCCTTTGGCATCGGCACACAGAACAGCGCAGGCAATTGGATTGAGGTCTACTACCCACAGCCCATGCTGAACCCCGACAGCGCCCTGATCAAGGTCATCAGCGAGCAACTCGGCTACAGCGAAGGCAATCAGGCCATCAGTTTCGCCACTAGCCAGTGTGCAGGCCTGGCCAACGCGCTAACGCAAGCCGGTTTCGCCGAAGCCGGCGCCTTGGTCGAACAACTGGCCAGCAGCACCCGCCCTTTGGTCGCCACTGTATTGGCTACCGACGAAGCGCCAGTTTCTACCCCTGAGGCTTACCTCAAGCTGCACTTACTGTCCCACCGTCTGGTCAAACCCCATGGCGTGGTACTCGCTGGCATCTTCCCATTGCTGCCCAACGTTGCCTGGACCAACCATGGCGCCATCGACGTCAACGAGCTGCCCCAGCGCCAACTGGCAGCACGTTTACAAGGCCAATCGCTGGTGGTTAACAGTGTCGATAAATTCCCGTCCATGACCGATTACGTCGCCCCCTCCGGCATCCGTATCGCCGACACTGCCCGTGTGCGGCTCGGCGCCTACGTCGGCGAAGGCACTACCGTCATGCACGAAGGCTTTATCAACTTCAACGCCGGTACCGCAGGCACCAGCATGGTTGAAGGTCGCATTTCTGCTGGCGTCTTCGTCGGCAAAGGCTCGGACCTGGGTGGCGGCTGCTCGACCATGGGCACGCTGTCCGGTGGCGGCAACATCGTAATATCGGTGGGTGAAGGCTGCCTGATCGGCGCCAACGCAGGTATCGGTATTCCGCTGGGCGACCGCTGCACCGTAGAAGCCGGCTTGTATATCACTGCCGGCATCAAGGTCACCTTGTTGGACGACGCCGATAATTTGGTCGAAATCCTCAAAGCGCGTGATCTGGCCAACCAGTCTGACTTGCTGTTCCGTCGTAACTCGCAGACCGGTGCCATCGAGTGCAAAACCAACAAAAGCGCCATTCAGTTGAACGATATGCTGCACGCGCATAACTGAGCGCAGAGCAGACATAAAGAAGGCCCGCCCGGAACGTCCGGCGCGGGCCTTCTTCGTTCAGGCTGTGAACTATCTCAGCAGCCGCTGTACCGCCTGTGCTGCGGCTACCATGCCAAATGTTGCGGTCACCATGGTCACGGCGCCGAAACCACCCGCGCAATCCAGGCGCACACCTTCACCGGCAAAGGATTTTTGTTGGCAAACCGAACCATCTGGCTGGGGGTAGCGCAGTTGCTCCTTTGAGTAGACACAGGGCACGCCAAAGCTACGTTTACTGTCGGGTTTGGGGAAGTTGTGATCGCGGCGCAGTTGCGAGCGCGCTTTAGCCGCCAGCGGATCATTGACTGTTTTCGACAGGTCGGAGACGGTTACCTGAGTCGGGTCAATCTGCCCCCCGGCCCCCCCGGTAGTAATAACAGCGATGCGCTGTCGCCGACACCAGGCAATCAACGCCACCTTGGCTTTAATACTGTCGATACAATCCACTACACAATCCACTCCCTCGCCCAGGTAATCAGCCATGTTAGCCGGGCTGAGAAAATCCAGGATTGGATTAACTTCGCAGGCAGGATTAATCGCGCGCAAACGCTCAGCCATAACCTCGACCTTGGGCCTGCCAATGTTGCCTTCCATCGCTGGCAATTGGCGATTGGTGTTGGTCACGCAGATGTCGTCGAGATCAATCAGGGTGATACGACCAATGCCGGTGCGTCCCAGCGCCTCAGCCGTCCAGGTGCCCACGCCGCCAATGCCAACCACCACAACGTGACTGGCCTGCAAGCGCGCAAAGGAGTCGACGCCATAAAGCCGCGCTATGCCACCAAACCTCGGATCATCTGTTGTCATCTTCACCTCACTGCAAACTGGCGGCGATTATATCAGCCCTGCCGCGCTTGGGTGTCAATCACCTGATCAAGAAACATACACCACCGCCAAGCACCGATGTGCAGAGCGCCACAGCAAGCTATCCTTGGGTTATCCACAGATTCATCCACGGGAATTGTGCACAAGCCCAGCAACGGCTTTCATAGATTGTCGCTCGCTACCTGTGGGAGAATTACCGACCATCACCTCGGAATATCCCATGTCGCGCAAAACCAGCCCCAAGACGTCGACCAAGCCCGGTCTGCATCCTCGCAATCGTCATAAGGGCCACTATGACTTTCCTGCCCTGACCAGCGCCAATCCCGCGCTACGCGGGCATCTAGTAGCTTCGCCGTCGGGCGGGAGCACGCTCGACTTTGCCGACCCAGACGCAGTCAAAGCGCTCAATGGTGCTTTATTGAGAGTGCAATACAACGTCCGTGACTGGGATATTCCGCCTGGCTACCTCTGCCCACCCGTTCCGGGGCGAGCCGACTATCTACATACCTTGGCTGACCTGCTCTGCGACAGTCATGACGGCAAGATACCCACAGGCAAAAAGCTCGTCGGTTTAGATCTCGGCACCGGCGCCAATTTGATCTATCCACTGATAGGCAGCCACGAATACGGCTGGAGCTTTGTCGGCACTGATATCGACCAAATCGCGTTGGACAACGCCGAGCGCCTGCTCGATGCGAACCCCACCGCGGCGCAGCGGATCAGTCTGCGCATGCAACCCCAGACCAATCAGCTTTTCCGCCACATCATCAAGCCCGAAGAGCAGTTTGATTTTACCCTGTGCAACCCACCTTTCCATGCGAGCGCCGAGGCCGCACGCGCAGCCAACCAGCGCAAGTGGCAACAGCTGGGCAAAGGGGCGGAAAGCAAAGCCGGCATGCTTAATTTTGGTGGGCAAGCCAGCGAGCTATATTGTGAGGGCGGCGAGACAGGCTTTCTGTCGAGAATGGCTAGCGAAAGCGCTGAGTTTGGCCAACAGGTGTTTTGGTTCAGCACCTTGGTATCTAACACCGACGTACTTAAACAGCTGCCGACACAACTGCGCGAACTCGGCGCGACTGATGTTCGCACCCTGGATATGGCGCAGGGGCAAAAACGCAGCCGCCTACTCGCTTGGACCTTCCTTGATAAGAAGCAACGACGCGCCTGGCGTAAAGCGCGCTGGCCAGCTCCCAGCAAATAAACCTTATATTTGCGCGCATCTGACGGACCGCCAAGCCGCTTTCTGGCATGGCGGTCCAGTCTGATATCATTAGCGCCAGACACACCAACAGCGAATCTGATTCATGACCGAGTTATCCCCCACTCTTGCCCTCGCCTGCGACTTGATCTCGCGGAACTCCACTACCCCGGAAGATGCCGACTGTCAGCAATTGATGGGCGAGCGTCTAGCCGCAGCTGGCTTCAAGCTGGAGCAGCTTAACTTCGGTGAGGTGGATAACCTTTGGGCCAGACGCGGCACTACTGCCCCGGTACTGTGCTTCGCTGGCCACACCGATGTGGTGCCAACCGGTCCGCTGGAAAACTGGGACAATCCGCCGTTTCAGCCGATCATCCGTGATGGCATGTTGCTGGGCCGAGGCGCAGCAGATATGAAAGGCAGCCTGGCAGCCATGCTGGTTGCCGCCGAACGTTTTGTTGCGAAATACCCAGACCACAAAGGCTCAATCGCTTTTATGATCACCAGCGACGAAGAAGGCCCGGCAACAGAGGGCACGGTCAAGGTGGTCGAGACGTTAGTAGGGCGTGGTGAAAAGGTCGATTGGTGCATCGTCGGCGAGCCTTCCAGTACCGAGCTGGTGGGCGATGTGGTGAAGAACGGTCGCCGTGGCTCACTGAACGCACGCTTGGTGGTTAAGGGCAAGCAAGGCCACGTGGCCTACCCGCACTTGGCACGCAACCCCATCCATCTGGCTGCACCTGCACTGGCTGCGCTGACGGCCGAAATGTGGGATGAGGGTAACGCCTTTTTTCCACCGACCAGTTTTCAGATATCCAATATTCATTCAGGGACCGGCGCCACCAACGTGGTGCCAGGTGATTTAGAGGCGCTGATCAATTTTCGCTTCTCTACCGAGTCCACCGTTGAAGGCTTACAGGCGCGGGTGCGCAACCTGCTAGACCAGCACGGTTTGGAATATGAATTACATTGGACCGTTTCCGGCCTGCCCTTCTTGACCGAACCAGGCGCTCTGCTAGACGGGGTAGCTGCTGCCATCCATAAGGTGACTGGGCGCACGACTCAACCTTCCACCTCTGGCGGCACCTCCGACGGCCGTTTTATTGCCACCATGGGCACTCAAGTGGTTGAGTTAGGACCGGTAAATGCGACCATCCATCAGGTTAACGAATGCATCAAGGCAGCTGATCTGGATACGCTCACGGATATCTATGAGACCACGCTGATAGAGTTGCTGGCCTGATGATCGAACTTATCTGCCCGCATTGCCGCGAGGCGCTGCACCGCACTGAACGTCAATGGCACTGTGCCAACGGCCACAGTTACGACCAGGCAAAGCAGGGTTACCTGAATCTGCTGCTGGTACAGCACAAAAACAGCAAACAGCCAGGCGACACGCCACAAATGCTGAGCTACCGCCAAGCGTTTCTTGACGCCGGCCACTACCAACTCGTGAGCGATGCGATCAACCAGTTACTGGCTGCTGCGCCGCCCGAGCACCTGCTGGATATGGGCTGCGGCGAGGGCTACTACACCGCCCGCCTGGCTGCTGCACTGCCACAGACACAACTGGCTGGATTGGATATCAGCAAAGACGCGATCCTCAAAGCCTGTCGACGCAGCAAAGACATCCAGTGGCTGGTGGCCTCAAGCGCCCGCTTACCAGTGGCAGACCAAAGCTTGGATGCTGCGCTTTGTGTTTTCAGCCCCTGGTCACCGGAAGAGTGCGTACGCGCCTTGCGTCCGGGTGGGCGGGTATTGATTGTGGGTCCGCACGGCGATCATCTTATGGCTCTGCGTGAAAAACTCTATGACAGCGTTCACCCCACTCCGGACTTGATCAAATCGCTACCGGATGAATTGCGCATCGTCTCGCAAAGCACCCTGCGCTATGCTCTGCAGGTGCCAGCGGATGAACTGGCCAACCTGATCGGTATGACACCACACGGTTTTCGCAGCCAGCCAGAGCGCCAGCAGGCCATCTGTGCCAGCGGTATCGACGGACTTGAAGTAGCCATGCAAATGGTATTGCTGGAACGAAGCTGAACAACAGATCAACCGCTCCACGAGGATTAATCGTGCGCCAACCCGATATTGAGATTTACCTGCGCGAAGACCACGTCAAGGACTTGCTCGCTTGGCTACCTGAGGCGCTGGGGCCATTGGTCCTCGGAGACGCTGTGGGCAACAACCGGCAGGGTACTATCGAGAGCAATCCAGCGATTCCCCTCATGATCGTGCGCAAGGCTGCCGGCAAGTGGACCAGTATCTGGTTCGACAGCGCTGAAACCCCCTGGGCAACTGACGCAGATTGCGCCCGTGCGGTACATACGGCGCTGAGCCATGAAGTGCGCTGCTCCATTGGCAGCTGGGACGAATCCGAAGGCGATGCCGATGCAGACCGTTGGTTAAAAGTTAACGCCGATGGTGAAAGTGAGTTCGTCTGGGCGCTCTAACGTGTAATCCAGCGTCCAAAACAAGTGAAGGCCTTGGCAACCGCGCTGGAGCACTGGCATGCCTCATAAGACTCAACAATCAATGCTGACGAGGCAGATCACATCATGACCGATACCCTGCTAATTGCCTGCCCACACTGCCATCGAAAGAACCGCCTGCCGGCTGCGCGTCTTAGCGCTCAGCCACAGTGCGGCGCCTGCAAGCAGAGCCTGTTCATCGGCAGCCCGCTATCGTTGAATAGCACGCAGTTCAGCAAACACAGCAGCGCCGACTTGCCCTTGGTAATCGATTTCTGGGCGGCCTGGTGCGGCCCGTGCCAACAGTTCGCACCGGTATTTGAGCAGGCCGCAGCCCGGATTGAACCGCGCGCGCGCTTGATCAAAATAGATACCGAAGCCGTCCCAGAACTCGCCGCACGATTTGCCATCCGCAGCATCCCCACCCTGCTTATTCTCTATCAGGGTAAAGAGATAGCGCGCTTGAATGGCGCCGTGCCGCCACAGGAGTTCGAGCGCTGGCTGCTGAGCAACCTGCCTGTAGCCTAATAAGCTTCAGACAAACCACTGCCAGCCGCCTTCGCCACCCACGAGCAACTCCAAACCCGCACGCTGAGGACGTGGGCAAGGCGCCGCGTTTCGCGTTTGCGCCAACCGCTGCAAATTGGGTGAGAAATAGACCACCACCTCACAATGCAAGCCTTGCTGCCGGCGGCGCAGAAACACAGCTGGTGGCAAGCCTCGCTCAGCAACGCGCAACGACAACCCAGCCAGCTCCGCAAGCACCGGCTCGGCCAACAAGCCATCACCCAGTGCCAGATAAAACCAAGGGTTCTGCAACATCAACTTCCCCGTCCGCGCAAACCCAGCGAGCGTGGGCTAAAACACAGACCAGTTACACGCCAAACGGCTAGCCACGTACACAGCACTAAACTGCGACGACGTCTTCCGCCTGCGGTCCTTTCTGCCCCTGGGTTACGGTAAATTCTACCGCCTGACCTTCGGCCAAGCTGCGATGACCATCGCCGCGAATGGCTCTAAAATGCACAAAAACATCCGGACCAGACTGGCGCTGGATGAAACCAAAACCCTTGTCATCGTTGAACCACTTAACGGTACCTTGCTCGCGCTCTGCCATTACTCTTCCTCACTACACATACTGTGTGACGTTGTTGCACCACCGGCAACATTATTGGCCAGTTAAAACCGCGATGCTTTATTGCCGCGCACAGCTCACAGCACAAAAGCGGTTCCGAAGACCGTCTTTCGAGTTTAGACAATGCTGAAAGGGCTGCAAGTAGGGAAATTCAGGAACAGACAAAGGGCAACCGGCGACTCAGGTCGCCGGTTGCTATACGCGGTTATTCTTGGATTTCGGGCTCTTCTGGCTGCAGATCTGCCAAGCGCAAAGCCAACTGGTCATGCTGCGCGACGCTGAGCTGATATGCCCAGCGCGGGTCTACACGCACCTCCACTGGCTGCTCATCGCTCTGTTGCACCCTATCGATTGTCAGCCAGTATTGGCTATCAAGCTGGTACAGCGAAGCAGCAAGCTGAGCGCCCGACCATGTGGTGACTTGCATTGTCAGGCTGGGCTGCGGTAACGCTAATTTGCTACGCAGGCTAACGTCTTGCGCCTGCAGATTAGCCAGCGCCAACACCATAGAATTGAGTTTGCGCTCCTGCCCCTCAGCCGAGACCTCACCAGCCAGACGGAAGTTGTAATCACCCTGTTCTGCCTTGTCCAATACCAGCGCTTTACCGTCGGCGTGCTGCCACCGCGCCTTGGCGACCTGCTCCAACGGTATCTTGCTGATCTGCAAATCCAACCAGGCATTGCTGTTAAGCGAGATGTTCAACGGACGGTTGATCAGCAATACCTGATCGGAATCGGCAAAGCGCAGTAACTGCCCTTTGCCGACGGCATTGCCGTAAACCAGCCCCAATGAGCTGTCGTCAGCCTCCAGAGTGACCTGCAGCGCCGGCGGCTCGCTTGCAGTACTGAGCCCTAGGCGCTGATGGTACTCGGGGTTAGCCGTCTTCTCTTCCTGCACCTCAGCGCCCCGCAACGTCAGCAGCAAGGCTGCCAAACGAGGTTGCAGAACCGGGAAGTTATCGCTGTCGGCCACTAGCCACTGGTCCTCCTTACGTACCAGGTGGACCTCCTGTTCACCGCGCTGAAGGGTGATTTTATGGGTGACCCCAAGCAGCTCCAGCTGCTGTTCAGACAACAGCTTGTGACTTTGCAGATCGACCACCCGGTCCTCTTTACGAGCCTGCAGAGCTAAAGCCACCAAAGCGACCGCCAGGAGCGCGACTACTACCATTACAATCTTACGCATGTCGTCCCCTTAATGTTTGCGGCGCAAGCGGCCTACCAACCACCAGACCAACACACCGAAGGTCAGCAGCAAGGGCACCAGCGCGATGTTGATGAACTTCAGCCGGTTACCCAGATTGTCGATATCCGCGTTGAGCTTATAGCGCACGTCGCGCAACTGTTTGCGGATCGCCAGCTTCTCATCGATAAATTGTTGAATCGCATCACGTTGCTCGACAGTCAGCTCGGTCAGCTGACTAGGGTCCTGATTCTGCTGAAGCTGCGCCAAGCGTTGGTCGGTTTCCGCCAGTTGCTGCTGCAAACGCTGCTCGCTGGCGCGAAAACGGCTTTCAGCATCACGTTGCAGCTTTTCTACCACGGTGAACGGGCGGCTAAAATCGCCACGTGAGCGCACACTGATCAGCGCGTCGGAACCAGACAGATTATCCAGCGCATTGATTAGGAAGCCACCGTTGTCAGCCCATGGTTGCGGTATACGCTGACCCATAAGATCTTGCACCTGTACCCACATACGGTCGGTCAGCATGTCGGTATCGGCCACCACTACCACGTTGATGTTGTCTGCCTGTTGCAGGCCCGGCTCATGCCCTTCCACCCCCTGCGGATAAGCAGACTTGGCCGGACCTTCCAGCCGTGCCGCGAAGGTGTAGGTATGCTCGTCAGCCTTAAAGCCCTTGAGCAAATCTTCCGGATCACGCAGATTGGCGAAGGCCTCACTGGACATCAACATGCTGTCAGCGGTACTGGTTAACAACGGCGTGAAATGCGTTTGCGCGCCATCAACTGGTATCAAAGCACCACCGGTTCCCACCGTCAGCAACTGCAGTGGGGCGGTGATAGTGTCTTCACGGTCAATCTGCGCCGGCTCTACTTCCAGCCAACCGATATGACGGGCCGGCAATTGGCCCTGGCCACGACTAACCGACATCCCCTGACGCTCATCAACAACCACCTGCTCGGGATTGTATTGCACCCCCCAGGCTTTAAGCAGCGGCCCGAGATCCGATGACTTACCGTCGGCCATGCCTTCGATCATCGCTTCCATAGCCTGATCAGATTCAGCATAGGGATCGACGAACGCCAACAGCTTGCCGCCGCGTAACACGAACTGATCAACTGCGTAGAGCGCTGCCTCGGTCAATGATTTGGGATGAACCAACAGCAATACACCGATATCGTCCGGGATTTGGTCAACATCGTGTTGCAACGGCTGCACCTCAAACATCTGCTGCATCTGCTCCAGCACCATCCATGCAGGTGCGGGTTCCTGCGAGTAAGGCGTGGTGCCGCCGTTGATGGGCAAGCCGGAGATAATCCCCACTTTGGGCTTCTCAGCTTGCGCCAACGTGTTGACCACACGGCTCAGCTCATACTCCAGCATGCCTTCTTGCTCAAGCGCGAAGAAAGGAATCACTTCCCGCTCAGCCAGCTCGTTGGTTCCGGCTAGGCCAAAGTAGAGGTTGTCGCCCGTCTGGTTGAGCGGTATGCCCTGCAATCCAAACTCGGCAGCACGGTCTTCGGCCTCGGAAAACGGTTGAGGGTCGATGATGTGCAACCGAATTTTGCCGTCAGCTTCACGTTCGTATTCCTTGAGCATCTCTTCTACGCGCTTGGCGTAGTTGCGCAGGGTTACGTTCTTTTTGCTGGCCTGATCAGAGAAGAAAAAATACAAATCGATTGGCTCTTCCAGGTCAGCCAGAACTTGCTGCGTACCTTCAGAAAAGGTGTACAGCTTTTGCTCAGTAAGATCGACGCGTGCGCCCGAGAGGAACACATTGGTAGCCATATTGAAGGCAGCAAAGGCCAGCAACAGCACCAGCAAGCCGGCGCCAGAATAAATTAAACGTTTCATGAATGCTCCTTCGCCTCAATCGGCCTTTTTCAGGTCGATGACAATCGCAGTGGCAAACAACCAACCAGCCATCAGCGATAAGAAATACAACAGATCACGCAGTTCCAGTACGCCGTGACTCAAAGCACTAAAGCGGACCTGAAAACTGAATGAGGCAATGGCATCTACCAACCACTGAGGAGCCCAGGTACTAAAGAAGTCGAGCACCATAGGAATCCCGGCAGCAATGAAGATGAAGCACACCACAACGCTGAGAATAAAAGCGATCACCTGATTCTTGGTCGCCGCCGACATGCACGAGCCAATAGCCAGATATCCGCCGGCCAGCAGCCAGCTGCCGATATACCCGGTAAAGATAGCGCCGTTATCCGGGTTACCCAGATAGTTGACGGTGATCACGATCGGGAAGGTCAGCAACAGCGCGATACCGACAAACACCCATGCCGCGAGGAACTTACCCAGCACCATATCGACACGCGATACCGGCAAGGTCATCAGCAGTTCGATAGTCCCGGACTTGCGCTCCTCGGCCCACAGCCGCATAGCAAGTGCTGGCACCAGAAACAGATATAACCAGGAGTGAAACGAGAAGAAGGCATTGAGATCTGCCTGACCTGCGGTATAGAAGCCACCCAGATCAAAGGTAAACAACGCAGACAGCACCAGAAAGATGACGATGAAGATATAGGCCAACGGAGTAGCAAAATAGCTGCCCAGCTCACGTTTGAAGATCACACCCAGATTATTCATGCCGCCTCCCCTGACGTCAAACCACGGAACACGTCGTCCAGGCGACCACGTTCGACCGACAGCTCGGCTACCTGCCATTGCTGTTCTCGGGCCAGTTGCCCCACCGCCGGGAAGATCACTTCGCCCGGCTTAGCCAGCACAGTCAGTTGTTGGCCATCACGTTGGCTTTCTACCGCCAGTACCCCAGGCAGCTGCTGCAAGGCCTGGGTATCAACGGCATCGACGCTTTGCGACAGCGTTAGCGTGACTGCCTGATGATAGCGCGAGCGAGCCTCAAGCTCCTCAGGCGTGCCATCGGCCAGCAAGCGGCCATGACCAATAATCACCGCACGTGAGCACACGGCGCTGACCTCTTCAAGAATATGCGTGGAAATGACAACGATCTTGTTGCTGCCTTCGGCCAACTGTTGAATCAGGTGGCGCACATGATGCTTCTGGTTAGGATCCAGACCATCGGTAGGCTCATCCAGAATCAGTACCTGAGGATCATGCAGAATCGCCTGTGCCAGACCCACACGCCGCTTAAAGCCTTTGGATAGCGTCTCAATGCGCTGACCCAACACCGATTGCAACTCTACCTGCTCAACCGCACGAGCCACCCGCTTATGCTTTTCAGCACCGCTGAAGCCACGAATAGCGGCGATAAACTCCAGAAACCCCTTCACCCGCATGTCGCCATAACAGGGCGCGCCTTCGGGCAGGTAACCCATTTGCTGCTGCGCCTGCAAAATCTGCGACTGCACGTCGAAACCGCACACCGAGGCCGAGCCGCCATCAGGCGTCAGAAATCCGGTAAGCATTTTCATAGTGGTGGATTTGCCGGCGCCGTTGGGGCCGAGGAAGCCGAGCACTTCGCCCGGTTTAACGTCAAAGGATAGATTATCAACGGCGACGTGCTCACCGAAGCGTTTCGTCAGGCTATTTATACTGATCATGCCTTTTATTATTCCCCCAAATTATAGGTCGCAGGATACCCGTGGGCAGTCACTGCCAGGCACTCGCTTTTCTCCAGAGATTGAGCGCAAACAGATGGACAATGGTGTTGTGCGCTGGTTCACACTTCCCCCGTATGAAACCTGCGGCCCGTTGTCACAGCCAAGATCGGACCCAAAATACCTGGAGCGCGTTGCGCTCAAGGCAGTGACTATATGAATCCCCCGGACGCATTTCAAGCAACGATGTTTCCTGGCTGCCAGCGTTGACGCATGAGCCAGGCTGTCAGCGCCGAACAAACGCGCTAGAATCCTTGCCAATGCCCCTGACAGCTGGCCTGTCGGCGATCCACCTGCCCTGAGAATAATATGCCCACTGCTTACTCCTCATTCATTGGCCGCATGCGTTTTGGCTTAGCCAGACGCCTGCTTTATCTCTGGGCCAAATCAAAGAGCATCGGCAACCCGGCTGGCGACCTCGATATCGACCCACTGAAGCCAGTCATTTACGTACTGCCCTACCGTTCGCTATCGGACCTTATCGTCGCCGACCGGGAATGCGTGCGGGCTGGGCTACCGCGGCCGGTCAGGCCACCACGCGAACCCCTGGCGCAGGAAGAATCCTATGTATTCCTAAGCAACGAGCGCTCCTGGGTGGGGCGACCGGACTTGCGTCGCCAATCACCGCGCATGGGACAGATTCTGGACGCTGTCGAGCAAGGCTGCAGCGAAGTACAGCTGGTACCGATCACTGTTTTTTGGGGGCTATCGCCGGATGCGGAGTCCTCGCCTATCAAGCTGCTGTTCGCTTACAACTGGGTTGGCGGACGGCTGCGCAAGCTACTGGCGATCCTGCTGCACGGCCGCAACATTCGCGTTCATTTTGGAGAGAGCCTGTCGCTGCAGGCGCTGACCGCTAGCGAGCCAGACCATGAGCGCCACTTACGTCGAGTAAATCGCTTGCTGCGGGTGCATTTTCGACACCAGCGCGCCGCGGTGGTCGGCCCTGAACTGGCGCACCGCCGCACTTTGCTCAAGGGCTTGTTGCACGCGCCCATGGTGAAAGAGGCGATACGCCGGGAGGCCGAAGAACAAGGCCTAAGCCAAGACAAAGCTCAGGCGCTTGCTGCACGTTATGCCAACGAAATTGCCTCAGACTTTACCTACAGCATCGTTCGCTTTCTTGAGGTGATCCTGTCCTGGTTCTGGAACAAGCTGTACGACGGAATAAAAGTTAACCATATCAAGCGAGTACATGATATTGCGCGGGGCAATGAGATCATCTACGTACCCTGCCACCGCAGTCACATCGACTATCTTCTGCTGTCTTATCTGTTGGTCCGCAATAGCCTGACCCCACCGCATATTGCCGCTGGCATTAACCTCAATATGCCAGTCATCGGGGGTATTCTGCGGCGCGGTGGCGCTTTTTTCATGCGCCGTACCTTCAAAGGCAACCAACTCTATACGGCAGTATTCAATGAGTATCTGCATACTCTCTTCGGTCGCGGCTTTCCGGTCGAATACTTCATCGAAGGCGGTCGCTCACGTACTGGCCGCATGCTCAGCCCCAAAACCGGCATGCTGGCAATCACCCTGCGCAGCTTTCTGCGCTCACCACGCCGGCCCATCGTATTCGTACCTGTGTATATCGGCTATGAGCGGGTACTGGAAGGCCGTACCTATCTGGGCGAGTTACGGGGCCAGACCAAAAAGAAGGAGTCCATTTTCGATCTGTTCCGGGTCATTGCCGCGCTCAAGCTGCGCTTTGGCAAAGTAGCCGTCAATTTTGGCCAACCTCTTCCGCTGGCTGATTTTCTAGATCAGCAGCAACCGGATTGGCGCCAACAGACACTGGCGCCCGAGTACCGGCCACAGTGGCTGAACGAGACCACTAATCAACTGGCGCGCACGCTAACCAGCGCGATCAGCGCAGCGGCGGACGTTAATCCGGTCAATTTGGTGGCATTGGCAATGCTATCTACCGCGCGTCTAGCGCTGGATGAGACGTCATTATCAAGGGTACTTGACCGTTACGCCGCACTGCTCCGCCAGGTGCCCTACAGCGACAGCGTGACCCTACCGGACATGGATGGTCAGGCGATGATCAAACATGTGGAAGAGATGCAGATGATTCAGCGCCAATCTGACGCCTTGGGCGAGATAATGGTGCTGGATGAACCACAAGCCGTGCTGATGACCTACTACCGCAATAACATTTTGCACTTGGTGGTGCTGCCTGCGCTGATTGCCTGCCTTTTCCAGAACAATCCGCGAATGAACCGTTCGCAGATCGAACGATTGATTCTAGGCATTTATCCCTACCTGCAGGGTGAGCTGTTTCTGCAATGGGATGAACAAGCGCTGCCGCAGGTGATCCAGACCTGGGTCGACAGCTTGGTGGCCCAGGGTTTATTGCGCGAAACGGATGAGCAGATTCATCGACCCGATCTTAGCTCTGGTGAGTTCGTCATGCTCAGTTTGCTCTCGCGCAGCATCATCCAGATTCTAGAGCGCTTCTATATGGCCTCGGCATTGCTGCTAAATTTCCCGAATGGCAGCCAAACCGCGGAACAGCTAGAGGCTTTGTGCTCGGTGATGGCCCAGCGGCTATCGATTCTGCATGGGCTAAACGCGCCTGAGTTTTTCGATAAAACCTTGTTTCGTCAGTTTATCCAGCGCTTGATTGATCTGCGCGTAGTGCGCCCCGATGACGAGGGCAAGCTACATTACCTGCCGGGGCTGGAAGACATCGCTGAAAACATCGCTAAACGCGTACTCAGTGCCGAGATTCGCCTGTCGATCCGTCAGGTGGCGCGTACATCGAAGGCTAACGGAGCACAGGAACCGGCTAGCTCCTCATCGTGACGCGCTGGTAGAGCTAATCCAGCCGTTTCTTACCATAGATGTCGTAACGGCTGGACTGGCCCTTCAGCTGCGCGCTTGGCGCCGGTCCGGCAATCGCTGGCGCTTTGCGCGAGCGTTTCACCGCGACTCTGTGGCTAGCCAGCTGCAAGGCAGCCGCCAGCAGCTCAGGCGCGTCGTCATCATCCCCTGCCAGCGGCCTGAATAAGCGCATTTCCTTCTTCACCAACGCCGATTTTTCGCGATGCGGAAACATAGGATCCAGGTGAATCACCTGCGGAACAGCCCCGTTCCAGTCACGTAGCGCGGTAATGGCATCACAGTGAATTAGCTGCATGCGCGCGGCAATTTCGGCCACTTCACCACCGGCCGCACGGGCGCGTTGCAGCCCGTCCTCCAACAACGCAGCAATCACCGGCTGCCGCTCCAGCAATGTCACCTCACAACCCAGTGAAGCCATCACGAAAGCGTCGCGCCCCAGCCCTGCCGTGGCATCTAGAATGCTCGGGCGAACGGCGCCACGTATACCCACGGCACGGGCAACCATTTGCCCAGCACCGCCGCCAAACTGGCGGCGATGGGCTTGCGAACCGCCAACAAAGTCTACCCGCACGGCGCCCTGCCCAGCAGCCCCCGGGGCATCGACTTCGGTGCTACGCAGACTTAATCCCTGCTCGTCCAGGCACAGCAGCAGCTCAGCCAGTGGCGAATCCGCTTGCTGCAACGGCAGCCGTAAACGCAAAGCCAGATCGGCCGCAGCCTGCTCATGACCAACAGCGCTGGCAACCGCTAGCTCCATAAGGCCGTTATCCAGGCTCATTCGCCGCACTCCCAGTCCAATAAATTAATCGCGATCAAAACAGCCCTACCTGCTGTGGCTGCTGCGCTGCTTCCAGCTCACCGGGCCAGCTAGGCATGTCCGGCAGCGTAGGCACCCACTGTTGTTGTAACTGCTGATAGAAACGCCGCGCAAGTTGCGGAGCCAGCCGGTTATCCGGTGTATGCATAAAAACCATCGGACGGCGCCCCTCATTAAGCCACTCCGCGCATTTACCCAGCCAAGGTTGCAGTGCTTGCAAATTAGCCTGGTTATCCATGCCGCCAACAAAGCGCACCACGGGCTGACTCGAAAGTGCTACCGCATGCACCGGCAATCGCGGCTTACGCTCTTGGGCTTCAAGGGTGGCAGATGATTGATCAGCGCTGGCAAACAGTGCGCGCGTATCGAAGACGATACGTTCGATGCCGCGCTGGTGCAGTTGGCGGTTGAGTTGTTGTTCGCTAGGGTCTTTGCGGAAGAAATCCAGGTGGCGTACTTCTACAGCGTAATCGAACTCGCTCGGCAGTTGATCAAGAAAGCGCGTTAACTCAGCCAGCCCCGAGGGCCCGAAACGCTGCGGTAGTTGCAACCAGATAGGTCCGAGGCGTTGTTCCAACACCGCCATGCGGGCGAAGAACTGGCGTAGCTCAACGCTCTGAGGATCGAGCCGCGCACCATGACTAACCTCACGCGGCAACTTCGCGCAAAAACGGAAATCAGTGGGCATCAACTCGGCCCAGCGCGCCACTCGATCCGCGCTCGGTAATGAGTAAAAGGTGGTATTGCCCTCAACTGCGCCAAACACACTACAGTATTGCGCGAGACGCTCATCAGCATCACTACCGGCGTCATAGAGAGAGCCGCGCCAAGCAGGATCAGACCATTGGGTGCAGCCCAGCCGCAGAGGATTATCGTTCAGCACCGCCACTGATCAGGCGAACAGATCGATGCCGAAGACGCTATCTGAATCGCCATCAACAGGAATGCTGGCTGTCGCTTCATAGCTGGCAAGTGCCTGATTGCTACGCCCGTAAACCGGCTGCTGAATCTCACGGCGCGCGGGAATGTACTCGGCATTGGCGGACGCTGCGTTAACCGTACGCGTCGTCAGCGAGCGACTGGCAGATACCGTAGTGGCCTGTTCCGCCGCCGTCGCGCGCGCAGCATCTACCGGCGCCGCACTGGAGGCGACTCGGTTGCTACGCTCAGGGAGCGTTGTGTAAGGATTCAGACCATCAAGACGCACTGCTGTTTCTCCGCATTCAAGGCGCTAAGATTAGCGCTGCGCCTGTGGCGTGGCAACCTTGTCACGCAAATAGATGGGCTGGGCATCTGCGGCGTCGAGCACATCTCCTGCCTGCCAGCGCGGCAGCGCCAGCGTCAGCAGGTCACGCGCATCAGGCAGCATGTGCGGCCAACAAACCGCAGGCTTGACTGCTAGCCGCTCGGCATACTGCCAGCCAGTGCCAGCCCCAGTGTACTGAGCCAGGTTTGAATCTGCAGGCAGCTCGACCTGTTCAGGGGCACACACCCGCTCGTCGGAAAGCGCCTGCATCACGCCATCACGCAGGCCAAAGACGCCCCAGTACACTTCATCCATGCGCGCATCGATGGCCGTTGCCACCAGCTCGCTCCCGTGTTCGCGCCATGCGCGCTGGGCTAATGCGGCCAAATTGGAAATACCGATAACCGGCTTACCACTGGCAAACGCTAGCCCCTGCACCATCCCGGTGGCGATGCGCAGTCCGGTAAAAGCACCGGGACCACGACCAAACACCAGGGCATCCACTTGCGCCAGAGTGATCCCGCACTCACGCAGCAGCTCTTCCAGCATCGGTAGCAAGCGCTGGGCATGCTGACGCGGAATAACTTCGCTTCGATAAACCACTTCACCTTGATGCAGCAGAGCTGCCGAGCAGGCTTCGGTGGCGGTATCCAGTGCTAGCAGTGTGGTCATGGGCAATCTTGAGTCGTTTCAAAAAGTGGCGGGAATTGTACCCAAATGCAAAGGCCCGTGCGACAGAACGTCAGCACGGGCCTTTGCCATACCGGGTGTTGGTCAGTTCAGCGCTGCCCGCACCTTGGCAGTGATCTGCTCTACCGAGCCGATACCTTCAACCTTGGAGCACTTGGGCGTGCCTTTTTCAGCAGCCAATTGCTTGTAGAACTCAACCAGCGGTTTGGTCTGGGTGTGATAGACCTGCAAACGCTTGCGCACGGTCTCTTCCTTGTCATCTTCGCGCTGGATTAGCTCCTCACCAGTCACGTCGTCTTTGCCGGCCACTTTTGGCGGGTTGTGATCCACGTGGTAGATGCGGCCCGAGCCTGGATGCACACGGCGGCCGGACAGGCGAGCGACGATTTCTTCGTCGGCAACAGCAATTTCAAGCACGTGATCCAGTACGATACCGGCATCAACCAAGGCTTCAGCCTGTGGAATAGTGCGCGGAAAGCCATCAAACAAGAAACCGTTGGCACAATCGGTCTCGGTAATGCGCTCTTTGATCAAGCCGATAATGAGGTCATCGGACACCAAACCACCGCTGTCCATCACTTCCTTTACCTGCTTACCCAAATCAGTTCCGGCTTTAATCGCTGCGCGCAGCATGTCGCCGGTGGAAATTTGCGGAATACCGAAGCGTTCACAGATGAACTGGGCCTGGGTACCCTTGCCCGCACCGGGCGCACCTAACAGGATGACTCGCATGATTTACTCCTCGTCTAACTGAAACCGCGCCAACAGCGGCAACTGGCCGAAGGTTGGCAGAGGACAGGCGCGCAGGCCGTCACAGAAATTCGTTTAACCCACGCACGCGGGGGCAAAAGGGCGTTAAACATACACGCACGCGCATGCAGGCACAAGCTGGACCATAGTCGCACCCAACTAAGCCTTTGATACAACTAAAAAAGGTGTCGCTAGGCCGAAGACTTGCGGCACCTTTCCAGGTCGTTAGCCGGTGTTGCGCATCCCCGCCGCTATACCCGCCACGGTGACCAAAAGCGCACGCTCCAGATCCGGATCGATGGCTTCACCCTGCGCCCGCGTGCGCGCCATTAGCTCAGCTTGTAACAAGTGCAGCGGATCAGTGTAAGGATTACGCACTGCAACCGATTCACCCAGCGTCGGATTATGCGCCAGCAACGTCTCCGTACCATGCACGCTGAGTACCGCTTGCATCGCTTGCTCCAGCGCGGCGCGCAGACGCTCTCCCAATGGCCATAACTCGGGGCCGGCCAGGCGTCGCTCATAAAAGCGCGAAATGCCCGCATCAGCCTTGGAAAGCACCATTTCCAGCATTTCAATCCGCGCCAAGAAGAACGGCCAGCCTGCCATCATCTCCCGCAACGCATCACCTTCGCCCGCGTCCAGCGCTTCCTGTAACGCTTGTCCCGCCCCCAGCCAAGCCGGCAGCATTAAGCGAGTTTGCGTCCAGGCAAATATCCAGGGAATCGCCCGCAGGGTTTCAATACCTCCCTGACTACGCCGTTTGGCTGGCCGGCTGCCTAATGGCAGGCGCGCTAGCTCCTGCTCCGGCGTTGCCTGACGAAAATACTCAACGAACTGCGGTTCTTCGCGAACTACGCCGCGATACACCTCAACCGAGCGGTCTGCGAGACGCTGCATCACATCGCGCCAAGCGGGTTCCGGCGCAGGGGGCGGCAGTAAACTGGCTTCCAATACTGCGCTGGCATACAACTGAAAACTCTGGATAGCGATGTTCGGCAAGCCAAACTTGAAGCGAATCATTTCGCCCTGCTCAGTGACTCGAAACTGCCCCTGCACCGAGCCTGGCGGCTGCGACAGAATAGCCATGTGTGCTGGCGCGCCGCCACGACCGACGGTACCCCCGCGACCATGGAACAGACGCAGACGTACACCACGCTCCCGGCATACTTTGACCAACGCTTCCTGGGCGCGATATTGCGCCCAGCCGGCGGCCAAGGTACCGGCATCCTTGGCAGAATCGGAGTAACCGATCATCACTTCCTGCTCATCGCCCACCAAGGCGCGATAATCCTGTAACGACAGCAACCGGTCGATGGCATCGGCCGCGTGATCAAGATCGGCAAGGGTTTCAAACAGCGGCGCGACACGCATCGGCCACTGCACCCCGGTCTCCTTCAATAGCAACTTAACCGCGAGCACATCAGAGGGGTGCGAGGCCATAGAGATAACGTAGGAGCCCAGCATCAATTCTGGCTGACTGGCCACCACACGACAGGTCGCCAGCACCTCGGCCACGTCTGCACTGGGCTGCCAGTCAGCCGGCAACAAAGGTCGACGGCTGTGCAATTCACGCAACAAGAAGCTGCAGCGCGCCTCTTCATCCCACTCAGCGTAATTGCCCAATTGGAGGTACTGGGTAAGCTCGGTAAAGACGTCTGCATGCCGTGCCGCATCCTGGCGGATATCCAGCTTGACCAGGCCCAGGCCAAACGCGTTGACCCGGCGCAGCGTATCGAGCAACGGACCATGAGCAATGCGCCGCATGCCCAGCTGTACTAACGATTGGTAGCAAGCTTCCAACGGCGCACGCAGTTCATCCACGCTTTGCAGCACCGCGTCATCCGGCGCTACCACATCGTTCAACGCGGCCTTTGCCCAATCACGGGTCGCTAACAACCGCGCTTTTAAGTGTTTGAGTACCGCACGATAGGGTTCATCTGCCTCACCGGACAGCGCCAGCAACGCATCTGTAGCGGCGTGCATGGATAGCTGATTAACCAGTGCGTCTATATCACGCAAGTAAAGATCCGCCGCCATCCAGCGACCCAGCAGTAGCACTTCGCGCGTGATAGGAGCAGTCACATTGGGATTGCCATCGCGATCGCCACCCATCCAGGAGGCAATACGCACTGGCGCGGCGCGCAGATTTAAGTGTTCCCCGGTAGCGGCGAAGATATCAGCATCAAAACTACGCAAAAACTGGGGGAGCGCCTGCCACAGCGAGTGCTCTATCACCGCAAAGCCCCATTTGGCCTCGTCTACCGGGGTTGGGCGGCTATGGCGGATTTCGTCCGTATGCCAGGCTTCACTGATCAGGCGAGCCAAATCTTGCCGTACCGACTCATGTTCCGCGTCTGTAAGATCATCGTGGTCACCTCGCGCCAGCGCTTCAGCAATGGCGTCATACTTCTGAATCAAAGTGCGACGGGTCACTTCGGTCGGGTGCGCAGTCAATACCAGTTCGATATCCAGCGTGTTGATCTGCTGCATTATCTGCTCAGAGCTGAAACCTTCGGTCTGCAAGCGGCTGAGCAATTCGCTAACACAACGCATTTCAAAGGCCAGCGGTTCATCCACGCGGCGGCGGCGAATGCGGTGATGCTGCTCGGCGATATTGGCTAAATTAAGAAACTGATTGAAAGCACGGCAAACCGGCAACAGCTGGTTGTCGGGCAGATCCTGCAATGCAGCCAGCAATTCATCATGCGCCGCACCATCCTGTTTACGCCCTTGCTTGGCGCCCAAACGAATACGCTCAATACGTTGCAGGAAGTCTGCGCCCAGATGGGCCTGAATGGTTTGCCCAAGCAGGGTGCCTAAGTAGTGCACGTCTTCACGCAGGCGAGCATCTATTTCTGTCATGTAGGTTCCTCCAGCCGAGTAAGTAAACAGCATGCGATGCAACCAAGACGCTGACAAGGGGTCAAGAGTAGTAAGGGCGATGAAAAGCCAGCACCAATTGCTACAACCGCTGGCATAAGTTGCAAATCGTCTATGCTGACAATGTAGCTATAAGCGAATTAAATGAGATTAGGGAGAAACAATGAAGATCCGTGAACTCACCCAAAACTGGGAACAGACCGCCAAGGGCCGTATTACCCGCAACAGCTATGAAGTTAAACTGTGCCTGGAAGACGCAGCTCGGCTGGCTGCACTGAATGAAATGTACCCCAAGCGTCGGATCGAAGACCTTATTACCGACTTGCTCAGTTCAGCGTTGGAAGAGCTGGAGGCTAGCTTGCCCTATGAAGCCGGCACCGAGGTCATTGCGCGCGATGAAATGGGTGATCCGCTGTACAAAGATGAAGGGGAAACGCCCCGCTACCTGGCGCTTAGCCGTAAACACCTGCAGGAGTTAATCGACCAACAGCAGGAAGTTCAGCACTGATAATTGTGGGGTGATGCTTTGCTGAGGCGCCCAGGTGGGGCGCCGGTCCGCTTTTCTAGTGACCCTGAGGCTATAGATTCAAAGACCCTGAGCCTTGGCCTGATCCCACAACGCATCCAGTAACGCCAGTTCACTCTGTTTAACGCTGCTACCCTCTTCGCGCAACTGCTGCTCGATGTAGCGAAAGCGGCGCTCAAACTTATTGTTCCCCTCGCGCAAAGCAGTTTCCGCATCTACGCCCAAATGGCGCGCAAGATTCACGACGCAAAACAGCAAATCGCCCATCTCCTCGGCCACCGCAACTGCGTCGCCTTGCCGCAGAGCCTCGCGTACTTCATCTAACTCTTCAGCAATCTTGTCGACTACCGGAGCAGCATCCGGCCAGTCAAAACCGGCTCCTGAAGCACGCTTCTGCAGTTTTTGAGCGCGACTGAGCGCCGGTAACGCCTGCGGCACGTCGTCCAGCAACGAAAGTTGCTCAGGCTGATCCGCCTTCTTAGCGCGCTCTTCGGCCTTAATTTCCTCCCAACGCTGTTTGATCTGATCTGGGGCCAGCGTCAGTGTGCCGGGCGGTGTGCGTAAATTACCGTCAGCAAACACGTGGGGGTGCCGGCGCACCAGCTTGCGAGTAATGCCATCCACCACGTCGGCCCAATCAAAACGTTGCTCTTCCTGCCCCAGCTGAGCGTAATACACCACTTGAAACAGCAAATCGCCTAGCTCACCGCGCAGCTGCGCATAGTCGCCCTGCTCGATGGCATCCGCGACCTCGTAAGCCTCCTCAAGCGTATGCGGCACAATACTGGCGAAACTCTGCTGCAGGTCCCAAGGGCAGCCATGCTGCGGGTCACGTAGGCGCGCCATCAGATACAGCAAGTCGTCAAGTTGATAACTCACGCTTGATTCTCCTGCCGATTGCGACGTGCCTCAATCACATTAGGCAACTGGCTGATACGCCCCAACAGACGACCCAACAAGTTGAGATTGGGGATCTCGATAGTCAGCAGCATTGCGGCGTAATTATCGTCCTTGTTAGTCCGCGTACTGACCTCCAGTACATTCAGTTTCTCATTGGCCAGCATCAACGACACGTCGCGCAACAAGCCGGAGCGGTCGTAGGCTTTGATGTAGATTTCCACTGGGTAGGTTTGCACCGGCGCACCGCCCCAGCTCACTTCAATCAGGCGCTCTGAGTCGCGGTCTTGCAACTGCATGGCATTGGCACAGTCGGCACGATGCACAGTCACACCGCGGCCCAAGGTGATATAACCAATGATCGGGTCGCCCGGCAGCGGCTGGCAGCAGCCTGCCAGCTGCGTCATCAGATTGCCGACACCTTGAATAAAGACGTCGCCACGCAGACCAACTCGGCTCGGCTTCTTCGGAATCAGCTCCAGCTGCTCGCTGTGCCTATCCGGCTCGACCAGTTGATGCGCCACACCGACCACATGGGCCAGGCGCATATCCCCCGAACCGACTGCAGCAAACAAATCTTCCTGCCCTTTGATGCCAAGGCGGTCAATCAGCTGCGCGTAATCTGCACCATTGAGTGCCAGGCGGGTCAATTCGCGCTCCAGCATCAACTTACCGGCTTGCACGTTTTGCTCGCGCGCCTGCTGCTTGAACCAATGCTGCACTTTAGCGCGTGCCCGCGAGGTATTGACGTAACCCAGGTTAGAGTTGAGCCAGTCGCGACTAGGGTTGCCGTGCTTGCTGGTAATAATTTCAACCTGTTCGCCGGTCTGCAGCACATAGTTGAGCGGCACTATCCGGCCGTTAACCTTCGCGCCACGGCAAGTGTGGCCGATATCAGTATGGACGCGATAAGCAAAGTCCAGAGGGGTGGCGCCTTTGGGCACATCTAATACATGGCCATCCGGGGTAAACAGATAAATACGGTCGGGCTCAAAATCCACCCGTAACTGATCCGCTAGGCCACCGATATCGCCCATTTCCTCATGCCATTCGAGCACTTGACGCAGCCAGGCGATCTTGTCTTCGTAAGCGTTGGAGGAAGTATCGGTATCGGTACCCTTATAGCGCCAGTGCGCACACACGCCCAGCTCGGCCTCTTCATGCATGGCCTGGGTGCGAATTTGCACCTCAAGCACCTTTCCGTTCGGCCCTATAACGGCTGTATGCAGCGAGCGATAACCGTTTTCTTTAGGGTTAGCGATATAGTCATCGAATTCGTTGGGAATATGCCGCCACAGGCCGTGCACTATCCCTAACGCGGTATAGCAGTCGCGCACTTGGGGCACCAAAATACGCACCGCGCGCACATCATAGACCTGGCTGAAATCAATGCCCTTACGCTGCATTTTCCGCCAGATAGAGTAAATATGTTTAGCCCGGCCGGTGATGTCGCCAAAAATTGAGGCTTCTTCCAACGCCGAACGCACTTCCCCCATGACGGTGTCTATGTATTCTTGTCGGTCGAGGCGACGTTCATCCAACAGTTTGGCAATTTGCTTGTACTGGTTCGGCTCCAGATAGCGAAACGAAAGATCTTCCAGCTCCCACTTGATATGACCGATACCCAAGCGGTGAGCCAACGGCGCGTAGATGTCAAACACCTCGCGAGCTACCCGGTAACGCTTCTCTTCAGGCGCGTCCTTGACCGCGCGGATAGCACAGGTTCGCTCGGCGAGCTTGATCAGCGCCACCCGCACATCGTCAACCATGGTGACCAACATTTTACGCAGGCTTTCGATCTGTGCGTGCGGGCTGAACACCGTGTTTTTGCCGGTATTTTGCGAGACGCTAATGGCGGCCATGCGTTGCACACCGTCAACCAGCCGAGCCACAACGTCGCCAAAACGGAGTTCAACTTCGGCCAGGTCGGTTTTACGTTCGCGCACCGCGCGATAGATTACGGCTGCCACCAGCGAATCTTGGTCGAGCTTCAGATCGGCGAGGATTTCTGCCATCTCCAAGCCAGTCAAAAAACTGCTGGTGCCGTCTGCCCAAATATTTTCTGCCGCGATCGCGGCCTGCTCTAATTCAAGAGCCCACTCGCAGGCCTCGCGTAATACCTCCGGGGCTGGCAGCGTGAGTCGCTTGACGATGCGTTTGATCCACTCATCGATGTTGATGCTGCCGTCGCGATTAGTCGGATGTTCCGCTCTGACCTGTACCATCTCGTTATCCTCGTCCGGCGCACCAGCGCACTAGTGCTTCCGGAACAATGCCATGGCTTCCACGTGTGAGGTTTGCGGGAACATGTCCATCACCCCCGCCTTGACCAGACCATATCCTTTGGTAGCCAATATCCCTGCATCCCGAGCGAGCGTTGCCGGATTGCAGGAAATGTAAAGTATGCGCTCGATTCCCAATGCAGCCAGGTCTACGACCAGTTGCTCCGCACCGTCACGTGGCGGGTCTAGCAGTGCTGCGGTATAACTCGGAGCACCTGCCGGCAATTCAAGGGGTTTGGACAAGTCCGCCACCAGAAAGTGCAGCGCATCCAGATCGTTAGCCACGGCATTGTGTTGTGCCCTTACGACCATGGCCTCACTGCCTTCAATACCGGTTACCTGTGCACCCTGATGCGCCATGGCCAGTGCAAAATTGCCAACACCACAAAACAGATCCAGCACCTGTTCTTCTGGCCGTAATTCAAGCCAGTTCAGCGCCTGATTGACCATCGCCTGGTTGACCTCAGCATTCACTTGGGTGAAATCGCCCGGTGCGAAACTCAACCGCAAGTTCTGATCCAGCAATCGGTAGGCGGGCTCAATAGCGGCCGGTGTAATGCAGTGCAAGGATCCTCCGCCCTCACCCGGTTGTAACCAGCAGCTCAGACCGTGGCGCGCAGCAAAGTCGCTTAATAGTTGCTGGTCTGCCTCACAAAAAAGCTTGGTATGGCGCGCCACCATAGCCGGCTGGTCGCCGCCGATCAGTTCAACATGCCCTAGATCACGCGCACCTGCCAACGAGCGCAGCACCGCAGGCAGCTCAGCTATAACTGGCTGCAGTATCGGCACCAGTACCGGACACTCCTGCACCTGAACGAGATCGCTGCTAGCGCGCTGTCGGAAACCAACCTCCAACTCATTGCGCTTAGGCTGCCAACGCACCGATATGCGAGTACGTTGGCGATAGCCATATGCTGGGCCTTCCAGGGCCGGCAGCCACTGCGCAGCCTGTACGCCAGCGAAATGCTCCAGCTGCTGCGTTAGCGCCTGCTGCTTAACCTCTAATTGTTTACTGTGGGGCATGTGCTGCAAGCTGCAGCCACCGCATAACTCGGCATGCCGACAACGGGGTTGTTGGCGCTCGGGGCTAGCCTGCAGCAGCTGTTCCTGCCGCGCCTCGATCAGCTTGCTGCGCGCGCGCACTACCCGCGCCTTAACCTGTTCGCCCGGCAAACCGCCCTCGACAAAAACGGTACGCCCCTGCCATCGGCCAATGCCGCGGCCATCATGTGTCAAGCGCTCCAGCGTTAGCTCAATGCGCTGGCCTATGGCTGCTGGTGCATCGGCGTTCTGGCGCCGCTGCTGTCTTCCGCGAGGTTTATTCATGCGTCGCCGTCGTAGATCCCGGTCGACAGATAACGATCGCCGCGGTCACAGACAATGGCGACGATAACGGCGTTCTCCACCTCAGCACTCAGGCGCAACGCCGCCGCAACCGAGCCGCCGGAAGAAACTCCGCAGAAGATGCCTTCCTCGCGTGCCAATCGGCGCATGGTCACTTCAGCTTCGGTTTGCCCCATATCAATCACCCGGTCGACCCGGGTCTCATCAAAAATGGTAGGCAAATACTCTTTTGACCAACGCCGGATACCCGGAATGGAAGCGCCCTCGATTGGCTGCAAACCGACAATTTGAACCGAAGAGTTTTGTTCTTTGAGGTAACGCGAGGTACCCATAATGGTGCCAGTGGTACCCATGGAGCTGACAAAGTGCGTGATGCTACCGGCAGTATCACGCCAGATTTCCGGCCCGGTGCCGTGATAATGCGCTTCGGGATTATCCTGATTACCGAACTGGTCCAGTACTTTACCCTGCCCTTCGGCCTGCATTTGCAACGCCAGATCACGCGCGCCTTCCATGCCTTGCTTTTGGGTCACCTCAATCAACTGCGCACCATAGGCAGTCATCGCTGACTTGCGTTCGGCGCTCATGTTATCGGGCATGATCAGCACCATGCGATAACCCTTCATCGCCGCGACCATTGCCAAGGCAATACCGGTATTGCCGGAAGTCGCTTCAATCAAGGTATCGCCGGGCTGGATATCACCGCGTCGCTCCGCGCGCTCGATCATCGATAACGCGGGCCTGTCCTTTACCGAGCCAGCGGGGTTATTCCCCTCCAGCTTGACCAGAATGGTGTTACTAGTAGTGCCCGGCAAGCGTTGCAGGCGCACCATAGGAGTATTACCGATGCACTCGGCAATAGTGGGATATTCAATCGTCATTGTTCATCCTGGGAGCCTGGGCAAAGGAGCAAATCGGTTGCCGAAGCTGCGCTTTCTATTCAGTCCGCCTATGATACCGGCAACGGCGTAGCGGATATACACAATGAACGAGATCGGCATCAAGACCCGAATCCTGCTGATGACGCTGGTGCCTTGCGGCCTGTTGGCTCTGGTGCTGGGCGGTTACTTCAGCTGGCAGCAATTGCAGGATCTGGAGCAGCAACTGTTGGAGCGCGGCCAGATGACCGCAGAACACCTGCAAGGGCCAGCAACCGAAGCCTTGCTTGCAGGGCAGACAGAGCGTCTGCGCGGCTCGCTGGGCCGCGCCCTGAATTATCAGGATGTGCGTGCCATTGCCTTATACGACAGCCAGCGAAACGTGCTTGAACGTAGCGGCCCGCAAATGCATCCAACTGAACGCACCCTGCCGGAAACCAGCTTGGCGGCGGGCACCGGCCTGCAGATTCAGGCAAGCAAGCAAAGCACTCGCTTTACCCTGCCGCTACTCGCCAGCCCAAGCCTGCTGGAAAAATCCGACCGCTCGGATATTGAAGCCGACGCCCTACTGGGCTGGTTAGAGGTAGAACTCAGCCACGGCAACACCCTCCTACGCAGCTATCAGAGTTTGCTAACAACGCTCGTGCTCATTCTTATCGGCTTGGTCGTCACCGGCCTACTGGTGAGCACTATGGGACGTCGCATCATCGGCCCCATCGGGCAAATAAACCAAGCCATCGCCCGCATCAGCAAAGGCCAGCTGGACGTTCGTTTGGCCGAGCAAGGTAGCCGCGAACTGGATGACTTGGCCAGCGGCATCAACACCATGACGCAAGCGTTACAGAGCGCTCAAGGTGAGCTGCAGCAGAACGTCGATCAAGCCACCGAGGATCTGCAGCAAACGCTGGAAACCATCGAAGTACAGAACATTGAGCTGGATATGGCGCGCAAGACGGCACAGGAAGCCAATCGCATAAAGTCCGAGTTCCTCGCCAATATGAGCCATGAACTGCGCACCCCCCTGAATGGCATCCTTGGCTTCAGCAATCTGTTGCAACGTACCGAGATGACGCCGCGGCAAGAGGAGTACCTCGGTACCATTACCAAATCCGCCGACAATTTGTTGGCCATCATCAATGAAATCCTCGACTTCTCGAAGATTGAGGCCGGCAAACTGGTGCTGGAGAACATGCCTTTTAACCTACGCGATCTGATTCAGGACACCCTGACCATGCTCGCCCCCGCTGCTCATCAGAAAGGTGTAGAACTGGTTAGCCTGATCTACCGTGACACGCCTCTGGGTCTCAGCGGCGATCCGCTGCGCCTAACGCAAATTCTCTCCAACCTGGTCAGCAATGCGATCAAGTTCACCCACGAAGGCTCGGTGTGCCTGCGTACCATGCTTGAGGACGAAGATGAAGATCAGGTCACGCTGCGCTTAAGCGTCACCGATACCGGCGTCGGGTTGACCAGCGCGCAGCAGAAGTCGCTGTTCAAAGCCTTCAGCCAGGTAGACAACTCGTTGTCGCGACAACCAGGGGGCACTGGCCTGGGGTTGGTTATTACCAAAAGACTCGTCGAGCAAATGCATGGCGATATCGGCCTCAACAGCGTAGTCAACGAGGGCTCCGAATTCTGGCTAACTATTCGGCTGAATAAATCCAACCTAGCCAGCGATGACCTCCCGATACACCCCTTAAAGGGCATCAAAGTTGCCATCTGCGAGCCACAACCGCTAAGCCAGCAGGCGCTGATTCACTGCCTACAGGACCTCGGACTGGAAATCAGTATTTTCCCCACGCTGCACGCCTTAAATAGCGCGCTGGAGAGTACCGGCGGCGAAGGAATTCGCATGGTGGTGCTCGGCAGCCCACCGGCTGGCACGCCGCTCTCGCCAATTCTTGCCTGCATGCGCGACTGGGCCGACAACGGACGTTGCAAAAGCATTCTGATGGCCAGCACTACAGAGCAGACACAGCAACTGGATAGCCTACCCAGCGGCCACTGCGCGGTACTATCCAAGCCTTTGTGCACCCGCAAGCTGTTCCGCGCGGCCACTCACCTGCTGCAGCCCCGGATTACGTTGGCAATAGAGGCCGACAACAGCGAGGAACGGCGGCAGCATCCTGATTCAGTCAGCGTACTTTGCGTAGATGACAACGAAGCCAATCTCAAATTGGTAGAAACTTTTTTACGCGAGATGGGCGCCAGGGTGCTCTGTGTTAGCAGTGGCGAAAAGGCGCTTGAAGTGCTGACAGATCAGCGCTTTGACCTGATTTTTATGGACGTGCAGATGCCAGGGATGGACGGCCGCCAAACCACACAAAAAATTCGGCGACTTGAAGAGCTCAGTGGGCAAAGCAGCGTTCCGATTATCGCGCTGACCGCACACGCGTTGGCTGAGGAACGTCGGCGACTGCTTAAAAGCGGTATGAACGACTATCTGAGCAAACCTATCAGCCCCGAACAACTGCGCGAATGCATCCGGAAATGGACTGAACAGCCTGACCAGCAAGGGCCATACACGCCCGTGCAGGCGGTTCGGGCGCCCTTGGTCTTCGACCCTGCCGAAAGCCTGCGTCTGGCGGCCGGCAAACAGGATTTGGCCCGTGAAATGTTGGACATGCTGTTGCTCAGCCTGCCGACCGAACGAACCCGTATTGCACAGGCAGCAGAAAGCCGCGATCAGGAGGAGTTGCTGGAAGCGGTGCACAAGCTGCATGGCGCCACTCGCTATTGCGGCGTACCTGAACTACGCCAATGCTGCCTACGCGCGGAAACCAGGCTGAAGCAAGGGGATGACACCACAGCCGAGATTGCGCGGTTGATGACGGCTATAGAACACTTACTGGAAACGGTTTCAGTCGAGTGACCAGACCACAAAAGCCAATGCCTGCTCGCGCTCATCACTGAGCGACAGCAGCATACGGCCGCCACCTCCCTGCTGAAGACGCTGCGCTGCAACGCCGCTCAATTGCACTAGCGGCGCGCCAGCTGCATCGTTATCGATCTGCATATGCTGCCATGACAGGCCGCCAGCTAATCCGGTGCCCAGCGCCTTGAGGATCGCCTCCTTGGCGGCAAAGCGCTTTGCCAGAAAGCGCGCCGGCTGGCGGTGCGTGGCAAAGCGTTGAAATTCCGCCACGGTCAGAATGCGTTTGGCAAAACGCTCGCCTTGGCGCTCAAGCACCGCTTCAATACGCGACACCAGAACCAAATCGGTACCAATACCGCGAATCATGAACGGCCGGCAGCGCCAAGAATCAGCGCGCGCATATCCTGCACCGCACCGACCAGGCCTGAGAAAAGGGCGCGCGCAATGATCGCGTGGCCGATGTTCAGTTCGTTGATACCCGGTATCGCCGCAATAGGCTCCACGTTGTGGTAGTGCAAGCCGTGACCTGCATTCACCACCAAACCCAACTTGCGCGCGTAGGTAACTGCAACCTGAATGCGCTTAAGCGCATCTTGCTGCTCAGCACCTTCGGTATCTGCATAATGGCCCGTGTGCAGTTCAATGACCGGAGCACCAACCCGCTTGGCCGCTTCGATCTGACGGGCGTCGGGGTCAATAAATAACGACACTTCCGAGCCAGCGCCGGACAAACGCTCAACCGCTGACTGCACTCGCGCTTCGTTACCGCAGACATCCAGCCCACCTTCGGTAGTCAGCTCCTCCCGGCGCTCGGGCACCAAACACACATGCGCTGGCCGCAGCTTTATAGCGAAAGCGATCATCTCGTCAGTGACCGCCATCTCGAAGTTCATCCGCGTTTGCAGTACTTCTGCCAGCAACAGCACATCGCGTTCCTGGATATGCCGGCGGTCTTCGCGTAGGTGCACAGTAATACCGTCGGCGCCAGCCTGCTCTGCCTCAATGGCAGCTTGGACCGGGTCGGGGTAGCGGGTGCCTCGGGCCTGACGCAAGGTAGCAATGTGATCGATATTTACCCCGAGCAACACACGACTGTTTTGACTCATGCTGGATATCTCCTGTCACCGATGGTGATCAACCACCACCAAGAAAATTAAGGTTTAGCGGCAAACAGCTGACGACTCATCAACGGGCGATCACCAAGGTGAACTGCCAGCGCCTTGCGCATTAATCGCTTAGCCGTATGCAGCGCTGCTGGATGCTGCCAGTCACCGCTCGACATGGCCAGCAAGCCTGCACCCGGCAATAAACCCGGCTGCTGGCTCTCAGTGCGCTGTAAACCCTGCTCTGCATCCCAAAGATAGAGTGCCGCGCAAGACAGGGGTTCACCCAGCGCATCTGTCTGCAAGCTGAAGCCATAGCCCAATAGACTCAGCAACTGCCATTCGAACTCACGCAGCACGGGCTCCACCGCTCGTTCAGCCGCCAGTTGTTCCAACGCAGTTTGATAAGCAGCAAATAAAAGGGTTTGGGGGTCACCACCGGACAAGAGACGTACCAGCAGCTCATTGAGATAGAGCCCACTGAACAGGGCTTCTCCCTGCAGCCTCACGTGGCCGCCTGCCACCTCGGCCTGCCGCAACGTTTTGAGATCACCTCGCCCATACAAGCTCAACAGCAGGGGCGTAAACGGTTGCGGCTTGATGCCCTTGCCGCGCTTGGCACCGCGCCACACTACGCGCTGCATACCTTCGCGTAGCGTCAGCAAATCAACCAGTGCGCTGCTGTCGCGGTAAGGGCGGCTGTGCAAAACGTAGGCCGGCTGCAGATCGAATGACATGGCGTCGGCGCCGAATCAGGCGTCGAAACGATAGCCCAACGAGCTCAGCGCGCGCTCATCATCCGACCAGCCGCGACGAACCTTGACCCACAGATGCAGCATTACTTTACTGCCGAACAACTTCTGCATATCCAGGCGCGCCTCTTGACCAATCTTCTTCAAACGCTCACCGCTGTCGCCAATGATGATCTTCTTCTGGCCATCGCGTTCAACCAAAATCAACGCGTGAATGTGCAGTATCTTGCCTTCCTGCTTGAACTGCTCAATCTCGACCGCAACCTGGTACGGAATTTCAGCGCCTAACTGACGCATGACCTTCTCGCGCACCAGCTCTGCGGCGAGAAAACGCGAGCTACGATCGGTCAACTGATCTTCCGGGAAAATGTGTTCACTTTCCGGCAGGCGTTCAGCAATCAGCTTTTCCAGAACGTCGATATTGCGACCATGCAATGCAGAAACCGGCACTACCTCGGCATTCGGTAATTGGCTAGCAAGCCATTCCAAATGCGGCAGGATGTCGCTTTTGTCATCCATGCGGTCAACTTTGTTGACCACCAACAAGATGGGGCAAGTGACATACTGCACCCGATCAAAGACCATCTGGTCCTCGTCTGTCCAGCGCGTACGATCCACCACAAAGAGCACCACATCCACATCACGCAGCGCTTGGCTGGCACTCTTATTCATGAAGCGGTTGAGAGCCCTCTCATTCTCTTTGTGCAAACCGGGTGTATCCACATAGATCGCCTGCACCGCATCCTCGGTTTTGATACCCAGCATGGTGTGGCGCGTGGTTTGCGGCTTGCGAGAGGTAATCGCCAGTTTCTGACCCAGGATATGGTTCAACAAGGTCGACTTGCCGACGTTGGGACGGCCTACAATGGCAACATAACCACAACGGCTAGCGACTTCAGTCATCTGCTTTCTCCACGCCCAAGGCAATTAGGGCTAGTTGGGCCGCCCGTTGTTCGGCCAATCTTCGGCTGTTGCCATCACCAAAGGTGGGCTCCGCCAGTAGGTCGACCTTACAATCCACTTTAAAAGTACGGCAGTGGGCTTCACCACTACTCTCGATCACCTCATAACGAGGCAATTCGCATTGCCGCGACTGCAGAAACTCCTGCAGCCGGGTTTTCGGATCTTTGTTGTTATCCACCAACGTCAAGGTGGAAATATGCGCGGTCAGCCAGTGCAGCACGCGCTCACGCGCGGCCTCCATACCAGTATCAAGGTAAATTGCACCGATAATGGCTTCAGTGGCATCAGCGAGGATGGATTCGCGACGAAAGCCGCCGCTTTTAAGCTCGCCCGAGCCAAGGCGGAGGTACTCGCCCAGCTCAAAGCCAATAGCCAGCTCGGCCAAGGTAACCCCCTTGACCAAGCGCGCGCGCAGCCGAGAAAGCTGCCCTTCACGCGCTTGTGGAAAGTGTTGAAAGAGCATATCGGCAGCCACGAAATTCAGTATTGAATCGCCGAGAAACTCCAGTCTTTCGTTATTTCGGCCACCGAGACTGCGGTGAGTCAAGGCCAGTACCAGCAGGTCCTGATCCTTGAATTGATAGCCTATCTTACGTTCAAGTCGGTCTAGCTTATCGGTCACTTTAAGGGTCTAACAATATGGGTTTCATCAAAATGAACCAGCAAGTCCACTGTATTGAACATAGGCGCACGCTGTTCGTATTTGATTACCACGGTGTAGGCATCATTGCCGCTGGCGGTGACCTTGATTGCTTCTTTAGCATCAATGTCACGGATGCTGTTGATCTGCATGCCCTTATCGATCAAGGAGTTAAGATCGCGCAAAGAACGAATTTTGACACTCGGATCTTCATTGATCGAAGTGACAATATTGCGTAGTGCAAAATGGTCCATGTAAATCGGAACCAGCTTCATCGCGATGACCAGCGCAAATATCAGCAGCGCAATAACTGCCAACCAGCCAAAAAACGATGCCCCTTTCTGAGAGTGGCGCATAATAACCTCGTACGTCCGTTGTTGATGTTATGTTGACAACTGCCACCCGATCTTTAGTGGATCAAGGCTACACTGGAAAAACTCGGCAGATTGCTCAGCTTGGGTTCCGGCCAGTGCATCCAAACTGCAAAGGCCTTACCCACAATATAGTTGTCCGGGACCATTCCCCACAACTCTCTGGGCATATCGTCGGCGTGCCAATAACGACTGTCGTTTGAATTGTCGCGATTGTCACCCATCATGAAGTAGTGCCCTGCGGGCACCGTCCACTCTTTTTCCGGCGGCGTTTGCGACAACTGCTTCTGACGAATCATATGACTGGCTTCACCCAGTTGCTCACGATATATAGCCGCATTCGCCAAAGCCTGCAACGGGTGGCCCGCCGGCACTTCATCATCAGAGATGATATCAACCAACTCGTGCTCAACCTTTTTACCGTTCACGTAAAGTTGTTTATCCGCATAGCGGATATGATCGCCTGGCAAACCCACGACTCGCTTGATGTAGTTGATAGTCGGATCGTTAGGGTAACGAAAGACCATAACATCGCCACGCTGCGGGTCACCAATAGGGATAACCTTGACGTCGGCAACCGGCAAGCGAATGCCATAAGCAAACTTGTTAACCAGAATGAAGTCACCTACTTGCAAGGTAGGCTTCATTGAACCAGAAGGGATTTGGAAAGGCTCGACCAGAAAAGAGCGCAGTACCAGAACGACGGCCAATACCGGGAAAAAGGACTTGCCGTACTCAACTAGCAGCGGCTCCTTGTTCAGTTTCTCAACGGTTTGCGGGTCTCCCACATCGACCTGAGACTCGTAATTAGCGATCGCACGACGGCGACGCGGAGCAAGAAACAACAAATCGATCAAAGCAAGAAAACCGCTGATAGCGACGGCCAGAACCAGCACCAGCGGGAAATTGATATGCATCATCGTGTACGCTTAACGCCCCTAGTTGTCTACCTTGAGCACCGCGAGGAAGGCATCCTGCGGAATTTCTACGTTACCTACCTGCTTCATGCGTTTCTTACCGGCCTTCTGCTTTTCAAGCAGCTTTTTCTTGCGGCTGGCATCACCACCATAGCATTTGGCAATTACGTTCTTGCGCAGTGCTTTGACCGTTGAGCGCGCCACAATCTGGCCACCCATCGCCGCTTGAATAGCCACATCGAACATCTGCCGAGGAATCAGTTCGCGCATTTTCTCAACCAGCTGACGACCTTTAGAGGCCGCCGCCTCACGGTGCACGATCAACGCCAAGGCGTCGACCTTTTCACCATTAATCATCACATCCAGACGCACCAAATTGGCCGACTGAAAACGGTCAAAGCTATAATCAAGTGAGGCATAACCACGGCTAACCGACTTAAGGCGGTCGAAGAAATCAAGTACCACCTCATTCATCGGCAGATCATAGATAACCTGAACCTGGGTGCCGAGAAATATCATGTCGTGCTGCACGCCGCGCTTATCGATACACAGGGTAATAACGCTGCCGAGATGATCCTGTGGCACCAGAATATTAGCCCGCACGATAGGCTCGCGCATCTCTTGAATCATAGATGGATCCGGCAAGTGCGAGGGGTTATCAACGTAGATAAGCCCACCGTCCTTTTTCAGCACCTCGAACACAACCGTTGGCGCCGTTGTAATCAGATCAAGATCATACTCACGCTCCAGCCGCTCTTGAATAATCTCCATATGCAGCATGCCAAGGAAGCCAATGCGGAAACCAAAACCGAGTGCTTCCGAGCTTTCCGGCTCAAACTGCAACGCAGCATCGTTCAGCGTCAGCTTTTGCAGTGCCTCACGGAAATCTTCGAAATCGTCCGAGCTGACCGGGAACAAACCAGCGTAAACCTGCGGTTTGACCTTTTTAAAGCCCGGCAGCATGTCGACGTCAGGGGTGGCAGCAAGCGTCAGAGTATCGCCCACTGGAGCGCCGTGAATATCCTTGATGCCAGCAATGATGAAGCCCACTTCGCCGGCCTTCAGATCCGCGGTTTCAGAGTGCTTGGGGTTGAATACACCAACGCTGTCGACTTGATGCAGTTTGCCGGTGGACTTCACCAACACTTTGTCACCCTTCTTGATGCGGCCATGCTTAACCCGGACCAAGGACACGACGCCAAGATAGTTGTCGAACCAGGAGTCGATAATCAACGCTTGTAGCGGTGCTTGAATCTCGCCTTCGGGTGCAGGAATAGCCTTGATCAGCGCTTCGAGCACGTCCTCTACGCCGATACCGCTCTTGGCGCTGCACGACACCGCATCAGTAGCATCAATACCAATCACACTTTCGATCTCGGCCTTCACGCGCTCTGGCTCAGCCTGCGGCAGGTCGATCTTATTTAGCACCGGCATGACCTCTAGGCCCTGCTCGATCGCGGTATAGCAGTTCGCCACTGACTGCGCTTCAACACCTTGCGCCGCATCGACAACCAACAACGCCCCTTCACAAGCCGCCAAAGATCGGCTGACTTCGTAGTGAAAATCGACGTGACCAGGAGTGTCAATAAAGTTCAGCTGATACGTTTTGCCGTCTTTAGCTGTGTAATAAAGCGTAACGCTGTGCGCCTTAATGGTAATACCGCGCTCACGTTCCAGATCCATTGAATCCAGTACCTGAGCCTCCATTTCACGCTCGCTCAAGCCACCACAAATCTGGATAAATCGATCAGCCAGGGTCGATTTTCCGTGGTCGATATGGGCAATGATGGAAAAATTACGTATTAAGCTCAGGTCACTCACAGCGCGGATCATCCAGACGTAGTTGCCAGATATGGCGAAGGGCGGGGCAAAAATCCCCCGAAAACAGCCGGCGAGTGTACCTGATTACAGAAGGCGGTGCTATCACAGCGCTAGCCGCTGGCAGACGCAAAAAGCGCCGCCCAGCGGATACTGCGACAGCCCAAATTACTCGGACAAGCGGAAGGTAATGTAGCTGGCACGACCCTGGCGGATCACCCGCATGGATACCGAACGGTTGCTCGGCAATTCCTTGGCAATACTTTCGAAGCTGGCAACTGAGTCGACCGATTGGTTATCCAAGTTGGTGATAATATCGCCCGCACGCAAACCGACCATCGCACCCGGCCCTTTGGTTACCTCTCGTACGACAACGCCCGTGTGAATATCCAGATTTTTCTTCTGCTCGGCGCTGAGCTCGACCACACTGACGCCCAAGCGGTTATCCGTCTTGGATGGCGCCTGTGACTCGGCATCATCCAAGGCTGCGATATTATCGTCTTCAGGCAGACTACCGATCGTCATGGTCAAGGTTTTGCGTGATTTGTCGCGCATCACAACCATGCTTGCGTCACTGCCCGGGCGAACACGGCCAACGGCGTGTGGCAGGTCGGATGAGCGGTTAATTTCCTGGCCGTTGAACGCCATGATCACGTCACCCACTTTCAACCCCCCTTTGTCGGCAGGGCCGCCAGGCATGATTTGCGCAACCAACGCACCAGCAGGCTTAGGCAGCTCAAACGACTCGGCAAGATCCTTGTTGATCTCCTGAATCACTACACCCAACCAGCCGCGCTGTACGCTACCCGTTGCCTTGAGCTGCTCGACTACATCCATCGCCACATCCATGGGAATAGCAAAGGAAAGCCCCATAAACCCGCCTGAACGGGTGAATATCTGTGAGTTAATACCCACCACTTCACCGTCAAGATTGAACAGCGGGCCGCCCGAGTTACCGGGGTTGATTGCTACATCAGTCTGAATAAAAGGGACATAATTTTCGTTAGGCAGGCTGCGCCCTTTCGCACTCACAATACCCTGAGTTACCGAATAGTCGAAACCGAACGGAGAGCCAATCGCCAGCACCCACTCGCCGGGTTTGAGGTCGGCAGACTTGCCTATTTTGACCACCGGCAAATCATCGCCAGCATCAATTTTCAATAACGCCAAATCAGAGCGCGGATCAGCGCCAACCAGCTTGGCTTCCATTTCCCGGCGATCAGACAAGCGCACGTAAATTTCATCCGCATCCGCGATGACATGATTATTGGTCAGCACATAACCATCTTTAGAGATAATAAAGCCCGAGCCGAGTGATTGCGGCGCCTGATGCTCACGAGGTGAAGGTGACTGAGGAAAGCTGCGCTCAAAGAACTCGCGAAACAAAGGCGGCATACCTTCCATATCAGGCATGCTTTGCACTCCGCCGGCCGGAGTGGCCGAGGGGTTCTGCTTGGTGCTGATATTAACAATAGCGGGAGAAGCCTCCTCTACCAACTCGGTAAAGTCTGGTAAATCCACCGCCAAAACCAGTGATTGCCATCCCAGTAGAACGGCACCTGCAGTAGCTGCTACCCAACGTCGTGCTGACAACATATGCGTTTTTTCTCCTGATGAAAAATCGAGAAAACCTAAAGCCTTACCAGTCTTCTTGGTGTGCTGACACCAGCACCACCGAAGGGCTAGCGCGGGCAATAACTTGAGGATGCAACTGCGGATCCTGCTGTACCTTACGGTCGTGCCAACGCACTACTGCAAAGCCTGCAAGCAAACCTACCGCCGCAAGCAAAATCATCATTGGTTCTGAGCAACCTAAGGCTTGCGCTGTGAGCGCAGCAGTAAACAAACCAACCAACGGTACCAAATAAGCCCACATGGCGCTGCGCACCACGGCATTCTCGGGCACGCCGATAATCACCTCTTCGCCTATCTGCCAAGTTTGTTCGGTCAATGCCCGAACAAATCCCTGGGACGAACGTGTGCCTAGTTTCTGTAGTAACGCGTGCCCACAACCGGCCTTAGCCTGGCAACTGCCGCAGGTACTGGAACGAATAGTCGTTACCCAGACCGCGCCCGATTCCATACTGAGAACCCGGCCACGCTCCTCAATCACTGCACAGACTCCGCCGGCTGGGCAAAGGAGGCCGCGATACGTTCAGCTGCTGCGGGTGGAATTTCACCCACCACAGTAGCCAAAAACGCGCCATCTTTAGCCTTAAGTTTGCGACTTACTGCAACAGTAGGCCCAAGCTGGGCACGCAAATCGTCCGCTAGCCGTTCTTCGCCAAGCGGTTCGACGAAAACAGTGAACCGCGCCATGCCATCCGTGTAAACACGACTGGATACGGGCTCTTCATCAACAGAGAAAGCACGAACATCTTGCTCTCCTCCGGTGAAACCCGGTGGTAGCCAGCCAGGCTCCCAACTTTCGCCGTTGCTGTTTTCTTGGCTTTTCAGGGTAACGTCAACTTGCAAGCAACCGGAGCCGGGTGCCACGCTTGAGTCAGGGATATCTTTGTAGGAAAGGTCGGTAAACTGAAAGCGCTCTAACAACGTGGCGCGTTCGTTAATTACCAACGACTTGAGCAAGAGGCCAGTATCACTGTCGAGATACAACTCATAGGCGTAGCGATATTCGTCACGCGGTATAATTGCCACGACGGTGGCCGCACGTCCAGCAACACGTGTTGTGCCAAGGAGTTCGAGGGAATACCACTGTTCAAGCAATTCGGGATCTTGCGCAGGTTGCGAAGAAGCGTCCCAGATCGGGCCTGCGGAATAAGAACTAGCGCACTGTACGTGCCCATCACGGCGCACCCACTCATGGGGTTCGCCATCAGCCTGTAGCAGCCTTTCGGTAACCACATTATTGGCTGTTTGGTGCCACACCTGATGAGTAGAAAAACTACCGGAGCGCTCGTAAACGAACGCTCCTTTATAGCTCACTTGGCTGCCGGCTTCTGACATTCGCTGCAGCCAGCTTCCGGCGTCATTCGCCAGTGCCGCCGGCGAGACCAGAAGGGCTGCGATGTAACAGCAGCCCAAAGTGCGCTTTGCTATCACAACTATCGTCCTTCTATGCTGGCCGCACGTGCGTAAGGAACCAGCTGAGGCGATGAAAACTGCGCACTGTTTTCGGCGTGCTCGCGAAGATAGCGACCAATACGCTGCTCATGCCAAGCGGAAGGTGCTTGCGCAGACGATATAGGCTCAGCACTCACGCCTGGCTGTTGTGAGTAACCAGCCAACACAGCACCGGAATGAGCAGCACTGCCCGTCGCGGCAAAACTGGGAGCGACAACAGACTCAGTCGCAGCCAAGGTTTGCTGCTGTGGCACATCGCCTTGGTTAACCATGCGAACGCCAACCAACACAGCCATGGTTACCGATGCAGCAACGGCAACTCGTGTCATGTTGCGCCACAAGCCAGAGCGCACTGGCGCAGCTGATTCAGCTTGCATTTGCAGCTCAGGCTCATCGCGCAGAGCGGCAGCTATGCCGGCAGTTAAATCTACCGAGCTACCCACTGAAGGCTGCCAATGCTCTTTATGCAGCACAGAGCGCGCCATCTGATAGCGCCCCCAAGTGCCACGTAGAGCGGAATCCTGAGCAGTGGCCTGCAGAACACGGCGCACTTCCAGATCGTCAGCCTCGTTATCCATGAGGGCGGAAAGAGACTCCTGCAAGATTTCGCTTCTCATCGCTGTACCTCTGCTAATGGCCCAAGGGGCTCGCTGCGTTACGCTGCTGAATACCCATCAATCTTCCAATAAGGGCTTCAGTGCTTTATCTATTGCTTCTCGAGCCCTAAAAATCCGGGACCTTACGGTACCGACTGGGCAAGACATCACATTGGCAATATCTTCGTAGCTCAAACCTTCAAATTCCCGCAAGGTCAAAGCCGTTCTTAAATCATCCGGCAATTGTAAGAGTGTGCGATTGACTACTTGTTCAATCTCATTGCACAACATCTCGCGTTCTGGCGAATGAATATCCTTGAGAATGCTGTCACCCTCATAGAACTCTGCTTCATCCGCTGCTATGTCGGAATCCGGCGGACGCCGATTGCGCGCCACCAAATAATTCTTGGCCGTATTGATCGCAATACGGTACAGCCAAGTGTAAAACGCGCTATCGCCGCGAAAATTCGGCAATGCTCGGTAAGCTTTGATAAACGCTTCCTGAGCAACATCCTGAGCCTCGTGCGTGTCATGCACAAAGCGCGTGACCAAGGCCAGAATTTTATGCTGATACTTCAATACCAGCAGATCAAAAGCTCGTTTATCACCTTTCTGAACACGTTCGACCAACTGCTGGTCGCTCTGCTCAGTCATGTCGTCGCCCCGGTAATTCACAGGGCAACCCGACTACGTTGCTATGGTAGACCCAAGATGT
>DRHT01000040.1 GCA_011053055.1 Halopseudomonas sabulinigri | reverse complement strand
CTACCCAACCCGCGAATCTACTAGCTGTACTTTAAGTGATGAGTGGAGTGGTCGTTATTTGAACTGGTCTACAATGCAGTCTATTGATATTTTCAGGAATATTTTGACCGGCGGTTATAGAAGTCTGGATACTCCTACTGAAACAATTCTTGAAAAAGGTGTGCAGACAGGGCAGGGTTCAAATACTAACAACTTTCCTGACCGGAATATTACTTCCAGTGTATCGAGTTCTACGCCTACGACGTGGTCAAATTTTAATTCGCGAATAGGTCGAGCTAATTCTCGCTTTGGTAATACGATGCGCTTTACTCGTAATGGCGCTTTAAATAATAGCGCCGTTTCTTACGATCCAGCGATACATGGAGCTGGTTCCGGTAAGAGCTTCAGTGAAGGCACTGTTTACGAGGTTTCTGTACGTGTAAAAGTGTGTGTTACCGGCATGCTTGAGGGTAATTGTAAAGAATATGATCAAGGCTATAAACCAGAAGGATTAATACAAGCTAATTCCGACAACATGAGGTATAGCGCCTTCGGTTATATTAATGATAACTCTGGGGGTAGTAATAATAGAAACAGCGTGGGCGGTATTATGCATGCGCGTATGAAGTACGTAGGCCCGCTGGCTGTTAACGATAATAACAATGAAATAGAGAATGATCATGCTGAGTGGGATGCAGATACCGGTGTCTTCATATCTAACCCCGATCCGGACGATGCGGCTAATACTCCTTATGGCAATAGACGAGTTGTTGATAGTGGAGTCATTAGTTATATCAACAAAAGCGGCCTGATCGTCCCTGATACGCTTTTCAAGCGTTATGACAATGTCAGTGAACTTTTTTATACTGCTTATAGTTATTTAAAGGGACTGGCGAAGCCTTCCGATTATGGCGTTGTTGCTGTTCCGGCCGATACTAATTCAGCCCGTGACTCATTAGATAAGTTAGTGGGTGGGCTTCCGATCATCAATTGGGATGTTGATAATGATGATGATGATCCGATACAATTTGCTTGTCAGAAAAGCTTTTTCTTAGGTATTGGTGACACGAACACCCATGATGATGATGAGATTCCTAGAGGAGCAGACCCTCTAACTGAAAATCAAATTAAGTTGCTTCGAGCACAAATAGTTTCTCAGGAAGGAACTCTTTCTGTGAAAGGGGCGGGGACCGGAACTGACGGTATTGCTATATTAGCTTACGATGCAAATACCTCGGACTTGCGTCCTGCGATGGACGGTACTCAAACCGCATCTACCTATTGGATTGATATTCTAGAAAACGGTCTAAAAGGTCGAAGAAGTAATGCTTATTGGCTGGCTGCGAAGTACGGCGGGTTAGATGTGCCAGATGGTTTTGACCCATATAATATACCTACAAATATGCCTGACTCATGGTGGCATACATCGGGGGAAAAACTGTCGACAAACGATTTACGCCCCGATAATTTTTATGTTGTTGCCAGTGCGCAGGACATGGTTGATGGCTTAGTGAGAGCTTTTGCTGATATTCAAGAAGAGCAAACGGGTAACCGTTCCTCTTTAGCCTTGAACTCCACTTCGCTTGAAGCAGGCTCGGCCAGCTTTCAATCTGTATATCAGAGTGGAGTCTGGACGGGTGACATCAATGCTTACACTATTGATGAGGGTACAGGAGTGCTGAACCCCACTCCCGTCTGGACCGCCTCTTCTAAGTTGCCGGCGCCGGCCAATCGAGTAATTAAGACATGGAATGGATCTTCATTCGTTGACTTTACTTATAACGCGATTAATTCGACGTCCTTGAGGGATGCACTAAAAAACAATTCATCCGATTCATCCGAGGATATAATTAATTACCTGCGAGGTGATCGATCTAAGGAGAATAACTCAACTGGATTTCGTGTCCGTGAGAGCGCTTTGGGCGATATCATTGATTCGCAACCGGTCTATGTAGGGTCTCCGAGCACTTCACTCTACGCGGGTCGTTCTTTTAACGGTGCTTCTTCTTATGCAAGCTGGGCGGCTTCATTGAACCGTACGCCTGTCATTTATGTCGGCGGTAACGATGGCATGTTGCATGGGTTCAATGCCACTACCGGCGAGACGCTTAGCGGCGTAGAGACATTTGCATATGTCCCTAAGGCCGTTATCGAAAATGGCATGGGTGAATTAGCTTCACCGAATTATGATCATCGCTATTTTGTTGATGGTGAGCTTACTGTTGCTGATGCCTATGATGGTACCAAGTGGCGCACGATCTTAGTTGGCACCTTGGGGTATGGTGGTGTTGCCAAGGATCGTGATGAGACGAATAACACTATTTTTGCTTTAGATGTCACGAACCCAAGCGACGTTAAATTTCTTTGGGAGAAATCATCCGACGATATTCGCCGACTTGGCATCAATACCGGCAAGCCGGTGATTGCCCAAATTGACAATGGCAAATGGTCCGTAATGTTGGGTAATGGTCCTAACAGCCGAGCAGGGAGGGCGGCGCTGATTACGGTAGACGTGTTTACGGGTGATGTGAAAAACAAACGAGTTTCTACTGACGTCGATAACGGTCTTTCTTCAGTTCGTGCCTGGGATTCAGACGGTGATGGCATCACTGATACCGCCTACGCCGGGGATTTATTGGGTAACTTGTGGAAGATAACGGGACTCAATAATAATCCGCGTACCGCAACAAAACTGTTCCAGGCTACTGACCCGGATGGTGTGCCACAGCCGATTTTGTCAACGCCTCTCGCAGGGCGTTCACCCTACAGCCAAGAAGTGTGGCTTTTCTTTGGTACTGGTCGTTATCTAAATACTGATGACTTAACCGACACTCAAGTGCAGACTTGGTATGGTTACAGCGATAATAGTAATGGATCTACAACGTCGAGATCCGACATGCTTGAGCGTAAGATTCTGCTTGATGTGGCCGTCTCTACAGATGTGACGGCCCGCGTTATTGAAGAAGGCGCCCGTGAAGATTTGGTCGGTAAGCAAGGCTGGTTTATTGATCTTTATCAAGTAGCGTCGAATGGGTCTAGATCAGCACTCGGAGAGCGAATGATTACGCAGAATCAGTTCCAGGGTAGTGCCTTGATTGGTAATACACGGATTCCTGATGCTAGCGATCCCTGTGCTCCAAGCGGCCGCGGTGTGATCATGTCTATCGATCCGTTTACGGGTGCTCGTTTGGCCGATACTTACTTCGATTTGGATGGTGATAGCTCATTTGATAATGCAGATAAAGTGCAGATTAATGGGGTCTGGACCGTTGTTTCCGGTATCGGTCTGAATACCGGCTTCAGTAATCCTTCGTTCCTGGATAGCAAAATGTACATTCCCACGGACGATGGCGGCATCCGCGATCTTGATATTAATCCCTTTACCTCGGGTGCAGGCAGGACTTCCTGGCGCGAACTTATAAACTTGGGGAATTGATTATGTTATCTCGAATAAATGCGGCAAGGTCTCATAAAGCGCTGCTTTCTCAATCAGGTTTTACTCTGATCGAAGTGATGATTGTCGTAGCTGTGATCGGTATTTTGGCTGCGATCGCTTTTCCGTCGTATACGGCCTACGTTACTCGTTCTTATCGCGATAGTGCGAAGGCGTGCGTATCTGAATATACGCAGTTCATGGAACGATACTACAGTTCCAATTTGACTTACGCGGGGGCGGCCCCGGTTCTTGGCTGCAGTACTGATGCTGATATGGAAAATCGTTACACGTTTACTGTGGATACTTTGACGCAAAGTACCTATACGGCAAAAGCGTCAGTGATAGGTGCACAGCTGGCAAGTGATACTAAATGTGGCAGCCTCAGCGTTAACCATTTAGGGGTCAAGACCGCGAGTGATGCGTCCTGTTGGTAATCAACGGTTATTGGAGTGGCGCTCAGCGCCGCTCCAATAACACCCCCGACTCCATATGGTGACTATATGGAAACTGATCGAATAGCGCGCAACGCGTTATTTGATGGGTTTTACTCAGCTCTTCCAGGTTCTGCGCCAGGGTTTCTGGGTTGCAGGAGATGTAAATTACGCGCTGGTAGCCTTTGACGAGTTCTAGCGTTGCAGGGTCCAGCCCTGCTCTGGGTGGGTCTACGAAAACGGTGCCGAAGTTGAATTCACTCAGCTCGATGTCGTGCAGGCGCCGGAATTCACGTACGCCAGTCAGTGCTTGGGTTACTTCTTCGCTAGACAGCCGTACTAGAGTGACGTTTTCTACGTCATTCATAGCCAGGTTTTCCAAAGCGGACTTCACTGAGCTTTTTGCCAGTTCGGTTGCCATCACGCGTCGAAAGCGGGTGGAGAGCGGAAGGGTGAAGTTACCGTTACCGCAGTACAGCTCCAGCAGATCATCGTCATTGCTACCAGCGGCATCGAGTGCCCAGCTGAGCATATGCTGATTGACGCCGCCGTTAGGCTGAGTGAAGCCGCCCTCTACCTGCTGATAACGCCAATTCCGGCCAGCCACTTCCAGTTGTTCCACAACGAAGTCACGCTCGAGCACGCGCTTGCGCCCCCGGCTGCGGCCAATTAGCTGCATGTTGAGTGCTTCTGAAAGCTGTTTGGCGGGCTCGTCCCAGTCTTCGTCCAGCGGGCGGTGGTAGCAAAGGGTAACCAGCGCTTCACCCGAGAGTGTGGTCAGAAACTCTACCTGGAATAGCTTGCGACCCAAGAGTGGATTTGCCTTGCAGGCCTCGAGTAGCGGTGTCATTAGCTCGTTAATGCGGCGACTGGCGATCGGCAGTTGGTCAATCAGCACCGGCTTGTGCTTATCGCCTTGCTCAAACATAGCGTAATAGGGCTGGCCTTTGTCGTACCAAAGACGGAACTCGGCGCGCAGGCGGAAATGCTCCGGTGCGGAAGCAAAAACCTGTGGTTCAGGTGCTTCAAATGGAGCGAGCAACTTGCATAAGCGCTCGCGCTTTTCCGCCAACTGGTTGGCGTAGTTTTCTGGATTGAATGCGAGGCCCATTAGTTGAATAACGCCAATTTGATGATAAAAAGCCCGGCCAATATATAAAGACTGGGGTTGAGGTCTTGCCAGCGCCCGGATAGCAACTTGATTGCAGTCCAGACGATAAAGCCGGCTGCGATGCCGTTAGCAATGGAGAACGTCAGCGGCATCATGATGGCGGTAATCACTACTGGAGCCGCTTCAGTCAGATCATCCCAATCGACTTGTACTAGCCCGCCAGTCATGAGCACCGCAACAAAGAGTAGTGCGGGGGCGGTCGCGAACGCGGGCACGGCGCCGGCTAAAGGGGAGAAGAACAGGCTGAGCAGGAATAGCAGGGCCACCACGCAGGCTGTGAGGCCTGTGCGCCCGCCTGCAGCGGTGCCAGCCGCGGATTCGATATAACTGGTCGTGGTGGAGGTGCCAAGTGCGGCGCCGGCCATGGTGGCGGTGCTATCTGCCATCAGGGCGCGGCCCAGACGCGGCATCTTGCCGTTCGCGTCGACCAGGTTGGCGCGTTGGGCAACGCCAATCAGCGTCCCTGAAGTATCGAACAGGTCAACAAACAGGAACGCAAAAATGATACTCAGCATGCCGACTTCAAGCGCGCCCTTGATATCCAGTTGCATCAGTGTGGGCGTCAAGCTGGGTGGTGCGGATACCACACCGTTCGCTTGAGTTAATCCGGTCAAAAGGCTGATTGCCGTTATCAGTAAGATGCCGATCATGACCGCGCCAGTGACCTTGCGGTAAGCCAGCGCCACTATGATGGCGAAACCGGCCGCCGCGAGCAGCGCTCCGGGCTGAGTGAGGTCACCCATCGAGACCAGCGTGGCCGGGTGGTCGACGACGATGCCCGCGCTTTTTAGGGCAATCAGCGCGAGAAACAAGCCAATGCCGGCAGCAATGGCTGAGCGTAAGGCCATAGGGATGCTGTTGATGATCCATTCGCGGATTCTGAAGATGCTCAGCAGAAAAAACATCAAGCCAGACAGAAAAACGGCGCCGAGTGCGACTTGCCAGGTGTAGCCCATGGAGCCGACCACGGTGTAGGAGAAAAAGGCATTCAAACCCATGCCTGGTGCCAAGGCGATAGGGTAGTTAGCCCATAGGCCCATGATCAAAGAACCGATGGCGGCGGCGAGGCAGGTTGCTACAAAGGCGGCGCCAGGATCAATGCCCGCGTCGGCCATCATCGCTGGGTTGACGAAAATTATGTAAGCCATGGTCAGGAAGGTGGTTAACCCTGCCAGTAGCTCGGTGCGCACATTGGTGCCGTGTTCGCTAAGTTTGAAGAGTTTTTCAAGCATGGTTGGGCGCTTCCGAGGTTTGGGCAGAAAGCCGGCTATTGTAGCGGATTCGTTGCTGTGGGTGAATTTTTGCTGGTCTTGTGTCAGGCTTGACGCCCCTTTTTTTGACTGGAGGCTCGCTTATGAGCAATGCATTTGAGAACGATGAGCAACGCGTCAGCTACGGCATTGGCCGCCAGATGGGCGAGCAGTTGCTGAGCAGCAACATTCCTGACTTGACGCTGGATCTGGTTGCGGCCGGTTTGCGCGATGCTTACAGCCAGCAGCCTAGCCAGGTTGATGAGGCTGAGTTGCAGGCAGCGTTCCAGCAATTGCAGGAAAAGATGCGCGCAGTTGCTCAAGAGTCTGCCAAGGCAGCGGCGCAGGGTGGCGTCGACTTTTTGGCTGAAAATGCCAAGCGTGACGGCGTGGTAACTTTGGCGTCGGGTTTGCAGTACGAAGTACTGACTGCCGGTACGGGTGCTACGCCAGATGCCAGCTCCACGGTTCAGACTCATTATGAAGGTCAGCTGATTTCCGGTGAGGTCTTTGATAGCTCCTACAAGCGTGGCCAGCCGACTGAGTTTCCAGTGGGTGGCGTGATTGCGGGTTGGACCGAGGCGCTGCAACTGATGCAGGAAGGGGCCAAGTGGCGCTTGTTTATCCCGTCCGAGCTGGCATACGGCGAGCGCGGCGCAGGTAACAGCATTCCGCCGCATAGCGCGTTGATGTTTGATATTGAGCTGCTGAAGGTACTGTAACTTCGACTGTGGGCCTGCTGTGGTAGAGCGGGCTACATGGTTTGCGCGGGATGGTGGTGTTTTATCTTTATCTCGGGTGCGATCTTCGCTACCGCTGGTCGAGATGGAGCACGACCTTCCAATTAGCGGAATCTCTGAAGTCGCGTGTGCGCCGCTAGGTCTCTGCATGGGGTTAGTGGAAGGTCGAGTTCCATCTCGACCAGCGCGCTAACCGACGACAAAGGTGTGTATCCCTGGCACATACTCTCCGCTGCGCTCTTTTGATGTCGCTGGCCGAGGTGGGGTCCTACCTTCCAAAAAGCTGTATCGCTGGTCTAGATAACGTTCCGCATTTCCATTTCGGACCCGCGGGTTTGAGCTGAACGCTACGTTCAGAAGCTGCGATCCACCGCAAAGCGGGCAAGCTGTTCCATCGAGTCGCGATACTCGGATGCCGGCAATGCTTGCAGTAAGCGTACGGCTTCGTCCGCCTGCTCGCGTGCCAAGCGCGCGGTGTAATCAAGCGCGCCAGATGCCGCTACGGCCTCGCGAATGGGCTCAATCTGATCGCTGCCGCCTTTCTGAATGGCGTTACGTACCAGCTGCGCTTGCTCGGGGGTGCCATGTCGCATGGTGTAAATCAGCGGTAGCGTGGGCTTGCCCTCTGCTAAATCATCCCCTACGTTCTTGCCCATCTCGGCCGCATCGCCGCTGTAGTCGAGCAGATCGTCCATAAGCTGAAAGGCAATACCCAGGGCGTTACCGTATTGGCGTAGTGCCTCGGTTTGCTCTGTGTTGGCGTTGGCTAATACGCCTGCGGTATGGCAAGCCGCTTCAAACAGCATGGCAGTCTTGCTGCGGATGACTTCCATGTAGGTAGCTTCATCGGTGTTGGCGTCGCGTACCTTAGATAGTTGCAGGACTTCGCCTTCAGCTATCACGTTGGTGGCATTGGCCAGGATGCGCATGATCTGCATGTCGCCTAGCGCAACCATCATTTCAAAGGCGCGCGAATATAGAAAGTCGCCGACCAGTACGCTGGGTGCGTTGCCCCACAGGGCATTGGCGGTAGAGCGGCCGCGGCGCAGGTCAGATGTGTCCACTACGTCGTCATGTAGCAAGGTGGCCGTATGTAAAAACTCGATGATGGCCGCCAGGCTGTGCTGGCGGGGATCACTCATCCCGCATGCGCGCGCACTGAGCAAAACGACCAGCGGCCGCAGGCGTTTTCCGCCGGCACTGATAATATAGTGGCCGATCTTCTCTACCAGCGGAACGCGGGAATGCAGCTGCTCAAGGATGAGCTCGTTCACCGCATCAAAATCATCGGATACCGGTGCATAGAATGGCAGGGTGGTCATCGGTTGCAGACTTCCTGAAAAGGTTCCGCGGCATGCTAGGTGGCAGGCCTATTAGTGTCAAGAAAAGCGCAGTCTATCAGGCTTGACCGAGGCTTGCGCAAAGCGGTTGGCTTGCGTACAATCCTCGCCCCTGAGATACAGCATCCCTGTTTTAACAATGGCAAGGTCGGGTCCGATAGGCGGAGCCACTTGCAGCCATGCCAGCCACTAACGATTCTAATCAAGCGCTGGGTGAGCAGGATTACGGAGAAAGCAACATGTACGCAGTTATTGTTACCGGCGGCAAGCAGTACAAAGTCGTTGAAGGTGAGTACCTGAAAGTAGAGAAGCTGGAAGTTGAAACTGGTGCCAGCATCGAGTTTGATCGAGTTCTGTTGGTTGCAGATGGCGATGACGTCAAGATTGGTGCTCCTGTTGTTGAGGGCGCTAAGGTGACTGCCGAGATCCGCGCTCACGGTCGTGGCGATAAGATCCGCATCATCAAGTTCCGTCGTCGTAAGCACCACATGAAGCGTCAGGGCCACCGTCAGTGGTACACCGAAATCAAGATTACTGGCATCTCTGCCTAAGCTGATTCAGGAGATATAGACTCATGGCACACAAAAAAGCAGGCGGTTCCACGCGCAACGGTCGCGATTCCGAATCGAAACGCCTTGGTGTAAAAATGTACGGTGGCCAGGCCATCATTCCGGGTAACATCATCGTTCGTCAGCGTGGCACTGAGTTCCACCCTGGCAAGAACGTTGGCATGGGCAAGGATCACACCTTGTTCGCCAAAGCTGAAGGCGTGGTGAAATTCGAAGTTAAAGGCAAGTTCGGTCGTCGTTACGTTAATGTCGTAACCGCCTGATAGCTCTTTACTACTGAAAAGCCCCGTCTTGCGACGGGGCTTTTTTGTTTGTAGCGTACTCTTTCCATTAGCCCGTCCCGATAGGGAAGGGGAGATAGATGAAATTCGTTGATGAAGTGTCCATCACGGTCAAGGCCGGTGATGGTGGTAATGGTTGCATGAGTTTTCGCCGTGAAAAGTTTATCCCTAAGGGTGGGCCGGACGGTGGCGACGGTGGCGACGGCGGTTCCATTTTTCTGGAAGCCGACGCTAACTGGAATACTCTGGTCGATTACCGTTACACCCGCCGCTTTAATGCGCAGCGCGGTGAAAACGGGCGCGGCAGCGACTGCACGGGTGCCAAGGGCGAAGATATGGTGCTGCTGGTGCCGGTTGGTACTACCGTGATTGATGCCGGTACCCAAGAGATCATTGGTGACCTTACCGAGGCGGGCCAGCGTTTGCTGGTAGCGCAGGGTGGTTTTCATGGTCTGGGTAATACGCGCTTCAAGTCCAGCGTTAACCGTGCCCCGCGGCAAACCTCCAACGGTTCGCTTGGCGAATTGCGCGACCTGAAGATGGAGCTGAAAGTACTGGCAGACGTAGGCCTGTTGGGTCTGCCGAATGCTGGCAAAAGCACCTTTATTCGTTCGGTATCTGCGGCCAAGCCAAAAGTGGCTGACTATCCCTTTACGACTATGGTGCCGAACTTGGGCGTAGTGGATGTGGGGCAGTTGCGCAGCTTTGTGGTCGCTGACATTCCGGGTGTTATTGAGGGTGCTGCTGAGGGTGCGGGCCTTGGCACGCGTTTCTTGAAGCACCTTTCGCGTACGCGTCTGTTGTTGCACCTGGTTGATATGGCGCCCTTGGATCAAGCCGACCCTGTTGAGTCGGTGGAAACCATCGTCCACGAGCTAGGTAAGTTCAGTCCTGCTTTGACCATGCGTGAGCGGTGGCTGGTGCTGAATAAGTGTGATCAGTTGCTGGAAGATGAGCAGCAGGCAGTGCTGGATGATGTGGTTGAGCGCCTTGAGTGGGAAGGTCCGGTGTTTGTGATCTCCGCCTCCGAGCGTCAGGGTACTGCAGAGCTGGCCAAGGCCGTGATGAATTGGCTGGATGAGCGCGTGCGTCTGATTGAAGATGATGAAGAGTATGCTGCTGAGGTGGCTGCCCTGGATCAACAAATCGAAGACGAGGCGCGATCGCACATCCAGGCGCTGGATGATCGTCGAGCGCTGCGCAAGCAGGGTATTGTCGTTGATGGTGAAGATGAAGGCGACGATGACGAAGGTGATGATGAAGATGGTCCAGAGATTTTTTACGTCCATTGATTCGCCGGATCGGCAACGTTTGAGGTCTGGCTGTTTGTAGTCAGGCCTGGTTTTAACTTGGGCAATCTGTTGATGGAATCGAATCAGCATGCGTGAAAAGGTAACCGGAGCCCGTCGCTGGGTGGTCAAGATTGGTAGCGCCTTGTTGACGGGCGATGGTCGTGGCCTTGATCGGGCCGCTATGGCGGTTTGGGTCGAGCAACTCGCGGCCCTGCGTGCTAGCGGTGCTGAGCTGGTAATAGTGTCCTCTGGTGCGGTGGCGGCGGGCATGAGTCGTCTTGGTTGGACTGAGCGGCCAAAAACCACGCATGACATGCAGGCAGCTGCCGCCATCGGCCAGATGGGTTTGGTGCAAGCGTGGGAATCTAGTTTTCAGGCGCATGGCCTGTCTACCGCCCAGGTATTGCTTACCCATGACGATCTGTCTGATCGCAAGCGTTACTTGAATGCCCGCAGTACTCTGCGCGCGCTGATTGATTTGAATGTTATTCCGGTTATCAATGAAAACGATACCGTGGTGACTGATGAGATTCGCTTTGGTGATAACGACACTTTAGGTGCCTTGGTTACCAATCTGGTCGAAGCTGATCTGTTGGTGATTTTGACCGACAAAGATGGTCTGTATACCTCCGATCCCCGTCACAATCCCCAGGCTGAGCTGATATCAGAAGCTATGGCAGACGACCCTGTGTTGGATGCTATGGCGGGCGGTAGTGCGGGAGCACTGGGACGTGGCGGTATGCAGACCAAGCTGCGTGCTGCACGTTTGGCGGCGCGCTCCGGTGCGGCGACGGTGATTGTCGGCGGGCGTATTGATCGGGTGGTGTCGCGCCTCTACCAAGGTGAGGCGCTGGGCACGCTACTGTTGCCAGAGCGGGGCATGTTGGCCGCGCGCAAGCAGTGGCTGGCAGGTCATTTGCAAACCCGTGGTCGATTGTTGCTTGATGAAGGTGCAGTGAGAGCTCTAACTACGGGAAGGCGAAGTTTGCTGCCGGTTGGCGTTATTGCTGTAGAGGGCGGTTTTCGGCGCGGCGAAATGGTTGTCTGTGTGGCTCCGGATGGGCGCGAGATTGCTCGAGGTCTGGTTAATTATGGCGCTCAGGATGCAGCTCGTATCCTCGGTAAGCCGACCGAATCGATAGCGCGGATTCTGGGTTATATCGATGATCCTGAGTTGATACACAAAGACAATCTGGTACTGGTTTGATGTGAGCTCTCCTGCGCTCCTTGTTTGCGTATCCTGGAAATTTTGCAGGGAGGTGTTGGGAGGGGTTCTCTTCTCGCTGGAGGTGGTTGTGCTGTCGGGTGCTGGAAGTTAAGGAGGTTGAATCGCCGCCTCTGAGTGGAGAATGCTAAAACTAAGCAATAAAAAAACCGGCTCAAGGCCGGTTTTTTTACAGCAAGAATCGCAGATCAGGCGGCTTCAGCCATTGCCTTGATGTGTGCGTTCAGGCGGCTCTTATGGCGAGCGGCCTTATTCTTGGCGATGATGCCTTTGTCAGCCATGCGGTCAATGACCGGTACAGCTGCAGTGTAGGCAGTCTTGGCTTGTTCGAGGTCTTTGGCGTCGATAGCCTTAACCACGTTCTTGATATAAGTACGGACCATGGAGCGCATGCTTGCATTGTTATTGCGGCGCTTCTCGGCCTGCTTGGCGCGTTTCTTGGCTTGAGGTGAGTTGGCCACCGTCGTGCTCCTCAGAAAATCGGGATGAATTAGGTACAAATAAGGCCGCGTACTATGCAGCCGAGACGGGTTAATGTCAAGAGGGCTGTAGAAAACCGATAGACGGATTTGCTATGTATCAGCAAAGGCTCGTCGACGGTTGACGCGGTGCGCAGAGTATACAGACAAAGTGGCCTGCGTACCTCTATTTAGTTGTTGGTGGTTGCGCTTGTGACACCTGACAAAGCTAAGGGTAGAGCGTTATTATGGCGACTTTTCTCGGCGCACATATCAATGTCTCAACCTTTGCCTACTGATACCCCGCCTCCTAAGGCGCCTAGCCTGCTGCGGTCCGGCATGGTTGTCAGCGTAATGACCCTGCTTTCGCGTGTGCTGGGTATGGTGCGTGATGTGGTAGTGGCGGCCTATTTTGGCTCTCAATCTGAAGCCGATGCCTTTTTTATAGCGTTCAAGATACCTAACTTTCTGCGCCGTTTATTTGCCGAGGGCGCCTTTGCGCAGGCTTTTGTGCCCGTGTTGTCGGAGTATCGCACCAGGCGCCCTCTGGCTGAAGTAAAGCAGTTGGTGGATCGGGTAACAGGCACCCTCGGGTTAACGCTGGCATCCATTACGGCGTTGGGGGTGGTGGGTGCGCCTGTGCTGGTCATGCTGTTTGCGCCGGGTTTTCATGACGACGACGGTAAGCTTGAACTGGCTACCGACATGTTGCGCATTACCTTTCCTTACCTTTTTCTGATCTCGTTAACCGCACTCTGTGGCTCGATTCTCAATAGCTATGGCCGTTTTGCGGTGCCGGCTTTTACCCCGGTGCTGCTGAACGTCTGCATGATTGGCGCAACCGTTTGTTTTACGCCTTACTTTGACCGGCCGATCATGGCGCTCGCTTGGGGTGTATTTGTCGCGGGCGTGGCTCAGTTGCTATTCCAGCTGCCTTTTCTCGCGCAGATCAAGTTGTTGCCGACACCGCGCCCGAATCGCAAAGACCCGGGCGTCAAACGCATCATGACCTTGATGATTCCCGCGTTGTTTGGAGTCTCGGTTAGCCAGATTAACTTGTTACTCGATACCGTACTGGCATCCTTCCTGCAGACCGGCAGCATTTCCTGGCTGTATTACGCTGATCGCCTCTCTGAGTTGCCGTTGGGGGCATTTGGTATCGCGATAGGTACGGTGATTTTGCCTGCGTTGTCTCGCCAACACTCTGCAGAGGATCCGCGGGCGTTTGCCCGGACGCTGGACTGGGCAGTGCGCATGGTGCTCCTGGTCGGCGTGCCTGCGGCCATCGCGTTGCTGTTATTGGCGGAGCCGATGATCGCTTCGTTGTTCCATTACGGCGCCATGACCGACGAGGACGTGTTTCAGGCTGCGGCTGCCCTGCGAGCCTATTCCGTCGGGGTGATGACGTTCATGCTGATTAAGGTATTGGCGCCTGGGTATTTCGCTCGGCAAGATACCAAAACGCCGGTCAAGATCGCGATCATCTGCATGATTACCAATATGGCTCTCAATCTGATCTTTATCTGGCCTCTCGCACATGTAGGGCTTGCGTTGGCGACGTCGGTATCCGCTTTGCTGAATGCGGGCTTGTTGTGGTGGGGTCTGCGTAAGGCAGGTGTTTTCCAGGCGCAGCCGGGCTGGTTAAAGTTTAGCCTGCGTCTGCTGGCGGCTTGCACGGCCATGGCGCTGGTCTTGTTGTGGTTAGCGCCGCCTACGCAGGACTGGCTGGTTTGGGGGTGGCAGCGCAAGGTGTGGGAAATGACCCTCCTGGTTGGTGCGGGTATGGGCGCATACCTACTGGTTCTGGTCGTCGGTGGTTTGCGCTTGCGTGAGCTTCGGCATAGCTGAAGTCCCCTGCTGCTGGCGTAGGTAACGCCGCGGGCGCTTGCCACTCTGGTGTTCAGAAATAAACTGAGCTGTCGGTTGGTCTGTTGGTCTGTTGGTCGAGATGGAACTCGACCCTCCAAAAAACCATTGGCGCTGTGGAAGGTTGGGTTCCATTTTGGCCAGCGGCCTGGGTGCTTGCTCAGATGCTGTTACGAGGCTCCTGTCAAATGCTATGGCGCTGTCGTCAGAGGTGACTGCCCGTAAGCGTCTTCGGCCACAGCGGGAATGACGTTGGTAGTCGCAAACCTGTATACTCCAGGGTTTCGACTGATTCACCACTAACGAGCATTATGGAACTGGTCCGCGGTCTACATAATCTGCGGCCCCGGCATCGGGGCTGTGTCGCAACAATCGGCAACTTCGACGGCGTGCATGCTGGCCACCAGGCGATTCTGTCCAGGTTGCAGGCGCACTCTGAACGTCTCGGCCTGCCCGGTTGCGTGGTTATTTTCGAACCCCAACCACGCGAGTACTTCGCCCCCGATGCGGCTCCGCCGCGCCTGACGCGCTTGCGTGAGAAACTGGCGTTGCTGCAAGCACAGGGCGTTGACCGAGTATTGTGCTTGGCCTTCAATCGACGCTTGCGTGAGCTAAGCGCCGAGCAGTTCGTGCAGCAAGTGCTTATTGAGGGGTTGGGTGTCCAGCACTTGGAGGTCGGTGACGACTTCCGCTTTGGTTGTGATCGCTCCGGCGATTTTGCTTTCCTGCAAAGTAGTGGTGAGCAGCATGGCTTCACTGTCGAGGCGGCCAACACCGTTGCCGAAAGTGGCGAACGCATTAGTAGTACCCGCTTGCGGCAAGTGTTGGCAGAGGGTGACTTTGCCTTGGCCGAGCGGCTGCTGGGGCGGCCATTCAGTATCGCTGGGCGTGTGCTTTATGGCCAACAACTTGGCCGCACCATTGGCGCACCCACCGCGAACGTTCAATTGAAGCGTGTTAATCCTCCTTTGCATGGCGTTTACCGCGTGAGCGTCGAGTTGGATGGTGTTCTGCAAAAAGGCGTTGCCAACATCGGTAAGCGGCCGACGGTGAAGAGTGACGGCAAAGCGCACCTGGAAGTCCATCTTTTCGATTTTGATGGCGATCTTTATGGTCGTCGGTTGGATGTCGTATTTCACGAAAAATTGCGAGAGGAGCAACGCTTCGACTCGCTGGATGCATTGCAGGCGGCAATCAAGGCTGATTTTGCCGCGGCCAGGGCCCAATGGGGCCTGTGAACTTAAAAGAGCCTGAATCTAGATGACTGATTACAAAGCGACACTGAACCTGCCCGCCACGGATTTTCCGATGAAAGCGGGGTTGCCAAACCGCGAGCCGGAGACCCTCAAGCGCCTTGATGGTTTATACCAGCGTATCCGTGAAGTCAGCCAGGGTCGCCCGCAATTCATCCTGCACGATGGCCCCCCCTACGCCAACGGGGTGATTCACATTGGCCACGCGCTGAACAAAATCATTAAAGACATGATCGTCCGCTCCAAGACGTTATCCGGCTTTGATGCGCCCTACGTGCCGGGCTGGGACTGTCATGGTCTGCCGATTGAGCACAAAATCGAGACGACCCACGGCAAGCATTTACCCGCGGACAAGGTGCGTGAGCTTAGCCGCGCCTACGCCACCGAGCAGGTCGCCTTGCAGAAGGCTGATTTTATTCGCCTCGGCGTACTGGGTGATTGGGATAACCCTTACCTGACCATGAACTACGCCAATGAAGCTGGCGAGATTCGTGCGTTGGGTAAAATGGTTGAGCAGGGTGTTGTCTTCAAGGGATTGAAGCCGGTCAACTGGTGTTTTGATTGCGGCTCGGCGCTGGCTGAAGCCGAAGTTGAGTATCAGGATAAGAAGTCAGAGGCTATCGACGTTGCATTTGCGGTAGAAGATGCAGACAAGCTAGCGACAGCCTTTGGTTTGGCAACATTGCCTAAGCCAGCGGCCATTGTGATCTGGACTACCACACCGTGGACCATTCCTGCCAACCAGGCGCTGAACGTGCATCCGGAATTCACCTATGCGCTGGTTGATACCGGCGAGCGGCTGTTGCTGCTAGCTGAAGACCTGGTTGCAGATTGCCTTGCTCGTTATGGTCTGGAAGGCAAGGTTGTGGCTACCGCTGAAGGCGCGACGCTGGAAATGATCAACTTCCGTCATCCGTTCTACGACCGCCTGTCACCGATTTATTTGGCTGACTACGTTGAACTGGACGCCGGTACCGGCGTGGTGCACTCAGCCCCCGCCTATGGTGAGGATGACTTCCGCACCTGCAAGCGCTACGGCATGACCAATGACGACATCTTCAGCCCAGTACAAAGCAACGGCGTCTATGTAAACGATCTGCCATTTTTTGGTGGCCAGTTTATCTGGAAGGCCAATCCAGCCATCGTCACCAAGCTTGAAGAAGTGGGTGCGTTACTCAAGCATGAGAGTATCCAGCACAGCTATATGCATTGCTGGCGTCACAAAACGCCACTGATCTATCGCGCAACGGCGCAATGGTTCGTCGGCATGGATATTCCTGTCGCGGGCGGCGAAACCCTGCGTGAACGCTCGCTTAACGCGATTGAGCAGACTGATTTTGTACCTGCGTGGGGCAAGCAGCGCCTGCATAATATGATTGCCGGTCGCCCAGACTGGTGTATCTCGCGTCAGCGAAACTGGGGCGTGCCGATCCCTTTCTTCCTGCATAAGGAAAGCGGTGACCTGCACCCGCGCACCATCGAGCTAATTGAGCAAGTTGCTCAGAAAGTAGAGCAGGGCGGTATCGATGCCTGGTTTGATATGGAAGCCAGCGAACTGCTGGGTGAAGAAGCAGCGCAGTACGATAAAATCAGCGATACGCTGGATGTCTGGTTTGATTCCGGAACAACCCATTGGCACGTGATGCGTGGCTCAAACCCTATGGGGCATGCTCAGGGCCCGTTGGCTGATCTGTATTTGGAAGGCTCGGATCAGCATCGTGGTTGGTTCCATTCGTCTCTGCTGACGGGTTGTGCGATTGATGGTCACGCGCCTTATCGCGGTTTGCTCACGCACGGTTTTACTGTCGATGAGAACGGCCGCAAGATGTCCAAATCATTGGGCAATACCATCGCTCCGCAAAAGGTCAACGACACACTCGGCGCTGACATTCTGCGTCTGTGGGTGTGTTCCAGCGACTACTCAGGTGAGATGGCGGTATCTGACCAGATCCTGCAGCGCAGTGCCGATGCTTATCGTCGTATCCGTAATACCGCACGCTTCCTGCTGTCGAACCTGAATGGCTTCGATCCCAAGGTCGACGCGCTGCCGCCAGAGCAGATGCTGGACTTGGATCGTTGGGCGGTTGATCGGGCGCGTTTGCTGCAGGCGGAAATCGTCGAGGCTTACGACACCTACAAGTTTTGGAACGTCTACCAAAAAGTGCATAACTTCTGTGTGCAGGAATTGGGCGGCTTTTATCTGGATATCATCAAGGATCGCCAGTACACCACGCAGGCTAACAGTATTGCGCGCCGCTCCTGCCAGACCGCGTTGTATCACATTGCCGAAGCGCTGGTGCGCTGGATCGCACCGGTGCTCTCGTTTACAGCGGAGGAGCTGTGGCAGTACCTGCCAGGCGAGCATAATGATTCTGTGATGCTGAATGCTTGGTATGACGGTCTGGCTGAACTGCCAGCGGATCAAGCCTTAGGTCGCGAATTTTGGAACACCGTGATGGGTGTTAAAGAAGCGGTCAATAAAGAACTAGAGAACCTGCGAAGCGCCAAAGCCATTCGCGGCAACCTTGAGGCAGAAGTCACCCTCTTTGTTGAGTCGGCCTTGAGCGAGCAGCTGGCGAAGCTGGGCGATGAGCTACGCTTCGTGTTGATCACTTCCCAGGCGGCCTTAGCGCCCTTGGCAGAGGCTGGTGCCGATGCGGTGGAGACTGAGCTGCCTGGCCTCAAGTTGCGTATTCTTAAATCAACTGAAACCAAATGCGCGCGCTGCTGGCATTTCCGCGCAGACGTGGGCACGCACGCCGCACATCCTGAGATTTGCAGCCGCTGCGTAGACAACATCGAAGGCGCTGGTGAGGTTCGTCAGCATGCCTGAGGCCAAAAAAGGCAGTCTGGCGTGGCTTTGGCTGTCGCTGCTAATTATCGCTCTGGATCAGTTGACCAAATGGGTCGCGGTAAACAACCTGGAAATGTACCAGCAGGTACCGGTCATAGCTGATCTATTCAGCTTTACCCTGGCCTATAACACGGGCGCCGCGTTTAGCTTTCTGGCTGACGCCGCTGGCTGGCAGCGTTGGTTGTTTGCAGCGATTGCCGTGGTGGTGAGTGTCGTGCTGTGTGTTTGGTTGTCACGGCTGGACCGCAGCAAACGGCTGGAAGCTATTGCTCTTGCACTCATTCTCGGCGGCGCGTTGGGAAATCTGTATGACCGCGTGGTACTAGGCCACGTGGTTGATTTTATTCTGGTGCACTGGCAACAAAGGTGGTTCTTCCCCGCGTTCAACATTGCCGATAGCGCGATTACCGTTGGCGCTGCGCTGCTAATTCTGGATATGTTTGTCGGTAAGAAGAAAACTGAAAACTAGAAACGCTACCAGCTGCTTCTGGAAGGTCGAGTTCCATCTCGACCAGCGTCTTATTTAATGGCCTTTTTGGTGAGTGAGACGCCACAGTGCGAGTGTTCGGTTAGCTCGCTGGCCGGGATGGAACCCGGCCTTCCGGGAGCGGTGTTTTATAGTTGGCTCAGCACCTGTGATGCACACGGTTTTGTTTATGGAAGGTCGAGTTCCATCTCGACCAGCGCCCTAGCCAGTAGCGCCGTTGGTGGGTGATGCAAGGTAGCGCGAGTGTGCAGTTCGTACGTCCCCTGGCCTTCCTGCCTAGGATGCTTTGTAAACAGACACCCGCTCGCTCATGCTGTTGCTCCAGTATTGAGAGCCAGAAATGACTAGGTTTTTGCTAAGTCACTGACAGGATGTTTAATCTGGTCTGCTTAAATGCAGGTCGCCCGTAAAATTCAGCACGACACGCTAAAATCAATACTGAGATACCCAAATGACTGATCTGCGCATCAACCACGACACCTTGGTTACCCTGCATTTCACGCTGAAATTGCCCAACGGCGACGTAGTCGACACTACTCTAGATAAGCAGCCAGCTACCTTTAAAGTCGGCGACGGCAGTTTGCTACCAGGTTTTGAACAGGCGCTGTTTGGCCTCAAAGCCGGAGATAAGCGCAGTTTCGAGATCGAACCTGAACGTGGTTTTGGCCCCGGCAACCCGCAAAATCTGCAGAATATCTCGCGCGATCAGTTTGATGAAATGGAGTTAGAAGAAGGCCTGCTGGTGATCTTTAAAGATGCCGCTGGCGGTGAATTGCCGGGCGTCGTCAAAACCATCCATGAAACGGTGGTTGAGGTCGATTTCAACCATCCGCTGGCCGGTAAAATCATCACATTTGATGTCGAAATTATCGATGTACAGGCGGCCTAATCAAGCCTTCTGTGTAATCCCATTGGCTTAAAATCGCATTCTCCATCTTGATGATGGATAATCCGCCGATATCAGCTTTCTCTTTCCGAGGTACTCATGCAGATCAAATTGGCTAACCCCCGCGGCTTTTGCGCAGGCGTTGATCGCGCCATCGAGATCGTCAACCGTGCCCTCGAAGTGTTCGGCCCACCCATTTATGTACGCCATGAAGTAGTGCATAACAAATTTGTGGTGGAAGACTTGCGTAGCCGTGGCGCAATCTTTGTGGAAGAGATTGATCAGGTGCCAGATGACGTCATCGTTATCTTCAGCGCCCATGGGGTGTCTCAGGCAGTGCGCCAGGAAGCAGCCGATCGTGGTCTCAAGGTTTTTGACGCGACTTGCCCGCTGGTTACCAAGGTGCACATGGAAGTAACGCGTTACAGCCGTGATGGCAGCGAATGCGTGCTTATCGGCCACGCCGGCCACCCGGAAGTCGAAGGAACTATGGGCCAGTATGACGCCAGTCAGGGCGGCGCTATCTATCTGGTCGAAGACGAAGCAGATGTAGCCAAGCTGCAAGTGATTAATCCTGAGCGCTTGGCTTTTGTCACACAAACAACCTTGTCGATGGATGATACGGCGCGGGTGATCGATGCGCTGCGTTCCCGTTTTCCAGCCATTGATGGCCCACGCAAGGATGACATTTGCTACGCCACCCAGAACCGCCAAGACGCGGTCAAACAGCTGGCTCGTGATTGTGACTTGGTTTTGGTGGTTGGCAGCCCAAACAGCTCCAATTCCAATCGACTAAGGGAGCTGTCTGAGCGAATGGGCACCCCTGCTTATCTGATTGATGGCGCAGATGAGATCAAGCCTGAGTGGCTGACGGCGGTGTCCAATATTGGCGTAACAGCCGGCGCCTCAGCACCTGATGTGCTAGTGCGGCAGGTGATCCAGCATTTGCATGCACAAGGCGCGACCGGGGCAGAAGAGCTCGCAGGGCAAGAAGAGAATATCGTTTTCAGTATGCCTAAAGAGCTGCGAGTGGTTCAGGTCGAGTGAGGCTGTAGTTTGGTTAGGCTTGAAGCTGAAGCTTCCAAGCGCATATCCCTCAGCTAGTACCACGCCTAGAGGAGCTTGACGCCAGCGGGATTGGCCGTCTTTGAAGGCCGGGTTCCATCCCGGCCAGCGGCATCACCCAATACACCGCTGCTGTTATGTGCTGAATATCCAGAGTCTTGTCGCCGGGTAGCTCGCTTGTCGAGATGGAACTCGACCTTCCAAAACTTAAGCCCCCAGAATTTGTCCCCAAATCACCACCCGTCTACCCGCCGCACATTGGAAGGTCGGGTTCCATCCCGGCCAGCAGTATCAATAAATACTCTGCTGCTGTGATGGGCTAAATATCCGGGGTGATTTCGCCGAGCAGTTCACTGGCTGAGATTTAGCGCGAACTTCCATAGCCACGTGCCTTTATGGGTACAAGATTAACTTATATCTCTTTGGGCCAAAACGCGCGTATTCCCGCCACACCTTGCGCGCCGAAGGCCTGAGCTTGCTTGAGCTGCTCAGGTGCCATTCCTCCCAGCAGATAGACTGGCACGGTTGCTGTGCGTATCAAGTCTTGTGCTGCATCCCAGCCCAATACTTCGGCGCGGGGATGGCTGCCGGTGGCAGAGACCGGCGACAAAGTGACAAAGTCGACACCAAGTTCTATTGCCATTTGCAGTTCTTCTGCGTTGTGGCAGGACGCTGCCAGAGGCCAGTTTGCGTGTTGTTCTGGAGTCTGCCAAAGGTTGCGTAACTGAGCGCTAGTGAGGTGCCATCCACTGTTCGGCCAAGGTGGAGGTGTGTCGCCTTTAAAAAGCCATTGAAAATCGACGCCGAAGCGTTCAACTACTTTGGAGGCCAGCACCTGATACTCGGAGCAATCGAGCTGCGTTTGGCGCAGTTGGACGAGTCGTATACCTTTGGCTTTGGCGCGCTCCAGCCCGGCAAACAGTGATAGTTCATCAGTGTCCGGCGTTATCAAATAGTGATCAGGTAGTCGTGCGGCGCTTAGTATCGGCTGATTGGCGGCAGGAAAATCGAAGTCAGCCAGCTGATGTGGCTCCACCCATCGCACGGCTTGGCCTTCCGCGCCATGTGCTTCACCTGAAAACCCAGTCACCTTCCACACATCCAGACGAATAGATTTATCGGAATAGTCGTGACGGATGTCTATCAGAGGGTGAGCGTCGACCACGCTGATGCCCAGTTCTTCCTGTAGCTCCCTACGCAGGCCTGTAAGGCGTTCTTCGCCAGACTCCAGCTTGCCACCTGGAAATTCCCACAAGCCGCCTTGATGGGCGCTGTCGGGTCGCTTAGCAATGAGAATCTGACCGAAGGGATTGGTAATGACGCCCGCCATGACATGAATGCGGCGCATCAGGAGATTCTGGTGAGCAGTAATTTCGCGATCATTGCCGAGACAAATCCTCGGAAAACACATCCTGTTCCTGCTCATTGCCAGGAATAACATGTTCTTCAGATGCCCAGGCGCCCAAATCAATCAAGCGGCACCGGGGTGAACAGAAGGGGCGATCTGGGAACGCGGCATCCCACGTAACGGGAGCTTGGCAAGTTGGGCATTCGACGCTAAGTGTCATGAGTTATTCTCCTGCAGCATCGCGAGATACTGCTGATGCAGTGCATCTACCTGTTGATGCAAATGTGAGAGGTCGCGATCATTGACAATAATGTCATGGGCTTTTTTTAGCCGATCTTCGCGCTGAGCTTGTACCTGCATAATGGCTTTGATCTGATCCTCAGAAACCTTGTCGCGCACTGCAGTTCTAGCTAGCTGGAGGGCCTCAGGCACGTCCACCACGATGATCCGACTGGCGAGGCTGTGCTGGCCCGACTCGATCAGCAAAGGCGAAACCAGCAACGCATAGGGTGAAGTGGCGCTACTAAGATCGCGAATAGTTTCGTCGCGAATCAGTGGGTGTAGCAAGTCTTCGAGCCAGACGCGCTCTTGCGGGTTGGTGAAAACGCGCTGACGTAACGCTGCGCGGTCTAGGTTGCCGTCCGCCAGCAAGATGCTATCGCCAAAGCGATCCACTATATGCGCCAATGCGGGTTTGCCGGGCTCAACCACCACGCGGGATTTAACGTCAACATCCACCACATGGATGCCATGCGCAGATGCAAAATAGTTGGCGGCAGCGGACTTACCGCTGCCGATACCGCCAGTTAGGCCGATGATCATACTCATAGCGGGTAATGTTTTATTCCGTAGGTGTATGAAGCGCGTACCCACTCTTAGCGGAGGTACGCTAACTCAGAAACCGGCAAACTGCAGATAACGACTGGTGATTGTCTCACCCCAGATCAGAGCGATCCAGCCAGCGATGGCTAAATAGGGTCCAAAGGGTAGGGGCGTAGCGTTATCCTGGCCGCGCGTCTTGAGAATAATGATACCGAGGATCGCACCGACTAAAGAAGACAGCAAGATAGTCAGCGGCAAAATCTGCCAGCCACCCCAAGCGCCGAGCATGGCCAGTAACTTGAAGTCACCGTAACCCATACCTTCCTTGCCGGTCACCAGCTTGAACAACCAATAAACCGACCACAGGCTGAGGTAACCAGCTACCGCGCCCCACAGGGCATCGTTCAAAGAGGTGTAAACGCCAAAGCTATTTGCAATCAGCCCCAGCCACAATAACGGTAAAACCAGTACATCCGGCAGCAACTGGGTATCAGCGTCGATCATGCTAAGGCTGATCAGTCCCCAAGTGAGCACCAGCATACCCGCAGCTGGCCAGCCAAAACCGTATTGCCATGCGACCACCATCGACAGCGCTGCCGTCAACAGTTCAACCAAAGGGTAGCGTGAGCTAATTGGCGCTCTACATTGCCCGCAACGACCCTTTAGCAGCAAATAGCTAATGATCGGCAAGTTCTGCCAGGCCTTGATCTCAGTTTTGCAGTGAGGGCAATGGGAATGCGGCAGAATAAGGTTATAGGTTACTTGTTCAGGCTGCGACGCTTCCGGATTCAGCATCTCGCGGCTTTGTTGCAACCACTGTGCCTCCATCATCTTGGGCAGACGATGGATAACTACGTTTAGGAAGCTGCCAATGATCAGGCCTAGCAAGCCAGCGAGCAAAATAAAAGCCAGCGCTCGGCTGGCCAGATAGTCGAGAAGCTGCATGGGATTAGACGACGGCCCCAAGCTGGAAGATCGGGAGGTACATAGCAATGATTAAACCGCCTACCAATACGCCCAGAACGCACATAATCAAAGGCTCAAGCAAAGTAGTAAGGTTGTCTACCTTGTTGTCGACTTCTGCTTCGTAGTAATCGGCAACTTTTTCAAGCATGCCATCGAGGTTGCCCGACTCTTCCCCGATCCCTGCCATTTGCACAGCTAAAGACGGGAACACGTTGGTTGTGCGCATTGAGAAGTTGAGTTGTGAACCAGCAGATACATCTTCCTTTATCTTCATTACCGCGTTGTAGAACACTACGTTGCCGGAGGCGCCAGCGACTGAATCCAGAGCCTCTACCAGTGGTACGCCCGCAGCAAAGGTTGTTGAAAGTGTGCGTGCAAAACGAGCGACAGCTGCCTCGTAAATAATCTTGCCAACGACTGGTGCTTTGAGTAGGGCGCGGTCTTCCGCGTCCCGCAGCTTCTTAGACTTCACGTGGGCCCTGCCGTAAACATAGCCGCCCGCAATAATGGCTATGAGAACGATGAACCACCAAGCCTGTAACCATTCGGATAGGCCGATGACAAAAAGTGTGAAACCTGGTAACTCTGCTCCAAAGTTAGCGAATACCTCCTGGAAACTAGGCACTACCTTCAGCAGCATAATTGCGGTGACTATGATCGCCACAATTACTACGGAGACAGGATATGTCATCGCTTTCCTGATCTTTGCTTTTAGAGCCTCTGTTTTTTCTTTGTAAGTCGCTATGCGGTCCAATAGCGACTCTAGTCGACCGGATTGCTCCCCAGATTCGACCAAATTACAGAACAGGTCGTCAAAATATTGAGGATGCTGACGAAGGGAGTCCGCCAAGGTGTTGCCCGCGGCAACGTCAATTTTCACCTCATTGACCAATTTGGCCATATTGGGGTTTTCTGAGCCTTCAGCAATAATTTCAAAAGCTTGAATGATGGGTACGCCAGACTCCATCATAGTGGCTAGCTGCCGCGTAAAAAAAGCGATATCTAAGGGTTTTATCTTCTTAGCACGTTTACTGAAAAGCGTTGATTTTTTATTAATTTTGGTGACAAGGATTCCTTGCTTTCGTAGCTGGTTTTTAACCAGCGCGGCATTCGATCCTTGAATTTCGCCCGTAATTATAGTGCCTTTTCGGTCTTTACCCTCCCATTTGAAGGGGTAAAACTTCACTTCCTTGGCCTTTTTTTTGGCAGCGGCAGGGTTCTTTTTTAGTGCTGCTTGTTGCGCCATGACTTAATCCTTTGTCACTCGGTTAACTTCCGCCAGGCTGGTGACGCCCTCTATTGCTTTCATAAGGGCGGACTGACGCAAGCTTCTAAAGCCCTCGCTCTGGGCTACATCGGAAATCTGAATAGAGTTGCCGTCTTCCATGATAATGCGCTGCATTGCAGGAGTGATTTTGACGACTTCGTAGATACCAACACGTCCTTTATAACCATCTTTACAATTTTCGCAACCCACAGGGCCAAAAATTGTAATCCCTTCGGCGATTTTCTCCTCACTAAAGCCTTCTTCTTGTAGTGTTTCCTTCGGCACTTCAATAGGTTCTTTGCAGATTTTACAAAGCCTTCGGGCCAAGCGCTGGGCGATAATCAGGTTGACCGAAGTGGCGATGTTAAAAGAGGGTACGCCCATGTTTCGCAAGCGCGTAAGCGTCTCAGCTGCACTGTTGGTGTGTAACGTCGACATTACCATGTGACCCGTCTGAGCGGCCTTAATAGCAATCTCTGCGGTTTCTAAGTCGCGAATCTCGCCGACCATGATAATGTCTGGATCCTGCCGCAAGAAGGCGCGTAGCGCTTTGGCGAAATCAAGGCCCTGTTTTGGGTTAACGTTGACCTGGTTGATGCCTTCAAGATTGATCTCGACGGGGTCTTCCGCTGTAGAGATATTACGTTCCACAGTGTTCAAAATATTTAGACCGGTATAAAGAGAAACCGTTTTACCTGAGCCGGTGGGGCCAGTCACCAAAATCATGCCTTGGGGTCTTTCTAAGGCAGCCATAAACATTTTCTTCTGATCTTCTTCGTAGCCTAGTGCATCGATACCCATCTTGGCACTTTCTGAGTCAAGGATACGCAGCACCACTTTCTCACCCCACAGGGTGGGCAATGTATTTACCCGAAAGTCGATAGACTTGTTTTTAGATATTTTCAGTTTGATGCGGCCATCCTGCGGCTTACGGCGCTCGGCCATATCCATGGATGACATTACCTTTAAGCGCGCAGCAATGCGAACGCCAAGCTGTTGGGGTGGTCTGGCGGTTTCATGCAAAATACCGTCCGTGCGGAAACGCACACGGTAAGTTTTTTCATATGGCTCAAAATGCAGGTCTGAAGAGCCCATGCGTACAGCATCCAAGAGCATCTTGTTGACGAAGCGCACGATGGGGGCGTCGTCGGTATCGCCTCCCATATCCTTCTTTTCATCGTCAGTAACTGCCTGAACATCCAGATCATCGAGATCTGCGTCAGCCATGTCGCCCAACCCACCAGTGGGACTGTCGAGGAATTTTTCGATCGCGATATGGAGCTTGTCGTCTTCGACGATAACGGCATCCGTCATCAATCCGGTATTGAACTGGATATCGCTTAGCGCTTGCTGGTTGGTTGGGTCTGAGATGGCGAGATAAAGGCGAGAACCGCGTTTGAATAAAGGGAGAACGTTATGCTGGCGAATCAGCTTTTCGCTGACTAGGTCCTGAGGTTGAACGTCTTTATCGACAGCTGAGAGATCAAAGTACGGATAACCGAATTCCTCTGCGCAGACCATTGCGAGATCGCGAGCACTTACCAGTTTTTTTTGTACTAAGTGAGTGATAAGTGGGATCTTATCTTGGCTAGCTTGTTGAGTGGCTTTCTCTGCGGTTATGGCATCAAGCAATTGATCTTGCACGATGCGTCTGGCCAGTCCAGAGAGGGTAGGATTTTCCATCGGGTTTGTAATCTCTAGAAGCAAAATACGAATTTAACGGCACTATAGTATAGGAGGCGGTGGGGTTGCACGGGATAGTCAAATAACGCGCTTGTATCTTGAGTTGGATGGATGGATGTGGGGGAGGAGGGATGAGGGTGACAAAAAATGTCACAAGTGGACCCGAAAGAGAAGACTTCTATTCTGAAACGTTACCTTTATGGGGAGGCGGGGGCGGTTTAATGTAGTCAGGGTTCTGGTCCGAAATTTGCATCCTGCTTGTTAGCCCAAGGGCTATCTCACAATCAAGGAGAATTACATGAAGGCTCAAATGCAAAAAGGTTTTACCCTCATCGAATTGATGATCGTGGTTGCGATCATTGGCATTCTGGCGGCGATTGCGCTGCCAGCTTACCAAGATTACACCAAGCGCTCGCACGTCGCGGAGGGCCTAGGTCTGGCAGCTGGAGCTAAAGCTTCAGTTACTGAATTTTACTCATCTGAAGGACATTTCCCTACTAATAATGCAAGTGCAGGATTAGCGACGAGTACTACTATTACAGGTAATGCAGTTACTAGCGTTGATGCAGCAACTGGTAAAATTGAAATTACGTATAACGATAAAGTTGAGTCAGGCAAGAAGTTAGTGTTGAGCCCCATTACAGCCGGTGGTTCAATAACGTGGATCTGCGGCGCATCTGGGTCGGATGTAAATACAAAGTTCCTTCCATCTAATTGCCGCTGATTTAGTTAGTAGCGATGTTCGATAGAGCGCTCACACTCTCCCGAGGTGGGCGCTTTTTTTACTCCCCTTGTGCATGAGAGTATATGATTCGCCAAATCAAAGCCTGCATTTTTCTGTTTGCTGTCGTATTAGTAACATTTCTTTGTTACTGGCCAGGAGTGGCGGGAGGCTTTTTATTCGATGATTACTCGAACTTAAAGGATTTGGGGGTTTATGGTGGAGTTATCGACGCCGAAACCTTTAATAGTTATGTTTTTCATGGGTGGTCAGGACCGACCGGCCGGCCCATATCGCTAATGAGTTTTTTGCTAGACGATAATACGTGGCCAAGCTACGCTCCTTGGTTCAAAAAAACTAATCTGTATATCCATGTCTTATGCGGTTTGCTTTTATGTTGGTCAATTTTGCTGCTATTGCGCAATATGAAGACTGTCAGCGAAAATGACGCTCGCTGGATAGCCGTTTTCGCCTGCGCAATTTGGTTGCTGCATCCCTATATGGTATCTACCACTCTATATGTAGTGCAGCGTATGGCCCAGCTAGCTACCTTTTTCAGTCTGGCGGGTATTGTTTTGTATTTATATGCACGTTTGCGGCTGATGCTGCATCCCATGCGCGCTTATATCTTGATGTCACTTGCAGTGTGTGTGTGTACTGTTCTTGCGACCTTCAGCAAGGAGAACGGCGCTTTGTTGCCGTTGCTTATATTAGTTATTGAATTCTGCCTACCTTCAACAGGGAAGCCCTCTTGGAAGTGGCGTGTGCTGTTTCTCTGGCTACCTTCTGTTGCCATTGCGGTAGCCTTATCTCGTTATATTACTTTCGCGGACGCACCATGGTCTAATCGTAACTTCAACATGGTGGAGCGCTTGTTGACTGAATTACGTATAGTTTTCGACTACTTGTTGAATCTTTTTGTGCCTCGGATTGAAGGTAATGGTTTATACCAAGATGGTTATGTGATTTCCAAGAGTCTATTTGATCCGTTCAGTACTTTTTTCTGTTTTCTGACTTTGCTTTTTCTCTTTTTAGGTGCCTTTATAATTCGCAGAAAAGCGCCGATCGTCACTCTTTCGATATTGTTTTTTTTTGCGGCTCATACTATGGAGTCTACGGTTCTAGGGCTAGAGCTGTATTTTGAGCATAGGAACTATCTCGCGGCTCTTTTCCTTTTTTTACCTTTGGTCTATTACTGCGTTATCTTGTGTAAGCGCTTCAAATTATTGCCTGTCTTGTTAGTCGCTGTGCTCGCAGTTCTCGCTTCCATGACTTGGTTGCGCGCTGGTTTGTGGGGGGATAGCGACAGGCTCAAGCTATATTGGGCACAGTCTGCAACTGAGTCACCGCGTGCCATCAATAGTTTGGCTGCTTATTATATAGATAACAAAAAGTACGAAAAAGCTAACGAGTATATGGAATTAGAAAGCGAACGTCTGTCTGATAGCTCTCTGTTGACTATTCGCCTTTTATTACAAAAAATTTACGGGAGTGTAGCGGAAGAACAAGATTTTTCTTTAGCCGGAGAGCGTCTCAAAAATCAACAATTCGACGCGCAAACTGTGGTAGGGGTCCGTACTATAGTTGAAACTGTGTTGGAAAGTGATTCGACAGAATATGCTCATTACACTCTGCAGTTGCTAAGTACAATGGAGGCTAGTCCTAAATACAGTCAATTCCCTCTATTTATCCGCTTGACTGCATACCTTCGAGCCCGGCTATATTTACATCTCCAAGAGCCGTTGCTGGCTAACGAGCTTTATAGTCTGGCTATGAGTAGATATAACGAAACGGATGCGGCGCTAGCTATGGTTGCAGAAATGGGCTCTGCCGGTTACCCGGAAGAAGCCTTAGTTTTACTGGAGCAAGCTTCTGGAATCCTCAACCAGCAAGAGTCAAGCACTCTGAAGCGCTCACGCAACTCTTATGAACAGGAGATCAGTTATCTTGAAGGTGTCTTAAAAAAGGCTACAGAACCCAATAATATTGTCACGGAAGATCTATGAATATCAGTATTGTACTCCCTGCAAAAAATGAATCCGCTGCCATCGGTAGCACTGTGCTAGGTATTGTCAGGCTATTACCTGAAGCCGAGGTGATCGTGGTCAACGATGGTTCGACCGATAATACTGCTGAAGTGGCAGAGTCAGCCGGGGCAACGGTAGTAGATCATGCTTACAGCATGGGCAACGGTGCGGCCATTAAAACTGGCGCGAGAGCTGCTACAGGAGAGATCATAGTATTCATGGATGCCGACGGTCAGCATGACCCAGCAGATATTTCGCGATTGCTTCAGAGGCTTTACGAGGGGCATGACATGGTCGTTGGGGCGCGTCAGACCGGTTCCCAAGCCAGCATCGGCCGCGGCCTAGCAAACGGTTTTTATAATAAACTGGCTACCTACATGACAGGTCATCCCATAGCGGACCTGACCTCGGGCTTCCGCGCAGTACGTACAAACAAGTTTAGGAAGTTCCTCTATTTGCTACCCAATGGTTTCTCCTATCCTACTACCAGTACCATGGCATTCTTTCGGGCTGGGTACTCTGTAGTTTACGAGCCCATTCACGCTGCTCAGCGCGTCGGAAAAAGCCACATTAAGCCGCTGCAGGACGGTATGCGGTTTCTTCTGATCATTTTCAAAATCGGCACCCTCTATTCTCCCCTCAAGTTATTTGCGCCGGTTGGCGCCGCAGCATTCGCTCTGGCATCGCTCTGGTATGGTTATACTCTTAGCACGGAAGGGCGCTTTACCAATATGAGCGCGTTGCTATACACCGGTGGTGTGATGATATTTTTAATGGGGTTAATCTCGGAGCAGATTACGGCGCTGATGTATAAGGACAGTGAATAGCGAGGGCGGATTGGCCACAGTGCAAGGACAATAGCCGTCCATCACTCACAGATTGACCAAAGAACCATTGTGCGCTGGCTCTGAACCTGACCTGAGCCGGGAGTTAATGAGTTCAAAGCCGCCCCTCAATCGGGCAGCTACCTTATAGTAGAAGACTAAGCATGTTTAAAGGCCCCATCGCCGTCGGTACTATCCGCACCAGTTTTGTTCTGGGGATGCGTCTGATTGTGCAGGCAAGCACGCTTTTACTTCTGGCAACAATCCTTGGGCCGGATGGGTTTGGGCTTTATGCAGGGCTTGGTGCCATGGCTGTACTGCTGGGGACACTGGCTAATTTCGGAACCCATTTAACCCTGCTGCGTGATGTTTCTCGTACTTCGCTTTATGCCGGCGGAGCTCTTCGTCTTGCTTTGGGTACCACAACCATTTGCGGGTCAATCTTGCTGCTCATCTACATTTTTATTTCTCCGGTTGTGTTGCAAATACCTGATGGCGCGCATTGGGTCATTCTTTGCATTGGGAGTGCGGACGTACTGCTCCAACCATTCCTGGTTATCGCTGTTATGGAGCGACATGGCCAAGGGCAAGTTGCGCGCTCGCAGATTCTTTTAATTTTACCGCTGTGCTTGCGTCTGCTAGCGGTTCTGGTCGTTGCCGCCTGCGCACCTGATAATCAGCTAATTTGGTATGCCCTAGGACACTTGATTGCTGTCATGCTGCCGCTTGGTTATGTGTTTTGGCTCGCGCCGGTCGTGTGGCGTCAGCCATCCCGTTGGCGGGTAGCACGGAGCCATGAGTGGAGGGGGCTGGCAGGTTATGCAGTGATGAACGCAAGTGCGCATGGAGTCGCAGAGCTAGACAAGATGCTTGCTATACGTCTGCTACCTTTGGGCATAGCGGGGGTTTACTCTGTCGCATCGAGGGTAGTAGGCTCTCTCGTGCTACCGGTTATAGCAATGATGCTTGCCGCGATGCCTCGACTGTTCAGGGAGGGGGCGGTGACAGGTAGGTCTCTTCAATATTGGCTATTCACGTTTGCAGGTATATACGGTCTTCTTGCTGCAGTTTTCATAGCACTTGCCTCCCCGTGGGTCGAGGCCTTGCTGGGTGAGGCGTATTCAGGCGTCGGTAATCTTATCAGCTTACTGGCCTATGCTGTTCCAGCGATTAGCGTACGTGCAGCCGCTACGAATGTGCTCACCACTCTTGAGCGTCCATGGGTGCGGATTTTTCTGGAATTGTCTGGTTGGCTGGTTATCGTCGTGCTAGCGCTTTTATTTGTTCGCTCTCACGGAAGCCAAGGATTGGCTATTTCGATTATCTATGCCGAATGGATTCTTGCGGCTGGGTCGGTATTTCTAATAAGCATAATTTCAGCTTCTTCTAGTAAAGCCGAGGGCGGGACCAGACCAAGATGACCAATAATTCAAAACCTCGTCAGTTGCATCTGGCATTTCTAGATACTGTTCGAGCTTACGAACTAGATGCTGCAAAAAAATACTTGCCTGCTGGCGCAAGGGGTGATGAGTCATGCAGTCTACTGGAAGTAGGCGCCGGGACAGGGGTCCAGGCACAACGCTTGACCGAGCTAGGCTATACGGTTTCAGCATTAGACGTGGAAAACAGTAGTTATCGAAACGTGCGATGCTTCGATATTGTCGAATATGATGGTATCAATATTCCACTTCCGGATCGGTCGCACGATGTTGTATTCAGCTCGCATGTTCTTGAGCACGTAATACATCTAGATGAAGTGCTCAAAGAAACCTATAGGGTACTTTCGGACGAGGGGATATGTGTCCATTTGATACCAACGCCATCTTGCAGAGCATGGACTCTTGCCTCTCATTATATATGGCTTGCTAGGCGCATAATACAGAAAGTGCTGACTTTCAAAAACCGAGCTACCAGCTGCGAAGATGCTCCACGCCTGCCGACTAATGCTGAAGCATGGCTTTGGACGCTATTTCCGCCCAAGCACGGCGAGAGGGGCAACACTGTTACCGAGGTTTATTACTACTCCCGTCGTTTCTGGTGCAAAAAGTTCGAAGATAATAACTTTGATGTCATTCATATGGATTCTAATCATCTCTTTTACACGATGGCAAATGCACTGGGTGCTGGTGTTAGCCTGGAGTTGCGGTGTCGTATGGCAAGAGTTTTTGGGAGTGCTTGCCATATTTACGTATTAAAGAAGAAGGATGCAAACTGATGGGTAGCGCTCTTATTTCGCATTTTCTCAGAGGATTGCGACGCAGTGGTAATGCTATGTCTTTTGGTGGGAGGTTACGCTTATCGCAGTCTATCCTTCGGCGTGTCTTTCGCTTCGTAGACCGGGAGGTCACGATTTCTGATTTTAATGGAAAATTCGTTATACGATTGATCCTCTCGGAGCATATGCAGCGACGCATTTTTTGGATGGGCTATTACAGCACCGATATAGTGGCTCTGTTGAAGAGAGTGCTTAGGCCTGGGATGGTGGTTGCCGATGTGGGTGCAAATATTGGTGAGATCACACTGGTTTCGGCCAAGTGCGTGGGTAGCGAGGGAAAAGTGATTGCGTTCGAACCCGTCAACGCTATCGCAGATCGACTCGCCGAACACGTCCAGGTAAATGGCCTTAATCAGGTACTCATAAGAAGAGAAGCTTTAGGAACCAAGATTGGTGATCGGGTGCCTATCTATGCGTCCTGTGGGCAAGATGTTTCTGATGATCATCAAGGGCTAGCGAGTTTGTATGGAGAGAATGAAGGCCAGGCGCCCATCCAATATGTCAATGTCACTACGCTGGATGAAGTGACTTCTTCGCTTTCGTTGGCGCCAATTGATTTAATAAAAATCGATGTGGAAGGTGGGGAATTGGCATGTCTCCAGGGCGCCGAACGAGTGCTGCGCCGTTCTAGGCCTATGCTGATTGTGGAGGTTCAGAAGTTCTCTGCTCGTCAAGCAGGTTGGGATGTAGACGAACTCTTCCGGTACCTCCAGAGGTTTGGGTATGAATTCTTTACGATTGGCTCAAGAGGGCGTTTGCGCGCGCTGGATCTGAGCTCGTTGGTTGACTTTCAGAATGTGTTTTGCAAAGTTCGAGATAGGGTTGAGTGAGCAGACTATCGGCCTGTTTTCTCTTATCTCGCTTTGAGGCGGGGGGGCTTGAGCGTGTGCAGATGCACATTGCGGCGGGGTTGGTTCAGGTGGGTATTCAGACGGAGCTAGTGACGCGGAAAGTTGATTTGCAAGCACATGTGCTGCTGAGGCCGGACGTGCCGGTACATGCGTTTGCTAGTAGTCGAATAGGCTTTATGTATAGGCTATCTAGTTGGCTCCGAAAGACTGAGCCGCACGTGATCGTTACCAGCGCCAATGATATTGGATGTTTTGTTCTGCTGCTGCGTCGCCTGTTCTGGCGGCGGTCCAGGATTATCTGGACGCAACATTTATCGCTTTCTGGCCCGCTGCATGCCTCTAAAGGGGCGAAGCGGATGCGGCTATTGTTTGAGTTATGGCTGATGCGCCGGCTGGTCAAACATGCAGATATGGTAGTTGCAGTATCTCGATCAGTCGCGGACGATATGAAGCGGCTGTTAGCTCAGAACCTACCTGTTAGAGTCATATTTAATCCCGTTATCGGCGAGGATTTTGAGCAGCAAAGCCTTGAGGTGATTGAGTGGCCTTGGGGAGATAGTGCAGTACCAACTGTTGTCTTTGTTGGACGGCTCGCGCAGGTCAAACGTCTCGACTTGTTACTTCAGGCGTTTGCCCAGTGCTTTGAAATAATGCCGGTAAGATTGCTAGTGGTAGGTGATGGCCCAGAGGCTAAAATGGCAGCTGATCTGTCGGCTGAGCTCTGCTTGGGGGACGCGTGCAAATTCGTTGGGTATCGCGAGAACCCATTGCCATGGATACGTAATGCTGATGTGCTGGTCTTGTGTTCTGATTCCGAGGGCTTTGGTTTGGTACTGGTAGAAGCGATGGCATGTGGCACTCAAGTGGTCGCAACAGATTGTCCTGATGGCCCTGCCGAGGTGCTCGTCGAAGGCCGATATGGGCGTTTGGTTTCTATGGGTGATGCTGATGCCTTGGCCGCTGCAATACAGGCAAGTCTGCGATTTCCTTTTGTTGAAGTGGGTGATCTGAAAGAACGTGCTGCCGAATTCAGTGTTGAGCGCGCGGTTGCTCAATATGTCGAGTTGTTAAAAACGATGCTGAGGCTTTGATTTGAAAGTCGTTTTTGTCTGCAAACGCTATTACACGGGCAAGGACGTCATCCAGCACCGCTTTGGTAGACTGTACGAGTTTCCAACTCAACTTGCTCGTTTGGGGCATCAGGTGACGGTGCTCTGCTTGGATTATCGTAACGATGATTGTCATGAGGGCTTTACAGTGGAGTTCGCCCCCGGCTCGGTGCGGTGGGTTATTGCTTCAGTGCGCAGCATTCTTGGTTTTAGGGTGGGGGCAATCTACCGAACTATAAAAGCTGTGCAGCCGGAAGTGGTTGTAGGCTCCTCAGATATTCCGTGTCTGTGGTTGGCACGAAGGCTGGCCAGGTTGCTTGGAGTCGCCTATGCCGTTGATCTTTATGATAACTATGAGAGCTTTGGGCAGGCGCGCATTCCAGGGTTGCGTCGTATATTGAAAGCCAGCATCAGACATGCAGGCGCGGTCATAGTGGTCAGCTCGGCGCTGAAAAAAAAAGTTATTGATGATTACTCGCCGCTTGGGGCGGTTTTTGTCATGAATAATGGGATCGCGCGATCCAGCTTTTCGATAGGTGATTGTGCGGCTGCGCGGGTATCACTCGGCTTGCCAGCCAGCGCGAAATTGATTGGAACGGCTGGCAACCTATCGCGTATGAAGGGGCTGGATACGGTCTATGCAGCCTGGTCAGGTATCGAAGGCTTGGTTGAAGATATTTATCTCGTACTCGCAGGTCGTGTCGATCCCAAACTTCCAATGCCGAGCGGGGAGCGAGTGATCTACTTGGGTGAGCTTCTGGAGGCAGAGGTTGGCCAGTTATTCAGGGCGCTTGATGTAGGAATCATTCCAGCGCATGACTCCATTTTTGGGCGTTACTGTTTTCCGCAAAAGCTATTTGAAATGGTTGCCTGTGGTTTGCCAGTTGTGGCTGCCAAAGTTGGTGCCATTGATCAGGTGCTGCGAACTAAGCCTGAAATGCTTTTTGCTTCCGGCGATATTGAGAGCCTGAAGGCAGCCGTGTTATTTCAGCTACAAAACTGTCAATTGGCGGATATCAAGCCTAAGGAGTGGGGAGAGCTTATTGCGGCTGTTGAGCCAGTTATTGTGGATCTGGCGAAATAGACTTGAGCCATATTTACTCAGAAATTTCAGTCTCAAGTAAAGCTTTGAATACGCCTTCGCCAAACTGCTCCCAAGCAAAGTTCTGTGAGAACTTTAAAACATTTTTTTCTGCCATTGTCTGTTGAAGCAGCTGTAATACATACAGGCTTAGTTCTGAGTAATTGTTTTTCTCTACCAAATATCCAGACTCTCCATGACGCACTGCGTCAACAATGCCTCCTGTAGCAAAAGCGACCGTGGGCAAGCCATGGGCCGCGGCTTCTATGGCTACCATACCAAAGCCCTCTGGGTCATCGGGGATATGGCGTACGGGGAACACGTGCACATCGGCAGCTTCGTAGGCGGTGGCTAGTTGGACTTTTTCAGTGATTAAACCCAGAAACCTGATGTGATCAGACACGCCGGAGAGTTCTGCCTGAGTCAAAATGCTTTCTACTGTCTGAATACCTGCTCCCAAGGAATTTTTTGGAACTTCGCCAATTACTACCAAGATAGCGTTTGGCTCGGCCTGCACTATGGAGGGCAATGCCAGCTCCACAAATTCACGCAAGCCCTTGCGGGTTGTCAGGCGACCGACTGAAAGCAGGATTTTTTTATCGATTAGTCTGTGTAAAGTTTTGAACGCGGTAATGTTTTGTTCTGGTTGGGGAGCGTGGGGGAGGTTTACCCCAGGATAAACGATGGTGACATTTGCTCCGTGTACGCCGGCCGCCAACGCTAGATTTTTGGTGGCTGTACTGTTGACGATGACTCGGTTCATGTTTCTGAATACCGGAGTCCAAAGGCGTTGATAAAGTTTGTTTTTAACGGTTATATCAAAGCCGTGCAGATAAGCGACTGAACGCGCTCCGCAGACCTTGCTTGCCAGCCAGGCTATAGGCGCGGTGAGCCCGCTACCGGCGAGGATCACATCGGGCCTCCACCTAACTACTAGCCATAGCGCTTTGCAGAAAGAAATCAGTAAAAATAGTGGCAGAGGCTTAAGTTGTGCTTCGCTAAGGCTAACCTGTTGCGGCTTGAGTGACGCAGCACCTTTGGGCCCGACGACCTTTACCTCTGCATATTTAGACAGCTCATCAGCCATATGCCAGTTCAAGCGCTCCATACCACCTACTAAGGGGGGGAGGTTCCGGGTGATGATTAGTATTTTTTGGCGATGAGTTTCAGGCATTGACCACGTTCTCCCCGCTCAAGCGCCCGCGAGTATCCACAACCAGTTGAGCGTTAAGTGCCAGGGTGCAGTAGTCAAACCCATCATGATCAGTAGCCAATACCACACAGTCAAACTCGGCAATGCTGTTGGCATTCAATTTCACAGAACTCAGGTCAAAGTAATAGTCACGCTTCTGCGGAAAAGTAGGTACATGAGGATCCGAGTACGCCACCTCTGCGCCTTTGTCTTGCAACAGAGACATGATCTCCACGGCAGGCGATTCACGGGTATCGTCGATGTTTTTTTTGTAAGCCAATCCCAATACTAAGATTTTGCTGCCTTTCACCGCCTTTCCCTGAGCGTTCAGCGCGTCTGCCACTTTCTGAACTACCCAGTGCGGCATGTAGTGATTGATTTCGCCAGCGAGCTCGATGAACCGCGTGTTAATGCCGTACTCCTTGGCTTTCCAAGTTAAATAAAATGGATCGATTGGAATGCAATGCCCCCCAAGCCCGGGTCCTGGAGTATAGGGCACAAATCCGAAGGGTTTTGTGGCGGCGGCTTGAATGACCTCGTGGATATTGATTCCCATCTTGTCAGCGACGATTTTCATCTCGTTGACTAGTCCGATATTGACCGCACGATGGATGTTCTCCAGCAGTTTGGTCATTTCTGCAACGCGGGTATCGCTAACAGGCACCATGGTTTCAATTGCGTTGGCATACAGTGCGGTGCCGAGTGCTAGGCACTCAGAGGTCATTCCGCCAATCACCTTTGGGATTTGTGCAGTTGTGTAATTGGCATTACCTGGGTCTTCGCGCTCGGGCGAGTAGACCAATGCGCAGTTTGTGCCTGGAATGAAGCCTTGATCTCTTAGTCGGGGGGCCAGTAGCTCTTCTGTTGTGCCGGGCCAGGTGGTGCTTTCCAGGCTCATCAACTGTCCTGGTTGGAAGTACGGGAGAATGCTTTCTACCGTCTCGGTAACATAGCTGAGGTCTGGTTGATGGTGATCATCCAGTGGCGTGGGTACGCAGATGATCTGGGCGTCCACTTCAATTGTGCGGGAGAAGTCGCTAGTTGCTGCAAAGCCATTTTCTAGCGCTTTGCTTATCTCTGATGAGGCAATACGCTCAATATAGCTATTCCCACCATTCAGCGTGGCTACCTTGCGGGGGTCTATGTCGAAGCCGATTACCTTTATACCAACTGCCGTGAAGCGAAGGGCCAGAGGCAGCCCTACGTATCCGAGGCCATAGATACCTATTATGCACTTTTTGCTTTTTATCCTCTCCTTAAGCTGTTGCAAGCAGGCTTCAGGGATGGCGCTGTTGGAGGCAGTTAAAGGCATTCGGTGAATAGTCCTTATTCTTGAAAGCAGGCTGGTTGTTGATGATTGCAAATGCCCTTAAGGGGAGCAAGCTGCATCTGTGGTCAATTAGTTTGGGATCCTCCTTATGTGGCCAATTTGCCTTTGACTACCGTCTTACCCTCCCGCCACAACCGCCACTCCCCCCGCTCATACACATTCCACCGCTCATTATCAGTCAGCGGCTCAGTAGCAATCACTGTCACCACATCCTTGGCGCCGGTGTGCTCCGTGAAATCAATACTCACCTCTACATCACTCAAGTGCGCTGCGCCAAAGGGTGCTCCGCGTGTGATCCAGTGGAGTTTGCTGGTGCACAGGGTGTAGAGCCAGTCGCCGTTGCTGAGCATGATGTTGCATACGCCTTTTTCTAGCAGTGGTTGGCAGGCTTGGCTTAGGGTTTCGATCAGGTCAGGGGTGTTGGGTGGCTGATCGTAATGCGCTACTAGTGTGTTGAGCAGGTGGCAGAAGATGGCTTCGCTGTCGGTATCGCCGACGGAGCGGAATGGCCCGGCGGTAGGAGTAAAGTCGGCGAGTTGCCCGTTGTGGGCGAAGGCCCAATATTGCCCCCATAGTTCTCTGGTAAAAGGGTGTGTATTGGCGAGGCTGACGGCCCCCACGTTGGCCTGACGAATATGGCAGATGACGTTTTCAGACTTGATGGGGTAGGACTCGACCAGCTTGGCTATCGCCGAGTCGTGGCAAGGCTTAGGGTCGTGAAAGCAACGTAAGCCTTTGCCTTCGTAGAAGGCGACTCCCCAGCCGTCGCGGTGAGGCCCGCTGCCTCCGCCCCGGCGCATTAAACCGGCGAAGCTGAAACAGATGTCCGTTGGTACGTTGGCGCTCATGCCCAGCAGTTCACACATCTTTCGTCTCGACTTGGTTCCAGAAGTATCTCTGGATTAACTCAATTCTCGACTGCGCTGTAAAGCTGGGCAGAGCGTGTGGGCATTACTGCATCCGCATTATGATGCCTTGTTGTGGATTGATTTTGCCATCCAGGGTATCAAGGTAGCCTTGTTTGATGTCTTGATCGCCGGCCAGTTCGGTAACTTCCATCCATTTGCTGACAGAGCTAGCCAGTGGCTGCCATAGCATCGCAAAGCGCGTCATCAACTCTGCAGCACCCAATACTTTGGCTCTTTCTGCCCAGTAGCCGGGGGCGAAAAATACCTGAGGTGTAGCACCGGGCAGGTTTTTCTCTCCACCGCGCTGATCCCAGTGCGCTGCGCCGACCAGCGAACTAAAGAGCAACTGCTCGGCAAAATGCTTATGAACCTCTCCTAATACCTGCCCATTACCGGCGAAGTCGACGGACACAGTGGCTTGGTCGGCATCCAGTTCGTTGATCTGGTCGTAACTTACCACCTTGTCGTAATACCCAAGATTGCGCACGAACTCGAGATTGCTGTTGGACGTCAACGCGGTGATGGTTAGCGACTTTCCGCGCTTGGCGCGTTGATGCTGGAGCATGAAAGCCAGACCCAAGGCTGTTTTGCTTGAGGCGCTGGTGAGGATGATCTGCTCTGCGTCAAAAAAATTGTTCTCGACTAAATAGTCATCTAACAAAAAAGAGGTGATCAGCAGCGGGCGTAACAGCATTTGCAACGCCTCATTTTCCTTACGGTAGGCCGGGTCTCGATCGGTGAATTGGTATTGGTTGTAGGCCAGTGCGAGATGGGATCGATGGCTGCTTATGTCGGTAAAGGCGTTATCAGTTAGGTCACCTGCTTGCACTTTAAGTTGCGGCGCCATGGGGAGATAGCCATATACGCGCGTACCCGTGCTGATTTGCGGATGCTTACTGGCAACCACTTCGGCAAAGCCCCATACCGGGATCTGACCCCAGGGCGCATCCACCGGGAAAAAGTCCCAATACTTAAATCGGCTACCTAAAGCAGCGTATGTAATGTTGTTGGCGGTAAAAGCCACACGATCCACTGCGAGTAGCGCCTCGCCTTCTTTCAGATCTGCCTCGTTCAGCAAGACTTGAGGGAGTTGCTGGCAGTCATGAAGATCGTTCTTGTTTACGACAAAACAATCACCGGCGGAGTTGGACATGGGTAGCTCTCATTGTATGGGTGTGGGTCAGCAGGTCTTATGCCGTCCAAAAACGGCGGCTGCACGTGGCTGTATAAGCCGAGATGGGGTCGGCCTCAATAAGGCTAGCTTGCCGGGATTTGTGCTGCGGGTCTTCGTTAAGTCAGCGGGTAAATGAGGTGGAATAAGGGAAGGCGAGATCGCGCGCAATAATCATAGATATGCACCTTTATAGTGCCTCGCCGTTGCATGATTGCCGGGCAGGCGAATCCGCTTCGAGAATCGGTTGCTTGGCTATTTGCGTGTAAAGCGCCAACAAGACACTCGCAACGTTATTTTTTGTGTGAGCTGCTACGAGTATTTCAAGTTCTGTGACCAATTGGTCACAAAATTGCATTATCCTAATTGGTATCAAGCTATATCTATTTTGCGAATAGATTTTTTTAGTGCGTTTTACATTTTTGGTTTAACTGCTTGACTTGAATCAAGGCCAGCCGGCCACGAAACGGCGATTTTTGGCGATGAATCGAATACACCCGACCCGGTACGAGGACTTCTATAATGAAACAGCTCACCCCGATGGATTCTCAGTTTTTCTATTTTGAGGCGCCTAATCAACCCATGATGATTGGCAGTCTCTGGCTTTGTGATCAAAGCAGTGCGCCGGGTGGGGTGGTGCGACATAAGGAAATTCTGCAATACATTTCTGATCGGCTTAACACAACGTCGTTTTTCCGTCGCCGGCTGGAACAGGCACCTTTCCAGTTGGACGACCCTTACTGGCTGGACGACGAAAACTTTGATCTCGAGTACCACGTACGTCATGTCGGCCTGCCACAGCCAGGAGATTGGCGACAGCTGTGCATCTTCACTGCACGGACCATGTCCCGCAGCGTCGATATGGAGCGCGCGCCCTGGGAGATCTACATCATTGAGGGCGTTAATAATGTAGAGGGCATCCCGCCCAACAGCTTTGCGGTACTCATCCGCTTTCACCATGCCTATGTGGACGGCAAAGCCAGCCTTGAGTTGACCACGGCGATGATGGAGGATACCGCTGAGCACGAGTACGGCCGCCGCGACCGCGTAGAGGTTGCCGAGCGCGCGCCTACGCGTCTGGAAATGTGGGCGCGCACGACGCCCCGGATGATGAGCCAGACGTTGCGCAGTATGAAGGCTAGCCTGACGGTTGGGCGCAAAGGGTTGGAGCTCGCGCGCCGCTTGCGTGATGAGGCCAAGCCGGAGCAGACCCGGGTGCCCAAAACGGTCTTCAATGTACAGATATCGCCCCATCGTTCCTACGGGGCCTTTACCTGGCGGATTTCAGAGCTTAAACGCATGCGTCAGTTATGTCCTGGTAGCACCTTGAACGACGTGGTGATCGGCATCATTGCCGGCGGTATGCGTCGTTACCTGGCCCATCACAACGCGCTACCGGCAAATGGTTCGTTGGTTTCCATGTGCCCGGTGTCTTTGCGGCCTAGCGAGGCTAGCAAAGACTGCGGCAACCTGATTGCAGCTATGTTCATCGGCATCGGTACGGATATTCCTAATCCCGTAGATCGCCTGCAAGCGATTCAGCGCAGAACGGCCAAAGGTGTGCCGTTAGCCAAGGAAGTGCTCTGTGATTTGAATAATGCGGTTGGCGACATGATCCCGCCTTACATGCGTGCGCTTGGCGCCTGGGCGCAAAACCGCGTGCGCGCGGTCGGTCATTATCCCCTGTTCAATACCGTCATTACTAACGTGCCAGGTATTCCTGGTATGCAGCCACGCTATTTTGCGGGCGCAAAGATCGTCAACGTGTTCCCTCTGGTGCCTATCTCCGATGGTATGGGCATTAGTCACGGCATGACGGGTATCTATGATGAGCTGAATTTGGGTGTGGTGGCCGACCGCAAAATAGTGGGTGATATGGACACCTACATCGCCTGTGTAGAGGCATCCACTCAGGAGTATCAAGGGTTGCTGCAGGAGTTGGAGTCAACTCAAGCGGAGCAGGCTGAACAGCACAAGTTGGTGTCGCTTGTATCTGAGTCGTCAGTGCCGGAAGCACCGGATAAGAGCAGTAGCTCGCCTGACAAAAAGCCGGCCGAGCAAAAGGCAGAGCATGGTAAGGCTACGCCTGCGCGTAAACACAAGACTGAGAAAGTCGCTGCAGCTCAGGCTGAGGCTAAAGCGTCCGATGTGGCGCCGGCTCGTTCGGCAACTAATACACGCTAGTTTCTTGATACAGATAACAGGCGCTTCGCGGCGCCAGGGGTATGGATATGGGCTTGAAACTGTTTCAGCGCGGGCGCAGCAAATCCATGTTGCAGGCAATGGAAAAGGCCGAGACCTATGACGATTGGGCTGAGTTGGCAGGGGAGTATGATCATGAGCATGGCCTGGATGACTGGAAGCAGGACGATGCCTGCGAAAGCTATGATTATCGCTCCTTGCGCCAGCGCCTCGATGTACTGCGCGATCTGCGCTTTCGCGGTGACTTCCATCAATTGCTGTTTGCTCTGAACGAAGGGGTGCACGGCAATTTGGGTGGTATGGGTAAGCCGTCGCTGTACAACAAAGCGCGGCTGGGCACTAAAACTCTGATTACCCGTTATATAGACGAATTATGCGGGGCTTTGAATGACCTCAATGAGGTTTCCGACGACATCATTTCTCTGGAGGAAAAACGGGATTTCTTCCTGCGGGCCAGTCATTGCAACGGCCGTTCCGCCCTGATGCTAAGCGGCGGCGCAGTACTTGGGTTCTTCCATACGGGCGTGCTTAAAGCGCTATTTGAACAGGGCCTATTGCCGGAAATTATCTCGGGCTCAAGTGCCGGTTCAATTCTCGCTGCCACCGCCTGCACCCACCATGACGATGAACTGCGCGAGCGTCTCAGTACCGATAACTTGCACCATGACGTAGAAGAGACCACGGCTATCCGACCGACATTGTCGCTGTTGGGCAATAGCAGGCCGGCTATGGATGCGGATAATCTGCGTGACTATTTAGCCAAGATCCTCCCTGATCTCACTTTTCAAGAAGCCTTTGAATTGACCGGGCGCAAACTGAATATCACAGTAACGGGGCTCTCGACGCAGCAGGCGCCGCGCCTGCTTAATGCTATTACTTCACCCAATGTGTTGATCCGTTCCGCGGTGATGGCGTCCTGCGCCATCTATGGAATCTACCCGCCGGTTACGCTGATGTGTCGCAACGCTGCTGGCGAAAGTGCGCCTTACTTGCCGGGCATGAAGTGGATCGATGGTTCTTTTGCCGACGACTTGCCGGCCAAGCGCCTGGCTCGGCTCTATGGTGTTAATCATTTCATCTCGAGCATGACCAACCCGGCCGCGCTAGCGATCACGCCCGATCCGGACGTGCCGCGCACTCGCTTGCGCACCTTGGTGCACTTTCAGGCCAACTTCATCAAGCTGGGTGCGGCGGAAGCCATGCGCTTCAGCCGTGACAATATCCGCATAAAGTCGCCGGTAATTAGCTTGATGCAGCACCTGACCTATGGCGTACTAGCTCAGGACTATACCGCTGACATCAATATTTTCCTGCGTAACCGTTGGGACCATCCTCTGCGTTTGCTGGCGCCGCCGACCCGCGAAGCTATGCACCGATTGATTCACGAAGGCGAGCGCTCCACCTGGGAGAAGGTGGAAATGGTGCGCAACTGCACGGCGGTCAGCCGCACCCTAGATGCCATTCTGCACAGCCGCGGCTGGGAAAAGTAAGGCGTTGTAGCTGTGTGGTGCTTTTCAAGTGCCATGCAGCTGCGCACAATGGCTTATCCGTCCTGATCGAGAATTATAGCCATGAGCACAGAAGATCTGCCCTTAAGTGGCCGCCGCATTGCCCTGCCAGAAAGCCGCGAGCTGGATCTGTTTGCCGATATGCTGATCAAGCGCGGCGCAGGCGTGTTGCGCTGCCCGCTGGTGTCCATTCACGATGCGCCTGATTCCGCTCCGGTGTTGCGCTGGATGCGAGAGTTGATCGATAAGCCTTTCGATCAATTGATACTGCTCACCGGTGAAGGATTGCGGCGCATGGTGTTGCTTGCAGAGCGCGAAGGTGGCGCCCTGTATGCAGACTTTGTCGCGGCATTGGGACCCATTTCTAAACTCACCCGTGGGCCTAAACCTGGCGCGGCGTTGCGCAAGCTGGGCTTAAAGGCTGATCGAGTCGCGATCGTGCCTACCACCGAAGGTGTGATTGAAACGCTGAAGAGCGAAAATCTGAACGGTCAACGTATCGGCGTGCAACTATACGGTACCGATCCGAATCTGCGTCTGGTCGAGTTTCTGCAAGAGGCCGGCGCACAGGTGAGCACGGTGTCGCCTTATATTTATGCTGATGATGTGGAAGATGAGCAGGTTGATCACTTGATTGATGCGCTGCTCGCTACCGAAGTCGACGCGGTGGCTTTTACCAGTGCTACCCAGGTACGTAGGCTGTTTCAGGTGGCGCGCCGCCGTGAGCAGGGCGAAGCGCAATTACTGGCGGCGTTCGGCAAAGTGAAGGTTGCTGCTGTGGGCCCCGTGGTGAAGGATGAGTTGGTTGCCTATGGGGTGCGGGTAGATTTGATGCCGGAAAGCAGTTTTTTTATGAAGCCGCTGGTGCGGGAGTTGGTCAAGGTGCTGGGTTAAGTTTTTCCGTGTGTTTTGGAAGGCCGGGTTCCATCCCGGCCAGCGGCCTTGATTGATACATCCTGTCTTCGTGCGTTACGCAGCAGTTCGAAGTCGTGGTCGCTGGCATCCAGCTCACGAGCATGATCCAGAGTGGCAGCTAACTGCCCAACTTACATGCTCAGGCAACTTCGCGCCAAAGCCTGACCATTGTATTGATCAAGTAGCTCTGCGGCACTTATCTCGCCACGTTGTACCATCAACGCCAGCTCGGTCGCGTCGCTATCTAGGTATTGCTGTAGGCTGAGCGTCATGCAGGACTTCCTGTTTTTGTTGCTTGAGTAAAGACTCTATTTAAGCCCTGAGGCCATGCTCTAGGTCAAGTCGCTAGTGCCGGGACTTGTCAGCGGCGGTTTGCAGGGCAACAATGCTGGATTGCCTTCTTTATCGCCCCCTGTTTGCCAAGGATGCTGGATGACCACTGATTCCGCTGCGCTGTACCAGACACTACGCCTCAAACCCGAACAGCTCACTGTGCCCATTGACGTTGCAAACATGGGCTTCACCACCACCGATGATCTTGAGCCATTTCGCGGTATTCTCGGTCAGGAGCGCGCGGTAGAGGCGCTGCAGTTTGGTGTTGCTATGCATCGCCCTGGCTATAACGTCTTCGTCATGGGCGACCCGGGTACGGGGCGCTTCTCTTATGTGCAGCGCTACCTGCGTGCCGAGGCGAAGCGCCAGATCACCCCGCAGGACTGCGTCTACGTTAATAACTTCGATGAAGCGCGGGAGCCCTGGGTTATCAGTCTCGCGCCCGGATCCGCCGGCGAGCTGATCAGTATTATTGAGCAATTCATTGATAATCTGCTGGCGACCTTTCCAGCGGTCTTTGAGCATCCGGCCTATCAGCAGAAAAAAAGCGCGATCGACCGTGGTTTCAATCAGCGTTACGACCGCGCCATTGATTCGGTAGAGCGTCGCGCGCTGGAAAAGAGCATTGCCATCTACCGTGATGCCCAGAACATAGCCTTTACGCCCATGAAGGAAGGCAAAGCGCTGGATGAAGCGGATTTCTCTCAGTTGCCAGAGGAGGAACGTGACCGCTTTCATGCTGACATCTCAATGCTGGAAGAAGTGCTTAATGAAGCGCTGTCGAGCTTGCCGCAATGGAAGCGTGAGTCGAGCAATCAACTGCGTGAGTTGAACGACAATACCATTACCGAAGCGCTGCAGCCGCTGCTTGAGCCATTGTTGGAAACCTACTGCGGCAATCAGGCCGTTTGCGAATATTTGCAGGCGATGCGTCAGAACTTGCTAAAAACCGTGATCGATCAGTTGGTTGAAGAGCGGGTGGTAGAAGCCAAGCCAGATGCCTACAAGAAGCAGATGCTCACTGAGCAGTATTGCCCTAGCTTGATTGTTGGCCATCATGGCAGCGGCGGCGCCCCGGTCGTGCATGAACCGCATCCGTCCTACGACAACCTGTTCGGGCGGGTTGAATACAGTCCTGAGCAGGGTGGCTTGGTAACCAGTTACCGGCACATCCGGTCGGGCGCACTGCATCGCGCCAATGGCGGCTATTTGCTGCTTGAGGCAGAGAAGCTGCTGAGCGAGCCTTTTGTTTGGGATGCTTTGAAGCGCGCTTTGCATTCGCGACTGTTGAAGATGGAATCGCCTTGGGCTGATATGGGCCGTTTGGCTACCGTGACCTTAACGCCGCAGGTGATTCCGCTGAACTTGAAGGTCGTCATCATTGGGTCGCGACAGGTTTATTACGCGTTGCAGGATCTGGACCCGGACTTTCAAGAGATGTTTCGTGTATTGGTCGATTTTGAAGAGGACCTGCCGCGTACCACCGATAGCATCGACGGCATGTCACAGCTGCTCAAAACCCGGACGTCGGAGGAGGGCCTGGCGCCTTTGACTGCGGCGGCTGTCGCCAGAGTGCTGACTTACAGTGCGCGTTTGGCAGAACACCAGACTCGACTCTCAGCGCGCATCAGTGACATCTTCCAGCTAGTTGCCGAGGCGGATTTTGTACGCCAACTGGCTAGTGATCCTTTGACCGACACCGCGCACATCGAGCGCGCCTTGCGGGCCAAGGAAACCCGTACCGGCCGCGTCAGCGCGCGCATTCGCGACGACATGCTGACTGGCGTGATTCTCATTGATACGCAAGGCGCGGCGGTGGGTAAATGCAACGGTTTGACGGTACTTGAGGTGGGTGATTCGGTGTTCGGCGTGCCCGCTCGCATCAGCGCGACCGTGTACCCCGGTGGCAGTGGCATCGTTGATATTGAGCGCGAGGTCAATCTAGGGCAGCCGATTCACTCCAAAGGGGTGATGATTCTGACCGGCTATCTTGGTAGCCGTTATGCACAAAACTATCCGTTGGAAATATCGGCGAGCATCGCGCTGGAGCAGTCCTACGGTTATGTAGATGGCGATAGCGCCTCGTTGGGGGAAGTGTGCACGCTGATATCCGCCTTGTCGCGCACGCCATTGCGCCAGTGCTATGCGATCACTGGCTCGATTAACCAGTTTGGTGAAGTGCAGGCAGTTGGCGGCGTGAACGAGAAAATTGAAGGCTTTTTCCGTTTGTGTGAAGCGCGCGGTCTGACCGGTGAACAAGGCGCCATCATCCCGCGCTCGAACGTACCCAACTTGATGTTGGACGAAGCCGTATTGGAAGCGGTGCGTGCCGGTCAGTTTGCCATTTACGCAGTGGCGCATGTCGATGAGGCGCTATCGCTACTGGCAGGCGAGGCTGCAGGTGATATGGATGCTGAGGGCGACTTCGCCGAAGGCAGCATTAATGCGCGGGTAGTTGACCGTTTGGCTGAAATTGCCGAGCGTGATCGCGAAGAAGAGGCTGAAGAAGAAGATAATACGCCTGGCGAGTTGGTAACGGCCGGCTCACAGGGCAAGGCACCCACTGCCAAAAAGCCTAACCGCGGCAAGGGCGATTGAGCTAGGCGCAGCAACGGACGGGCCCACCTGTGCATAGTTTGTCTACAGACTTATCCACAGCGCTGGGCTGCACATTGTTTGACATTGTTTAGTGCGTACCGCAAACGGGGGCTTGACCGCGGCGCGCAAGTGTGGACTTTGGTCTCCTGGTCAGGTTTCTACAGACAGCGCCGCACTAAGCCTGTAGCGGTTTAGCGCTAAACTAGCAGCGTGCTGCGAGATTGGCTGTTTTTTGAGCTGCTGAGCGCAGGGCTAGTGTTTGCAGGGCAGGGCAGAGTTATCTGCGTTTTGCTCACAGTGTTATCCACAGATACTGTGCACAACTGCGCTGGTATCATGAGCGCTTTTATTGGTCTCTATTAATTTGAGGTAATGTCGGTGATTGAGCGTTTACTGGAAAACACGATGTATTCGGCGCGTTGGATTTTGGCGCCGATCTATTTTGGCTTGTCTTTTGCGTTGCTGGCGCTAGCGGTCAAGTTTTTTCAGGAGTTATTGCATCTGGCACCACAGCTGCTGACGATTGCCGAGGCGGACCTGATTCTAGTGGTGCTGTCTTTGGTCGATATGGCGCTGGTCGGCGGTCTGTTGGTGATGGTAATGATCTCCGGCTACGAGAACTTCGTGTCGCAGCTGGATATTGAAGACGGCCGCGAAAAGCTAAGCTGGCTCGGCAAGATGGATTCCGGCTCGTTGAAAATGAAAGTCGCGGCGTCGATTGTCGCGATCTCATCGATTCATTTGCTCAAAGTCTTCATGAATGCGCAGAACATCCCCAACGATAAGCTCATGTGGTACGTGATCATCCACATGACGTTCGTGGTGTCAGCCTTCGGTATGGGGATTCTGGACAAGCTCGCGAAGAACGGCAAAAGCGATGCGAGCCTGGCAGACTAATTAGCGGGCCTGCAACACCACGAATTTGTTGGACGCCGCCAGCTGAGTTACCTCACTGAAGTACTGCTTCAGTTTTACGTGATAACCCAGATGGCGGTTCCCCACCACCAGCAAGCGTCCGCCCAGCGCCAGTGCTTCACGGCTTTGTTGGAACAAGCGCAGAGCAATCTCGTCGCCAATTACCTGTTGTTGGTGAAAAGGCGGGTTACAGAGGACCAGATCGAGACTGTCTGCCGCCACGCCAAGCAGTCCATCATTGACCATAAATTCAGCTTCACGGCCGGGAAAGGCGGCGGAAAAATTCTGTTGAGCACTGGTCACAGCGGCGTAAGACTCATCACAGAATAGCAGCTCTGCCTGCGGGTTGTGTAATGCCGCCATTAACCCCAACGCGCCGTTACCGCAGCCCAGGTCAGCGATGCGCTCGGATGTTGCTGCTGCCGCGTTAATTAGCGGCAACATCAGGCGAGTACCTACGTCCAAATGCTCGCGGGAAAATACGCCAGGCAGGTTCACTAGGTTTAAGTCGGTATCACCAAGCGCGTAGTGGCTTTCGAGTGGCTGTGTAGGTGGGGTCAGCTTTGGATCAAAGGTGGCGCTCAATAAACGGGCTTTCTTCCAGCCCAGCGAGGCTTGATAAGGCCCTATGTACGCTGCCAGGAGCTCTCCGGCCCGTGGTGCCAAGTGCTTGATCATGGCGCCGGCAACCACCGTTGCGCCTGGCTGCAGGAGCGGTCGCAAACGGCGCAGTTGATCTTCCAGCAGAGTCAGGCTTTTGGGCACGCGCAGCAGTACTCTCTGATACTGGCCTGAGGGTAGTAGGTTGCCGGGTACGAAGGTGATGTTGCTGGACGCTAAGCCGTTGGCGTGAATATTCTCTACCAGCGCGCGTTCACTTAGATGCGAATCACCCCAGCTGCAAGGTTCATGTTCAGCCAACGCGCAGGCCAAGGTGCCAAATTGATCGTTCATGATCAGCAGCGGGCCGGATTCTTCAGAAGCATGAAGTTGATTCAACAGGTAGTGATCTGCTGTATCGAAGGCTTGGAGTGTGGGATTACGCGTTGATGGATAACGCGTTAGCGTTAGCGTGCCGTAAGGTGAGTCAAATGATTGCATGCGCTGGCCGTTTGCGGGTCTGGTCCGCCAGTATAGCGCAGCTCAGTAGGGGGCGGTGTGCACGCCCCCTTGGTAGTTAGCTGTTCTGTTGCTTCAGCAGATCGCGAATTTCGCTCAGCAGCACTTCCTCTTTTGATGGTGCAGGTGGCGCGGCGGGGGCTGCTTCTTCCTTGCGCTTGAGGCTATTCATCACTCTTACTGCCATAAAGATGGCTGCGGCAACAATCAAAAAGTCCACGATGCTTTGGATAAACAAGCCGTAGCCCAACGTTACTGCGGGTAGTTCGCCTTGAGCTTCTTGTAATACGATGGCCAGGTCGGCGAAGTCTACACCGCCGATCATAAGCCCCAGCGGTGGCATTATCACATTGGTAACGAAAGACGACACTACCTTGCCGAAGGCCGCACCAATGATGATACCGACAGCCATGTCGACTACATTGCCGCGCAGGGCGAAGGTCTTGAATTCTTTTAACATGCTCATACGCACTTCCTCGCTGGCGCCGATTTGGCGCGTGAACGTTGATAATGCGTAGGCATTAGGATTGTTTCAATCGTTTTTGCAGTGTTTCGCAGACGATGCGCAGTGCTTGGATGCGTGCATAGCGTTTATCGGTCGAGGGCAGCACATGCCAAGGCGCGTGCGGTGTGGCGGTATTTTCCACCATATCGTTCATGGCGCTGACATAGTCGGGCCATTTGTCACGATTGCGCCAGTCTTCGTCGGTCAGTTTGTACCTTTTTGTTGGCGTTTTTTCCCGGGCTTCAAATCGCGCCAGCTGCTCCTCGGGCGTGATGGCTAACCAAAACTTGATTACCTGGGTGCCGGCCTTGTGCAGTTGTGCCTCAAAATCATTGATTTCGGCATACGCCTGTCGCCAACGGGTTTTAGAGCAAAAGCCCTCAACCCTTTCAACCAGCACGCGGCCGTAGTAACTGCGATCGAACACCACTACGTTACCGGGCGCGGGTATGCGCCGCCAGAAGCGCAACAAGTATGGCTGGCTGCGCTCTTCCTCGGTGGGTGCGCGAGTGCCATGCACGCGTAAAATGCGCGGGTCCAGGCAATGCGTAATACGACGTATGGTGCCGCCTTTACCGGCAGCGTCTGAGCCCTCGAATACCAACAACAGGCTGCCCTTGGCGAAAGAAGGATGGCGTGTCAGGTCTCGCAAGCGCTGTTGGTAACGCTCCAGTTCGCGCTTATACACATCTTTTTTTAGCTCACGTCCGTAATCCAGCTTGTCCAGTCGGTTGCTTTTGCTGGCTTGCCACTCATGACCCTTCGGTGCTTCCTCCTTACCACGCAGCTTATTCTCCATAGCCTTGAGTAAAAGTTTACCTACGTGCAAGTCGCGTTGTTCAGCATCGCTACTGGGTACTTGAATCCAGGGTGCTATTGCAGTGGACGTTAACTCGCTCATGCGCTTAGCGGCTTCTCGCACCTTGGCGTATTCGGTGGTACTAAACTCGCCCCACTCGCGCATGGCCAAGCTGTCATATTGTTTTTGCTGTTCTCGCGGCGGGTAATTCTGTGTTTGGTCGTCATCCAGGTGCAGCCAGAGCTTGAGTAGCGTCACCCCTTCGGCGACCAACTGATTTTCGAAACGAGTGATTTGCTCCATCTGAGTCTTGAAGCGGCTATCTGACATACGTCCGCGGCTGAGTTGTATCAATGGCTGGTGATACCATGAGCCTAAATAAAACCCCAGTGTTCCCGCGGGTGGCAGGCTGCGCCAATAACGCCAGAGCCGCGGCATCTTGCGTTCGATACCTCGCGGCAAGGTAAAGGCGCGGGTGTTCAGATAACGGTTGTCCAGCCATTCGTAGAAGGTGTAAATCAGCTCTGCTTTACCGGCTAGATCATTCCCGCTGACCAGTAGTAACACTGGTCCAAGATTAGCCTGTTGTAATTCAAACTGGGCCTCAAGTAAGTCTTCACAGAGGGCTTGGCGTTGCTTTTTCAGGCTTTTGTCTTTACTCATGTGCACGCCTTTGTGAATGCCATACGCAGAATTGGAGTGCACGCGGCGGGCAAGGGTTGTTTGTTGGTCATCAGCTCGACAACAATAGCGGCTTTACGATCAGTCTTGCAGCAGTATCGGTCGCACCGCGTAGGTCGCGCCGCGTTCGGCTGACATTAACGTATTTCTTATGGAGGATGCATGGCTAAAGCCAAGCGCGTATACGGTTGCACCGAATGTGGTGCAACTTTTTCCAAGTGGGCTGGGCAGTGCCCGGAATGTCAGGCTTGGAATACGCTGGTAGAAACCGTGCTGGACACAACTCCAACCGGTGGTACTCCTGCGCGGAGCAACAGCAACTGGGCGGGCCAGCAGGCGCAAGTCAAGACGCTGGCAGAAGTGAGCACCGAAGAGGTGCCACGCCAGCCCACCGGGTCCTCTGAGTTTGATCGGGTACTGGGCGGTGGGCTGGTAAGTGGCTCTGTAGTGCTGATTGGCGGTGACCCGGGTATTGGCAAATCGACCATTCTGCTGCAGACGCTGTGTCGATTGGCGCAGGAAATGCCGGCGCTCTATGTTACGGGTGAAGAGTCACAGCAGCAGGTAGCAATGCGCGCACGTCGGCTCGGGTTGCCCGAAGATAAACTCAAGGTGATGACTGAAACCTGTATCGAGAGCATTGTTGCTACCGCACGGATTGAACAGCCCCGGGTGATGGTGGTTGATTCAATTCAGACTATTTTTACCGAGCAACTGCAGTCGGCGCCGGGCGGTGTATCGCAGGTCCGCGAGAGCGCCGCCTTGCTGGTGCGTTACGCCAAACAGAGTGGTATCGCGATTTTTTTAGTAGGGCATGTCACCAAAGAAGGCTCTTTGGCTGGTCCTCGGGTACTTGAGCACATGGTTGATACGGTGCTGTATTTTGAGGGCGAGTCGGATGGTCGCTACCGTATGCTACGGGCGGTAAAAAATCGCTTCGGTGCGGTCAACGAGCTAGGCGTATTCGCCATGACCGACAAGGGCTTGAAAGAAGTCGCTAACCCCTCGGCGATTTTTTTGTCGCGTTACGACGCACCGATTCCCGGCAGCGTCGTGATGGCGACATGGGAAGGCTCAAGGCCGATGCTGGTCGAAGTTCAGGCGCTGGTCGATACCAGTCATTTGGGTAACCCGCGCCGGGTCACCCTGGGGCTAGATCAGAATCGTTTGGCCATGCTTCTGGCTGTGCTGCACCGGCATGGCGGAGTGGCAACTTACGATCAGGATGTATTTGTTAACGTGGTTGGCGGCGTCAAGGTGCTGGAAACAGCATCGGATCTAGCGCTACTCGCAGCAGTCATGTCGAGCCTGCGTAACCGCCCGCTGCCAATGGATTTGATGGTGTTTGGCGAACTGGGCCTGTCTGGCGAAATTCGGCCGGTGCCCAGTGGGCAGGAGCGTTTGAAGGAGGCGGCCAAACACGGCTTCACCCGCGCAATAGTGCCCAAAGCCAATGCACCCAAAGAATCACCCAAAGGCATGGAAGTGATTGCTGTAACGCGTCTTGATCAAGCGCTTTCAGCGATTTTTGAATAGCGTAAGTGTCGCCTGCTGTGCAGGCGGCTTAAGCTAACCCAGTGTTGGCTGAAGGGCTCTAGCTAACAGAGGGGGCCTTGTTTTGGCATTGCATCTGCTGAGCGATCGTTGCCGGTTTATCAGGGCTGATCACAGCGCCAGACTCGTCGCTTCCTGCTCGAACCTGGTTTTCCACCGCTTGAGGCTTTTGTGAAACGGCTCCGTCGTTTTACAAAAGCGCTTTCAACTCCCGCTCTAGCAAGGCTTCATCACCGGTATTGAGCGCAATCAGGCGCCGTAGATGACTAATGGAGTCGAGGTCAATGTGTGTGCACTCAAAACCCAGTAAACCTTCTTCGGCGTGTGCCAGACGCGTTTCCATATGAATTTTTGTGCCATTGCTCAGCTCAATAAGCACGTTGAAAGGGGATTCACTGCGTTCTGCTTTCCATGTCTCGGGCTGCAGTACCAGCACGCCGCGCAGCGATATATCGATCAGCTGTACGGGGGTCGACCACGCGTCCTGCAACACTAATGTGTGCGCATCGAATGGAACCCGACTGAAGCGTCTTCTTTCATCGCTCATCGGAACAGTCCTGTGGAAAGATTCATGTGTTCACACTATAGCGTGTTTTGTATTTTCCGGGCTGCCGGCATTGGATGTTGATCGTGCCAACAGCACCTCGGCAGACTGCTGAAAGACCACCTGCCCATCTGCACTTTTTAACTAGACTACGCCCTGTGCCAGCATCGCATCGGCGACTTTAACGAATCCCGCGATATTTGCACCGCGCACATAATTTATGTAGCCATCAGGCTCGCGACCATAACGTTCGCAGGCGTGGTGAATCGTCTGCATGATGGCATGCAGCTTTTCATCGACCTCGCCAGCAGTCCAATGCAGGCGCATGGCGTTCTGGCTCATTTCCAGGCCGCTGACTGCAACGCCTCCGGCATTGGCCGCCTTGCCTGGGGCGAATAGAACACGCTTGGCGAGAAATATGTCTACGGCCTCCAGCGTTGAGGGCATGTTGGCGCCTTCCGCTACACAGAAACAGCCATTGGCTACCAAGGTAGTGGCATCATCGGCATCGAGCTCATTCTGGGTGGCGCAGGGCAATGCAATGTCGCAAGGCAGGTGCCAGGGGCGTGAGTTCTCCATGAACTCGGCATTGTTGCCAGCCATGCTGGCCAGGCGGCCACGCTGCTGATTTTTTAGTTCAGTCAACGTCTGCCATTGCTGCTCGCTCATTCCGTCGGCGAAGTACAGAGTGCCGCCAGAATCGGAGACTGAAATGACTAACCCACCCAGCTCAATCACCTTGAACGCGGCGTACTGCGCAACGTTACCGGAGCCAGAAATGGCGACTCGTTTGCCCACAAAACTGTCAGATTGCTGTTTGAGCATTTCGGCTGCGAAGTACACACAGCCATAACCTGTGGCTTCCGGGCGGATAAGGCTGCCACCGTAGGTCATGCCTTTACCGGTCAATACCGAGGTGAACTCGTTGCGCATGCGCTTATATTGGCCGTATAAAAAGCCGATTTCACGCGCTCCTACGCCTATGTCTCCAGCGGGGATATCCACGTCTGCACCAATATGGCGCGAAAGCTCAGTCATAAATGCCTGACAGAAGCGCATCACCTCGCCGTCGCTTTTACCTTTAGGATCAAAGTCGGAACCGCCTTTGCCTCCGCCTAGTGGCAGACTGGTCAACGCGTTTTTAAACACTTGCTCAAAGGCTAGAAACTTCAGCACGCTTAGGTCGACTGAGGAGTGAAAACGCAGGCCTCCTTTGTAAGGGCCAATGGCGCTGCTCATCTGCACTCGATACCCGCGGTTGACCCGCACAACGCCACCGTCATCAACCCAGGATACCCGGAATAGGAGCGTTCGTTCTGGTTCGAGCAGGCGTTCAATGATGCCGCTTGTCAGGTAGTGAGAGTTCTCTTCGAGGAAGGGCCAGAGTGTGCTGAGGACTTCTTCAACGGCTTGATGGAACTCGGGTTGATCGGGGTCGCGTAGCTTCATCCGAGCTAGGCAGGCTGTTAGGGTATCGGTCATAGGAGGGCACTTTTCTGTACGTTTTAGGCGAACGATTGTAAAACTATCGGGCCTGGCTTTGCACAGAAATAGAGCGTAAATAAAATAATGCGTTTTTTTTGGTGCGGGCTTTTTGGTGAAGAGCAAGGCGACCCGTTGCGGGTCGCCTGCGTTAGCAGCGGCTTACGCTAGTTTTTTGTAGCGTACCCGGTGCGGTTGTGCGGCAGCTTCGCCCAGACGTTTCTTGCGATCGGCTTCGTACTCGGTGTAGTTGCCTTCGAAGAACAGCACCTGTGAGTCATCTTCATACGCGAGGATATGGGTGGCAATACGGTCCAGGAACCAGCGATCGTGCGAGATCACGATGGCGGCGCCGGGGAAGTCCAAAAGGGCTTCTTCCAGTGCTCGCAAGGTTTCTACGTCGAGGTCGTTAGAGGGTTCGTCGAGTAGCAGCACGTTGGCGCCACGCTTAAGCGTCAGGGCCAGATGCAAACGGCCGCGCTCACCGCCGGACAAGTCTTTGACGAACTTCTGCTGATCAGCGCCCTTGAAATTAAAGCGACCCACGTAGCCGCGTGATGGCACCTCGTAGTTGCCGACCTTGATCATATCGAAGCCGTCGGAAACCTGCTCCCACACGGTCTTGCTGCCTTCCAGGTCATCGCGGCTCTGGTCCACGCTGGCAATCTCAACGGTTTCGCCTATATCAATGGCGCCGCCGTCGGGCTGCTCTTTACCGGTGATCATGCGGAACAGCGTAGATTTACCCGCGCCGTTGCCACCGATAACGCCGACAATCGCGCCCTTGGGCACACTGAAAGACAGGTTGTCGATGAGTACGCGCTCGCCATAACCCTTGCTCACGCCATTGAAATCAATGACCTTGTCACCCAAACGCGGGCCGGCTGGGATGTAGATCTCGTTGGTTTCGCTACGCTTTTGGAATTCTTGCGATTGCAGCTCTTCAAAGCGTTGCAGACGAGCCTTCGATTTGGATTGGCGGCCTTTGGCGCCTTGGCGCACCCATTCCAGTTCGGCTTTCATCGCCTTAGCGTGAGAGGCTTCCTGTTTGGCTTCAGTGCTCAAGCGAGCGGCTTTGGATTCCAGCCACTGTGAGTAGTTGCCTTCGAACGGTATACCCTGGCCACGGTCCAGCTCGAGAATCCAGCCGGCGACGTTGTCGAGGAAGTAGCGATCGTGGGTGATGGCCACCACGGTGCCAGGGAAGTTGTGCAGGAACTGCTCCAGCCAGGCGACCGAATCGGCGTCCAAATGGTTGGTTGGTTCGTCCAATAGCAGCATGTCAGGCGCTGACAGTAGCAGACGGCAGAGCGCTACACGACGCTTCTCACCACCGGATAGATGCTCGATGGTGGCATCCCACGGTGGCAAACGCAGGGCGTCGGCGGCGACTTCTAGCTGGCGCTCAAGGTTGTGGCCGTCCGAGGCTTGCAAAATAGCTTCCAGCTTTCCCTGTTCGGACGCCAGTGCGTCAAAGTCAGCATCGGGTTCGGCATAAGCAGCATAAACTTCATCCAGACGGGCTTGCGCGGCCTTGATCTCGCCTACCGCTTCTTCAACGATGTCGCGTACTGTTTTGGCCGGATCAAGTTGTGGCTCCTGCGGTAGATAACCTACCTTGATGCCGGGCATTGGCCGGGCTTCACCTTCAATCTCGGTATCTACCCCGGCCATGATGCGCAGCAAGGTGGATTTACCGGAGCCGTTGAGGCCCAATACGCCAATCTTGGCGCCGGGGAAGAAGGACAAGGAAATATCTTTCAGAATGTGGCGCTTCGGCGGGACGACTTTCCCAACCCGATGCATGCTATAAACATATTGAGCCATGGGGGCAGAACCTGTTGAATGGGGTATAAGGTGCTTCGTTGTACAGCCCGGCGGACATGGCGCCGGTTGGCTTAACGCCGTTGATGTAACGAAAGTGCAGGCAAGGCTAGCCCAACTGGGCTTTTAGGGCAAACGCTCGCCGATGATGGAGGCTGGCGTCGGGGCATTGGGAGTACCGACGGCAGAGTTCAAGGGAATTGAGGTGATAAGCCACTTTTATCCTGATTTTTTGATAAGTGATTACATTGAATAATAAAAACAGTAACTCCCAATGGCCCGCCGACGATAACGGCTCAGGCTCTGCCCGATCTCAATCGGTGCGAGTAGGCTACTTTTTGATTGCCGCGGCAGGCGTGCTGGTATTGGCACTCCTGGGCTGGCAATCCTGGTTTGACTATCTCGCGCTCAAACGCCAACACCAAATACAGGTGGAAGAAAGTATTTGGCTCACCGCTGATCAAATGGCGCTGAACCTGGGGGTTACCTCGACTGCCCTGACCCGTGTGCTCGATTATCAAGCGCCGGAACCGGGTGCCAGTTCAATTCAAGTAGTGCAGGATTTATTGCCCGGCGTGATCAATGTCCACGAGGTAAGCCTGGATGGCCTCGACTGGCTTTCGCCAGCTCCTTGGCAGCAAACGGCGCGCAGGCTGTCTATTGGTGGTGAACTCTTTGGCCTGGACTCTGATCTGGAGCACAACCAATTATTTTGGACTTTGGCCAGCGCTCAGTCGGGACGTTATTGGGTGCTGACGCTGGATGGCCGCGCGCTGGCGTCTCTTGTGTCTGCGCGCGGTGCGCAGGGTTATGTGTGGCTACTTGAGGATGCCGGGCGCAGCCGGGTATTGGCCCGACAACTGGATGATCGACTGGTCTACTCGGGCAATGCGCCGATGTCAGCACAGGAGCGCGACCGAGTGGTGGTCAGCGCGCCGGTAGAGGGCACATTGTGGCAGGTGCGCGGTTTGGTTGACGCGGATTATTATCATCGACAACTGGGGCCTTTGCTGTTCAAACGGATGCTGCTGTTGTTTGGCTCGCTGCTGGTGTTGCTGCTGGTGCTTTGGCTGTTAGTGCGTCAAACCCGCTCGAATCAGCGGTTGCGAGCCAGCAGAGCGCAATCTTTTCGACATATGCAAGATAGCGAACGGCGCTATCTGGATGTGTTTGAGGGGGCCGATATGGCGTTGTGTCTGGCCGATCTGTCCGAACTCAAATCTTTCATCATGCGTCATGGTATTCATGATCAACAGGCGCTGGATCAATGGTTGGCGGACTATCCAGATCGGCATCGTGAGTTGTTAGCAGCCATACGACTATTGGAAGCTAATCAAGTAGCTTTGGACCTGTTGCAGGTAAGTTCGCTCGATTGGTTGTCGGTAATGCTGCGTGGTGAGGAGCACGTTCGCTTGGGTGGTGCGCGTTACCGGCTGATATTGGCGCTGGTTAATGGTGATGCAAGGGTTGAACTGGAAACGCCGATGATTGCTGCCGATGGCGAGTTGCGTTACCTGTGGATGGTAATGCGACTGCCACGCGATATCGATGAACTGCACGCAGTCACCTTGAGCATTACCGACCTCACCGAGCGAAGGCAGATCGAGCTGGCGATGCGCGAACGTGAGCAGTTTTGGGCCTCCATGGTGCGCTCCGTGCCTGATCTGGTGTTTATCCGTGATATCCAAAAGATGGATGCCGATCAGTTCTTCTTCAGTAACCGCACACTGGCTTCTATGTTGGGCTACAGCGCGGAAGAAGAGATCGCCATGGGCGATAATTACCGCACTGCGCTACTTCATCCGGATGACCTGGAATACATGCAGGTCAATCGCCGTCTGCAACAGGTGTTGCCGGATAACCAGGTGCTTGAATGGCGGGTACGCTGGCGGCACAAGGAAACCGGCTGGCGTTGGTTTAGTATTCGCTCGAAAGTATTCAAGCGTTCAGATGACGGTCGGGTTGAGCGGGTAATTGGTTTCGTGCGTGATGCGCACGTGCAGACCTTGGCGCGGCAGCAGGTACAGCGCTCCGAGGCCCGTTATCGCTTGATGGCAGAGAATGTCAGCGACATCGTCTGGTCGACCGATAGTGATTTCCGCACTGACTTCATTAGCCCTTCGGTGCAGCATGTGCTGGGTTACAGCCCGGAATACCTGCTGAAGAGTGGGCCTGAAGAAGTGGTTGTCGGTAATCGGTATCTTGAGTTCATGCATGACATAGCCAATGAGCTGCGCTCGGAGACCCTTTCTTCCGATAAAGCCAAGGCCTTGCGCAAACGCGGTTTCCAGCGGCAAATTGTGGCTGACGCGATTAAAGCCGATGGCCGCAAGTGTCCGCTGGAGACCCGCGTGTCGCTGATGTGGAACGAGCAAGGGCGTTTTCTCGGATTGCTGGGAGTTGCTCGGGATGTCACTGAGCAAAAACGCACTGAAAACCGCCTGCGCATGGCCGCTACGGTATTTGAAAATACCACTGGAGCTGTGCTGGTTACCGATCCAGCGGGTTACATAGTGCAGGTCAACGAGAACTTCACCCGGATCACCGGCTATTCAAGTGATGAAATTGTTGATCATCAGCCGTCGGTACTGACCGCGCGTTTGCACGAGCAGGCGTTTTATCGCGAGATCATGCAAGCCTTGGGGGAGCAGGATCGTTGGGAAGGTGAAATCCGGCTGCAGCGCAAGAGCGGCGAGGCCTTCCCTTGTTGGGCGGGTATTACGGCGGTGCACGACAGCGATGGCGACATGGTCAGCTATGTATGCTTTTTTGTTGATATCAGTGAGCGCAAGGCTTCGGAGGCGCGAATCCAGAGCCTGGCTTACTATGATGTACTCACCGGGCTGCCCAACCGCACGCTGTTCCAAGACCGCCTGCAGGCGGCTTTGCCGTTAGCATCCAGACGGTCTGAATGGGTGGCGATTCTGTTTCTGGATCTCGACCGTTTCAAGCCGATTAACGACAGCCTGGGTCATGCTGCTGGCGATACTGTGTTGAAAGACGTGGCGCGACGCCTACGCCGATGTGTGCGTGAGAGCGATACCGTCGCGCGTATGGGTGGGGATGAATTCACCATTTTGCTGACGGGGCTTGCAGATCGTGATGGCGCGCTGTCTGCTTGTATGCATGTGGCAGAAAAAGTCTTGCTAGCGTTAGGGCCGGCTTTTGTACTGCAAGAGCGCGAGTTTTTTGTCAGCGCCAGTATTGGTATCGCACTGGCTCCCCAGGACGGCGAAGAAGGCAATGCGTTGCTGAAAAACGCCGATACTGCCATGTACCACGCCAAGGCAATGGGCAAAGATACTTTTCAGTTCTATCAGAGCGAGATGAACGCCCGAGCGCTGGAACGTTTGGGGCTGGAAAATGACCTGCGCCACGCGGTGCAAGACGGTGCATTTCACCTGGCGTATCAACCCCAGTTCAGTTGCCGTAATGGCCGGCTGACCGGAGCGGAGGTACTACTGCGCTGGAATCACCCGGTGCGCGGCAATGTATCACCAGCGGATTTTATTCCCATTGCGGAAGAGCTTGGGTTGATTCGCATACTGGGAAAGTGGGTAATGGATCAGGCCTGCCAGCAGCTCGCGCAATGGCGATTACGGGGCTTCAACATGCCGCGTTTGGCGGTGAATTTGTCGTCTATGCAGTTTGATGACGGGCAATTGGTAGAGCAGATTTCCGACATTTTGGAGCGCTACGAGCTGCCGCCACAGGTGTTGGAGGTAGAGCTGACCGAAAGCATCCTGTTACGTAATCTGGAACTGACCATGAGCACCCTGAACCGACTCAAGGAAAAAGGCGTGCACATCGCCATTGACGATTTCGGTACGGGTTATTCGGCGTTGAATTACCTCAAGGATTTTCCGATAGACACCTTGAAAATCGATCGCGGCTTTATTCAAGCTATGCGTCCTGACAGCCGTGATGCGCGCCTGGCTGAAGCGATAGTCGCGCTGGGACGCAGCTTGCAGCTGCGGGTTATCGCTGAAGGTGTTGAGACCGATGAGCAGTATCGTTTAGTCAGTGGTTTTGGCTGCGATGAAGTGCAGGGCTTTCATTTGGGCCGCCCGGTCGGGGCCGAAGAGTTTGAGACGCGCTGGTTGCTGCCAATTGAATGAGTTTTTTTTGCAGGCGCCTGAATGCTTTTCAAGTGCCAGTTGGCGCTGCTTGCGTTAAAATGCGCGCCTCTTTTGTTTCTGAACGACCTAGCAGGGGGCCGTTACATGTTTAGCCGTTCCAACGATATAGCCACATACGATGCCGATCTTTGGGCTGCCATGCAGCAAGAAGAGGTGCGTCAGGAAGAGCACATCGAACTGATTGCTTCGGAAAACTACACCAGCCCGGCCGTTATGCAGGCGCAAGGCTCGGTATTGACCAACAAGTACGCCGAAGGCTATCCGGGCAAACGCTACTACGGCGGTTGCGAGTATGTCGATGTAGCGGAACAGCTGGCCATTGACCGTGCTAAGGCACTGTTTGGTGCGGATTACGCCAACGTTCAGCCGCACGCGGGCTCACAGGCCAACAGCGCTGTGTTTCAGGCGCTGCTGACTCCCGGCGATACCGTGTTGGGCATGAGTTTGGCGCACGGTGGTCATTTGACGCATGGCGCTTCGGTCAACTTTTCCGGCAAGCATTACAACGCAGTGCAATATGGCATCAACACCGACACTGGTTTGATCGACTACGATGAAGTGGAAGCGCTCGCCGTAGAGCACAAGCCAAAGATGATCATTGCTGGTTTCTCGGCTTATTCGCAGGTGTTGGACTTCCCGCGCTTCCGCGAAATCGCCGACAAAGTGGGCGCCTACCTATTCGTTGATATGGCTCACGTTGCTGGCCTGGTCGCTGCGGGTGTTTACCCTAATCCGATCCCGTTTGCTGACGTAGTAACCACCACTACGCACAAGACTCTGCGCGGCCCGCGTGGTGGTTTGATTCTGGCGCGTGCCAATGAAGCGCTGGAGAAGAAGCTGAACTCCGCGGTATTCCCTGGCGGCCAAGGCGGCCCGTTGATGCACGTGATTGCGGCTAAGGCGATTTGTTTCAAAGAAGCCATGAGCCCTGAGTTCAAGAGCTACCAACAACAGGTAGTGAAGAATGCCAAAGCAATGGCTGGCGTGTTCATCGAGCGCGGCTATGACGTTGTTTCTGGCGGCACCGAAAACCATTTATTCCTGTTGTCGCTGATCAAACAGGACATTACCGGTAAGGATGCAGACGCCGCTCTGGGTCGTGCTTTTATTACTGTAAACAAGAACGCGGTACCGAACGATCCTCGCTCGCCTTTCGTGACGTCGGGCTTGCGTATCGGTACTCCTGCGGTAACTACGCGCGGCTTTGACGAAGCAGACTGCCAAGCGTTGGCTGGCTGGATTTGCGATATTCTCGACAACATGGGCGATGAGTCTGTTATTGACCGGGTACGTGATCAGGTTAAGCAGGTTTGTGCACGCTTGCCGGTATACGGCAGCTAAGCTGTTTTGCTGCGAACGAAGCCCTCCACGACGCGAGTCGGGAGGGCTTTTTTTGTGGCTTATCGTTTTTGGGCAAGGTGCGCGTTTGATTGATTGCTTAGGCTTATCAGGTATTGGCGAGCTCACTTTTGCGAGCTCAAAACGCGCCGGATTTATGTTGATTTCCTCGTTGCACACTATCCCTCGATGAATCGCTTGGGCGCGGTCGCCAACCTACTACGATGAGTGTAAAATTCAGCGTTGTTTTTATGGCGTCATTAGTTTGCGACCTAGCCAGGGCATTTTGTTCTTAACGGTGGCGCATGCAGTCAGCGCGTCTAGTCTGAATAGAAAATAATAGGAATGGACCCATGAGGCTTTTTGCCTGCTTGATGGCATCGCTGGCGCTGTTGTTTTCGGGTATGGATGCGCTGTACGCCCAGGAAAGCGCAAAGCCCGCTGCTGCGATACAGGGCGAAGTGCTGCAAGTAGCGATCATGCATTTTCCTGGCTATTCGGAAGTGAACGAAAACGGCGACGCAGTCGGCCATACGGTCACTTTGCTGGAGAAGCTGTTGCAGCAAGCGGGGTTGGCTTACAACATCCGCATATTGCCTGCTGCGCGTATCTGGAATGGGCTGGAGGATGGTAGCGTGCAGATCTGGCCGGGTATCGTTAACAAGCCTGGCTTGGAGGCTCACACCTTGCTGACCCAGCGCACGCTGGGAATGGTCGGCATCAATCTTTACTACCCACCGGGCAGTCAGCCGCCGGAATGGCCGCAAGGCATCAAGGGCAAGCGTGTCATTTTGATCACCAATTACACCTACACCGCACAGCTGATGCGCACGCTGAACGATCCTGCATTGGAATTAACCTTTCACAGCGGCAGCTCGCACATAGGTGCGGTACGTATGTTGCTGCGTGGCCGAGGGGACTATTTGCTCGATTATCGCGCTCAGGTGGAATCGGTCGCGAAAACATTGAATATCGGGGTTTTACCCCATCTGACGGTAGCGGAGCAGCCTATGCGCTTAGTTGTTTCGCGGCGTACGCCGGATGCGAGTCGGGTAGTAGATGCGCTGGATCTGGCATTTGACCAATTACAGGCCCAGGGCGTGGAGCTAGACGTTACTCGGCAGTAACGCACAAAGTTGATGAATGAAGCTTGCGCACCAAAGCGGTGATTGGTTGAATAGCTCGAATTTTGCGTATTGGCCTTTTGCTATTGGTTTGCGCGATCAGGATTGTCTTTACCAAGGGAAGGGATATCGATGCCGGACAGTTTCAAGGTGGTGTTCAATGGTGCTCGGGTTGCGGGCATAGAGGAACCGGCGTTGCGTGGCGAGCTGCTTCGTCTCGGTTTTCACGAGCGCCATGTACATAAGTTGCTTGAAGGTCGCAGAGTGACGATCAAAAGCAAACTGAGCGAGGAGAAGGCTGAGCGTTATCGCCAGCGCCTGCAAGCAGCGGGCCTGATAACGGAAGTCATCGCCGATGACGTTGCCGACTCGCTAGAGGTTACAGAACCAACCAGTCCCGATCGCGGCGAGCGAGTACAGGCGAGTGAGGCTCCACCGCTTTCACCCTCCGTACCTGAGTCGGATTCCAGCGGCCCCAAACGTCGTCGTTCGCAGATCAAGTTCACCGGTACCGGCGGTGAATACTTTGGTATCTGGATCGTCAACATTATGTTGCTGATCGTCACGCTGGGCTTTTATGCGCCCTGGGCCAAGGTACGCAACATGCAGTATTTCTATGGCCACACTCTGCTTGACGACACTAGCTTCCAGTATCTGGCGGACCCTTGGATTATCTTTCGTGGTCGTTTGGTCGCCTTGGTTGCAGTAGCGATCTGGTACGTGGCATCCACGTTTTATCCTGTCGCGGCGATCACGTTTTATCCTGTCGCGGCGATTGTTTTGTTGTTGGTGTTTCTACCACTGATCCCCTGGATCATTGCGCGCTCTCTGAAGTTTCATGCGGTAAACAGTGCCTATCGCAATATTCGTTTCGATTTTGTTGGCGGCTACTGGCAGGCCGTTAAAGTTCTCTACCTTTGGCCGTTTGTAGCGCTGCTCAGTCTAGGATTGCTGATCCCCTTGTCCGCGCAGCGTTGGTACGCCTTCTTGATCGACAACATGCGTTACGGCCGCAGCGAGTTTTGTCTCAATCTGTCGGTACGCGAAGTCTATATGTTCTTTCTGCGTATGTTGGGCGTGCTGCTCGGGTTTGTGGCGTTGGCGGCGCTTGGGCAGTTTGTGCATGGTGTGCTGGGCATCCTATTTTTGCTGCTTGGGTATCTAGCGCTCTTCGGTTACGCGATGGCGGGCGTGACCAACCTGGTCATGTCAGCAACAACGCTGGCTGAGCATGGTTTTAGCTCGACCTTGGGGAAGCGTCGTACTGTCTGGATCTTCTTCAGCAATAGCGTGTTGGTTATGTTGACGGCAGGCTTTTACACGCCTTGGGCCAAGGTGCGCATGGCACGTTATCGCGCTAGCTGTACCGAGATGCAGATTTACGGGGATCTGGATGGCTTTGTAGCTGGCGAAGCGCAGCGTGCAGGTGCAGTCGGCCTGGAGCTGGGGGACGCCTTTGATGTCGGCATCTCCCTCATCTAATCAGTGGGTCAGTGGACGGTATTTTGATGGTCGTTCCAGTAGCAGCAGTGCAGTGCGTGCCAGGGTAGTTAATGGCGCTCTGCAGCTGGAAGTAGCAGGTAAAACTCACAGTTATGCTGCTGAGCAGGTGCGCCTCGGCGTGCAGGTGGGAAGCGCCAATAGCTACCTGCACTTGAGCGACGGTGCGGTGCTGGAATCACTGGACGTAACTGGTCTGCAACGGTTGTCGCGGGCGCTCAAGCACTCAGGTGGAGATAGTTGGCTGCAGCGTTTCGAAGTGAACTTCAAACTGATCATGTGCAGCTTGGTGGCGGTGCTGGCATTCTCTGTATTAGGTGTTTTGTACGGCGTGCCCTGGCTGTCGAACCAGATCGCTTATGCATTTCCAGTCGAGCTGGAAATGAGTATCGGTGAAGAAGCGCTGGAGACGATGGATAATCTTTGGATGCAGCCCAGTGAGCTAACGGAGGCGCGTCAACAAGAGCTCCTGACCGCGATGTCGCCTTATTTGCGAGCCATGCAGAGCGACTACCCAGCACACAGCCTGCAGCTGCATTTTCGTGCCTCGGATGCGCTTGGCGCCAACGCTTTTGCGTTACCGGGCGGTAACTTAGTGTTTACCGATGAGATGGTCGCTCTGGCTAAAAACAACGAAGAGCTTGCTGCGGTCATGGCCCATGAAGTGGGTCATGTTGTGCATCGTCATAGTATGCGCAATCTTGTGCAGAGTTCGCTGCTGGTATTTGTGATGGTTTCGCTGACCGGCGATGTATCGGCTGCGTCTGATGTTGCTACAGGCTTGCCGGCTTTGCTGGCTAACCTCAGCTATCAGCGCAACATGGAAACCGAAGCAGATGACTTTGCCTTGGCGTTTTTGCGCAAAGAGAGTATTGCACCGCAGCGTTTCGCCGACATCATGTTGCGGTTGGATCCGGTAGCGCTGGAAGAAGAGGGGGGCGCAAAGGGAGAGCAAGACGCGGCGGGCAGGTTGGGCAGTTTCCTGTCAACTCACCCGCCAACACCGCAGCGCATTGAGCGCTTTCAGACTCAGGACTGACCGAGACCCAGAGTGCTCAAGGTGCGTGCGCGCACGCTCTTGAGCAGCTCGGCATCGTTAATCAGTGACTGGCCATAAGACGGCACCAGTTCTTTCATACGCGCCTGCCATTCAGGGCTGGCAATACGATCCTTGAAGCAGCGCTCCACTACATCGATCATCGCCTGCACTGCGGTAGATGCACCCGGTGAGGCACCCAGCAGCGCGGCAAGGGTACCGTCCTTGGCGGCAACTATCTCAGTGCCAAACTCCAGTTTGCCGTGGCCTTTGGCGTCCTTCTTGATGATCTGAACGCGCATGCCCGCATCCTGCAATTTCCAGTTCTTTTCCTGGGCATCCGGAAAGTAATTGCGCAGCGAGGCAACGCGGTCCTTGTGAGACTGGAAAGACTCGGCGATCAGATACTTGGTCAGGTCCATGTTGTCGCGACCGACAGCCATCATGGGTGCCACGTTGTACGGCTTGACCGAGGAGAACAGGTCAAACACTGAGCCCTTTTTCAAGAACTTGGTAGTGAAGCCGGCAAAAGGCCCAAACAGCAGCGCCGGCTCACCGTTGATAATGCGGGTGTCCAGGTGAGGAACCGACATAGGCGGTGCGCCAACCGGTGCTTTACCGTAGACCTTGGAGCTGTGGCGCTTGACCACGTCTGGCGCTTTGCATACCAGCCACTGACCGCTGACCGGGAAGCCACCATAACCCTGGCTTTCGTCGATGTGAGACTTCTGCAGCAGAGGTAAAGAGCCGCCGCCGGCGCCAAGGAAAACGAACTTGGCGTTGAAATCCTTCTCTTCACCGGTGTTCTCGTCTTCGATGTTGACTCGCCAGTGACCTTTCTTGCTTTTGCGCAGGCTCTTAACCGAGTGCTTGAGGCACAGTTCAAAGCCTTCTTGCTGCTTCAGATGGTCGATCATTTTGCGCGTCAAGGAACCGAAATCCACATCTGAGCCATGCTCGACACGCGTTGCCGCGATCGGCTGATTTGCATCGCGACCGGACATGATCAGCGGCATCCACTCAAGCAGCTTTTCCGGAGCATCGCTGTATTTCATTTCGGAAAACAGGTGATGGTTGCTTAGCAATTCGTGGCGCTTGCGCAGAAACTCAACATCTTTTTCGCCCCAGACAAAACTCTGGTGTGGCGTGGTGTTGATGAAGTCGGATGCCTTGGGCAGGATTCCCTGTTCGACCAGATAGGTCCAAAACTGCAGGGTTACCTCAAATGATGCGTTGATGGCCAGGGCGCGCTCGATGGCGATGTCGCCTGCGTCGTCCTGAGGAGTGTAGTTAAGCTCACAGTAACCAGCGTGGCCGGTACCTGCGTTGTTCCAGCCGTCGGTGCTTTCGTGAGCAACGTGGTCCAGACGCTCGACCAGGGTTATGGTCATCGCCGGATCCAGCTGTTTGAGCAACATTCCCAGGGTAGCGCTCATGACACCACCACCGACCAGCAATACATCTACGTTTCTTGCTGTCATTAACGTGTCGCCTCTTTGGTAAAAATCAAGGAGCCTCTTGAGCTCTCCAGTGATCACACTGGCCAATGTCGGGGCGGCTAGCAAACGGGCTTGTTCTCGAGCAAAGCTTGTGGCTGTATCGAGAGCACATCAAGCAGTGTGCTGTCTGCTCCGAAAGCCCGGATGCGGCAGTAATAGGTTAATCAGTCGCGACAGCGGGCTGGTTAACGATAGACACTCCGTGGAGTGAGCTGCATGGGCTCAATGGTCTGACGGTGATCGGCCATTGGAGTAGTTCAGAGACGCGTTATCATACCGGTTTAATTCACCCGGTGACAGAATGAAAGCCGGGCCAATATTGCCAATTCAGACAACTCAAACGCCAGTAACGTTCAGTCAGAACTTGCTGCACTGGGTTGTAATGCGCGTCGATATTCAATAATAGCGTTCAGGAATAACGGGTTTCGCCGATTTTAGGTAAGGGGCACTAATGCAGGATTTTGTGGTGGTAGGTGGTGGTGTGATGGGGTGTTTGAGTGCCTTGAACCTGCTAGAAGCAGGTTGCCGAGTCACGCTGCTGGAGCGTGGGGAATTGGGTCGTGAAGCCTCTTGGGCTGGTGGCGGCATAGTCTCGCCGCTGTATCCCTGGCGCTATCAGGAACCGGTGCGCGCCCTGGCAAACTGGTCGCAAGGATATTATCCGATTCTGTCTGCGCAGCTTTTGGCGCAAACCGGGATCGATGCGGAAGTCGAACCCTGTGGCTTGCTGTGGTTGGATCACGCAGAACACGAGCAGGCGCTGAGATGGGCGCAGCAGCACGGGCAGTCGATGACGGAAGTTTCGAACGAGTTTATTTATACGCGAGTGCGACAATTGGCCGCGGGCTATCAAAGTGCTCTTTGGCAAGCGGACCTAGCGAACGTGCGTAACCCGCGGTTGTTGCGAGCACTGCGGGCACGCTTGCTGCAATTTGCTGAGTTCACTCTGCACGAGCACAGCCCGGCAATCGGATTGTTGCGCGCCGGCGCACAGGTGGTTGGTGTCGCAACCCCGGCAGCTGAATATCGCGCCGATGCGGTTGTGGTCGCGACCGGCGCCTGGACTGGCGATTGGTTGGCGCAAGAGGGTGTCAGTTTGCCGGTAGTGCCGGTAAAAGGCCAAATGCTGTTGTATAAGCGCGAGCCGGGTTGGCTCAAATCTGTAGTGTTGTACGAAGGCCGCTACGCCATACCGCGCCGCGACGGACATATTCTAATTGGCAGTACGCTAGAGCATGCCGGGTACGACAAGAGCACTAGCACGGAAGCATTGAGCTCGTTGCGCCAATCTGCTGAGGGGCTGTTGCCAGAACTGCGTGACCTCGAGCCTGTTGCTCAATGGGCAGGTTTGCGGCCGGGTTCACCGGAGGGTGTGCCCTATATTGGTCCGGTGATGGAGCTGCCAGGCTTATGGTTGAACGCAGGCCATTATCGTAACGGCCTGGTGCTGGCGCCGGCATCTTGCCGATTGTTGGCCGATTTGCTGTTGCAACGTCAGCCAGAACTGGATCCTGAGCCCTATCTGCCGGCCGGCCGGTCGTTTGCGCCAGCCGCTGTAGGTGGCAAAAAGTAGGGGAAGAAATCAGCGGCGTTCGGCGTTCACACAAAAAGCACCGTGCGCCACGCTTTGCCAGTTTTCAGTCCTCCAGGCCTAGCTTTTTAAGTCGATAGCGCAACGAACGAAAGGTCAGCCCCAGCCGCTTTGCAGCGGCGGTTTTGTTCCAGCGAGTCTCTTCCAGTGCCTGGGTGATAGCTTGGCGCTCGATATTGTCGAGAAAGTCTTCGAGATGGTCGATCTGACTCAAGTCGTGGCCGTCATCGCCACCGGGCGAGGGGCAGCCTGACAGCTGTAGGTCTGAGGGTTCGATACGATGGTTTTCGCACAGGGTGAACGCCCGCTCTAAGGTGTTTTCCAGCTCGCGTACGTTGCCCGGAAAGCGGTAATTGCACAGCAGTTCCATGCAGCTATCGCTGATTCGTGGGGCGGGCATGCCGTTGCGCAATGCCAGCTTCTCTAGAATATGGTGAGTCAGCATGGGCAGATCTTCGCGGCGCTCTCGCAGCGGTGGCACCTGCAATTCAATTACGTTAATACGATAGAAAAGATCCTGTCGGAAGCGGCCTTCGGCTACTTCGTTGGCTAGATCCTTGTGGGTAGCGCAGAGCAGGCGAACATCGACCGACTCTTCCTGCTGCGTACCTAACGGCCTTACTGCTTTTTCTTGAATGGCGCGCAGCAATTTTACCTGCATAGCGATTGGCAGATCGGCAACTTCATCTAAAAACAGAGTGCCGTGACTGGCTGCCTGAAAAAGCCCCGGCTTGTCTGCTACGGCACCGGTGAAGCTGCCCTTACGGTGGCCGAAAAACTCACTTTCCATCAGCTCAGAGGGAATCGCGCCACAGTTGACCGGCACAAACGGCTGCTCGGCGCGTGGCCCGAGAGCGTGAATGCGCCGCGCCACCAGCTCCTTGCCACTGCCTGACTCACCACTGATGTAGAGCGGCGCCTGACTGCGCGCCAGCTTGCCGATTTGTTTGCGCAGGCTCTCCATGGGCGGTGATATGCCAAGCAGTTGATCTTGTTGTTGCTCTTCAGGTTCGGTTGGCGCTTGGTGTAGTTTCAGCGCGCTGGAGACCAACTCACGCAAGCGCTGCAGGTCAACGGGCTTGGTCAAAAAGTCGAACGCCCCTGCCTTGAGTGCGTTGATAGCGGTATCCAGGCTGCCGTATGCGGTGATCATGGCAATGGGCGTGCTTGGGCTGTGCTGCTGGATATGCCGCACTAGGCTCATACCATCGCCATCGGGCAGACGCATGTCGGTCAGGCAGAGCGCGTACTTATTGCTGCGCAGCAGCGTGAGAGCCTGGGTCATGGTGGTTGCGCTCTGCGTGCAGACGTTCATGCGCGCAAGCGTCATATCCAGCAACTCAAGGATGTCGGGCTCATCGTCGATGATCAGAACGGTCGGTTTGGTCATGTCTGCCTAGAATGCTCCTTGCTTTAGCCGACTGTTGAAAGCTACCGGCGTCGCCACTAAGGCGTAAAAAATGGCTATCGCGTATAGGTTTTTCAACGGGCTGCTAGAAAAACAGGCTTTCCTCATCATACCAGTCGCTTGGGATGCGCAAAGGTAATGCGCATGCAGCTACCGGTCGGGCTGCCAGCTTGGTATTCCAATCGCGCTTGGTTGCTTTCGCACAGTTCGCGAGAAATATACAGGCCTAGCCCGGTGCCGCTGGCTTCGGTGGTGTAGAAGGGCTCAAAAATGTGACCCACGTGTTCATCCGCGACACCCGGACCGTAGTCGATGACCTCCAGCGTGGGCAACTGACTGATGCCGTCCTCGAACAACTTCAGATAAATGGTTCGTTCGCTGCCGGCCGTACCGCTGTAGCGCAGGGCGTTCTGGCAGAGATTGTTGAGCACTTGAGTCATTTGGTTGGGATCGATGCGCGTGAGTATGCCTTCTTTCTCAATCTCACAGTCGATGACGTCAGTGGCCGGGTTAGCCGAACTAAAATCGCCGATGAAGTTCGATGTCCAAAGTGCCAGGTCAACCAGCTGTGGCTCGCTGGGGCGGCGTCTTGATAGCTCCAGCACGGTTTCAATGACGCGGTTCATACGCTGCGAATGCTGCTGAATGATTTCGGTCAGACGCAGATCCTGTTTGCACAGCTGATCTGATTCGTTGAGCAGCTGGGCAGCATGGCTGATGGCCCCCAAAGGGTTACGGATCTCGTGAGCGATGCTGGCCGTTAGGCGCCCGAGTGAAGCCAGTTTGAGTTGCTGCGCCTGTTGCGCGACTTGAGTATTGTCATCAAGAAAAATCAGGATGGTTTTGTCGCCACTGCCGCCCAGGGGTTTGAAGTTGGCCAGTATTTCGGCGCTGCCACTATGGCTGTGAAACGAGGTCGAGCGAGTGGAAGGGTTACGCCGCCATTGTTGCAAACGCTGATCCAGTTCGGGAACCAATTTGTCCAGCGCCGCGCCGGCCTGGATGGGGCGCGCAAGCATTTGAGCGCTGGCTTCGTTGCCAGTGATGATGCGGTTAGCTGAGCCCACCACAAGAATGCCGGTGCGCATGCGATGAATGATCAGCTGGTTCAGCTGCTCCAAACTGGCCAAGCTGGCAGCCTGTTGTTGGGCCAGGGTCTCAGATAAGTAGAGCTGCCGGCTGATGCGCTGTACGAAGAGTGCGACGGCAAAATAAATGCAGCCCAGTACGCCGACCTGCAGGTAGCTTTGGCCAACATAAGGGTGGGTCAGACTGAGGAAGAAGGTCAGGTAGATTAGACCGATGCTGGCCAGCGCCGGGAGCAGCAGGCCAATACGGCCATGCAGCAGAATATTGCCGATGGCGACGGGGATGATCAGCAGGTTGCCGAAACCGCTGCCGGCACCGCCAGCAGCGAAGAAAACCACACCAAGCATGCCAATGTCGGCCAGCGTGATGATGAACACGTACAGGTCACGACGGCCCCGATGCAGCAGCAAAGCGATCAGCACATTGATAAACAAATAGATCCAGCTGGCTTTTTCGTAGAGCGGGGGATTGCTCAAGTCCAGCAGGCCGTCACGCAGAACCGAGTTGGTCAGCATGGTAAGGCCAAAGCCCAAAATGACGCGGTATATGTTGTATAGACGCAGTATGCGCGGGCGTTGCGAGTCTACCTGCTCAGTCTGGCTTTGCATCGCGATGCTCCGCACAGCAGTACCATGCATCGCCGACGTGCAATGCGCGATCCTGTGGCAGATGCACCTGGCAGCGAGCACAACGGACCATTATCGGCGGCTTATCGTGGTGTGCTGACGACCCCGCAGAACGCGACTTGGCGTTCTGCGCGCGCCGCCAGAAATTGAGTGCCAGCCAGACCAACACGCCAAGAATTAGTAATTTTATCAAGCCCATGACGACTGCTTATGCTGAATGAAAGTGCCCCAGTGTAGCCCATTGGCAGCAACAGCCAAAGCACCGAAACAGTGGGGCTGACAGGCTTGTGACACTCGGTGATGGGGTTCCTGTGGTCCATGCCATGTAAAAGCCTATATCACGGTGGGCGGCTGCACGCCCGGCAGGTGTGGGCATAATGGAGTGCGAGCTTTCGTACTCAAAATGTGCCGGAATGATTTTAGCTGTGTCCTTCGCATCTCAATGCGCGATCGACCACAAAAAAGCCCGCGGCGATTCGCATCGGCGCGGGCTTTTTGCTAAGGCGCTGAATCAGTCGAGCAGGCCGAAGGTGATGCGGTTCCAGAAAGAACGACGGCCTTCTTCGCCGTGAACGCGGACTTCGCGTGGCAGGGCGGCCACAGCGTCCTGGTACTCGCGATCCATCTGGCGTTGCATCTGGGTCTTTACGGTGCGAGGCGGCGGTGCCGTGACGGCATCCAGCGCGCTGACCGACATAGACTCCATCCAGTTCATTTCCGGTTGGCTGGGTTCAACGTGGTGCTTGAACTTGCCCTTAACCAGCGCTGGATGGTCTGGGTAGTTCAGCTTCAGGGTTTCAAGAGCGCTGTCGGACAGGTCGTACATCGCCAGGCGGTCATAGCCAGCGACCATCAGTGCCAGACCATTGCCAACGGCAGGGGTCTGTTGATAGTTCTCTACGATATAGCGACCACGATTGGCGGCAGCCAGGTAAGCGCCTCGCTTGAGGTAGTAATGGCCTACGTGCGCATCGTAATCTGCCAGCAGGTTACGCAGATAAACCATCCGAAGACGGGCATCCGGTGCGTACTGGCTATTGGGGTAGCGGTTGATTAGCTGGGCAAAATCGTTGAACGAATCACGCGCAGCACCTGGGTCTCGACGCGTCATGTCCAAGGGCAAAAAGCGTTCAAAGATGCCGCGGTCGCGGGTGAAAGACGCCAGTCCCCGAACGTAGTAAGCGTAATCGACACTCGGATGCTGTGGATGCAAGCGGATGAAGCGGTCAGCTGAAGCGGTAGCGGCCTCAGGCTCCAGATTCTCGTAGTAGGCGTAGATCAGTTCCAGCTGCGCCTGATCTGCATAGCGGCCAAAGGGGTACCGCGATTCCAGCGCACGCAGGGTCTCGATAGCGGGGCTGAAGTTCTCCGCGTCCAGATCAGTTTGCGCCTTGCGGTATAGCTCTGACTCGCTGAGCGACTCGTCGATCACAGGTTTATTAGAAGAGCAGGCGGCGACAAAAGCGAGCAGCCCGACCAGTATGAGAT
>DRHT01000039.1 GCA_011053055.1 Halopseudomonas sabulinigri | reverse complement strand
CATTGCTAGTGCCTGGAAGATGTCACGGGGCTTCAGTCCCCAGCATTCCTGGTGCAACAGCGGCTCCTGATGCAGGTCCCGAATATTCAGGTTTTTTCCGTCGATGGCTTTCACCCAGCCGATGAATCCTTGGTCATCAATGATGAAGTCGTTCAGGTGTAATGCTGGCAAGTTGTCGGTCAACTGCACGTTGTGCAGCGTTTGGCCGGTCAGCTGACGGGTTTCTACTTTATTGACTCGATCCCAGAAGGAGCCCTCAATCTGATGATAACCGCGCGCCAGCAGGTCAATGTCATCGAGCAACTGATCGGTATGGTAATCCTGAGCATCAATGCCGCAGCCACGCGCTTTGAGGCGCATATTGATGTCTTTGGAAACCAAAACGATGCGACCATCGGAGTAGCGATTCTGTAGATGACAGAGTTGGTTGATGATCTTGTTGTCGTTGAGATCGTTGGGCAGGCAGTGTGCGGGGATGGCGGTTCTTTCCATAAGGATGGCGAGGGTGCCGTTCGGCCCCAACTTGCCGCGCTCAATGGGGACGCCTTGTTCCACCTGATCCGGCGGTGCTACACCAAGGGTCTTGTCGATTAGCCGGATAGCCTGGCGGCAGTCGGCGGCAATGCTGGTCTTGCCTGACTTGAGTTTGTCGAGCTCCTCGAGAACGGTCATGGGGATGACGACGTGATGTTCTTCGAAATTCAGCAACGCATTTGGGTCGTGGATGAGAACGTTGGTATCAAGGACGTAGAAGGTGTGTTCGGTAGGTCCGCACGCTTCCATATGCTATTACCTCGCAAGGGCCGGGACACTTGGTCTGTATCAGGCGCCTGAGCTGCGCCTGGCAGTCCGCAAGGCCGACTCGCAAGCCAACGGGTATCAGAGGATCACCTGTTGGCGTGGGCCGGTTAAGCGAGGTATAACGCAAAAAATATGACCTTCACAAGCGTGCTCAGAGCATATTTTTGAAAAAGCCTGAAATAGACGAATGGGGCTGGGCAGGGTTGGAAAAAGCGCGATATAGTCATTGGCCCGGTTGCGTAAAAAGTAGGCGGATCTACTCTATTTACGCCTTTTTTACTGCATTCTCCCCGTTCCAATCTGACTCGCCGCCGTTCTGCAGGCGCGGCCTCGCCATGCCTTTAGCGCAGCGGCATAGGCGAGTTAACGCCTATCGTACATTGAGGAAGGTATTGAGGGTGCCGGGAAGTACGCAGCCTCAGACCTGATGAGTGCGGTCTGAGGCTGAATACGGTTAACGTCGCCCTTGGGGACGATCGCGGCGGCCAGAAGCGCGTTTGCGACTGGCAGCTGCGGCATTCGCCTGCTCGGCCTCGTTAGCGTCGCTGGCAGCCTTCTCTTCGGCGGACTGATGCCGCTGCGGGATTGGCTCGAGGTAATTCTCTTCCGGCGGTATACAGGTCAGTTTGCCGCCCAAGAGTTCTTCAATCGGCGGTATTTGGAAGGCATCGTCTTCACCGGCCAGGCTGATTGAGGTGCCTTTGGCGCCGGCGCGGCCGGTGCGGCCAATACGGTGTACGTAGTCTTCCGGATCATCCGGCAGGGTGTAGTTGATCACATGGCTGATGCCGTCAATGTGAATGCCACGCCCGGCCACGTCGGTGGCAACCAGTACGCGCAGCTTGCCTTCGCGGAAGTTGTCCAGTGTGCGTACGCGCTTTTGCTGCGGCACATCTCCGGACAGTTGCGCGGCGTTGATGCCATCACGTACCAGCCGCTCCTGCACACGGCGCACCTCGTCTTTACGGTTGGCAAACACCATGACGCGCTCAAGCTCTAATTGGGTGACCAGGTTATAGAGTACTTTGTATTTATCCTTGCCGCTGACCGCGTAGACCTTCTGAGTGATGTTCTCCGAGGCTGGGCGTTCGGGTTCGATCTCAACAATCGCCGGGTCTACTGTCCACTGCTGCGACAGGTTCATTACGTCATCGCTAAAGGTAGCGGAGAATAGCAGCGTCTGACGCTCGCCCTTGCGCGGGGTCTGACGGATGATCTGGCGTACCTGTGGAATGAAGCCCATGTCGAGCATGCGATCGGCTTCGTCGAGGATCAGCACCTCGATCAGATCCAGATGTACCTCGCCACGGTTACAGAAGTCGAGCAGGCGGCCGGGGGTGGCAACCAAAATATCGCAGTACTTCTTCTCCAGCTGTTTGATCTGTTTGTCGTAGTCCATGCCGCCCACAAAGGCCATGACATTCAGTGGGCAGTATTTGGTCAGGCCCTCAGCGTCGTTGGCGATCTGCATGACCAGCTCACGAGTTGGCGCGATGATTAATACTCGCGGCTCGCCCATAAAACGTTCGTCCGGTGCTGGCGTTTCCAGTAACTGAGTAATGGTCGATAGCAGGAAGGCGGCGGTTTTGCCGGTACCGGTTTGTGCGCGGCCAATCGCATCGTGGCCCTTTAGGGTGTTGCCGAGTACGGCAGCTTGAATCGGCGTGCAGTAGCTGAAGCCTTGCTCCTGAATGGCCCGCATGACGGAATCGGGCAGCGGAAAGTCGTGGAAGCGAGTCTTGCCTTCAGCCGGTTCAACCTGAAAGTCAGCAATGCTCCAAGGTGTGACGGGAGCAGCGTCTGCGGGCTTTTGGCGCGGTGGGCGAGGTTTCTCTGGCGCAAGTTTTTCTTCCGCAACAGCACTTTGCGCACGCGGTGATGGGTGGCTTTTTTCGGCGGACTGATCAGCCTTTTTGCTGGGCCGTTCTTGCTGTTCCGGTATGGGTGCGGCAGGGGCTGCGGCTTGCTCTTCTGGCTTATTTAACAGCTTCTTCAGTGCTTTGAGCACAGGCGTCTCTCGGTTATGTGAACAAAAAATGATGCGCCAGTGTAAAGCAAGGCCGCGCGTTAGCGAAGCCTTGAGGCGGTTGTTTTTTGATCAGGTGAGACGGGCTGCTAGAGTCCGAGGCGTGCTGTCAGCCAATCGCGAATGTCGGCAACTTCCTGCGGGCAGACTTCGTGCGCCATTGGGTATTCGTGCCATTCGGCGGTATGCCCAGCCGCTTCTAATAGGTCGTGTGCTTCACGCCCCATACTCATGGGTAACACGTCATCGCCGCGGCCGTGTGCGCAGAAGATCGCTAGCTTGGGCGCATTTTTGGTCTGTTGCAGTAGTTCACCGAGGTTGGGTCCGTAAGTCGATAGCGCCATCACGCCGGCCAGAGGCAGTGCGTTTTGTATGGCGGTGCTGAGCACTACGGCGCCGCCCTGCGAAAAGCCAGCCAGAATAACGCGGCTGGGCATGATGCCCTTGGCCTGTTGATCGGCGATCAAGCCTTTGACCGTGGCGACGGATTCATCTAACTGCGCTTGATTGATAGCGCGTGCCGGCGACATACCGAGAATGTCATACCAGCTGGGCATAGGCATACCGCCGTTGATAGTGACCGGACGGGTAGGCGCCTGTGGAAATACAAAACGCACGCCGTGGTTTTGCGGTAGTTTCAGGGCATCCACTACGGGAACAAAGTCGAAGCAGTCTGCGCCCAGGCCATGCAGCCAAATGACGCAGCTGGTGGCGGCTGCAGCGGGTTCGATGATGTGCGGCTGTTGGGACATGCGGTACTCCATGAGCGGTAAACGAAAAAGATGCTGCCCTTTATACGGTTGGTTTTGCCCAATACCAAGCGATAACCGCCAAAGCGCTGCCGAGAGTTGCCCAGGAGATCAGGTCGAACAGCCCATCGCCGACCAGTGCGCCGATCAGGCCTGTCAGGCTCAACAACCCCAGCAGCAAGGGGGCACGGAATATCTGCCAAAGGGTTTTGCGATTACTGCTCATGCGTTCACTTCCTCGGCCAGACCGCCACTCTTCACTTCTGCTACCCGGCGTGCGGTGGAGCTGCGGCGCCCCAGCCAGAGGTATAACCCGGAGCCAAGCACCACTATGGTGGCCAGATCGAGCAAGGCCCAGATTATTTTCAGCGGCATTGCGCCGTAATCGCCAAAGTGCAGTGGCTGCGACATTAGCAGGGTAGTCACGTACCAGGGCGTGGGCTCTGGTGGCAGCAGTTTGCTGCTTTGCGCATCCACCAGCACGGGTTGCAACAGGCGCGCGGTCAGCGGCGTATCACCCTTGTAGAAAATGGCGTAGTGGTGCTTGGTGGAAAACTGGCTGCCGGGCCAGGCGATGAAGCTCATGTGCATATTCTGTATCGCGGCGTCTGCGGTATTCACTGAGGCCTGCAGCGATCCAAGTTTCTGCGGGGCTGGCTGGTCTTGATAGTCTGCTGCCATCGTAGCGAACTGATCCTGTTGCCAGTATCCGATCACGAGCGGGCTTAGCGTATTGATGCTGCCGGTCAGACCCACCACCAATGCCCAGACCATTGTCACCGCACCGAGCAAGTTATGCAGATCGAGCCATTTTAAACGAGAGCTGCGCTGGCGCCGCACGGTGCCGAAGTCCAGTTTGCGCATGAAGGGCGCATAGAGCACCAGTCCAGAGATGATAGCGACCACGAACAGCAAGCCCATGAAGCCGAGAAACAGCATGCCTGGCAAACCAGCAAAAAGATCAACGTGCAGCTTGAACATGATGTACATGAAACCGCGATCTGGCTCTGGCGCATCCAGCAGCGCTGCGGTGCGCGAATCTATGACCAGTGAGATGAATTCATCTGGTGGTGCATCCATGCTTTTTGCCATGGAGACAAAACTCATGTTGGGGTGTTCTTCGTTGTCCCAGAACATAAAGCGGATCACTGCGTCGGGTCGCTCGCTCAGCGCGGCATCGACGATGCGATCCAGGTTTGCTTGAGGAGTGTCTGCCGGCATCGGCGGCGCTTCTGTTTCTTCTTCAAAAAAATGGTCAATTTCTTCGTGGAAGATCAGCGGTAGTCCGGTAATGCACAGCAGTAGCAGAAACAGCGTGCAGACAAGACTGGTCCACTTGTGGACCAAAAACCAGGCTTTGACGTTCATGGTGAGGGAGCCCTGTCCTTTCAGAATTGGCGATATTTGCGCGGCATTTATCCCGCTTCCCGCGAGCAGTGGTGGCTGCCCGCCAGCAGGGCGAGGTATAGAAGATATACATCTAAATAAAAATCAGTCGTATTCTGGTTTATTGCTGCTAAAAACACAACGCCGCGGTTGCGGTTAAAGCCGGCCCGGATGGATCGGCTTGGACAGGGCTAGTGCGAGGGGAGGTACTAGGGCAGATCAGGCCCGTGACATGAATTTGCCTGATTCGGTATTGATGCGCACCACTTCGCCCGTTTCCAGATACTCAGGGATCTGAATTTCCAGGCCGGTAGCAAATCGGGCGGTCTTGGTGCGGGCGCTGGCGGAAGAACCTTTGATTGCGGGCGGTGTTTCTTCGATTGCCATTTCTACTACGGCGGGTAGCTCGATGCCGACCAAGTTGCCTTCTACCACCAGTCCATACAGGCCTTCAATGCCGTCAAAAATGTAATCTATTTCGCTTTCAAGTTGATCGGGGTTGAGCGTGAACTGGGCGAAATCTTCGTTATCCATGAAGGTATAACCGTCGGCGTCCTGAAACAGGAACTGCATCTGCCGCTTCTGGAAGTCTATAGGGCTGAGCATGTCGTCGCCGGTCAAACTTTGGTCCAGTTTCTGTTTGGTCTGCACATGGTTGAATCGCACCTTATACAAAGTGGTGCCACTGCGTGAAGAAGGGCTTTTCACCTCAATATGGCTGACGATGTACGGCTGGTTGTTGATCTGGACGATATGGCCTTTTTTTAGTTCGGCAGCTCTAGGCATGGCGGATGACTCAGCGAGGTAGTAGAAGGCGGGTATTTTGCGCCTGGCGGTTGCTGCTCGGCAAGATGCAGCAACCGCTCACAGGCTGTGTTCAGAGTGGTGGTGAACCGCCGCCGGGTTCGGCGTCACTGCTGACGTCGTTTGGCGTTGTGGGGTCCTGATCCTTGCTCTTTTGCGGAGCCTGCACAAAGTTTTCACTGGTCTCGGAATCTTCTATGCGAGAGCGGTGTACCAGTTTTTCCAGGCCTTTACTGTCGCGCAGGTTGATATCCAGCTGACGGAAGGCGATTTCGATGCCATTTTCCTTGAACAGCCGATCCACTTCACGATTGATCTCGTCGATAGCCTGATTGCGGTCCCCGAGTTCTTTCACGTGAATGCGCAGCTCATGCTCCAGCGTGCTATCACTGAAGTTGAGAAAGAACACCAATGGTTCAGGGTCCTTCAGAACCCGCGGATTGTTCTTTGCGATTTGCATCAATAACTCGCGGACCTTTGCCACGTCGGAGCCATAGGCAACGCCCACTTTAATGATGACGCGGGTAATGGTGTCCTGCAGGGACCAGTTGATAATCTGCTCGGTGACGAAGTTTTTGTTCGGAACGATGATTTCCTTATTGTCGAAATCGGTAATGGTGGTGGCGCGGATGCGTATGCGGTTGATGGTGCCGGACAGTGGTCCTATGGTGACCACGTCGCCGATACGCACCGGGCGCTCAAACAAAATAATTAGACCAGAAATGAAGTTGGCGAAAATTTCTTGTAGACCAAAACCGAGACCCACACCCAGAGCCGCGACCAACCATTGTAATTTGTCCCAACTGACGCCCAAAGACGAAAGGGCGCTGACCAGGCCAAAACCGACAATCACATAACTTAGTAGGGTGGTCACTGCGTAGCTGGTGCCTTGGCGTAGCTCCATACGCGAGAGCACTAATATCTCCAGCAGGCCGGGTAGGTTACGTGCCAAGGTGAAAGTCAGAATCAGGGTGACTACAGCACTCAGAATGTCGCCGGCGCTGATGGGGACCGAGTCACCCGAGCTGATGCCGTCTCCTTCGTACTGCCAGAGTGTGACGGACTCCAGATAGGAAGCGGCACTGATCAAATCGGCCCAAGTAAAGTAAAGCCCAACACTGAAGATGATTACCAGAGCCAGTTTAGCGAGACGCAGGGATTGTTGATTTATCTGCTGAATATTCATCTCGGGCACCTCGACCGCAGCTACCTCGCCCTCCTGGCCCTCACGAGCCTCGGCGGCTTGGCGTTTGCTCACCGCGCGCTGATAAGCAAGGCGGCGGCCAGCAACGTTCAGATTGCGAACCACGGTCCCTTCAACCAACATCCACAAAACGATTAGATACAGGCTATCAATAAAGCGCTCGGCCAGTTTGACCGCAGTGTAGTGATAACCCCAGATGGTGATACCGGCCAGCAGCAATGGCGCCAAGATTAGTACCGCAGTGGCACTGAAGTGCAATACGCGTGAGTGATACAGCGGCTCGCTGCGCCACATCAGACGACCCAGCAGCCCCGCTAACAGAAACATGCCTATCAGCATGGTCGCTCGTCCTAGCGCATCTCCACCGGCATCCAATGGCAGCGCGCCATGCAGGCCAAGCACTAGCACCAGCGGCAGCAAAATCCAGGCGAGTCGACGGGCCAGCGTGTGCAGTCTTTGCACCAGACTCTCAGCCCATTTGAAGTGCCTTGCAGCAATGCCGCGGTGATCGAGTACCCGATAAAGCAGATGCAGTACAAACCAGGCAAGGCTCACTTTCAGTAGTGCCAGCCCGAGGTAAGGCATGACCGGGTCCTGGCCCAAGTGCATCATCAGGCCTAGACACAGCAGTGCCAGCGGGATGGGGCTGATGATCATTACTGTCAGCGCTAGCGCACGGGGCGTGTGCCATGGGCTATCACGGCGGAAGTGCCCCACTTCATCGTGCAGGGTATTGAGCCGGCGGCGCAGGCTGGGTTGGCGCCACAGGTATACGGCGAGGAAGAGGCCAAATAATATGACCCACGGGTAATTTTGTTTCAGTGTGGTCGCCAGGTTACGCGCCACCTGCTTGAGATGCAGGCTGTCGATCTGGTTCTTGGCTTGATTCGGAAAGTTGATCAGCCAGCTCTTGTCCAGCGGCTTGCTGCTGGCTACCCAGAACAGCTGATCATCGATGGTGCGCTTGAGGTCGGAGCTCAACTGCTGCAGTTGGCGTTGGCTTATCTGCAAGCTGATAGCCAGATTGATCAAGGTATTGATATTGGTGTTCAGTTGCTCAACCAGCGTTACCCGGCTGGTTACCATCTGTTCAAGCCCTGGCCGCAGCGCATCGCGCTGGCGTACCGGGATCTGTAGCAGTAATTCATTCAGAAAGGCATCGGGGTTGGTTAAGTCTTGGCTTAATTGATTGAGCTCAAACTGGCGTAGGCGCAAATCGGCGATTTGGTCGGCGATGCGGCTGTCAATGCTGACCTTAGGTAGCAAGTTCTTCTGTTGGTGCAAAATACGTGACAGCAGCAGGCTGCCTTCGAGTACATCAATCTGTTGTTCGAGCGCTTTGTCGACTTGGCTCAGTTGCTCGAATTGTTGTTTGGTCTCGATGTTGCTGCGGGTCAGATCGCCAATTTCGCCGGTGGCGGAAAGTAGCTCTTCACTCAGTTGCCGATTGATTGCGCTTTGCTGCTGTAGCACCTGATTCTGGCTATCCTGAGGTTGGGTAGCATCACTCACGGCTTTCTCTGAAGCGCTGCGGCGTTTCTCGTTGATGACTTCTTGTAGGATCTGCAGGTCGTCCTCAATCTGGCGGATTTGCAGGCTCAGCAGGTTCTTTTTTTGCGTGGCGAGGTCTTGCAGAGCATTGTTGCCGGAGAGTCTTTGCCGCAGCAGGTCATTGGCGGCATTCAGATACTGTTGCTCGGCCTGCAACATATCAACGCGCGCACGGCTTTGTTGGGTTTGCTGTTGGCGCTGTAATGAACGTAGCTGGTCGCTGACTGCTTGCGCGCGCTTCTGATTCTCTGAGACGCTGGCTTGAGTGCGCTCAGGCCGGGTTTGCGCGGCAATTAGGTCGGAATTGACGTTGGTTAACTCGTTTTGCCAGGTGAACATTTGATTGGCCTGTTCACCCAGCCGATTCTCTAGCGCGTGCAGCTCCATACCTTCCAGCTCGTCGCGGCGAGTATTGGTGCTGCGTTTTGCCAGTTGGTTATGCTGCGCACGAATACTTTGGGTCGCACGTGGCGCGTCGCTTATCTCTTTTTGCAACGCCTCCTGGTCAGCTTGGGTTTGCTCAAGCTGTTTCAGGTAGTTCAAGGTGTTTTGGTATATCTCGCTCAGCTCGCGCTTGTCCGGCTCGGGTAGTGAGCTGTTATTCAGTGTTTCGATGTTGGCACTGACAGTTTCCATACGCTGTTGCAGGTCGTCACCGGTCGGCGCCTCTTGAGCTAGCACCCCGGTACTTAAAAAAACGCAGAGAACGAAGGATAAAAAAAAGCGCGGCATGAAAGGTGATCCTGATGTGTCCTGACCTGAAGGGTAGCCGTCCGGCTAGCACTTGGGAAGCTGACTGATGCGAGCGCCAAAAGTTTCTAGGTTATGAAACGCAGCAGGCCACCTTTGTGAGGTGGCCTGCTGAGATGCAACGGATCAGTAGCGGGTCACGCCATCAGAACCATTCGTCCTGCATTTCGTAGCAAGTCAGGTCACGATTTTCCAGCACGTTGAGGTCGTGATGACAGGAAGGCACTTCCCAAAGCAAAAAGTAGCGCGCAGCCTGCAACTTACCTTGGTAAAAGGCTTGGTCTGCTTCAAGGCCTTTATTTAGGCCGTTCTGCGCATGTACTGATTGCTGCAACCAGCGCCAGCCGATAACCATATGACCAAAAGCTTTTAGGTACAGTGCAGAGTTGGCTAACGCCTCGTTTACCTTGCCGTTGCCCAAATCACCCAACAGAGCAACTGTGACCTTGCCAAGATGTGCCAACAGCTTTTCCAGCGGCTCGCGCAAGTCGTTCAGCTCTGGATGCGCGGCGGCCTGCTTGCAGGTGGCCATAATCAGCTCGGACAGCTGCTTGAGAGCCGCGCCGTTATTCATCACTACTTTGCGAGCCAGTAGATCCAGTGACTGGATGCCGTTGGTGCCTTCGTGGATTGGATTCAGGCGGTTGTCGCGATAGTACTGCTCGACCGGATACTCGCGGGTGTAACCGTGGCCGCCGAGAACCTGGATCGCCAGTTCGTTGGCTTTCAGGCAGTAGTCGGAAGGCCATGCCTTGACGATCGGGGTCAGCAGATCGAGCAGTTGCAGTGCGGTCTTGCGCTCGGCTTCAGTTTCCAGCGTTTCGGTATCGTCGAACAGTCGTGCGGCGTAGAGTCCAAGATCAAAAGCGCCTTCAACGTAGGCTTTCTGGGTTAGCAGCATGCGCTTGACGTCAGTGTGCTCAATGATGGCGACCTGCGGCGCGGATGGATTTTTGCCGTCGGGCAGGCGACCTTGAGGGCGCTCACGCGCGTAGTTGAGTGAGTACAGGTAACCGGCGTAGCCGAGCATCACTGCGCCCATGCCTACTCCGATGCGTGCCTCGTTCATCATCTGGAACATGCAGGCCAGGCCTTGGTGCGGCTTGCCAATCAGGTAACCGACGCAGCCATCCTTGTCGCCGAAGTTTAGCGCCGTGGAGGTGGTACCGCGCCAGCCCATCTTGTGGAACAGTCCAGCCAGGACGACGTCGTTGCGCTCGCCCAGGCTGCCGTCATCGTTGACCAAAAATTTGGGCACGATGAACAGCGAAATACCTTTTACGCCGGGTGGCGCGTCGGGCAGCTTGGCCAAAACCATGTGCACGATGTTATCGGACAGCGGGTGATCGCCGCCGGAGATGAAAATCTTGTTGCCCTTGATACGGTAGCTACCGTCATCGGCCGGTTCGGCTTTGGTGCGGATGTCGGACAGCGAGGAGCCAGCATGTGGCTCGGTCAGCGCCATGGTGCCGAAGAAACGGCCTTCGATCATCGGCTGCAGAAAACGCTCTTTCTGCTCATCAGTACCGAAGTTCTCAATCAGATTGGCTGCGCCCATGGTCAACATTGCGTAGGACGAGGTGGCTGCGTTAGCTGATTGGAAATGCGCAAAACAGGCTTGCGATAGCAGGTTGGGCATCTGCATGCCGCCTTGCTCGAAGGTGCGCGTTGCATTGAGGAAGCCGGCTTCGAGGAAGGCGTCTACGGCTGGCTTAACCTCGGGAATGAGTTCGGCGGTGCCGTCTACGTATTTGGGCTCGTTCTCATCGCTCTTACGGTTGTGCGGGGCAAACAGCTTTTCTGCGATGGTGCGGGCGGTGCCAATGGCCGCATCGAAGGTTTCCCGGTTGTGGTCGGCAAAGCGCGGACGCTGGGTCAGGCCTTCGGCATCCAGCACTTCGTAGAGTTCGAAGGCCAGGTTGCGTTGATCAAGCAGTATCTCGGACATGGACGTCACCTCAAATTTGAACGCGAAGCAGTGTATTGGCTCGAGTCCGCTGAGGGAACGGCCATTGATATCTTTTATGCAGTCAGATCAGAACAGCCGCAGCGCAGGCTCATCCATGGCAGCGCGTTGTTCGCGCAGCGTGAGTATCTGATCTGCCCAGTAGCGCTCGCTGGCGAACCAAGGAAAATGCATGGGGAAGGCCGGGTCATCCCAGCGCCGTGCCAGCCAGGCGCTGTAGTTGATCAGCCGCAAGCTGCGCAGCGCTTCGATCAGTGCTATTTGGCTTGGATCAAAATCATGGAATTCGTTGTAACCATCGACCAGTTCGGCCAGCTGGGCTTGGCGCTGGTCACGTTCTCCAGACAATACCATCCACAAATCCTGAATCGCCGGGCCCTGGCGGCAATCATCCAGGTCGACCATATAGAGGCTTTCATCGCGCCACAACAGGTTGCCGACATGCAAATCGCCATGCAGGCGAATGGTGCTGCAGGGGTGATCCGCAAAGCGCTGGGCTACTACCTTTAACAGATCATCCGCTACGGAAAAATAGGCTGGTTGCAGGCTAGCGGGCACCACGTTGGTACTGCGCAGAAACTCCAGGCTGTCGATGCCGAAGCTTTGCACTGTCAGCTCCGGGCGATGCTCGAATGGGCGCATGGCGCCGACGGCGTGAAGTCGGCCGACCAAGCGACCGAGCATTAGCAGGTGGTCGGGATCATCAAACTCAGGCGCCCGTCCTCCAAAACGCTTGAACAGGCTGAAGCGGAAGCCGGCAAACTCAAACAGGGTTTCGCCATTGATCTGCATGGGCGGAATCACCGGTATCTCGCGTTCGACCAGCTCCAGAGAGAATTGATGCTCCTCCAGAATAGACTCATCGCTCCAACGCGCGGGGCGATAGAACTTGGCGATCAGTGGTTGAGCATCTTCTATACCGACCTGAAATACCCGGTTTTCGTAACTGTTGAGCGTAAGCGTGCGGGCGTCTGAGACAAAGCCGAGCGATTCGACCGCATCCAGCACGGTATCGGGAGTCAGCAAAGCAAAGGGATGGTGCGCGTCCATAACCGGTTCGCCTGCATCTGTAAGGGGTATCTATGGTGTCACAATTTGGGGGGCGACTGGCAATCGCGATATTTTAAGGCCTGCTACGGCGTTCTGGCGGCGCACCAGAGCTGCACGGAGCGAGCGCCGGCACTCAACAAAGTACGGCTGGCTTCGGCAGCGGTGAAGCCGGTCGTCATAACATCATCTATAAGCGCAATGTCGCGATCTTTGACAACCGCGGGGCTGGAACAATGAAAGGCGCCTGCAAGGTTGCGCCGTCGCTCTTGTGCATTTAGGCCTTGCTGGGTCTGAGTAGCGCGGCTGCGTTGTAAAACATTCTGCTGCAGCGTGATGCCCAGCGCGCGGGAGACGGGGCGCGCTAGTTCAAAAGCCTGGTTGTAACCGCGCTGCGATTGACGTGTGGGGTGCATGGGCATGGCTAGTAATAGCTCTGGACGACGTTCCGGGTGCTGTTCCAGATAGTCGCTTAAACCGAGAATCATCAGCTGACTGAGCAACCTGCCGTACGCTGCTTGGCGGTGATACTTAAATGCCGGGATAAGCGAGTTAACGGGAAAGCGGTAAAGCAGAGGTGCAGTGGCGTAAACGAACGGTGGCGGTCGATTAAGACATTGACCGCACAGGCTATCGGCTTGCGGGAGGGGGAGGGCGCACTGGCGGCAATACGCGTGCAACCAGGGCAAGTCAGCCAAGCATCCGCTACACAGCGTTGGCTCGCGATGCCGGGTTTTCAAACCGCATAGCAGGCAATAAGCGGATAGGTTGTTAATTAACCAGTTGTAAACCTTGGGTTCTTTCAATGGTTGACAGCCTCCGTGCCGTCGCTATTATGCTCGGCATAGATTGAACCCTTCAGGGTTCCCTAGCAATGATCAAAGGACATGTATCCATGACAGTTTCCGTGACCCGCCATGACTGGGCGCCCGCTGATGTAATGGCGTTGTTCAATATGCCATTCAATGACCTGTTGTTTCGTGCCCAGACCGTGCACCGTGAACACTTCAATCCGAATCGCGTTCAGGTCTCCACGCTGCTGTCGATCAAGACCGGCGCCTGCCCAGAAGATTGCAAGTACTGTCCGCAGTCCGGCCATTACAATACTGGCCTGGAAAAAGAGAAACTGCTGGAAGTGCAGAAGGTGCTGGATGAGGCGACTGCAGCCAAGAATATTGGCGCGACCCGTTTTTGCATGGGCGCTGCCTGGAAACACCCTTCCGAAAAAGACATGCCGTACGTGCTAGAAATGGTTCGTGGCGTACGTGCCATGGGGTTAGAGACGTGCATGACGCTGGGTAAACTGACCAAAGAGCAGACCGCTGCCTTGGCTGACGCCGGACTTGATTATTACAATCACAACCTGGATACCTCGCCTGAGTTTTACGGCAACATCATTACTACTCGTACCTACGGTGATCGGCTGGAAACGCTTGCTTATGTGCGTGATGCCGGCATGAAGATTTGTTCAGGCGGTATTCTGGGTCTGGGGGAGTCGGTAGAAGATCGCGCTGGCTTGTTGATTCAGTTGGCTAACTTGCCTGAGCACCCGGAAAGCGTGCCGATCAACATGCTGGTTAAGGTCAAGGGTACGCCGCTGGAGAATGAGGCAGATGTTGACCCGTTCGATTTCATACGCACCTTGGCGGTCGCACGCATCATGATGCCCAAGTCCCATGTGCGCTTGTCGGCCGGACGTGAGCAAATGAACGAGCAAACTCAGTCATTGGCCTTTTTTGCTGGCGCTAACTCGATCTTCTACGGCGAACGCTTGTTGACCACGGCTAATCCGCAGGCCGGCAAGGATATGCGTCTGTTCGAACGCCTGGGTATTAAGCCCGAAGAGCGTGAAGAGCACGATGATGAAGTGCACCAAGCGGCTATCGAACAGGCTCTGATGGAGCAGCGCGACAGCGCTCTGATCAGCAATGCGGCAGCGGGCTAAGCGCGCGCTGCACGTTATAAGCTAAAAGCGGCAATCGCGCGCAAGGCAGGCAGGCAGGTCGTGAGCACGGCTTGCTTGTGGCTTGCCGCTTCATCCCATCGAATGAGTGTTCTGCGTGTCTTTCGATTTATCGTCCCGCTTGGCCGAGCGCCAGGCAGCCCACCTTTATCGCCGACGTCCATTGCTGGATGCACCGCAGGACGTGCGTGTGCGGGTGGATGGTGAGAACTTTTTAGCGTTCTGCAATAACGATTACCTCGGTCTGGCCAATCATCCTGAGGTGGTAGAAGCCTTTGCACAGGGTGCCCGGCGCTGGGGTGTCGGCGGCGGTGCATCGCACCTAGTGGTAGGACACAGTACGCCGCATCACGAGCTTGAAGAAGCGTTGGCGGAATTTACCGGCCGGCCCCGCGCACTGCTGCTTTCCAGTGGTTATATGGCCAACTTGGGAACGGTCACTGCGTTAGTCGGGCAGGGTGATACGGTGTTAGAAGACCGCTTAAATCATGCCTCTTTACTGGATGCCGGTCTGCTCAGCGGTGCGCGTTTCTCCCGTTATCTGCATAACGATCCTGTTAGCCTTGCTGCGCGATTAGGGAAGGCGGTGGGCAACACCCTGGTCGTCACCGATGGTGTATTTAGCATGGATGGCGACCTAGCCAATTTGCCTGAATTGTGTGCCCAGGCTCGTACCCGTGGCGCCTGGGTGATGGTCGATGATGCGCACGGCTTTGGCTGTTTGGGGGAGCAGGGCGGCGGTATTGTTGAACACTTTGGTTTAGGCTTGGATGATGTGCCCGTACTGGTTGGCACTCTTGGTAAAGCCTTCGGAACCGCGGGTGCTTTTGTGGCTGGCAGCGAAGAGCTGATCGAAACGCTGATCCAGTTCGCGCGTCCTTACATTTACACCACTAGTCAACCGCCAGCCGTCGCCTGTGCAACGCTTAAGAGCCTGCAATTGCTGCGCGATGAACAATGGCGCCGTCACCATCTTCAGCGATTGATTGAACGCTTCCGCGCAGGTGCGGCGGAGCTAGGCCTTAGGTTGATGGACAGCCCGACGCCCATCCAGCCTATTTTAATTGGCAGCAGCGCGCGCGCTTTAGCGCTATCTGCAGCACTGCGTCAAAGGGGGCTTCTGGTTACGGCTATTCGACCGCCAACGGTACCAAAAGGCACTGCGCGTTTGCGTGTTACCCTCTCCGCTGCGCACAGTGAAAGCGATGTGGAGCAGTTGTTGGAAGCCTTCAAATCCGCTTTGGCAGATATTCCTGAAGATTTCGGAGCTGCTAAAAAACAGTCTAAACACGAGTTATCTGATGAATAGCATCAACCTGCTCCCTGGCTGGGCGCTCTCTGCCGCCAATATGGCTCCGCTGCAGCTGGCACTGCAATCCAGTTTGCCGGCATTTACAGTGTATAACCACGAATTGCCCCCCATGCAGATGTCGAGTCTGGAAACGGATCTCGAGCAGCTGGCCGCTTCCCTTGAGCCCGGCTGGCTAATGGGTTGGTCGCTCGGCGGCACGCTGGCGGTGCAATTGCTACGGCGCTTCCCCGAGCGCTTTTGCGGCGCTGTAACCATTGCCAGTAATGCTTGTTTTGCGGCGCGGGCCGACTGGCCTGAGGCGATGCCCGCTGATACGTTCAAGGCATTTTTCAGTGATGCCCGCGAGAAGCCCGAGAGGATTCTCAAACGCTTTGCGCTGTTGGCCTGCCAAGGCAGCGAAGATGCCCGCGAACTGACCAAGCAGCTGCAATGGAGTGATGCTGATCCGCTGCAGCGTTTGAATCACTTGGCGTTGCTTGGGGTACTGGATAACCGCATTCATTTGCGCCGTGCTACTCAGCCAATATTGCATTGTTTGGCCGCTCAGGATGCGCTGGTACCCGCCTCGGTAGCGGCTGAGTTGCAGGCTCTAAACCCGCAAGCCCGGGTACGGGTGCATCCTGAGGCCAGTCATGCCTTGCCGTTGGAGCAGCCTGAGTGGGTGGCGCAGCAGATTGCCGAATGGGTTCGGCAAACATGAATGCCGCGGTAATCGACAAGCAACAAGTCGCGGCTTCTTTCAGTCGCGCTGCCGCAACCTATGATCAAGTTGCGGCGCTGCAACGCAATGTGGGCGGCAATTTATTGAGCCGGTTGCCGGACACATTGAAGGTAGAGCAGCTGGCTGATATCGGCTGTGGTACGGGTTATTTTACCCGCGCGCTGGCTGAGCACTTCGCTAAGCCAGTGCTGGGGCTGGATATTGCCGAAGGCATGCTGCATTACGCCCGCGAGCACAGTACTAGCTCTATCACCTGGCTCGCAGCGGACGCCGAAGCCTTGCCTTTGCGTTCTGTTAGCCAGGATTTGTTGTTCTCCAGCTTGGCATTGCAGTGGTGCCCTCAATTGCCCTTGGCCTTGAGCGAGGCGTATCGCGTGCTGCGTCCCGGCGGCTGCATGGCCTTCAATACGCTGGTCGAAGGTACGCTCGGAGAGCTGCGTGACGCGTGGCAGGCGGTAGACGGGTTCGTGCACGTTAATCGGTTCATGCCTGTAGGGCCGTTGCAGGAGATGCTCGCGGACGCCGGATTTGAGCGTTGGCACTGTGAGATTGAACAGCATGTTCTGTACTACGGCCAGCTCAGTGAGTTGACCCACGAGCTCAAAGCCTTGGGTGCCCATAATCTAAATACAGGCCGGCCGAGCGGCTTAACAGGCCGCGCGCGGCTGCGTGCTTTGACGGCCGCTTATGAGGCTCGGCGCCAATCGGCGGGTTTGCCTGCGACCTACCAAGTTGCGCAGATACTGCTGTTTAAGGGTCTTGATCAAGTTTGAGGGAGATGAGCATGTCCAAACGTTATTTTGTTACCGGCACAGACACTGAAATTGGCAAAACCACCATAGCGGCAGCGTTATTGTACGCGGCTCGTACTAGCGGGCTTAGCACCGCAGCCGTTAAGCCGGTGGCCGCAGGTTGTGAGCGCACAGTAGCAGGCTTGCGTAATGAAGACGCATTGGCGTTGCAAGCGCAATGCTCGCCCGAACTGGCCTATGAGCTAATTAACCCGATAACGTTGGAATCCGCTATCGCGCCGCACATTGCAGCGCGTGAAGAAGGCGCTGCCTTGACGCTTGAAGTGCTGGCTGGCGCCTGTTTACAGGTGTTCGACCGTCAGCGTGATTTAACCTTGGTCGAGGGGGCGGGCGGTTGGCGTGTGCCGCTTAATGATGATGAGTTGTTGTCTGGGTTGGCGCTGGAGCTAAAGTTGCCAGTGGTCCTGGTGGTAGGTATGCGGTTGGGTTGCATCAACCATGCGCTGCTGACCTGCGAAGCGATTGCCGCTGACGGGCTGGAGCTGGCCGGCTGGGTAGCTAATCAGGTTGACGCCGAGATGAGCCGCCCTGATGAGAATCTAGCTACCTTAAAGCAACTGATTAAAGCGCCGTTTCTCGGTCGTGTACCACGCCTTCAGAAAGCCGATGCTGCTGCGGTGGCGACCTATCTTGATGTCACCCCGCTGGTCTGAACTGACCGGTGGTGATACTCAATGCTGGCCATTTGTGCTTGAATAAAAGCAGGCTTTCTAAACATCTGAGGTTGTGCCATGCCTACCCTTGACTTGATTTCATCCGGCCTGAACAGTGTGCGTCAGGGACAGAATCGTGTTTCTAACGCGGCATCTGATATCGCCCGCGTCGGCGCCGCTGTTGATCCTGCTGCTACGCAGGCGGCGCCAGCGCAACCGGCGACCGGTCAAGCTGCGTCGAGCGCGCCTGTTGAGAGCGCTCGCCCGGTTAATTTGGTTGATAGCCTGGTCGAACTGCAGCAAGGTCGCCAGCAAGCCGAAGCAGGCGCATCTGTGATTGATACTGCTGATGAAGTATTGGGCACATTACTCGACGTTACGGTCTGATCAGCCGGCCTTGGCTTCAAGGTCGATTGATGAGACCCACCAAGGTCTGCGTTTATGATGAGTATTGGTGCTGTTAGCACCTACCACTATTCTCCTCCAGTGCAGGTGCAGGCGGCCGTCACCGCGCCTGCAAGTGAGTTTCTGCAGCCTGAAAAAGACGTTAGTCGTTTCCCTCCAATAGACCAGACTGCTTCGGCTGGTGTCGCCAATGCAAAACCAGACGAGCAGAAAGACGTCACCCTAAAGCAGCAAGTGGAAGAACAGAAGCGTGCACAACTGGCTGATGCCGAAGCTGAGTCACAGCGGGTAACTCAACTGGAAGTCAGCGAACTAGCGGCACGGGACCGGGAAGTACGCAGCCATGAGCAGGCACACATGGCCGCTGGCGGACAGCACGCTGGCGCCGTGCAGTATGAATACGACCGCGGTCCTGATGGTCGTTTGTACGCCGTCGGCGGTGAAGTCGGTATAGATACGACCCCTGTAGCGGGAGACCCGCAGGCGACCATCGAGAAAATGGAACAGGTACGCCGCGCCGCACTCGCACCAGCAGAACCTTCAGGGCAGGACTTGGCAGTAGCCGCTCAAGCGGCGCAAGCTGTTGCTCAGGCCCGCTCTGAATTAGCGACCGCTCCAACTGAATCCGCAGAGCGTGCTGAAGCGGCTGAAGACGGAGAGAGCGCTGAAGAAACCGCGACCAGCGACGAAACGGTTGCTGAAGATTCTGCTCCGCGTGACCTGTCGCTTTACCGCAGCATAGCCGCTACTGCGGACGCTCCCAGCGGCGCATTGGATTTGCGCGCCTGATCTCTAGTTCGCCGTTCTAGCTTCCTTATCTTCTCGTCTAAAACGCGCCAGTTTTACCTTCCTGTATGTTCACAACTATTTATGACTCGGTATTCATGCGGGGGTTGACTTTCATTTGGCGTAAACGTATGTTTCAAACACATGTTTGAATGTGCTGTTTTGCAGCCAACCCTGCAGCCTCGGCTGCCCCTGCATCTGATACTACTGTTGAGGTCAAGCACCATGCCTGATTACAAAGCGCCCCTGCGTGATATCCGTTTCGTTCGCGATGAGCTTCTGGGTTATGAAGCGCATTACCAAAGTCTGCCTGGTTGCGAAGACGCGACGCCAGATATGGTCAACGCTATCCTCGAAGAGGGTGCCAAGTTTTGCGAGCAGGTTATTGCGCCGTTGAATCGTGGTGGCGATTCCGAGGGTTGTACTTGGAGCGCCGAGGGCGTGACCACGCCTACCGGTTTTAAAGAAGCTTATAAGCAGTATGTTGAAGGCGGCTGGCCGAGTTTGGCGCATGACGTCGACCACGGCGGGCAGGGTCTGCCAGAATCACTGGGTCTGGCGATCAGCGAAATGGTCGGTCAAGCCAATTGGTCCTGGGGTATGTATCCCGGTCTGTCTCATGGTGCGATGAATACCATAGACGAGCACGGTACTGATGAGCAGAAGCACGCTTATTTGACCAAGTTAGTGTCAGGTCAGTGGACCGGCACCATGTGTCTGACTGAATCCCATTGTGGTACTGACCTGGGGATGTTGCGTACCAAGGCAGAGCCGCAGGCTGATGGCAGCTATAAGATTTCCGGTACCAAGATATTCATCTCATCGGGTGAGCACGACATGGCCGAGAACATCGTCCACATCGTACTGGCTCGTCTGCCCGATGCGCCGGCCGGCACCAAGGGTATTTCTCTGTTTATCGTTCCCAAGTTCTTGCCAGACGCGAGCGGCGAGAACGGCGAGCGTAACGGCGTAAACTGCGGTTCGCTTGAGCACAAGATGGGTATCCACGGTAACGCTACCTGTGTGATGAACTTTGACAGCGCCACTGGCTTCCTGATTGGGCAGCCGAATAAAGGCCTGAACTGCATGTTCACCTTTATGAATACTGCGCGCTTGGGCACAGCTCTTCAGGGCTTGGCTCACGCTGAAGTCGGTTTCCAAGGTGGCATTCAGTACGCCCGTGACCGTCTGCAGATGCGTGCGCTCACCGGTGCCAAAGAGCCCGAGAAAGCAGCCGATCCGATCATCGTTCACCCTGATGTACGTCGCATGTTGTTGACCATGAAAGCCTTCGCTGAAGGTAATCGCGCCATGGTGTATTTCACCGCCAAGCAGGTTGATATCGTTAAGAACAGTAAGGACGCCGAAGAGCAGAAGCAGGCCGATGCGTTGCTGGCACTGCTGACTCCGATCGCTAAAGCGTTCATGACTGAAGTCGGCTTTGAAGCAGCCAACCACGGTGTGCAGATCTACGGTGGCCACGGTTTTATCGCTGAGTGGGGCATGGAGCAGAACGTGCGTGATGCGCGTATCTCCATGTTGTACGAGGGCACCACAGGCATTCAGGCGCTCGACTTGTTGGGTCGTAAAGTACTGATGACTCAAGGCGAAGCGCTTAAGGGCTTCACCAAAATCGTGCACAAGTTCTGCCAGAATAACGAAGGTAACGAAACCATCAGCGAGTTCGTTACACCGCTGGCGGAGTTGAACAAAGAATGGGGCGAGCTGACCATGAAGGTGGGTATGGCTGCCATGAAGGACCGTGAAATGGTCGGTGCTGCATCAGTCGATTACCTGATGTACAGCGGCTACGCTTGCCTGGCTTACTTCTGGGCTGATATGGCACGTGTTGCATCGGCCAAGCTGGCGGAAGGCACCTCTGAAGAGGCTTTCTATAAGGCTAAGCTGCAAACTGCACGCTTTTACTTCCAGCGTATTTTGCCGCGTACTCGCACCCACGTTGTGACTATGTTGTCTGGCGCTGACAACCTAATGGACATGGCCGCAGAGGATTTCGCTCTGGGTTACTGATCTTGCAGGTAGCGTAAAAGCTAAAAAGGCCGCCCCGGGTACCCGGGGCGGCCTTTTTTTGGCTTTTAGTATCGACTATATATTGCGAGCCAAACGTAGGCCGCTGAACTGCCAGCGCGTTGCGGCAGGGAAAAAATTGCGATACGAGGTTCGGCTATGGTTGTGGGGAGTAGCGCAGGAGCTACCGCGTAACACCATTTGGTTGATCATGAACTTGCCGTTGTACTCGCCGACCGCTCCGGCAGCTGGCTGATAGCCGGGGTAAGGTAGATAGGCGCTGTTGGTCCACTGCCATACCTCACCGAATAGTCCGTTGAGTTCAGGTAACTGTTGCGCTGCGTGCTCCCACTCCATCTCAGTGGGTAGTCTGGCCTCTGACCACCGCGCAAACGCATCGGCTTCATACAGGCTTATATGGCAAAGCGGTGCAGCATGATTCAACGGTTGTTTACCGGCCACCGTAAACAAACTCCATTGATGATCCTGGTGCAT
>DRHT01000038.1 GCA_011053055.1 Halopseudomonas sabulinigri | reverse complement strand
TAATCATCTGTTGCCGTAGCGGTGTCATCTTTTGTTTCCTCACACTGTGGGTGGAAACAAAAGTGTGGCCCGCAAAGCCGATAAGCGCCTCGACCACTCAGCCCCGCGCAGCGGTTTAGTTCAACAGTGATTAGATAGCACGCGGTATTAATACATAACCGCGCGTTCGAGATAACTCCGAGTTTCCGGCAAAACTGAAAAATTCTTTTCAAATAAAATCAATACCTTACCGCTCTCGCCAAAAATCCAAATGTATTCGCTTGACTTCGACATTTTATGAATCTATTACTACTGTATAAATAAACAGCTACGGAGTCAGCATGGATAGCGTATCTCCCAAACCTCGCTTGCGCGATCAGTTTCGCGCGGTCATTCGTGTTAACCATTACAGCATCCGAACCGAAAAAAGCTACTGGTACTGGATTCGTTACTTTATCCGTTTTCATAAAATGCGCCATCCGCTTGAGCTTGGCCCTGCTGAGGTGAATGCATTTCTCAGTTGGCTGGCAACCGAGAGGCAGGTCGCCGCTGCCACCCAAAATTTGGCGCTGAATGCCATTGTCTTTCTTTATGCGCGCGTACTCGAACAACCCTTGGGTGATATTGGCGACACGATAAGAGTCAAGCGTCCGCCAAAATTACCAGTAGTGCTGACTCACACAGAAGCCATGAACATCATTGAGCGGTTGGCACAGCCCTATCAGATCATGGCGTCGCTAATGTATGGCGCCGGTTTGCGGGTCGTTGAAACAACGCGCCTGCGCATTAAAGATATCGATTTCGATAAGCAGATCATCACTGTCAGAGATGGTAAAGGTGGGAAGGACCGCACGACCTTATTACCGGCCTCTTTGATCGAGAGCTTGCGTGAACGCATGCAACGTATAGCTACAGCTTGGAAAGCTCAGGACGTGTTTTTCTCGGCGCCTGTATCCCTGCCCTTCGCATTACGCCGCAAATACCCTACTGCTTCTCGCTCGCTGGAATGGCAGTGGTTTTTCCCTTCGCTCAATCTTTGCCTTGATGAAGACGGCAACGGTGTTCGCCACCATTTGCACGTTAGCAGCGTACAGCGAGCGGTAAAAATCGCGGTGCGCGGCGCATGTGTTGGCAAGCCCGCTGGCTGCCATACCTTTCGACACACCTTTGCTACCGAGCTTCTGCGCCGAGGCAGCGATATTCGTACAGTGCAAACGCTACTAGGGCACGCTGATGTGCGCACCACTCAAATCTATACGCATGTACTGGGTCAGGGCTTTGCCGGGGTGCAGAGCCCACTGGGCTGATGCTGATCAGCAGGCACGCTATCCCCCTATCCTTTTCACGGACAAGTTGGAGCAACTTTTACATTGAGCGAAAGGGAATGTGCTGGCTGTCCTTGCCGTGACGGTGGTTGAAAACCACCTGAGAGGCGGGGTAACTGCAATTCCTTTGCTTGAGCTGAGAGTAATTCAGCCTGCCGGTTTTTGTCCATGGCCTATTTTTAGCTCGCGCGCAGGCCAGAAAGCACAATCCCGGCTGATGCCGGGATTGTGCTACTACTGCTGATTGATGCTGTTGGGTTAACCCACCCATACCCGCGCATTGCGGAACATGCGCATCCAAGCGCCATCTTCACTCCAGTCGTCGGGATACCAGGAGTTCTGCACGGCGCGGAATACTCGCTCGGGGTGCGGCATCATGATGGTGACGCGGCCGTCGCGGGTGGTCAGACCGGTGATGCCACGCGGGGAGCCGTTGGGGTTGGCTGGGTAACGCTCGGTCATGCGGCCACGGTTATCGACGTAACGTAGCGCAACCGCGTTGGCTGCTTCGCAGGCATCCACAGCGGCGCTATCGGCAAACTCGGCGTGACCTTCACCGTGGGCGATGGCAATCGGCATACGGGAGCCGACCATGCCGTTGAGGAAGATCGATGAAGATGGCTGCACTTCTACCATGGCAACCCGTGCCTCAAACTGCTCGGACTTGTTGCGTACAAAGTGCGGCCAGTGATCGCTTCCGGGAATCAGCTCACGCAGGTTGGAAAGCATTTGGCAGCCGTTACAGACGCCGAGGGCGAAGGTATCGGTGCGAGCAAAGAAGTCAGTGAAGGCTTCGCGGGCGATGGCGTTGAACAGGATGGATTTGGCCCAGCCTTCGCCGGCGCCCAGTACATCACCATACGAGAAGCCGCCGCACGCCACCAGACCACGGAAGCCTTCCAGCGTGACGCGGCCACTGAGGATATCGCTCATGTGTACATCGATGGCGGTAAAGCCAGCCCGAGTAAAGGCAGCGGCCATTTCTACCTGACCGTTAACACCCTGCTCTCGCAGGATGGCGATACGCGGACGATTGCCGGAGGCAATCAAAGGCGCGGCTATGTCTTCGTTGATTTCAAAACCAAGCAGCGCTTGCAGACCCGGATTGGCGTCGTCGGCAATGGCTTCAAATTCTTGATCAGCACACTCAACGTTGTCGCGCAGGCGCTGAATGTGCCAGCTGGTTTCAGTCCAGGCACGTTGCCAAGCGGCACGCGAATGCTCCAGTACGGTTTCACCCGCGAGCTGGAAAACGATAGCGGGGTCAGCCGTCGGCTGACCAATCACAGCGCAGCACTCTTCCAGACCGGCATCAGAGAACTGACTGAGCACATCGGCGGTGTCGTCCTGGGCTACCTGAATAACGGCGCCGAGCTCTTCGCTGAACAGAACGGCCGGCAAGGCCTTGGCATCCTGCGTGAACACATCGAGATTAATGTTCAAACCACAACGCGCGGCAAAGGCCATTTCCGCTAGCGTGGTGAACAGGCCACCGTCGGAGCGGTCGTGGTAAGCAAGCAGCATTTCGTCTTGGTTCAGCCCCTGAATGACGGCAAAGAACGCCTTGAGGTCTTCGGCGTCGTCGAGGTCAGGCACTGTTTGCCCGATTTTGTTGTACACCTGCGCCAGCGCGGAACCGCCCATGCGGTTTTGGCCGCGACCCAGGTCAATAACGATCAGGTCGGTTGGGCCGTGATCCAGGCGCAGTTGTGGCGTCAGGGTGGCGCGAATGTCTTGTACGGGAGCAAAGCCCGTGACGATCAATGACAAAGGCGAGGTAACCGACTTTTCGGTGCCGGCCTCGTCCCAACGGGTCTTCATCGACATGGAGTCTTTACCGACCGGGATGGTAATGCCCAGTTCAGGACACAACTCCATACCCACCGCTTTAACAGTCTCGTACAGGCGTACATCTTCACCGGGGTGACCGGCAGCGGACATCCAGTTGGCGGAGAGTTTAATGTCCGACAGCTTATCGATACGCGCGGCGGCCAGGTTGGTCACGGTTTCTGCTACTGCCATGCGGCCAGAAGCTGGCGCGTCCAGCAGCGCCAGCGGAGTGCGTTCACCCATCGCCATGGCTTCACCGGTATTCACGTCGAAGCTGGTGGCGGTTACAGCGCAATCCGCAACCGGCACCTGCCAGGGACCGACCATCTGATCGCGCGCGACCAGACCGGTAATGCTGCGGTCACCAATGGTGATCAGGAAGCTTTTGCTGGCAACGGCAGGCAGGCGTAATACGCGCTCGGCGGCGTCTGCCAGATCAACAGTGGAAGCGTCAAAATCGTCGCCCTGCTCTGCTTCGCGCTCAACACTGCGGTGCATGCGCGGCGGCTTGCCGAGCAGGACCGACAGCGGCATGTCGACTGGCTGGTTATCAAAGTGCTGGTCGTTAAGCACCAGCAATTGTTCTTCAGTGGCTTCACCCACCACGGCGAAGGGGCAACGCTCGCGTTCGCACAGGGCTGCGAAACGCTCGTAGTCGGCGTTTGGCACCGCCATTACATAACGTTCCTGGGATTCGTTCGACCAGATTTCCAAGGGGCTCATGCCCGGTTCGTCATTCGGGACCTTGCGCAGCTCAAATCGGCCACCACGGCCACCGTCGTTGATCAACTCCGGGAAGGCGTTAGATAGACCGCCCGCGCCAACGTCGTGGATAAAGGCGATGGGGTTTTTGTCACCCAGCTGCCAGCAACGGTCGATGACTTCTTGGCAACGGCGCTCCATTTCCGGGTTTTCACGCTGTACTGAGGCGAAATCCAGATCCTCGGCGCTGCTACCCGTATCCATGGAAGACGCTGCGCTGCCGCCCAAACCAATCAACATGGCCGGGCCACCCAACACAACCAACTTGGCGCCGACCGGAATCTCGGATTTTTCAACGTGGTTGGCGCGGATGTTACCCAGGCCGCCAGCGATCATCACGGGCTTGTGGTAGCCACGGGTTTCCGGGCCGCGCGGCGATGCAACGGTCTGCTCAAAAGTACGGAAGTAACCATTCAGGTTGGGGCGACCAAACTCGTTGTTGAACGCAGCGCCGCCGAGCGGGCCTTCAATCATGATTTGCAGCGGCGTAACGATGCGCGATGGCTTGCCGTTGTCTTCTTCCCAGGCATGGGTAAAGCCAGGAATACGCAGATTAGATACGGTAAAGCCCGTCAAACCCGCCTTGGGCTTGCCGCCGATACCGGTAGCGCCTTCATCACGAATCTCGCCGCCTGAACCGGTGGCGGCTCCAGCAAAAGGCGAAATCGCAGTGGGATGGTTGTGCGTCTCGACCTTCATCAGGATATGCACCGGCTCTTCGTGCGCCCGGTACTCGTTGCTGCCCGGCGCTGGGAAGAAACGACCAGCAGTAAAGCCTTCAATCACTGCGGCGTTATCTTTATAGGCCGAGAGCACGCCTTCAGGATGCAGCTCGAAGGTGTTCTTGATCATGCCAAACAGGCTTTTTTCCTGCGCCTGGCCGTCGATATCCCAAGTGGCATTAAAGATTTTGTGGCGGCAGTGCTCCGAGTTGGCCTGCGCAAACATCATCAGCTCAACGTCGCTGGGGTTACGCTCCAGCGCGGTGAAGCTATCTACCAAATAATCGATTTCGTCATCCGCCAGCGCCAAACCCAGGCTGTTGTTGGCCTCTGCCAAAGCAGCGCGGCCGCCCGCCAGCACATCAACCCGCTGGAAGGGCTTGGGCTCGGTGTGGGCAAACAGACCGGCAGCGGCATCCAGATCGGCCAGCGCCACTTCAGTCATCCGGTCATGCAGCTCAGCTACCAGCTCCGCCCGCTGCGCGGCATTGAACTCGCCGCTGACGTAGTAGGCGACGCCACGTTCCAACCGGGCAACCTGACTTAAGCCACAGTTGCGGGCGATGTCGGTAGCTTTGCTAGACCAGGGCGAGATGGTGCCAAAACGCGGCATGACCAACACCAGTTCACCGGCTGGCTCCTCCACTGCAACTGAAGGACCGTAGCGCAACAGACGCGATAGAACGTGCTCGGTCTGTTCGTCTAGTTCGGCGGTCAGCTCCGCAAAATGCATGAATTCGGCATACACCCCACTGACTGTGGCGACGCGGTTTTGCAGAAGGGCGAGCAGCTTGCTGCGACGAAAATCAGAAAGGGCTGGGGCTCCACGCAGGATATGCATGTCGGTATCGGCCTCGGAGATGCTGGAAATGGAAAAAGGAAGGCGCATAGGATACCTCAAGCCGCGCCAACGGGCCATGCCGGGCGTGCGTGAGCTTTGCGCAGATTTGCCAGAATCACGGTCGAAGGTCGAGCTATTGCCCCGCCACGCTTTTGCCTATACTGGCGCCATGCATCACAAACCGGCCCGCAAACTCTTTTTACCGGCTTTGGCAGTTGCCCTGTGCGCAGGACTGCTGACCGCCTGTGAACAAACCACCCAACTGGAAGATATCCGGGAGGCCGGTGAGTTGCGGGTGATTACCCGCAATACGCCCACCACCTTCTATCAAGACCGCAACGGCGATACCGGGTTGGAGTACGAGCTGAGCAAACGCTTTGCTGACAGCCTGGGCGTCGAGCTGGAAATGCAAAGCGCTGACACCGTGGAGAACTTGTATCAGCAATTGGGCAGTAACGAAGGCCCTGACGTGGCCGCTGCGGGTCTGACGGTTAATCCGCAACGAGAGGAACAAATCCGCTTCGCGACTCCCTACCTCAATGTGACGCCACAAGTGGTTTATCGCCGCGGCAGCACCAAACCACGCAGCATCGAAGATCTCTATGGCTTGCGGTTAATGGTGCTCAAGGGCAGCACCTTGGCCGATGAGCTGCGCGCCCTGCAGGCTGATCACCCCGAGTTAATGTTTGAAGAGTCGGACAGCTTCGAAGTGGTCGACCTGCTGCGCTTGGTCAATGACGATGAAATAGATGCCGCGGTCGTTTATTCCAACGAGCTGGTGGTTAATCAGGCTTTTTACCCAGCGGTCAGTGTGGCTTTCGATCTGGGCAAAGAGCAGCCGATGGCTTGGGCATTGAAACAGCGCCCCGAAAGTACCCTGCTAGACGCGATAAATGCTTTCTTTGCCGAGATCAAGGCTGACGGCACGCTGGATCAATTGATCGAGCGTTTTTACGGCCACTCAGATGTGCTCGACTACGTTGGCGCGCGCGCCTTTGCTGAACACATGCAATCGCGCCTGCCGCGCTACGAGACCTTCCTACGCCAGGCCGGCGATCAATACGGGCTCGACTGGCGCTTGCTGGCTGCCATGGCATATCAAGAGTCACTGTGGGATGAAACCGCTCGCTCGGCAACTGGCGTGCGCGGCTTGATGATGCTGACGTTGCCGACCGCCAAGTTTGTTGGCGTGACCAACCGGGTCGATCCACAGCAGAGCATCATGGGCGGCGCGCGCTACCTGGTGTGGGTGCGCGATCAGATTTCTGCCGACATTCCTGAGCCCGATCGGACCTGGTTTGCACTAGCCTCATACAACGTCGGCTTGGGGCATTTGGAAGATGCGCGAAAGCTGACCGAAAAGAACGGCCGTGATCCGAATCGGTGGATAGATGTGAAGGATTTTCTGCCGCTACTGCAAAAGAAACAGTGGTACACCCAGACCCGTTACGGCTATGCGCGCGGCTCGGAGCCGGTTCACTACGTGCAGAACATCCGTCGATATCACGACATCCTGCAATGGGTCACGCAGCCGCAGTCAGAGTCGCGTCAGCAATCAACGGAACAGTATCTGGCACCCGGGATTTTGGAGCAGTTACCCGAAGGCATTTGACCGCGATGTCGAAACAAGGACCGAGCCGCTCGGCCTCCGCGATATCAGCTCAGACGCTATCAGCTTTCTTGCGGCGGTCGCGAAAGAAACCAGACAACAGCTCACCACACTCCTGCGCCAATACTCCGCCTTCAACCAGCATCCGATGGTTCATCCACGGCTGCTTAAGTACTTGGCTGCGGCTAAGTATTGCGCCAGATTTAGGTTCCTGCGCACCATACACCAAGCGCCCAACACGGCTGTGCACCAGTAAACCGGCGCACATGGTGCAGGGCTCGAGGGTTACATAGAGGGTAGAGCCGGGTAGGCGGTAGTTTTGCGCGGCGGTCGCGGCCTGACGTATAGCGACCATTTCGGCGTGGGCGCTCGGATCGTTGCTACTGATCGGCTGATTGAAGCCACGACCTATCACTTGATCGTCCTGCACCAGCACGGCGCCGACCGGGACTTCACCCCGGTCGGCAGCGCGCTGCGCCTCAGCCAGCGCCAGCCGCATAAAGTCGATATCTGCTGGCGTCATGACTGGCTCCGCATCAGATCAGCTTGCGTTCACGCAGCAGGCCAACCACTTTATCGACGCAGCCGGCGAGGTCTAGCTCCGCAGTATTGAGCACCAAATCAGCATCGTCTGGCGTCTCGTAAGGGAAAGACACACCCGGAATGGTATCGGCAACGTTAGCGGCGTAGATACCTGACGGGTCGCGTGACTGACAAACGTCCATCGGAGTATCCAGATACACCAGCAGGCATCGTTCACCGAGGATGTAACGCGCGGTAGCGCGGCTTTCTTCAGTGGGAGCTACAAAGGCACCGATGGCAATAAGACCTGCATCGTTCATCTGACGTGCAATACGCGCACCTTTGTGCAGATTCTCAGCACGACCAGCGGCGTCCATCGGCAAACCTTTGCTCAGATCCTGACGCATCTCTTTGCCGTCCAACACATAACAGGCGCGGCCGGCATCAAATAGCTTACGCTCCAGTGCATAAGCAATGCTGCTCTTGCCCGACCCGGACAAACCAGTAAACAACACAGTAACCGGATCCTGACCAAAGCGATCAGCGCGTTCCTGTGCGGTAACGTGGGCCAAGCGACCGTGCTGACTGCTGCCAGCAGCATGCTGACTCTTGGCGCCTTTGGCGACGATCATGCCCGCGCCAACAGTGCCATTGGTCATACGGTCGATGACGATAAAGGAACCGGAAGTGTGGTTGCTTTGATAGTCGTCATACGCGATGGGCCGCTCAAGCGACAGCTCAACCCGGCCGATTTCGTTCAGGGCCAACTGACTGGCGCCCTGCTCATCCAGCGTATTAACGTCGATACGGTGATGAATGCGCGTGAAAGAACCCGGGCTGTTGCTGGTCGCACGCTTGATATCGTACTTGCGGCCAGGTTGCATCGGCTGCTCAGCCATCCACACCAAGGTGGCGTCGAACTGATCGCCGATCAGCGGCAGATTATCGGCGTGGCACAGCATATCGCCACGCGAGATGTCGATTTCGTCTTCCAGTGTCAAAGTAACGGCCTGACCGGGGCCAGCCACTTCCAACTCGCCGTCGAAAGTCACGATGGATTTAACCTGACTACGCTTGCCGGAAGGCAGCACGACCAGCTCATCGCCCTTGTGCACTACGCCAGACGCGATGGTGCCAGCGAAACCACGGAAGTTCAGGTTCGGGCGGGTTACCAGCTGCACAGGGAAACGTAGATCGGTCATATTGCGGTCGGCAGCAATCTCGACGGTTTCCAGAATTTCCATCAACGTCTGGCCGGTGTACCACGGGCTGCGTTCGCTGCGGTTGACCACGTTGTCGCCCTTGAGGGCCGACATAGGTACAAAGTGCACGCTGTTGCCGTCGAGCAGTTCGAGCCCTGAAGCGAATTCACGGTAATCGTTGCAGATACCGTCAAAAACGCTTTGATCAAAGTCTTTCAGGTCCATCTTGTTGACCGCAACCACGATGTGCTTGATGCCCAGCAAGGAAGCAATAAAGCTGTGACGCTTGGTTTGCGTCTGCACGCCGTAACGTGCGTCGATCAGAATAATGGCCAGGTCGCAGGTGGAAGCGCCGGTCGCCATGTTGCGGGTGTACTGCTCATGGCCGGGGGTGTCGGCAATGATGAACTTGCGCTTGGCGGTGGAGAAGTAACGGTAGGCCACGTCAATGGTGATGCCCTGCTCACGTTCTGCCTGCAGGCCATCAACCAGCAATGCCAGATCCACTTCTTCGCCCGTGGTGCCGGACTTTTTAGAGTCGCGCGTAATGGCTTCCATGTGATCTTCGTAGATCATCTTGGAGTCATGCAGCAGGCGGCCGATCAGCGTACTTTTGCCGTCATCGACATTACCGCAAGTAAGAAAGCGCAGCAGCTCTTTGCGCTCATGCTGGGACAGGTAGGCCAGGATGTCTTGGCTGATTAGATCGGATTGGTGCGACATAGCGTATTCTCGACTCTGTAAAGCTGGAAGCTTGAAGCTGAAAGCTTGAAGCAAAGCCAGTCATTTATTTCGCGTTATCCATCGCTGCTTGAGCACGGATAGTGTTAATCAAACTTGCCAGCATGGCCGCGATCTCACGCGTTTCCTGAACCGCTTCCCCTGCAAAATCGCGGTCCAGCATTTCCGCCTCTCGACCAATGTACAATTGGGTTCGCAACTCGGCACAAGAGCCTTTAGCAATGAGCAGAAACCGCACTTTTTCGCGGGGGCCGTCTCGACTCATCCCTTCAGCGATGTTGCTCGGAATCGACAAACCTGAACGAGTTATCTGATCCCGAAAGCCCCAATCGCGGTGCCCAACCATCTTTCTATACAGACTGACCGAAAGCCGAGCTGAGCGCTTCCACACTTCAAGTTTTTCGAAATCCATCGCGACCTCCATGTCGCTTTAAGCTTCAAGCTTCCGGCTTCAAGCTGACAAGGCTATTAAAAATAGCCTTGTCGCTTTTTCTCTTCCATCGAACCAGCCTGGTCATGATCGATCATCCGGCCTTGGCGTTCGGAGGTACGCGTCAGCAACATTTCCTGAATGATTTCTGGCAGCGTGGCAGCAGTCGACTCAACAGCACCTGTGAGCGGGTAGCAGCCCAGGGTACGGAAACGCACTTGTTTCATCATCGGCGTTTCACCCGGCTCCAGCGGCATGCGCTCATCATCGACCATGATCAACGAACCATTGCGTTCTACCACTGGGCGCTCACCCGCAAAGTACAACGGCACAATGGGGATGTTATCCATATAGATGTATTGCCAGATATCCAGCTCGGTCCAGTTGGACAGCGGGAACACACGAATACTTTCGCCCTTGTGAACCTTGCCGTTATAGACGTTCCACAGTTCAGGGCGCTGATTCTTTGGGTCCCAGCGGTGGTGCTTGTCACGGAAGGAGTAGACTCGCTCTTTGGCACGAGACTTCTCTTCGTCACGGCGGGCGCCACCAAAGGCAGCATCGAAGCCGTACTTGTTCAACGCCTGCTTCAGACCTTGGGTCTTCATCACATCGGTGTGCACAGCACTACCGTGCGTAAAGGGGTTAACACCCTGCTCTACGCCTTCGGGATTCATGTGCACCAGTAGGTCGAGATCCATTTCCTTGACCATCTTTTCGCGGAACTCGTACATGGCTTGGAATTTCCAGCCGGTATCCACGTGCAACACAGGGAACGGCAAACGGCCCGGATAAAAGGCCTTGCGCGCCAGGTGCAGCATCACGGCGGAGTCTTTGCCGATCGAATAAAGCATGACCGGGTTATCGAATTCGGCGGCCACTTCACGAATGATGTGAATGCTTTCCGCTTCCAGTTGCTTCAGATGGGTCAATTTTTCCAGCATGGTGTACTCGCGTTAAACGGGGAAATGAGATCCCGGGTGCACATTTTGGAGGGCATTGTAACAAAGAGACGTGATTCTAATAAGCGCCCGATCAATACCTATAAGTTATAAAGATATAGCTCGCGGCGCTGATGTCGTGCTGCCGGAATGTTCTCTTGCTGAGCATCTCAGACCGGGTTATCGATATCGATAAACTCATGCTGCACACCAAAAACCTGCGCCAGATGTTCACCCAAAGCCTGCACGCCGTAACGTTCGGTCGCGTGATGACCAGCCGCGTAAAAGTGGATGCCGTTTTCGCGCGCGGCATGCACTGTTGGCTCCGAGACTTCGCCGGTAATAAAGGCATCAACACCCAGAGCGATCGCCTTGTCGATATAACCTTGCGCGGCGCCCGTGCACCAAGCAATTCGCTTAACGGGTCGCTGGTGCCCGGCAATAAACAGCGGCTCACGCCGCAGCGCGGTGGCGAGCGACTTTGCCAACTGTTCACCGCTCTGTGGCTCAGCCAACTCGCCTTCCAAACCGACTGAGCGCGGATTACCCACTTCGAGCGGGCCCGTGATGCGCCAGCCCATCAGGTTAGCCAGCTGCACGTTATTACCCAGCTCGGCATGCACGTCCAGCGGCAGGTGGTAGGCCAGCAAGTTAACGTCATTAACCAGCAACGCGCGCAAACGGCGCTGCTTGATGCCCACTACCGCCGCTGATTCACCCTTCCAGAAGTAGCCATGGTGCACCAGCAGCAAATCGGCCTTAGCTTGCACTGCAGCGTCTACCATGGCCTGGCTGGCAGTCACGCCGGTCACGATGCGCTGCACTTGATCGCTGCCTTCGACCTGCAGACCGTTGGGGCAATAGTCTTGAAAGGCATCTGCCGCCAACAGCTTATTGCAGTATTCCACCAGCGTATTGCGCTCAACCATGCTGCTCTCCTGGATGCTAAATCAGCGGCTATTTTCCGGTGTCGGGGCTACAGATACAACAATCGCCGCACAGCGCCTGCATAATCAGCGGTTACCCTTTATACTGCGAGCCATCGTGGGCAAGGATCGCAAACGATTGCTGCAAGGTCCGCATGACAAATAATCCCGAACAGCACTCATCGAGCGTAGCCCCGGAACAAGGTGCCTGTGGCGCTCAACACACTTCAGAGTAGGGTTTGATGAAGAGTTTCTTGCGCAGTATGGGCTGGCCGGTGGTTTGTGGCGTGTTGTTGGCTCTGGTAATCATGCAGCAGTACCCGCAATGGCTAGGCCTACCCGCCCGCGACATAGTGCTGCGTGAAGTAACCGGCACCCGTACTAATATGGGCCCGATATCGTACGCTACGGGCGTCGAGCAAGCTGCTCCCGCCGTTGTTAACATCTATACCAGCAAACAAGGTGCCGCCGGCGCAACACGAAACTTCGATAACCCCAGCGTACGCGATTATGCGGACTCCTTGCCTAATCCTGAACGACGCCAGTCCAGCCTCGGTTCAGCGGTAATCCTTAACTCCCAAGGCTACCTGCTAACTAACAATCACGTTATCGCCGGATCTGATGAAATCCTGGTTGCCTTGCGCGACGGCCGCGAAGCCTTGGCGTCGCTGATTGGCACAGACCCCGAGACCGACCTCGCGGTACTAAAGATCGACCTGCCCAACCTGCCGGCGGTCACCATAGACTCACGCGATCAACAGCGTATCGGTGACGTAGTGATGGCGATTGGTAATCCTTTTGGGCTGGGCCAGACCGTGACTATGGGCATCATCAGTGCCACCGGGCGCAACCAGCTGGGACTCAATACCTACGAAGATTTCATCCAGACTGATGCGGCGATCAATCAAGGTAACTCCGGAGGAGCGCTAGTCGATGCGCAGGGCAATTTGATTGGCATTAATACCGCGATTTTCTCGCAGGCAGGTTCGGCGCAAGGCATCGGCTTTGCCATTCCGGCCAAGCTCGCCGTGGAAGTGATGCAGGCAATTATTCAGCACGGCAGAGTGATCCGTGGCTGGTTAGGCGTAGAGGTGCAACCGATGACGCGTGAGCTGGCCGAGTCATTCGGCCTGGAGATCAGCCAAGGGATTGTAGTGGCGAGCTTGTACCGCAATGGCCCGGCCTGGAACGCTGGCTTGCTGCCCGGCGATGTGATCTTGCAAATTGACGGCAAGCCCGCCACCAGCGGACGTCAGGCAATGAATCAGGTGGCTCGCGCTAAGCCGAGCGACCGTATCAAACTGAGTGTACTGCGCAACGGCGAGGAGATCAGCTTTAGCGCAGAGGTGGGTGTAAGACCCAGCTTCCGCGCCGCCGAATGACAATTAGAGCAGGGTTTTCAGGGCGCTGATCAGCGCCTGATTTTGTACTTCTGTGCCTATCGTGATGCGCAAAAACTGATCGATACGCGGTAACTTGAAGTGCCGCACTATCACCTTCTGCTCGCGCAATCCTTGAGCCAGCTCAGCCGCATCGCGCTGCGTATGGCGAGCGAAAACAAAGTTAGCCTGTGAAGGCAGCACTTCAAAGCCCAACTCTATTAACGCAGCACTAAGCTGTTCACGGCTATCGATCACCGCAGTGCGAGTGCGCTCAAACCAAGCCTGATCCTGGAACGCAGCTACCGCACCGACAATGGCCAGACGGTCCAATGGGTAGGAGTTGAAGCTGTTCTTGATACGCTCCAGCGCCTCAATCAAATCCGCATGACCCACCGCAAATCCGACCCGCAAGCCAGCCAGTGAACGCGACTTGGACAGCGTCTGGGTAACCAGCAAGTTCGGATAACGGTCGACCAGTGCAATGGCCGTCTCACCGCCAAAATCGACGTACGCCTCATCAACCACCACGACGGAATCGGGGCTGCCCTGCACTATAGCCTCGACGTCCTGAAGCGACATCCCTACTCCCGTGGGCGCATTAGGATTGGGGAAGATGATGCCGCCGTTGGGCTGCAGATAATCAGCCAGCGACAACCTGAAATCGTCATTCAGCGGCTGCGGCGCCGCTTCTATGCCATAGAGCCCACAATAAACCGGGTAAAAACTGTAGGTAATGTCCGGATAAAGCACCGCCTGGCCGTGCTGAAACAGGCCATGAAAAATATGCGCTAACACCTCATCCGAGCCGTTACCCACAAATACCTGTGTGGTACTTACACCGTAATAGCGTGCAATCTCCGCTTTTAACGCATCGGCGTTAGGTGCTGGATAGAGTCGCAGACTGTCATTCAACTCTGCCTGGATGGCTTGCACCACCTTGGGCGAAGGGCCGTAGGGGTTTTCGTTGGTATTCAGCTTGATCAGGTTTTCGACTTTCGGCTGTTCACCCGGAACATAGGGCACCAACTGCTTGACGAAGGGACTCCAGAAACGACTCACAGGGTAATCCTCATTTCAATGAGGCTTGAAGCATGAAGCTCCCAGCTGAAAGCATGAAGCCGATTCGAGGACTCAGAACCGGCTATAACTGCTCACATCCAAAGGCTTCGTACTTCCAGCTTTCAGGTTTTGATCCGGTATTCCGCACTGCGTGCGTGGGCGGTCAGACTTTCTCCGCGTGCCAGGACTGAAGCGGTTTTGCCTAGCTCAGAGGCACCTTCAGGCGAGCAGAAAATCACCGAGGAGCGCTTCTGAAAGTCATATACGCCCAGCGGCGATGAGAAGCGCGCGGTGCCAGAGGTCGGCAGCACGTGGTTGGGGCCGGCACAGTAATCACCTAACGCTTCCGGTGTATAACGCCCCATGAAGATGGCACCGGCATGACGAATCAGCGGTAACAAGGCGTTGGGGTCTTCCACGGAGAGCTCGAGGTGTTCAGGCGCGATGCGGTTGGCGAGCTCGCACGCTTGCAACAAGTCATCAACTTTGATCAGAGCTGCGCGATTTTCCAGCGAGACTCGCACGATAGCATCGCGCTCAAGCTCACCAATCAAACGATTCAGGCTCGCCTCAACCGCATCCAGGAATGCCGCATCGGGTGACAACAAAATGGACTGGGCGTCTTCGTCATGCTCGGCTTGGGAAAACAGATCCATAGCGATCCAATCCGGGTCTGTCTGACCGTCGCACACCACCAAAATCTCGGATGGGCCGGCGATCATGTCGATGCCTACTTGCCCAAACACCGCACGTTTGGCGGTGGCCACATAGATGTTGCCAGGGCCGACAATCTTATCGACACGCGGTACGCTTTCCGTGCCGTACGCCAGTGCCGCAACTGCCTGCGCGCCACCGACCGTAAAGACGCGGTCAACTCCGGCCAAACACGCCGCTGCCAGCACCAACTCATTGATTTCACCACGCGGCGTGGGTACCACCATGACGACTTCTGGTACGCCGGCAACCTTAGCGGGAATCGCATTCATCAAAACTGAAGACGGATATGACGCTTTACCGCCCGGCACGTAAAGACCGGCCCGGTCCAGCGGCGTAATCTGCTGCCCAAGCACGGTACCGTCTGCCTCGGTATAGCTCCATGATTCTTGACGCTGGTGTTCGTGGTAGCGCGTAACGCGCTCCGCCGCGACTTCAAGAGCAGCGCGCTGCTCGTCGGTAATGCGCTCCAGGGCCAGCTCCAGCCGAGCACGATCCAGTATCAGACCGGCCATGCTATTGACCTGCAAACCATCAAAACGAGCAGTATATTCAACCAGCGCGGCATCACCGCGCTCACGCACCGCCGTAATGATTTCTTCAACGCGGTTATTTACTGCCTTGTCGGACACCCCTTCCCACGCCAGCAGCGCATCCAGATGCTGGGAAAAATCGCTCTGATTGGCGTCCAGTCGGGCGATTTTCAGCGGCGCGTTCATAAGGGGTACCTTCAACAGTGAAATAGTAGAAACAGTTGGAAATCAGTTAGCGCGACGCTCTACCGCCGCCGCAAGCAAGTCGATCAAGGCTTTGATGCGGGTGTGCTTCATTTTCATAGCCGCTTTGTTAACGACCAAGCGCGAGCTGATATCGGCGATCATTTCCTGCGGCTCTAAGCCGTTGGCGCGCAGGGTATTGCCGGTATCAACCACGTCGATAATTTTATCGGCCAAACCCACTAGTGGCGCGAGTTCCATGGAGCCGTACAACTTAATCACGTCAACCTGGCGGCCTTGCTCGGCATAATAACGACGCGCAACGTTGACGAACTTAGTCGCCACCTTCAGCCGACCGGTAGGCTCAGGCGTATTCACCGGGCCAGCGGTCATCAGCTTGCAGATGGCGATCTTTAGATCAAGCGGCTCATACAAACCCTGGCTGCCGTACTCCATCAGCACGTCCTTACCTGCGACGCCCAGATCGGCTGCGCCGAGTTCTACATACGTTGGCACATCCGTAGCCCGCACGATCAGCAAGCGCACGTCCGGGTCTGAGGTGGAGAAAATCAGCTTGCGGCTTTTCTCCAGATCTTCAAGCGGCTCAATACCTGCTTCTTTTAGCAAAGGCAGGGTATCGTCGAGGATGCGCCCTTTGGACAGCGCGATGGTCAGACTCTGGCTCATGACAACTCTCGTTATGACGACACACGACGGATGATACCGCCCAGTGCCTGCAGTTTTTCTTCAATGCATTCGTAGCCGCGATCAATGTGATAGATGCGGTCAACCATGGTCTCGCCTTCGGCAACCAGGCCGGCGATCACCAAGCTGGCTGAGGCGCGCAAATCAGTTGCCATAACCGGAGCGCCTTTAAGCTGCTCAACACCGGTCACAATGGCGGTATTACCCTCAACCAAAATATGCGCGCCCATGCGGTTCATTTCCTGAACGTGCATAAAGCGGTTCTCAAACACAGTCTCGATTACCGTACCGGTGCCTTCGGCCACGGCATTCATGGCAACAAACTGCGCCTGCATATCCGTTGGGAAGGCAGGGTAAGGTGCAGTGCGTAAGTTAATCGCACGTGGCCGGTTGCCTTTCATATCCAGGCTGATCCAGTTCTTGCCCGTATCAATATGCGCACCGGCCTCTTCAAGCTTAAGAAGCACAGACTCGAGAATCGACGCGTCCGTGTCCTTCACCTTGATGCGGCCACGGGTGGCAGCAGCAGCCACCAAATAAGTGCCCGTTTCAATACGGTCAGGCATGACCGAGTAACGTGCACCGTGCAAGCGCTCGACGCCTTCAATGGTGATGGTGTCCGTACCGTGCCCGGTAATCTGTGCACCCATGGCAATCAAACACTCAGCCAGGTCCACTACTTCGGGCTCCCGCGCGGCGTTTTCGAGAATGGTTTTACCTTTGGCCAGCGTGGCGGCCATCAGAATATTCTCGGTACCGGTCACTGACACCACATCAAAGAAGAAGTGTGCACCACGCAAGCCACCCTCAGGCGCGCGCGCCTTGATGTAACCGCCATCAACGGTAATGGTCGCGCCCATGGCTTCCAGACCGCGAATGTGCAGATCTACCGGGCGCGAACCAATCGCGCAGCCGCCGGGTAACGCAACCTCGGCGCTGCCGAAATGCGCCACCATGGGTCCGAGCACCAGGATCGAGGCGCGCATGGTTTTGACCAGATCGTAAGGTGCAATCAGCGTGCTGATGCTGGTTGGATTGACTTCCACATTCATCTTCTCATCCACAATTGGCTGTATGCCCATACGGCCAAACAATTCAATCATGGTAGTGATGTCGTGCAGGTGCGGCAGGTTGCAGATAGTAACCGCCTCATCCGCCAGCAGCGTGGCAGCCAGGATCGGCAGGGCGGAGTTCTTGGCTCCGGAAATACGAATTTCCCCATCCAGGCGGTTGCCGCCGGTGATGATCAGCTTATCCATACGGAATCTCTTTCTCCAGACCTCAGGCGCGGTTCGCCCAGGTCTCCTGGGTATAAAACTTCATGGTTACCGCATGGATACGCCCATCGGCAATATAGTCATTCAACAAGGCATAGATCTGCTGCTGCCGCTTGACCGGCGACTGGGCAGCCAGCGCATCACTGATCACATTAAGCTGAAAGTTACAGCCTTCGCCCTCTACCGCCACTTCGGTGTCGGCCAGACTGGATTCAATCAATTGCTTGACGTCGCTGGATTGCATTGTCTTTATCTCCATCAAATGGCTTGCCCTGAGGCAAACCATAACAATAGGTGGAACGGGGGATTAGTTTAGGCGGCGGAGACCTGGTGCAGCCAGTCATCAAGGCCACAAACGGCAGCAATACTCTGCAAACCAGCAGGCACACCGCTTACTCGCAACGGACGATTGGCTTCGACAGCCTGTTCGGCAACCCGTAGCAGCAGCGAGAGCCCGACGCTGTTTACCCGCTGCAACCCCGAAAGGTCGAGCATGATATCACCTCTGCCGCCCGCAATCCGCTGCACGAGTTGCTCATGCAGCGGCATCACGCTATTGAAGTCCAGCTCACCACTGAGCCTAAGCACGCCAGCTTCATCTTCCTGCACACTGGCAGTAGCTGACTGCGTGCTCACTCAGTTGTTTCCTTCTTAACGGTTTCGCGCGATTTAGCGACCACGCTACCCCAGTTATCGATTACCGCGTCCAGATCGTTGCGGTTGGCCTTCATCGCCTGAGCAAACTGGTCGCGGAACAGCAGACCAATATTGATGCCTTCAACGATCACGTTGCGCACTTTCCACTGACCATCGATCTCGGTCATGGTGTAAGTCGCGGTATAGACTTGGCCATCTTTAGCTTTGACCTGCATATCTACACTGGCACGATCAGGACGTGGTTCGCGGCTGTTAGGCGGCAACACAGTAATTTCGCCACTCTTGAACTCCAGCAACGCATTGCCATAGAACTGCACCATGCTGCGCTTAAAAGTGTCGATGAAGCGCTGAGTTTGCTCCTCAGTGGCACTGCGGCTGTAGCGCACCGTCATCACGCTACTAGCGATGCCTTCAAAATCAACCACCGGGTTGAGCACCTCATCCAGCCCGCGCACAAAGGCATCGGGATCATTGCGATAGGTCTCACGGTTGGCGTCGAGTACCGCCATGACCTTACGCGACGTGTCATCCACCACCTCTTGTGGCGTGGGGGCTGCCTGCACCAAAGCTGGCATACTGATAATCAAGGCCAGCATAAATTGAACTGCTGCACGCATGGTGACTCTCCTATTGGCTACACAGATCATTCTTCTTTACTCACGGTATTGAGCAGGAATCGTCCAATCAGTTCCTCAAGCACCAGAGCGGACTGAGTGTCATAGATCTCTGAACCATCGGCTAATACCTCATCATCACCACCTACGGAAATGCCAAGATACTTTTCGCCAAGCAGACCCGCGGTCAGAATCGACGCTGTGCTGTCTGCTGGCAAGGTATTGATTTTTCGGTTTATATCCATATCTACGCGAGCGCTGTAACGCGTCTTGTCGAACTCGATCGCGGTCACTTGACCGATAGTTACGCCTGACATAGTCACTTTCGCCTTGGGCGTGAGCCCTGCAACATTGTCAAAGTAGGCGTGCACACTGTAGGTGGCGCCGGCGCTACTAGGCGACAAACCACTTATCTTGACCGCCAGGACGGCCAAAGCCAGCAGCCCTGCCAAGATGAAAGCACCGACGGTCAATTCCAGATTACGGGTACGCATTGGTTATTTCCTTGGCTAATCAAAACATCAAAGCAGTGAGAATAAAGTCCAGCCCGAGCACTGCTAGGGAGGCATACACAACCGTACGCGTGGTGGCGCGGCTAATACCCTCTGACGTGGGCTCACAGTCGTACCCTTGGAACACGGCAATCCAGGTCACCACAAAGGCAAATACCACCGCCTTGACCATACCGTTGAGCACATCATCAACAAACTCGACCGAATTTTGCATATTCGACCAGTAGGAGCCGGAATAGACTCCTAGCCAGTCAACCGCGACCAGTGAACCGCCCCAGATACCGACCACGCAAAAAATCATGGTCAGCAGCGGCAGCGAAATAAAGCCAGCCCAGAGCCGAGGCGCGATCACATATTTGAGCGGATCAACGCCAATCATCTCCATACTCGACAACTGCTCGGTGGCCTTCATTAGGCCAATCTCGGCGGTTAACGCCGAGCCCGCGCGCCCAGCAAACAACAACGCAGCTACCACCGGACCCAGTTCTCGCAACATGGTTAGCGCCACCATCTGGCCCACCGCTTGCTCGGAACCATAACCAACCAGGATGTTGTAGCCTTGCAGCGCCAGCACCATGCCGATGAACAGGCCAGAAACGATAGTGATGGCCAGTGAAAGCACGCCAACGGAGTAAAGCTGTTTTAACAACAGAGCAAAGCTATTGCCAAAGCGCGTGCGCCCCAGCAAAGCATTAGACAGAAAAATCCCTGAACGGCCTAGCGCAGAGACGGTATCCAGCCCGGCACGCCCGAGCAGAGCAACCCGTGAAATCACACTCACTACTTCTGCTCCCTGTGTAACAGGTCCGCGAGGTAGTCAGGCGCCTGATAATGAAACGGCACCGGACCATCCGGCTCACCCTGCATAAACTGGCGAATGCGGGGATTATCTGAATTCATCAGTTCATCTGGCGTGCCCTGCCCCAACACCTGACCATCACCTACTACATATAAGTAGTCAGCAATGCTCGCGGTTTCGGCCAGGTCATGCGAGACGACAATACTGGTCAAACCCAGCGCATCGTTCAGCAAGCGGATCAAGCGGACCAGTACACCCATGGAAATCGGGTCCTGGCCAACAAAAGGCTCGTCGTACATCATCAGCTGAGGATCCAGCGCAATGGCACGCGCCAGCGCCACTCGGCGCTGCATACCGCCGGAAAGCTCATCGGGCATCAAGTCGCGTGCGCCCCGCAGCCCAACGGCCTGCAGTTTAAGCAACACCAGATCACGAACCATCGCTTCAGACAGCTCGGTGTGTACTCGCAGCGGAAAAGCCACGTTTTCAAACACGCTCAGATCCGTAAACAGCGCACCACTCTGGAACAACATGCCCATGTGCTTGCGCGCGGCAAACAATTGCTCACGCCCTAACTCGGGAATATTCTGGCCATTGACCCAGATGGAGCCGCTGTCTGGACGCAGCTGGGCACCGATAAGCCGCAACAGCGTCGTTTTGCCACAGCCGGAAGGACCCATGATGCCGGTCACCTTGCCGCGTGGGATGCGAATATCCACGCCATCAAAGATCAACCGAGAGCCGCGTCGGAAGGTAATTTGCTGCAGATCAACAATGTAATCCGAAGAATCGGTCATATCTGGAATGTGCTCTTCCCCATCGCGCCCAGACCTCGGGCAAGTTAAGCCGCGTAATATATCAGTTACACCAGTGCAGCCCAAGGTGGGAAACACTCCGTTACCCATAATTGGGTAGCCAATCGGATCGAGCCGCCCAGAAAATGTGCAGGCTGGTGAGTTACGCTACACAAACCGCTATACTTCACCGCTCAACGATCACAGATAAAGCACAATGCCCAACTTTGATTACATAGCTTCCGCACGACGCACCATCAGTATGGAACGCGACGCCGTCGATAGCCTGCTGCAACGACTCGACGCGCATTTTGTTCAGGCCTGCGAAACACTGCTTGCCTGCACCGGCCGCATCGTCGTTACCGGGATGGGAAAGTCCGGCCATATCGGCCGCAAGCTGGCAGCCACTTTAGCCAGTACCGGCACACCTGCGTTTTTTGTCCATCCGGGTGAAGCCAGTCACGGCGACATGGGCATGATCACCAAGCAGGACGTGGTTATTGCCCTCTCCAACTCAGGCAACACCGCCGAGGTGGTCACCCTACTGCCGTTGATCAAACGCATGGGTGTGCCGCTGATCAGCATTACCGGCAATCCGACATCAACCATGGCGCAGGCCGCCATTGCCAACCTTGATACGGCGGTAGAGCAGGAAGCCTGCCCTCTAAATCTGGCACCTACCTCCAGCACCACCACCGCGCTGGTGATGGGCGACGCGCTGGCTATCGCACTGCTCGAAGCACGTGGCTTTAGCGCTGAAGACTTTGCCTTTTCACACCCTGGCGGGAGCCTCGGCCGGCGTTTACTATTGCTGGCCGATGACCTCATGCACAGCGGTGACAGCATGCCTTTGGTCACCCCAAACACCTCGCTACGCGACGCGTTACTGGAAATGACCCGCAAGGGCTTGGGTTTAACCGGCATCATTGACGAGCAAAACCAGTTGGTTGGCATCTTCACTGACGGTGACTTGCGACGCACGCTGGATCAAAGCGTCGACTTCCATGCTATGACGATTGCCGAAGCAATGACGGCACACTGCAAAACCGCACGCAGTGGTATGCTCGCCGCCGAAGTACTGAAAATCATGGAAGACGCAAAGATCAACGGGCTTTTTGTCGTGGATGCCGATGGACGGCCGGTCGGCGCTTTGAACATGCACGATTTGTTGCGCGCAGGAGTAGTATGAACCAGACCCCAAAACAGCTGAATGAGCGCGCCCGCCACATTCGCCTGGCCATTTTTGACGTCGATGGCGTACTCACCGATGGCCGCCTGTTCTTCATGCCGGATGGCACTGAATTCAAATCATTCAACACACTGGATGGGCATGGCATCAAAATGCTGATTGCCTCTGGCGTTGAGGTAGCGATCATTAGCGGCCGTAAATCGCCTTTGGTAGAGCGCCGCGCAGCCAATCTGGGCATTAAACATCTGATTCAGGGCCGCGAAGATAAGCTGACCGCACTCAGCGAGCTACGCGAGACAGTCCCGGCAGAGATGCATGAGATTGCTTTTCTCGGTGACGACCTTCCTGATCTGCCAGTGATGCGCCGAATCGGCCTTGGTATCGCCGTGGCCAGTGCCGATGGTTTTGTCCGCAAGCATGCACATGGCATAACCCAAGCCAGTGGAGGTGCGGGCGCCGCCCGAGAATTTTGCGAGCTCATCATGCAAGCACAAGGCACTCTGGAAGAAGCTCAGGCGGCCTACCTGTGAAATTAAGCGTACCGCGCTACCTATTAACCGGCTTGCTGTGGCTAATTGGCGTGGCGTTGGCGTTAAGTGTGGGCTATTGGAATATACGGCCGGCCAGCTTTACGCCGTTGACCAGCAGCGCTGCGGCACGCCCGGACTTCTACATCGACAATGCCCGCATCCAGGCACTGAACGAACAAGGTAAAACCACCTACGAGCTAACCACTACGCATGCAGTGCATCAGGTTGAAGATGGCAGCACGCATTTGCAGCAGCCTAAACTACTCTTTTACCGTGGCGGAGACCCTGCGCCGTGGCTGCTAGAATCTGATGAAGGCCTGGTGACAGAGGACGGAGATCGTGTCGATCTTGCGCAAAACGTGTTGTTGAAGCAAGAACTCAACAGCCAACCTACGCGCCGACTGACCACCTCCGCTTTGACTCTGTTTCCGGCACGAGATTATGCCGAAACCGATCAAGACGTTAAAATCGAAGCCGCCCGCAGCGTAACCACCGCAACGGGTATGAAGTTATTTCTCAATGACGGCCGCCTGCAGCTGCTGTCCACCGTACGAGGCCAACATGAGGTGCGCTAAATCCCTCTTTGTCATGACGCTGATGCTGTATCCAGCCGCTTCCGCGCTTGCACTGCCCAGCGACAGCAGCCAGCCAATTCGCATTCAAGCTAATACTGCCACGCTGGACGACAAGCGTAATACCGCTGTCTACACCGGCAATGTAATCATTACTCAAGGCACCATGCGCCTTGCCGGCACTCGCGTAACCCTGACTAGCGACGCCAACGGCGAGCTGAACAAGATGGTTACCCAGGGCGGCCCAGCTACCTACCAGCAGACGCCGGAGGCCAACAAGCCGCCAGTCAAGGCTCACGCGCAGACGATTGAGTACTACGCTGCGGATGAGCGCGTGGTGCTGATCGACAAAGCCTTTCTTGAGCAGTCGGGCAATACCTTCCAGGGCGACTACGTCAGCTATGACATTCCTGGCCAGGTAGTCGACGCTGGGCGCAATAGCAGCAGCGGCGCCACTGGAGCAGATAGCGGCGGCGATGGCCGTATCGAGATCACCATTCAGCCTCGCAGTCGTGGCAACGCCACTACTGAGAGTGCTGATGGCGAGAGTGGGTCAACGGCGCCATGAGCACATTACAAGCTCGGAATTTGGCCAAAGCCTATAAAGCACGCCAAGTGGTCAAGGATGTTTCGATTTCGATCAACAGCGGCGAAGTGGTTGGCCTACTCGGACCCAACGGTGCTGGCAAGACCACCTGTTTCTATATGATTGTGGGTCTAGTCAAATCCGATCAGGGCGAAGTACATATCGACAACACTGACATTACCGCCCTGCCCATGCATGGGCGCGCTCGTGAAGGCATCGGATACCTACCGCAGGAAGCGTCCATCTTTCGCAAATTGAGTGTGGCCGACAACATCATGGCCATTCTCGAGACCCGCAAAGACCTTAATGCCGAAGCACGCAAGGGCAAGCTGGAATCACTGATGCGCGAGTTTCATATCCAGCACCTGCGCGACAATCTGGGCATGAGCCTGTCCGGCGGCGAACGTCGTCGGGCCGAAATCGCCCGCGCCCTGGCAACCGACCCTAGCTTTATCCTGCTGGACGAGCCATTCGCCGGCGTTGACCCCATCTCGGTCAGCGACATCAAGCAGATCATCCAGCACCTCAAAGATAAAGGCATAGGTGTGCTCATCACCGACCACAACGTGCGCGAGACGCTGGATATCTGTGACAAGGCTTATATCGTCAATGAAGGCACTATCATTGCTGAAGGTGACGCTGAAACCGTTCTGGCTGATCAAACGGTCAAGGATGTCTATCTGGGCCACGCCTTCCGGCTATAAAACAACACTGGTTTCAGGCATGCTACAAGACCACATGAGCCAGAGCTGCCTCGATAACGGTTAGACCAAGCGCACAAGGTAATTCGCCAAATAATGAAACCCACGCTCGTCCTCAAGATGGGGCAGCAGCTGACGATGACACCGCAGCTGCAGCAAGCCATCCGACTGCTACAGCTTTCCAGTCTTGACCTTCAACAGGAGGTGCAAGAAGCACTGGAAGCCAATCCAATGCTGGAGATGGCCGACGAAGGCGATGACGACTACAGCGCCAGCGATACCGAGAGTAAAGACAGCGACGGCGACCCATCCTCTGTCACCGTCCCCGAACCCGTCACTCTTGATGCCATAGACCAGCACAGCCAGCCTGAAGAAGACGGCAACTGGAACGAGCAAATCCCTAATGAGTTGCCGGTCGACACACAGTGGGATGACGTTTACCAAAGCTCAACCAGCTCCTTGCCCAGCCAGGATGAAGAAGACTGGGACTACACCTCCCGCACTGGCACCGGCGAAACGTTGCAAAGTCACCTGGAATGGCAACTCAATCTGATTCCTATGTCGGAGACCGATTACGAAATTGCCATTGCATTGATTGATGGCATCAACGCCGACGGTTATCTGGAAGAATCACTGGACGACATCCTCGCTTCCCTGCCACCCGAAATGGACGTGGAGATGGATGAGGTGGAAATGGTGCTGCACCGTATCCAGCAGTTCGAGCCGGTCGGCATCGGCGCGCGTGATCTGAGCGAATGTCTGCTGCTGCAGATTCGCCAATTACCCGCCGATACACCCATGCTGGAACAAGCAACACGGGTGGTCCGCGATCATCTTGAACTGCTCGGTAGTCGGGATTTTAGCCAGCTGATGCGCCGCAGCAAGCTTAAGGAAGATCAACTGCGCGATGTGGTTGCATTGATCCAGACACTAAATCCACGTCCTGGCGGCGAAATTGCCTCGGGCGAGCCGGAATACGTTATTCCCGATGTAATCGTGCGCAAGGATAACAATCGCTGGCTGGTTGAACTCAATCAGGAGTCAGTGCCGAAGGTAAGGGTTAACAACCAATATGCCTCCATGGTGCGCCGCGCCGACTCAAGCCAGGACAACACCTACCTGCGCAATAATCTGCAAGAGGCGCGATGGTTTATTAAGAGCCTGCAGAGCCGCAACGAAACGCTGATGAAGGTTGCTACCCAGATCGTTGAGCATCAGCGCGGTTTTCTCGAGCAAGGTGAAGAGGCCATGAAACCTCTAGTGCTGCACGATATTGCTGAAGCCGTCGGTATGCACGAGTCGACCATCTCGCGCGTAACCACCCAGAAATTCATGCACACCCCGCGTGGCATCTTCGAACTCAAGTACTTTTTTTCCAGCCATGTGGGCACAAGCGAGGGCGGAGAATTCTCCTCTACGGCGATCCGCGCACTGATTAAAAAACTGGTTGCGGCAGAAAACCCAAAGAAACCATTGAGCGATAGCAAGATCGCTGGTTTACTGGAAGAACAAGGAATCGAGGTGGCCCGTCGGACCATCGCGAAATACCGCGAATCGCTCAACATAGCACCATCGAGCGAGCGCAAGAGGCTGGTTTGAGCCCTCAAGAATTAAGCAATGGCACCACCGGGCGGCATCATGCTGCCCTGCAACATCAAGCCAATCAGGAGAAGCCGTATGCAATTGAATATTAGCGGTCATCAACTCGATATCACTGACGCCCTGCGTGATCACGTCACTGAAAAAATGGCCCGCCTGGAGCGGCACTTTGACAAAATCACCAACGTCCAGGTAACCCTTGAGGTAGAAAAACTCCGACAGAAAGCTGAAGCCACCCTGCATGTCGCCGGCGGTGAAGTCGTCGCTCTGGCCGAAAGTACCGACATGTACGCGGCGATTGATCAGCTCACCGACAAGCTCGATAGGCAACTGATCAAGCACAAAGAAAAACACATCGATCGCCTGCAGGGCGCCAATGACCGTTAACGCGAACCTCACCGCATACTCATGCAAATAGATCATATATTGACCCCTGACCGCACCTTTTCGGGCGTTCAGGGGGGATCCAAGAAACGTGTGCTGGAACTGATCGGCAAGCTGGTTGCCCAGCACACCAACCTTGATCCAGACGCCATTTATGAAAGCCTTATAGCCCGAGAAAAGCTCGGCTCTACTGGTTTTGGTAATGGCATTGCGATTCCCCATTGCCGCCTCGGCGATTGCCATCAGGCAATTGGCGCGCTGCTACAGCTGGATGGAAAAATCGATTTCGATGCGTTGGACGGCCAGCCCGTGGATCTTATTTTCGTTCTTTTGGTCCCACAGGAAGCAACCGACCAGCACCTGCAGATACTTAAAATGCTGGCAGGCAAACTGGATCAGGCTAGCCTGCGCGAAGCACTGCGCTCAGCACCTGATGCCCAGAGCCTGTATGAAGTAATGGCCGCCGGAGATGGAGGCTGAAACCAATGCGCCTCGTCGTCGTCAGTGGCCGCTCAGGGTCAGGTAAAAGTACCGCACTGCATCTCTTGGAAGACAACGGTTTCTACTGCATTGATAACCTACCGGCAGGCCTGCTACCGGAATTGGCAAGACAGGCCAGCGAAGCCGAGCTGAGCTTGCCGGCGATTGCGATCAGTATCGACGCCCGCAACTTAGCCAGCGACCTACAACGCTTCCCTGAACTTTTGAAACAAGTACGCGAAGCCGGCGTAAGTTGCGACGTTCTGTTTCTGGCAGCTACCGATGACGTGCTGATCAAACGTTTCTCGGAGACTCGTCGCAAGCACCCGCTGACTGACGGCGAGCGCTCCCTTGCAGAAGCTATCGCTCAAGAGCTGCGCATACTTGAACCGATCATCGATCTGGCTACCTTGAAGATTGATACCAGCCACCTGAATCTATACCAGCTACGCGATCAGATTAAGCAGCGCCTACTCGGCAGCCAAGGCAGCACCCCGTCGGTATTGATTCAATCATTTGGCTTCAAACGTGGCGTGCCCGCTGATGCAGATCTGATTTTCGACGTGCGCTGCCTACCCAATCCTTACTGGCGCGCTGACCTCCGCCCCTATTCCGGGCGCGACCAACCTGTACGCGAGTACTTGGACAGCCAGCCTGACGTCGAAGAAATGTTTCAGGACATCCGCCAGTTTCTGAAAAAGTGGCTGCCACGCTACGCCGCTGGCGAGCGCAGCTATATGACCATCGCCATTGGCTGTACCGGAGGCCACCATCGCTCGGTCTACCTCACCGAACGCTTGGTCAAAGAATTAGCGCCAAGCACGCCAAATCTGCTGATTCGCCATCGCGATCTGCCCTGACATGCTGACTACGCGCATAGAAATTATCAACAAACTGGGCCTGCATGCCCGCGCGGCCGCTAAATTTGTCGGCGTTGCCAATCGCTATGACTGTTTGGTGCGCGTTGGCGAAAATGAGGCGGTACAAGTGGATGGTAAAAGCATCATGCAAGTGATGATGCTGGCCGCCAGTAAGGGCAGCGAAATCTGCATCAGCTGCGAAGGCGAACAGGCCCAACAAGCTATGAATGAGCTAGTGGCGTTGATCAACGATTATTTCGGGGAAGGAGAGTAGAAGTAGAGCAGCTACAAGCTGCTCTACAGAGGCCAATTAAGCACCTCCGACCGTCATACCATCAACCAACCAGCTGCCGGTCAGATAGTTACCGCGTCGCTCCAGATCGTTACCCACACAGCGAAGATTGGCGTACATATCCCTCAGATTGCCGGCGATGGTCACTTCGTTGACCGCATATTGTATTTCGCCGCTCTCTACCCAAAAGCCGCCAGCGCCGCGCGAGTAATCACCCGTCACCCCGTTAACGCCCTGCCCCATCAATTCAGTGACTAACAGACCCGTGCCCATTTCTTTCAACAGGGAGTTCAAATCACCGGCATTACTGGTGATCTGCAGATTATGCACGCCACCGGCGTTAGCGGTGCTGGGCATGTTCAGCTTTCGCCCAGAATAAGTAGATAGTATCCAGCTACTCAAGCGTCCTTGATCAATAAAAGCCTGCTCGCGCGTCGCCAGGCCATCACCATCGAAAGTAGAGCTGCCCAATGCCCGCAACTCGAATGGCCGCTCACGCATACTCATCCAATCAGGAAATACCGGCTGCCCAAGGGCATCCAGCAAAAACGTGGACTGTCGATAAACTGCGCCACCGGAAATAGCACCCAGTAAATGACCCACCAGGCCCACGGCTTGATCAGCGGCAAAAAGCACAGGCACCTTGGCGGTCTTAATTGGTCTAGGGTTCAAGCGGGCCAAGGTGCGCTCAGCAGCCTTGCGGCCTATCTCTTGCTCGCTGGGTAGGCGCTCAGGCACCCGATCAACTGCATACCAGTAATCGCGCTGCATGCCTTGCTCTGAACCGACGATCAATACCGCCGCGGCGCTGTGTCGCGAGCCCATTGAGCTACCGATAAAGCCGTGACTGTTGCCGTATACCCGGCAGCCCTGCTGGGTGCTAACCTGTGCGCTATCCGTAGTCAGGCGAGAATCCACAGCCAATGCTGCTGCTTCCAAGGCTAGCGCTTTGTCGATCGCAGCTTCTGCGCTGATTCCCCAAGGGTGGAAAAGGTCGAGATCCGGCATTTCTTTGGCCATCAAACTGGCCTCAGCCAAGCCAGCACTCGGGTCTTCCGAGGCATGCCGAGCAATAACCAGCGCCGTTTCCACTGCTTTACGAATGGCCTCGTCGGACGTATCTGAGGTACTGGCCGAACCCTTACGCTGCCCTGCATACAAGGTAATGGCAAAGCCCTGATCGCGATTGAACTCGACTGTTTCTACTTCGCCTTTACGTACTCCGACCGACAGACCCGTATTCTGACTAACTCCCACTTCACTGGCCGTCGCCCCCTGACGACGTGCCTCATCAACAATAAAAGCTACCCGCTGTTCCAGGTTGGCACGCAAGGTTTGCGGGTCATCAGGCTGAGTCGAAATCGGTATCGTCATATATCCTCCAGATCAATGCGATCCATTGTAGCGGGGTTGCGCGGCACCCGACCACAGCGGATTACCCCTGAACCCACCAGAACGGGTATCATAGGCAGCATCACTCGAGTCTCACTGACGAGTGCAACCTACTTATCCAGTGCAATTTTCTACAGGCAAGCCATGACCGAGTTTCACGACGACGAATCCCTCGAGCCCATTGACGATGGCAAGAGCAAAAGCCAGATCAAGCGGGAAATGGATACTTTGCGCGAAATGGGGCAACGGCTGATTGCGCTTAAGCCCGACCAATTGAACAAGCTGGAGCTAACCGACAAGCTGCGCCTAGCGCTGGCCGAAGCATCCAAGCATACCGCTCACGGTGCGCTGAAGCGCCATATGAGCTTTGTCGCCAAATTGGTGCGCGATCAAGATACCGCGGCGATCCAGATCTATCTCGATCTAATCGACAGCAGCACCCAAGCGCATGCTCAGCACTTTCACCAGATGGAACGCTGGCGCGATCGCCTGCTGACCGGACGCGCAGATGAGCTTGAGCTGTTCATCATCGCTTACCCCGACGCAGACCGGCAACAAATCCGCCATCTGGTTCGCCAGGCAAACAAGGAAGCTGAACAGAACAAGGCGCCCGCCGCCTCACGCAAGCTGTTCAAAATGATTCGTCAGCTGGCAAACACCGCAAAAGGTCTCTAAGTTCTGCTTAGGCCTGACCGCAACCGCGCCTAGCCTACCTCGCTGCGCGGTCAAATTTTCTCCCGAAAAAACGGTGAAAACCGCCCGCCCATGGGTGGCACTGCGTCACAGCTTCGGGTGCGATCGCAGGTATTCACTGGAAAAAACAAAGGCCGCCTGCTAAGTTTTAAGGACATGTGTCTTTGACTAGCAGAGGAAATTGCCTACGTGAGCCTTGCTCTAGACCTGCCCCGACTCCAGACAGCACTTCGGCTTCCGGCTCAGGATGAGCGTCAAAAACTATTGCATGGATTGCTGCAGCCGCAAGCCCGTATCGATTCAAAATATTTTTACGATGATCGCGGTTGCGAGTTATTTACCGCTATCTGCCTACTCGACGAGTATTACCCAACCCGCACCGAAGCACAGATATTCAACCAGCATCGCGACGCCATAGCCGCGTTATTGCCAACAAACATGCAATGGATTGATTTAGGCTGCGGTGATTGCAACAAAACCCAAAGCTGGTTGCCTGCGATATCGCCGGCTCGCGTTGTCGGTGTGGATATCGCAGGAGAGTTTCTGCAAAGCTCGCTGGCTGAGGTGGCGCTACAACATCCACAACTGGAGTGTGTGGGCGTAGTAACCGACTTTACTCAGCACCTGGACCTAGATGAGCTGCTAGCAGAGCGCCCTGGCGCCCCACCGGTATTCTTTTATCCCGGCTCTTCCATTGGTAACTTTGAGCCACGCGCCGCTATACGTTTTCTACGCCGTATCCGTGCGCATTGCGGCCCTGACGGTCGACTGTTGATTGGCGCCGACCTGATTAAGCCAAGAGACGTACTGGAGGCCGCCTACGATGACGCTAACGGCGTTACCGCTGAATTCAATCTTAATGTATTGAACGTCGTCAACAGGGAGCTAGACGCCGACTTCGAGCCAACTAACTTCCGCCATTTCGCACATTTCAACGAAGCCCATAGGCGCGTAGAAATGCACCTGGTTTCCACTCGAAGTCACAGTGTCGATCTCGGCGGTCATGCCGATCGGCATTTCGGTGCGGAAGAACACATCCTGACCGAGTACTCACACAAGTACAGCCTGGACGAGTTTCGTGCATTGCTCGCCGCCAGCGGTCTACGCTGCAGCCAATACTGGACTGACCCACAGGACTGGTTCGGCGTTTTTCTAGCGGAGCCAATATGAATCAGCTGGCTTCTAGCCCCCGAAACAGTAGCCTCGAGTTTCGTTACGCCCAGACGCGTGCTTACTCGCTGGAGCTGATAAACGGCCTGAGCGCCGAAGATTGCCAGCTGCAATCCATGCCAGACGCCAGCCCTTTGAAATGGCACCTTGCCCACACCACCTGGTTTTTTGAAACCTTCGTGCTTGGTGCTCTGAGCACGCCACCCGAGCCGCTCAACCCAAGCTACCGCGTGTTGTTTAACTCTTATTATGTTGGCGTGGGTGAACGCCACACGCGCGCTGAACGCGGGCTGCTGTCCAGACCTTCGCTCGATGAGGTGCTGCATTACCGGCGACATGTAGACCAGCATATGCTGACCCTTTTGACGCAAGACCTGCCGGGTGCTCTGAGCGAACTAATAGAACTGGGCTTGCAACATGAGCAGCAACACCAAGAGCTGATGTTCACCGACCTTAAACACCACTTTTCCTGCAACCCGCTGTACCCGGCTTGGCGCAGCACGGCGCCCGAACAGCCCAAAACTCAGAGCGCCGACAACGGCAAACGCGCCCCTGATTACCTTCGGCTCGACGGCGGGCTCTGCGACATTGGCAACAACGGTGCAGGATTTAGTTATGACAACGAAGGCCCCCGTCATCGCGTTTGGTTAGAGCCTTTTGAATTAGCAGAGCGCAACGTGAGCAACGGCGACTTTCTTGCCTTTATTGCCGACGGCGGTTATCAACGCCCAGAACTCTGGTTA
>DRHT01000037.1 GCA_011053055.1 Halopseudomonas sabulinigri | reverse complement strand
GGTTCCATCCCGGCCAGCAGTGTTGGCGGCGACTCCGTTGGTCGAGATGGAACTCGACCTTCCGAAAAAAAGCCAGAGCCACAAGCGGAGCCAGGAACAACCAGCATTTGCCGCCCACCAGCACCACACTGTCTGCTTTATGGAGGGCCGGGTTCCATCCCGGCCAGCGGTGTCAGCGGCGACTCCGCTGGTCGAGATGGAACTCGACCTTCCAAAAATACAGAGCCGCAGGCGGAGCCAGGAACAACCAGCATTTGCCGCCCACCAGCACCACGCAGGCTGCTTTATGGAGGGCCGGGTTCCATCCCGGCCAGCGGTGTCGGCGGAATCACGTTTAGTTGTCATGCCGCACGACCTCCAGCAGACGCAATTCCATATCGGCCTAGATCGCCAACCGCGAACCAGCTCACATCTTTGCAATCATATTGCCATCAAAGCTGCAAACTGCGGCCCGCGTCTCATCAACAGCCACTTTATGACTGTTAAGTTCTACTCAACACCTAAAACGACAAGGATGACGTTGAATGAGCCGATCTACTTACAGCATCAACAACCGGCACTTTGAAGTCTGGCGCGGCTGGTACTACCACACACCCAAACCTCAACCAGAAATCCCTTACGACATTCAGCTGGTAACGCTGCGCCTGGTTGACGCCCTGCCCGCCTCCGAACTGCAACAAATGGAAGTGGATGCTCGCATGGTACAACCTGCCAAGCATGTGCACTTCAAGCGCCAGCGCACCCAAGAGATACTGAATGCCGGCCATGGCAGTTGTGCGTTACAGCACCCGGAGGTAGCGCGCGCCGTGTTAGATGTGTTGGAAGATCAGCACGCCAAACGGTACAAACTGATTGCTTGGTGCATCATGCCCAACCAACTACATGTACTGATCGAGCCATGCTTCCCGCTCGCGCGGATCGTGCAGGATTGGAAAGCCATCACCACACGTTGGGCGCTTCAGCACAACACCCGGCTGGGACTGAAATTGAAGAGCAAAGGCTTGTGGATGAAGCGTTATCAAGATCGATTTATTCGCGACAAAAAGCACCTCACCGAGGTCATTCGTGACCTGCATGAAAGCCCAGTGGTTGCAGGCTTGTGTGAAACTCCCGAAGAATGGCACTGGTCCAGCGCACACACCAAACGACACTAAACTCGCTGCCATCATGCGGCGGTTGCAGCTACCCCGCTTGTTCCTTGCCACGGCTTGTATGACACTAGTTGCCATCTAATACCCAGCTTAGCGTTTGCAGGCTGTGGCGGGACTTTTGGGGAGATAACACATGCAGGCAAGCGACCAGGCCGACTTACTAGAGGCTATCATCAAGATCGCACGGGACGCAGGCGATCTGATTCTCGAGGTGTACAAAAGCGACTTTGAGGTACGCGGCAAAGACGATGCCTCGCCCGTCACCGCAGCAGACGAGCAAGCAGAGGCGCTGATTCTCAAAGGTCTGAAATCGCTAGACCTGCAGTTCCCGATCATTGCCGAGGAAGCTCATGCCGCTGGGGATATACCCCAAGTTGATGTCTGTTTCTGGCTGGTTGATCCTTTGGATGGCACCAGAGAATTCGTGAACCGCAATGGTGAGTTCACCGTCAATATTGCTTTGATAGAAAACGGCAAGCCCCTACTAGGGGTGGTATTGGCACCCGCGCTCAAACAGATGTATGCCGGCTCGCGTGACAACGGCGCGTTTATGGAAGGCGACGATGCTGCGCGCCGTGACATTCACGTGCGTAAGCCATCAGTGAACGGCTTGGACGTACTGGCCAGCCGATCACACGGCGATGCAGCTGCGCTGACCCAGCTTTTGGAAGGTCGCAAAATCAACTCCACAATTGGCGCTGGCTCCTCGCTCAAGCTGTGCCTAATTGCTGCTGGACAGGCTGACATCTACCCACGTATGGGCCGCACTATGGAATGGGACATTGCCGCAGGGGATGCTGTGTTGCGGGCGGCAGGTGGATTGGTGCAAGTGTTTGATGGTGCGCCGTTGGGGTATGGCAAGCCCGGGTTTGAGAACCCGCATTTTGTTGCTTGCGGGGCAGAGGCATTTTTCTGAGTGCCAGTGGTTTATTAGAGCGACGCAGCGGCTTAATGGAGGGCCGGGGTCCATCCCGGCCAGCGGCGTCGCCAAGTACACCGCTGTTGTTTTGTGGCTCGTAGCAAGAGGGATGTGGTCTGTGGGCGCGCTGGTCGAGATGGAACTCGACCTTCCACAACTCCCACCCAGCGCTTGCCGTCTGCTATCCAACCCCAGTGCATAGCAACCACGCGGTGTGGCCTATGGAGGGCCGGGTTCCATCCCGGCCAGCGGCGTCGCCAGTTACACCGCTGTTGTAGTGTGCCTCGTAGCAAGAGGGATGTGGTCTGTGGGCGCGCTGGTCGAGATGGAACTCGACCTTCCAAAACTACTGCCGGCGTTGGGGACAATGCCAGTGCCTAACGCCAGCGGTCAGCACCCACCTGATGAGCCCTATGGAGGGCCGGGTTCCATCCCGGCCAGCGGCGCTGACAAGTACACCGCTGTTGTAGTGTGCCTCGCAGCAAGAGGGATGTGGTCTGCGGGCGCGCTGGTAGAGATGGAACTCGACCTTCCACAACCCCCGCCGGCGTTGGGAACAACGCCAGTGCCTAACGCCAGCGGTCAGCACCCACCTGATGAGCCCGATGGAGGGCCGGGTTCCATCCCGGCCAGCGGTGCCAACAAGTACACCGCTGTTGTAGTGTGCCTCGCAGCAAGAGGGATGTGGTCTGTGGGCGCGCTGGTCGAGATGGAACTCGACCTTCCACAACTCCCGCCCAGCGCTTGCCGTCTGCTATACCCCAGTGCATAGCAACCACGCGGTGTGGCCGATGGAGGGCCGGGTTCCATCCCGGCCAGCGGCGTCGCCAAGGTACACCGCTGTTGTAGTGTGCCTCGCAGCAAGAGGGATGTGGCCTGTGGGCGCGCTGGTCGAGATGGAACTCGACCTTCCACAACTCCCACCCAGCGCTTGCCGTCTGCTATAACCCAGTGCATAGCAACCACGCGGTGTGGCCTATGGAGGGCCGGGTTCCATCCCGGCCAGCGGCGGCGCCAGGTACACCGCTGTTGTTTTGTGGCTCGTAGCAAGAGGGATGTGGTCTGTGGGCGCGCTGGTCGAGATGGAACTCGACCTTCCATTAACCCCCACCATCGTTGGCAACAACGCCCGCGCTCAATACTCGTAGCACGCTGCTCTGTAGAGGCTGTGATGGGATCGGGCTTCTCTCGCCAGTGCTCTAAATAAAAAAACCGCATCGAGATGCGGTTTTTTTAATACTGGTACTAGATCGGTTTAAGCAGCAGGCTGAACTGCTTTCACCATACCGGCTAACTCACCAGACTCATGCAGCTCGGCGATAATGTCGCTGCCACCAACCAGTTCACCACCGACCCACAATTGTGGGAAGGTTGGCCAGTTGGCGTAGCCCGGCAGGTTACTGCGAATGTCCGGGTTTTGCAGAATGTCGACATAAGCAAACTTCTCGCCACAGGCCATCAGCGCCTGTACTGCGCGAGCAGAAAAGCCGCACTGTGGGGCATTTGGTGCGCCTTTCATGTAGATCAGTACCGGGTTGCTGGCGATCTGTTCTTTGATGGTATCGATGACATCCATGGTAACTCCTCGTAACTGGGTAAGGCGTTCGAACACTTTGCTGGGCACACATTCTACAGCAATGCGCCGCGTTATGCTGCCACCACCTCAACACTCACACCGTTGACGGCGGCATTGCCGGTGACCGGATCAAAGAAGCGCTCATCGGTCAGGTCGTTGGCGCTGACGCCCGCGTTACGCTCCGCGGTCTCCATCTGAGTGCCCCCACGGTTATTACCCCAGCCATGCGGTAGGCTGACGACGCCCTTTACCACTTCATCGGTTGCACTCACCTTTACCTGCACCGCGCCAACGCGCGAGCGCACGGTCACCAACTGGCCATCCTGTAAGCCACGCTCGACAAGATCCTGCGGGTGCATCAGCAGTTGGTCTCTTGGCTTACCTTTCACCAGGCGCTGATAGTTGTGCATCCAGGAGTTGTTGCTGCGCACGTGACGCCGGCCAATCAGCCGCAGTTCGCCCTCTTTTGGCTGTAAGGTATCCAGTTCATCAAACACCCGCTTTAAATCTTCCAGCATCAATGGTTGTGCCAACTCAATACGCTTGCTGGCGGTTTGCAAGCGGCGCAACAGGTTAGGCTGCAACGGACCCAAATCAATGCCATGCGGATGCTTCTGTAGTTCAGCCAAATTCAAGCGGTCGCCGTGAGGGCCGCTCTTCAGTGCTATATCAACCATTTGTGCCGGTGGCATAGTTTCCCGCGCCGTGGTGCCCATCACTTGCGCAAACGCCTCCCCCAAACCGACGAATATTTCCCAGTCATGCAACGCGCCTGCGGGTTTAGGCAATACCGGCTCGTTGTAACGGGTAACGTTGCGCACGGCGAAATTGTTAAAGGTAATGTCGTAATGATCGTGTTCAAGCGATGAGGTAGGCGGCAAAATCACATCGGCATGCCGGGTGGTTTCGTTGATATAAAGATCCACGCTGACCATAAACTCCAGGCCTTCCAGCGCCTGATCCAGGCGGCGACCGTTGGGGGTAGACAGCACCGGATTGCCGGCTGAGGTAAACAGCGCTTTGATTTGCCCGTCACCCGGCGTGAGTATCTCTTCAGCCAATACCGCTGACGGCAGCTCGCCATTAAATTCCGGCAGCCCGGAGACGCGACTCTGCCAGGCATTGAAGTGACCTCCCTTGCTTTTGCTCACATCAAACGCGGGCTCTGGAAATAGCGAACCACCTGGCACATCCAAGTTGCCGGTCACTATATTGATAACCTGAATCAACCACTGACACAGCGTACCGTAGCGTTGCACGGAGACACCCATGCGGCCATAACAGACAGCATGCTCAGCGGCGGCAAAATCGCGCGCCAGCTGCTTGATCTGCTCGGCGGGCATAGCGCAATAGTCGGCCATCTTCTCGGCGGTGAATTCGCTAACGGCAGCCGCCACCGCCTCGACCCCATCGGTGGCATCCAGCGCCGGGCTGGCTTTGGTCAGCTGCTCGGTGAACAGCGTGTTGAGCAACCCCAGCAATAGCGCAACGTCTGTCCCGGGCTGAATAAATAGGTGCTCACTGGCCACTTCAGCTGTTTCGCTACGTCTTGGATCCACCACCACCAGTTTACCACCGCGTGCTTTCAGGGCTTTGATGCGTTTACCCACGTCGGGCACTGTCATGATGCTGCCGTTGGACGCGATGGGATTAGCGCCCAGCATCAGAAAGTAGTCGGTATGGTCGATGTCGGGAATCGGGATCATCAGCATGTGGCCGTACAGCCAGAGCGAGACTAAGTGATGCGGCAGTTGGTCGACTGAGGTGGCCGAATAACGTTGCTTGGTGTGCAATTGACCTAGAAAGTAATTGCCGTGGGTCATGGAGCCATAGTTGTGCACGTTGGGATTACCCATATACACGCCGACGGCGTTGTTACCATGCTCGCGTTGTATCTCGGCAAATCGATTAGCAACCAGTTCAAAGGCCTCATCCCAGCCAATAGGCTGCCAATGCTCGCCTACGCGCTTTACCGGCTGACGCAAACGCTGCGGATCATCCTGGATGTCTTGCAGAGCTATGGCCTTGGGGCAGATGTGCCCACGGCTGAAGCTGTCTTCTGGATCACCCTTAATAGACAGAATGCGCTCGCCTTCGGTTTCTATGGCCAGGCCACAGATGGCCTCGCACAAATGACAAGCACGAAAATGGGTAGCGGACATCGATTTCACCAGGCAGGTTTTATTATATTGGATTCACTCTAAGCCCCGGCTGACGGGGCCGCAAGCGGCAAAATAGAAGACTATTCATTGATTGAATCAGCCTCTTTACTGCCGGCTACCCTGCGCACATTTGCCTTTGCCCGGAATTTCCCTATAAGATCGCTGCTTCTCTTTTTTTGCTGTGGCTGTTACCGGGCCTTCAGGTCTCGGTAGGGCACACTGTTTCCGGTCGGTAGACGACCGAGTTAACCGGGTAGTATGGATATGACTGCAAGGCACTTCTTGTCACTGATGGATTGTTCCGAGGCTGAGCTGATCAGCCTGATCAAGCGCGGCGTTGAGCTAAAATCACTGCACCGCCAAGGTGTGGTGTATGAGCCGTTGAAAAACCGCGTGCTTGGTATGATCTTCGAGAAAGCCTCGACCCGCACGCGCGTGTCTTTTGAGGCCGGCATGGCGCACCTTGGCGGTCAGGCTATTTTTCTGTCGCCACGCGATACTCAGCTGGGCCGCGGTGAGCCGATCGAAGATAGCGCCCGTGTGCTCTCCAGCATGTGCGATGCCATCATGATCCGCACCTTTGCGCACGATATGCTGGAAACCTTCGCGCAATACTCCCGCGTACCGGTGATCAACGGCCTCACTGACGACCTGCACCCGTGCCAGTTGCTGGCCGACATGCAAACCTATCTGGAACATCGCGGCGCCATCAAAGGCAAAACCGTGGCCTGGGTCGGTGATGGCAATAATATGTGCAACACCTTTATTCAAGCCGCCATTCAGTTCGACTTTCAGCTGCGTATTGCCTGCCCTGAAGGCTATGAACCGGGCAAGCAGTTCCTTGAGCAAGCAGGTGACCGCGTGCAGATCATGCGTGATCCGATGGAAGCCGTTAAGGGCGCTCATCTGATCAATACCGATGTGTGGGCGTCTATGGGGCAAGAGGATGAGACCGAAGCACGTCTAAAGCGCTTTGCTCCCTATCAGGTAACGCCTGCGATGTTAGACGCGGCAGACGAGTCGGTGTTGTTTATGCATTGTTTGCCCGCTCACCGCGGCGAAGAAGTCAGCTCAGAGCTGATGGAAGACCCACGCAGCGTTGTGTGGGATCAGGCAGAAAACCGCCTGCACGCACAGAAAGCCCTGGTCGAGTTCCTGCTCGTCGATTGACGCGGAGACGCCGCATGCCCAGCTCGTCCAAGCCATTACTTGAACTCAACCAGCTCGCCTGTGGTTACGGCGAGCATCCGGTGGTATCGGGGCTAGATCTGCACCTAAGGGCCGGCGACATCGGTTGCCTGCTTGGCCCCTCGGGTTGCGGCAAGACCACTACCCTTCGCGCCATCGCTGGATTTGAGCCGATAACCGGCGGCAGCATAGTGCTCGACGGCGAGACTCTCTCCAGCACTACGCAGCGTCTACCACCCGAGCAGCGCCGCATCGGCATGGTGTTTCAGGACTACGCGCTGTTTCCGCATCTGAGCGTGGCCGACAATGTGGGCTTTGGTATCCACAAGCACCCGAACCGCAAGCGTGTGGTCGGCGAACTGCTGGAGCTGGTTAAGCTGGGCCATCTTGGTAAACGCTACCCGCATGAGCTATCCGGCGGACAGCAACAACGCGTTGCCCTCGCCCGTGCGATGGCGCCTGACCCCAAAATCCTGCTGCTGGATGAGCCTTTTTCTAACCTGGATGGCGAGCTGCGTAGGCGCCTGTCTGGCGAGGTGCGCGAGATTCTCAAAAATCGCGGCATCAGCGCCATGCTGGTTACCCACGATCAGAGCGAAGCCTTTGCCGTTTGCGATCACGTTGCGGTGCTGAAAGATGGGCAACTGCAACAATGGGATACGCCCTACAATCTTTACCACGAGCCTTCGACGCCCTTTGTGGCGAGCTTTATTGGGCAAGGTTATTTTATTCGCGGCCAGCTGACCTCACCCGATACCGTGCAGACCGAGCTAGGCTTGCTACGCGGCAATCGCGCTTACGCCTTGCCGGTTGGCAGCGCTGTGGATGTGCTGCTGCGCCCCGATGACATTATTGGCGCACAGGACAGCCCATTGCAGGCCAGCATTGTGGGTAAAACTTTTCTTGGCGCCTATATTCTTTATAGCCTGCAGCTACCCACCGGCAGCGCATTGGAAGCGCTCTTCCCCAGCCATGCCGATCACCAAATTGGCGATCGATTGGGCATTCGCGTGGCGGCCGAGCATTTGGTGATTTTTGCCGCGCAAGGTAGCGTGAATTTGCATGCTCAGTTGCCGCTGGAACAGGTTTTGGGGGCGGTTGGCGCGAGTAGCTAGCCGCCAGCTAACAGCAGGAGGCTGAGTTTTATCTCCACCGAGGGTGTTATTTAAGGCACCGCTGGCCGGGATGGAACCCGGCCCTCCAATAAACGCGTGGTTCGTTCACTAGAGTGCACAAGTACAGAGCGGTGCACTGCCATGGAAGGCCGGGTTCCATCCCGGCCAGCGGCATCGGCCTCACTCGCTGCTTCGGCTTGCCTTATTGCTCAACCGGCCCATACAAGGCGCGGCTTGCGGTGTTGTGAATCACCCGCGAGAGTCGGTAATCGGTGTTCTGCATCATGCCCAGAATAATGGTCTGATTAGTCGGATCAATCCACGCCCAGGCGCCCTGGATACCCCACCACCAATAAGTGCCTTCAGGTAAATAACCCGCCGCTGCAGCGTCATTAACCACAGCAACGTTAAGGCCAAACTGGTTACCAGGAAAGAAGGGGCCAATATTGTCGACTCCAGCTGGCAACTGATTCTGACGCATCAGCCGCACAGTATCGGCCTTGAGGATGCGCTTGCCCTCTAGCTCACCTTCATTCAACAGCATGCGCGTGAAACGCAGGTAATCATCTGTACTGGAGATCAAACCGCCGCCACCGTTGAGAAAGCTGGGCTTGCTGAGGAAAGCATCATTCGGCATGGGTTTGAGCGAACCGTTTTCCTGCGGCATGTATGAAACAGCTAAGCGCCCTGCTTTATCTTCCGGCGCGTAAAAATCGGTATCTACCATCTGCAGCGGCTCAAAGATGTGTTGCTTGAGGTAAGCATCGAAGGGCATGCCAGACAGTACTTCGATCAGCCGTGCCTGAATATCCACAGCAATGCTGTAGTGCCAAAGAGTACCCGGTTGCTGACGCAGCGGAATGTTGGCCAACTTGTCCATCATCACTGCGAGGGTGGTTTTAGGGTCCTGAATGTCCGCCTTAACGTACAACTCATCCACCTGCGAGATAGAGAAGCGGCCGTAAGTAAAGCCTGCAGTGTGAGTCATCAGTTCACGGATGGTAACTGGATGCTTTGCCGGCTCAGTAATTGGAAAGCCGTCTGGCCCCTCAGATACAGCAACCTGCAAATCCATCAGTTGCGGCAGGTATTTTCCGACGGGATCATCCAGCTGGAACTTGCCTTCGTCATAGAGTCGCAACAAACCCGTGCCAGTAACCAGCTTGGTTAGCGAAAAAATTTTGTACACCGAGTCTTCCGCCAGCGGCTTCTCGCCTGCAATGTCCTGAAAACCGTATTCGCCGCGTTGTACTACTTCGCCATTTTGATAGACCAAGGTTGCGATACCACCCACTTTGCCCTGCTCGACCTGCGCCTGCATCGCCTTGGCAAAAGCTTCAAGCCGCTGCGGCGGTATTGGTTGTGCAGTGCTTTGCTGCGCCAGTGCGGCACAAGACAACATCAGTCCACCCAGCAGCAGACCGCTAGAACCTGCGCGGAGAACACTCTTAACGCTCAGCATTATTGTTATTCCTTAAATGAGTTGGCTAACGGACTTTATCTTGAGCGCGACAGTTAGCCAAGATGCCTCAGCATAAAACACCTCTATTTTCTGCACAGCTAAAATTGGCTTTGCGTCGTTTGTAACAAATCCAAATGCTGGACGTCAGATAAGTATGAACAACAGCTAAAACCACAAAGGTGCCTCCCATGAAACGCAGAACCTTGCTTACCGGCCTCCTCGCCGTTCCCGCTATCCCTTTGTTGGCGCGTAGCCCTTTGGCTTTGGCGGTCGATAAAGAAATGGCATTGACCGTTACCCCGCTTGATCATGAGGAAAGCTATTGGCGCGATAAGGTTTCCGCAGAAGCCTACGACGTGCTATTTGAAGAAGACACCGAGCGCCCCCACAGCAGCCCACTCGATAAGCTCTACGATGACGGCACTTATGTTTGCGCGGCGTGCTATTCGCCTCTGTTTAATGCCAGCGCCAAGTTCGATAGCGGTACCGGCTGGCCTAGCTTTACCCAGCCAATCGAGGGCCACCTTGGTTCAAAGGCCGACTATGCCTTTATCTGGCCACGTACCGAATACCACTGCGGGCGCTGCGGCGGTCACCAAGGCCACCTGTTTGACGATGGTCCAGCGCCGCGTGGTGAACGCTGGTGCAACAACGGTTTAGCTCTGCGCTTTGTGCCCAAAGGCGAAAAACTTCCCGCGTTACGAGGTGATGCATGAACAAAACCATAGCGCTTAGCGCACTGCTGTTGCTGGCTCCGCTCACACAAGCTGCCGAGCCTCTGACCAAAGGCCCCGACGGCACAAAGATGGTGGTATTTTCCGGCGGCTGTTTTTGGTGTACCGAGTCCGATTTCGACAAGGTCGAAGGCGTGGTTGAGACTGTTTCTGGCTACACCGGCGGCGCAGCAGAGACCGCTGATTACGAACAGGTATCCTCAGGCCGTACCGGACACATTGAGTCAGTCGCTGTGTTTTATGATCCCAGCAAGACCGACTACAACAAGCTAGTAGAGATATTCTGGCCAACCATCGACCCGGTTACTGCCAACGCCCAGTTCTGTGATCACGGTCCGCAATACCGCAGTGCGGTGTATTACGCCAATGACGAACAGAAGGCAGTGCTGGAGGCATCCCGCAAAAAACTGACAGAATCCGGCCGATTTGACGACCCTATCGTCACCGAAATCCTGCCGCTCAAACCTTTCTATGCCGCTGAGGATTACCATCAGGATTATCACAACAAAAATCCGCTGCGTTATAACTTTTACCGCACCACCTGTGGCCGCGATGCGCGTTTAGAAGAGTTGTGGGACAAGTAAGCAGGGCATGGCAATCTGCGCTTTGAGGTTGGATAATGGCGTACTTTCATTATTCAGCCTGTGTGGATTCTCACGATGCAAATTTCCGATAAAACTGTTGTTCAATTCCACTACGACCTGTCCGACAGCAATGGGCCGGTAGAAAGCTCGCGCAAGCACGACCCTGTGCTTTATCTACACGGTCAGGCCGGTTTAATTGACGGCTTGATAGAGGCCTTGGAAGGCCGCAGCGCCGGCGACAGCTTTAGCGTGACCATTCCAGCAGATAAGGCTTACGGCCAGCCGCGCGACAACGCTATTCAGAAAGTACAAGCCAAGCGCTTGCAGGGTGCCAAAAAGTGGAAGCCCGGCATGATTGCTGTGCTACAAACTGAAGAAGGTCCGCGCCAGGTAACGGTTATTAAGCCTGGGCTATCTCAGGTGGTGGTTGATGGCAATCATCCGCTGGCGGGTCGCGAGCTGACGTTTACTATCGATATTTTGGATGTGCGTGCGGCCAGTGAAGATGAGATGGCGCATGGGCATGCACACGGGACTGGTGGGCATCAGCATTAAGATTGGTTGATGGGTGGTGTTATTAGCTCAGCTCCGGCTCAGTTCTGGCTTTGCGGCCATTTCAGAGGGCTCACGATTTGACCTGAGATTAGCAATCGCTCTAGGAAATTTTGGCAGCAGTGAGGTTTATTATCTACGCGGATTGCTCCATATCGCATTTCGCCTCTAGGCGAGCTAAGGGGGCGTGCTTGCCCACGCCCCCTTAGCAATCCCCCAGGGCACCCAGCTGCGCGGCCTGTAGTGGCTTAATGAATCCGGACACTCCATAGAGGCGCTATAGTAGCGCCATGAATGAGGTGTCTATTTTGAATCAACGTCGAGCATTTACCCCGGAATTCAAACTCGAAGCCGTGGATTTGGTACTAAACAAAGGCTACTC
>DRHT01000036.1 GCA_011053055.1 Halopseudomonas sabulinigri | reverse complement strand
GCGATCGCAAATTAATACTACGACCCTCATACCTACAAATTGCCACATTTCAACCTGTTGCTTGATTACATTTATGTCAGGTTGGCTGATAAATGTTGTACGAATATTTCTCTTGCTTGGTGCCTACTTATAGGCTTGCATCGCAATAGGCTTGCATCGCAGCTTTGTTCGCCGCATGCGCGCGATCAAAAATTCGGTCAGACCCGCCTTCTGCCATTGCCAATGAAGATACGCTGACAGCAGCAATTACTAGCAATACTTTGATCATTTTCATTTCAAACCACCTTTTAATAAATAATCCTAACTAAGAATTAGTTAAGTTAAGCGTTGAGCTTGTAGCTACCTTAGCGGGTGACCCCTGTCAGGAAGCTGATCTCGAAATTACATTTATGTAAGCCTCTAGCTAGATGGCTTATTGATCTGCACACTAGGGCTACCCAGCAACAGGATTTCTCATGAAAATTTTAATCGCAGAAGATGAGCCAAAAATCGGTATTTATCTACAGCAAGGTCTTGTCGAGGCGGGGTTTAACGTTGCTCGTGTGATGACGGGAATAGATGCCCTGCAACTAGCGGTCACTGAGTCATTTGACTTATTGATTCTGGATGTAATGATGCCGGGATTAGATGGCTGGGAGGTGTTGCGCAGGATACGAGCGACGGGCAGAGATACTCCAGTATTATTCTTGACGGCGAGAGATGGTATCGATGATCGTGTAAAGGGTTTGGAATTGGGAGCCGATGACTACCTCATTAAACCTTTTGCTTTCGCTGAGCTACTCGCTCGAGTGAGGACTTTACTGCGCCGAGGGAATAGCTCGCCAGCACCCACTACGATGAGATTAGCTGACCTAGAGGTAGACCTCCTAAAACGTCGAGCAACCCGAAATGGTGCTCGAATTGATCTTACTGCAAAGGAATTCGCTTTGCTTGAGTTGCTATTGAGGCGGCAAGGGGAGATTTTATCTAAAGCGGTAATCGCCTCTCAAGTATGGGATATGAACTTCGATAGCGACACTAATGTTATAGAGGTTGCCATCCGGCGTTTGCGCGCAAAAATAGACGACGATTTTTCTCCAAAACTCATTCGCACTGCACGAGGTATGGGATACGTGCTCGACGTCCCGGAGCTAAAATGAGAAGACTTTCATTAACTACTCGCATGAGTTTGATGTTCATGTTAGGGGTTATTTCTGTTTTAATCGTTACAGGCTTAAGTTTTCATGCGCTGGCCAAACACCACTTTAAAAATTTAGATCGCCAAATACTGGAAGAAAAACTCGAATCCACCACAAAAGCGCTGACCACTACTCACAGTGAGCAGGACTTCATGAGCGCGCAACCACAACTACACACGTTACTCGGCGCGCATGCAGGACTTTCAGCATTCATTTTCAATAAAGAAGGCGTTGTCATTTTTACTGAGCCAAGTTTAGCTAAAGTACCTGTAAATCATGACATTGATTCAGGTTCAGGCTTTTTCGAATGGACAGAGAAAGGTCATAAGTATCGGGGTATGGCATCTGTACTTCCAGAAGGAAGCCGGTCCTTCGCTGAATCAGCTCTATTAGTTCTTGATGTCACAAGCCACGAACACTTTTTTGAGAAGCTACAACACTGGTTTTGGATTGGATTGGTAGTAAGTGCTTTTGCTAGCGCATTGCTTGGTTGGATCGTTGCTCGCAGTGGCTTACGTCCTTTAAGGAAGGTGACACAAGTGGCGAGCGCTATGTCAGCAAGGTCGCTAAAAGAGCGGATTTCATTAGAGCGAGTACCTCAAGAACTTCAAGAGTTAGTTTTTTCGTTTAATGAGATGCTGGCCCGGCTTGATGATGCATTTGTCAGGCTGTCAAATTTTTCTGCTGACATAGCTCACGAGCTCAGGACTCCCATCAGTAATTTAAAAACTCATACTGAAGTCGTCCTTAGCCAGGAACGAAAAATTGAGTCTTATCAGGATAATTTATATGCAAATCTTGACGACCTAAATAAAATATCGCGCATAATTGACGATATGTTGTTTCTAGCAAAATCTGACAATGGCTTGATCATTCCAAAGCAGGAAAATATTGAGTTAAACGCCTTGGTTTGTAAGCTTGTTGAATACTATGAGGTTCTTGCAGAAGAATTAAAAATACAGTTTAAAGTCGCTGGACATGGGCATGTTTTAGGCGACATGCTAATGTTGAGCCGCGCCATTTCAAACCTGCTTTCCAATGCGCTCAGGTACACCCCGCCCCACAATGTTATTTCTATAATTATAGCGACTGAACCTGGTTTCGTTACGCTCTCTGTAAAAAATCCGGGAGAAACTATTTCTCCAGAACATTTAGACCATTTATTTGATCGATTTTATCGTGCGGACCCTGCTCGCCGTGACGGAGATCCTAGCAATGCCGGACTAGGCCTAGCGATTACTCGCTCAATAATTTCCGCGCACAATGGCGAAATCTGGTGCACGTCCAATGAGAACGTTACTGCGTTCCACACAAGTTTTCCTCAGGTTGTCAGTCAGCCTGGGTGATTTCTCGGAGCTTGCCAGATACTTACCACGCTAATAATAAGCAGTTAATAACCCTAAGCGTGTTACGCGTCATTAGCTGTAGAGCCATGTGGAATGCCCCGGTACTCTATACACCTCCAAGCCCTACCATCCGGCATCTGAGTCAAAAAGCCAAATCTCCCGGTAGAAAAGCGCAAGATAAGGTAGAACAGGGGCTTACATGCCTGAATCAGCTGCCAGTGTAACCCCGAAACAAACAATTATCGGCAGGCCGAACGACAGCTTATCTAAGCTGAAACTCCGCGTGCGATGCGGTCTCATCGCTGGCCGCGCAGGCGCTGCTCAACTTTATGGTCTGCTCGCTGAACAGCAGACCAAGGCATAGTTTTTGAGCAGAGAATGGGGCTACTCCCTGATATAGCGATAATGACTGGAAAAATACGTCGTATCTGATAACGATCGACAAAGATTCGTAAGGGGTAGCCGAGTCGCTAGGTCGAGATAGGTTGGCCGTTCAAGGTAACGCCAGGCCATTTTCCACTGATCGCTATTTTACGCGCTATCGCGGTCCCAGTACGGCGACTGCATGCGACAAAAACGAGCTGCTGGGTATGGGCGTAAGGGCTGGCAAGGAGTAGAAACAACAAAGCCCCGATTTACGGGGCTTTGAGTATAAATAGTGGCGGAGGGACAGGGATTCGAACCCTGGGTAGGCTATTAACCTACGCCGGTTTTCAAGACCGGTGCATTCAACCGCTCTGCCATCCCTCCACGGCCGGCAATACTACCGGAAAATGCTGATTAGTCAATGGGGTACGATGCAATGTGAACTACTTTTTACTGCAAGGAAGTACGCGTTCTGCCGAAGCAGACACATTTTGCATATGAATAGGCCCAGTTGCATTACACCCCGCCTTGATTTGGCCTCGATTACCCGTATTATCTGGCAGTAGCTAATAGATTATTTGATTTATCACGACAGGAGCCGTGCATGAATATGCAAGAACGCCATACCGCGACCACAATGCAGCACAGTGGTGTAAGTGAAGTCGAAGTCAGCAAGCTGTTTCGCAACACCTACACTCTGCTGGCCATAACCTTGGCTTTCTCTGCTCTGGTCGCTTATGTTTCCATGAGCCTTAACCTGCCCTACCCTGGCATCATTGTTACGCTGGTCGGTTTCTACGGGTTGCTGTTCCTGACCACCAAGCTGCGCAATTCTGGTTGGGGGCTGGTCAGCACCTTCGCTTTTACCGGCTTCCTCGGCTATACACTTGGCCCTATTCTGAATGCCTACCTCAGCATGCCTAACGGCGGCTCTGTGGTGACGCTAGCGCTGGGTATGACCGCACTGGTGTTTTTCAGCCTGTCGGCTTACGCCATTATCTCGCGTAAAGACTTTAGCTTTCTGTCTGGCTTTATCATGGCAGGCTTCGTAGTACTGATGGTCGCTGTAGTGGCTGGCTTCTTTGTAGAGATCAGCGGCCTGCAGCTGGCTATCTCCGCGGGCTTTGTACTTTTCTCTTCCGCCGTGATCCTGTATCAAACCAGCTCGATCATTCATGGTGGTGAAGACAACTACATCATGGCGACTATTACGCTGTTCGTGTCTATCTACAACTTGTTCCTCAGCTTGCTGAGCTTGATCGGCGCCTTCAACGACGACTGATAATAGTCGGTAGGTTATACTCAATGGCTCGCCTGCAACGGTGAGCCATTTTTTTTAGAGCAACTCATACACCATGAAATTTGCCATCGCCCTACTCGCCGGACCACAGGATCCGGCCGCTCGTAGCGCCCTGAACTTTGCCCAGGCGGTGCTCGACGGCGGCCACCAGATAAACCGTTTATTCTTTTATCGCGATGCGGTGCATCTTGCCTCGAACCTGGCTGTATACCCACAGGATGAATCCGACGTAGCTAACGATTGGCGTGATTTTATTACCGCTAATAAACTGGACGCCGTAGTCTGCATCGCTGCCGCCCTGCGCCGTGGCGTGCTGAATGAGGCTGAAGCCTATCGATGGGAGCGGCCAGGCGCCAACAGCGGCAAGCCATGGGAGCTATCGGGATTAGGGCAATGGGTAGATGCCATGCAAACGGCTGACCGGGCGGTGACTTTTGGAACCTGATTTGAGCAGTCTGCTAGTCATCAGCCGCCATCCTCCGGCTGCACCCGCAGCGAGAGAAGCCCTGGATCTTGCCCTAGCGGCTGCGGCCTTCGGGGTGCCCGTTGGGATGCTGTTCCTGGATGCCGGGGTCCTACAGCTGCTCAAGGGGCAAGAGGCTGCATTAATCAAGCAGAAGTCGCTCACGGCCAACTTGCAAGCGCTATCGATGTTTGACGTGGAAGACCTGTTCGTCTGCCAGCATTCATTGAGTGAGCGCGGCTTAACACCTAATCAATTGCTACTGCCTGCGAAGCCGGTTGAAGGCTCTGAGATAGCCAGTCTGCTTGAGCACTACGATCAGGTGGTCACCCTATGATCGCCGGATGGACAGGAGTTTGACCATGCTGCATATTCTTCGCCACACGCCGCAGGATACCAGCCGCTTTGCCAGCAGCTTACGGGTCATGGGGCCGAAACAAGGACTGTTGCTGATCGAAGACGGCGTCTATGCCCTGCTGCCCCGCACCACCGCCCTGAGCGCATTGCAGCTGCTGCCGGCCAGTGTTCGCTTGTATGCCTTGGAGACAGATGTCATAGCGCGCGGATTGGCGATGGATGACGTACCCAAGCGAGTCACTCTGGTCGATTATCCAACCTTCGTACAATTGTGCACACAGTACGACAAGGTGCTCAGCTGGTGAGTGACATTCTGGTCGATGGCGAGGCCATTGCGCTCGACAAGGAAGGCTTCCTTCTGGACTTGGAAGATTGGTCAGAGTCCGTTGCAGCGGCCTTGGCCGAGCGTGAAGGCATCATTCTGACGCCCGCTCATCTTGAAGTAATTCAGGCGCTGCGCAACTTCTACCAAACCTACCAGCTATCACCGGCCATGCGGCCGCTGGTGAAATACGTCGGCCAGCAATTAGGCAAAGAAAAGGGTACTAGCCTTTATTTGCTCCGCTTATTTCCCGGCAGCCCGGCAAAGTTTGGCGCCAAGCTCGCGGGCTTGCCCAAGCCCGACAACTGCCTTTAGCGCATTAGTCTTGAGCTTCCGGCAACGTAGTCAACACCACTAACTGATCGTTAACTTGCAGTCGCAGCGGCTGATCACGCGGCGGATTCAGGTGTAACCTGCGCCCATCTTCATCGGTTTTGCTGCGATATACCCCGAGCGCCGTTTCCCCCTGCAACGCAATGACTGCCTCCAGATCTGCAAAGGTGGTGACGCTCTGCATCGAGTAGTCCGTGGTTTTACGGAAGGTAACCTCCGCGCCACCGGTGGTGAATAGCTCTTCAAACATTAACCCCAGCTCTCGCCGCTGAGCGATTTGTGCCATCAAGTGGCTGAGAATCATCGGGCTGACGATGCTCTCGCCTCGTTTGCGCACCACCAACGATTCGTTCGCAGGATCACTCAGCTCAAGCAGTATCTGCGGCTTGTGGCTACGCTCTCGCAACAGTTCATCCACGACCAAGTAACCGACCATTGCGCGCGCATCAGCCTCTTCACCCGAGTCCATCCGGTCTGACGAGAGCAACAATACACTGTCAAAACGCTGCCCAAGCAGCTCACGCAACGCGCCTTCTACCATGTAATCCGCCTGAGTGTGCTGGCAACTAACGCGCGCGGTCAGTTCGCTATAGGCATTGATTTCGGTGGTTCTTTGGCTAGGTTCAACCACCGCAACCACATGCACCTCAAAGCGGTAATCGGCGTAACCGGCCAGCTCATGGATCAGCGCCGGAACACGCCGATTCCAACCCAAAATCAGCAACCGCCGCAAACCACCCACTACCGGTTTGGCTTGCCGAACACTGCGCTGGAGCGGCCGCAGCGGCTGCTCAGTACTGGCTTGCGGTTCTGCATGCGCGTAGTCACGCGCTAGCATGACGATCTTGTCGCCCTGGCGAATTAATTCATCGGTCGGCGCATTGAGCCAGGTACGCCAGCTATCGCCATGCGGCCGCATCAAGCCGCAGAGAATAGCCTGCGGTGCATGTCGGCCGATCTCGCCCAGTGTCTGCCCCACGCAGTTATCGGTTGAGCGAATATAAAACTCGTTACCATCGTGTACCGTCATTACCTCGCCAAACAACTCGGGCATGCCGGGGTGAATCAACGACTGTGCAAACAACCGGCTGACCATCGCATCACTGGCTACTACCTCAAGCGGGCCGGAATAGGCGCGCTGCAATATGTTGAGCTTACGCATGTCGGCAATCTCCGCCACCACATAAGGCGGTGGTGTGCCACGCAAATGTGCTTGCGCCTGTAGCGTCAACAACGCTTTGATGGTTTCTACATCGCCGGTCAATAACTCGTTGCCCACCTGATTGCGGCCAGGTATCAACACCACTGCGGCCTGCAGACAGGCCACGCGATCCAGATCTTCGGGTTGCAGCGCAGTGCCTGAACGTAAAATGATATTGCTCATTGAGCGACGAATAAGGGGAATCTCTCGCAGCTCCTGCACACGATCGGCGTTAATTTCATCCGCCAGAATAACCAACCGCAGCCGCTTGGTTTCGCGCGCACGTAACAACCGCTGAATACCGCCACTAGTGTCCAGAATCTCTTGTATCAGAGGAATGGTGCGATTGGTCCAGCCAAGGATAACAATGTGATCGCTGACAGTAACCGGCGTTAGGCCTTGTTCCAGCTTGACCATCATATCGATCAACCAGCGGGTCATAATGGCGACCAACGCGCCGAGAAAAACCACGTAGCCGCTGACCGTCAATGCTGTAGAAACGATGCGGCGCCAGGTGCCCTCATCATCGCCCAAATAGCCGGGATCAGTCAGTCGCAGGAATGCCCACCACACCGAATCAGCCAAGGTGCCTCCCTCGGGCGCTGAGGGCCAGGCGAGCCAGCCGCCGATTAGGGAGATCAGTGCGATAAACGCAGCAACAACCAAAAGCTGATAGTGCGCACCCTTCACAAATTGCCGCTCAATCAGGTAACGCAAACGATCAACAAAAGAAAATGGCAGCATGCAGGGAGCCTCTCTGCTCTGGCGTGGTCTGATTCTTAACGGGGCAGGCAAATCCTGCTAGATTGAGCGCACACAAACCCAGGCGCATAACCTGCAAAGACACTATGGCAAACGTTGAAAGCATTCTTGGCTGGACGCTGGTCGTACTCTACTGGCTTTTTACCGCAGCCGTCACGCTGCGCGTAGTCGCCAAGCGAAATCCGGTAAGCGTTACGCTTTCTTGGCTGCTGGTGATCTATATTCTGCCGATATTCGGTGCAGCACTTTATCTCATGCTGGGTGAACTGAACCTGGGTAAGGAACGTGCGCGCCGCGCTGAGGCCATGGTCCAACCCTTTCTGAAAAGTATCGCCACAGACTTTGCCGCTAGCAAAGCACCCATTAACGGTGGCTCCCTTACGCAGGGGATTTACCAATTGTTGGCGACACGAATGGGGATTGGCGCGCTGGGTTACCGGCACATGGAGTTGCTGGACACCCCGGAACTGATTTTCTCCCGGTTGTGTGACGACGTACGTAGCGCGCAAAACAGCATTCATATCGAAACCTATATCTGGTTTCCGGGCGGACGAGTCGATGAGCTCACAGAAGAGCTGATCAACGCCAGCGCGCGGGGAGTGAAAGTCTCTCTGTTGATTGACCACGCCGGCAGCCGTCCGTTCTTTCGCTCAAGCTGGCGCAAGCGTTTGACCGACGCTGGCATAGAGGTGGTGCCCGCTTTGCCAGTGCGTTTGTTGCGCGCTTTAGTACAGCGTATCGACCTACGAATGCACCGCAAACTCATCGTCATCGATGGCCGAGTGGCCTACAGCGGCTCAATGAACATTGCAGATCCGTTGTACTTCAAGAAGGAGGCCAAGGTCGGCGCTTGGGTGGATATCATGCTGCGCCTCGATGGACCGGCCGCACGCGGGCTAGACAAAGTATTTGCCTGGGACTGGGAGGTTGAAACCGGTTTACGTCGACTCGAACCGGCCCCACCTAGCGCGCCAGCCTGCGGCAAGTGGCTTTCCATCCTGCCTTCTGGTCCTGGCGTTGGTGACGATCTCATAGGCCAGGCTGTTCTATCGAGCATCTATCGAGCCAACGACAGCATCACCATAAGCACGCCCTACTTTGTGCCTTCTGAGGCGATCTTCAACGCACTCTGCCAAGCGGCCGAACGGGGGGTCCGCGTTAAGGTGCTGATCCCTGAGCGCAACGACTCAAAGTTGGTAGGCTGGGCCAGCCGTGCCTTCTACGAACGCTTTCTTGAGGCTGGCGGTGAGATTCATTTATTCCGCGGCGGGCTGCTGCATACCAAGGCTATGTTGATGGACGACCAGCTAGCACTCGTGGGCAGCGTTAACCTGGATATTCGTAGCCTCCAGCTAAATTTTGAGCTAACTGTTGCGCTCTTCTCGCCCGAGGGATGCGCAAGTATCCGGCAACTCCTGGACGGTTACGAAGCCGCCAGCCACCGCTTGCAGTTAGCCGAATGGCAAAAGCGCTCGCGCGCTTCAAGGGTGCTTGAGAGAGGTGTGTTCTTCCTTAGCCCGCTGCTTTAAACAGGGTTACTACTGCCCCACCGTGCTCTAATTTGCAGGCTGAAATAATTTAACAAATGCGGCTTGCTTTCCCGGCAAGGGCGATTACAATCCTTAATGAGTTTGATTATCATTATGGATTAGCGCATGAAAGTACACCTGTTACCCGTCAGCCTTACCGTTGCCATGATGAGCCCTGCCATGACGACAGCCAGCCCTGTCAGCAACGCGCCCGGCGATTCTTCACACGCCGTCGTCCTGCAGCTCAGCGCGCACAATGAATTGCTACAACAGCTGCTTAACGCGCCGCTGGACAGCGCCGCATTCGACTTGATTGACGAGTTAAGCTATCAATTGGAAAACGACTTATTGATGTTGAGAACGCCTTTGGCACCCGTATCAGCGCAACTGGAGTCGCTACACCAGGCGGTCGAGCATCAAGACAGTCGGGCCGTGTTGTTGCACGCTACCGCTTATCTGAGCGCTGCACAGCTCTGGTTGGGGCAGGCCCGCGTTTGAGCTGCGCGTGCAAAATCAGAGCTGGCCTTTAATGGGTAGCCAACCCAGCGTCCAGCTCATGAAACGCCGGAATCTGCTAGCGCCGGGTTCTGTAGTCCATGTCTGCCCTTCTGCTTGCCATTGAATATCGTCGTTTTCGTTTAGGCTGACGTGGTAGGCGAAGTCCTCTGAAGTCCAGCGCTTGAACAAATCAACCATTTCCGCAGCAATGTCCTCTTGTTCTATATAAACCCCCGCTTCGGTGTTTAGTTTGACCGAACGAGCATCCAGATTTATTGAACCAACGAAGACCGCCTTGCGATCAAATACAAAGGTTTTGGCATGCAAGCTTGCCAGCGACTCGCCCAAGAACGGGCTCGCGCGCTCCTTCTGTCCAGCGATAGGCCGCAGCTCCCACATCTTTACGCCACCGTGAAGCAAAGGCCCACGCGATTCGGCGTATCCACTGTGCACTGCCAAGACGTCTGTAGTCGCTAGCGAGTTGGTCAGAATCGAGACCTCTACGCCTTTTTCACGTATACCTAATAGCATGTTCTCCCCACCATCAAGGGGAACAAAGTAAGCCGAGGTTAGGAGCAATTCACTTTGCGCCGCCTGCATTGGCTTAATCAAACTGCGGCTCAAAAAGGCGATCTCACTGCCGTCGCCATGGGGGTCCGATTTGGAGGGATCATCGTAAAACCACTCGGCGTGACCCCAATGCCATTGTAAGGTGTCGTTGTTCATGGCGGTAATGAATGACGATTTTGCAGCGGCTTTCAAATAGGGGTCGTGCTCCGCTTGACGGTTCTTCGAACCTAGCGTGGCGCGCATGTCCGCCAAGGCCTGAGTATCGGCCTTATCGGACAAGGTAGAAATGGGGATGGCAATGCCGCTATTCCAGAAATTGTCGAAGCTATCTGAGGCAGGATCCGCGATTGGGCCTATGCCCACTACATCAACGTCCTGAAAATCGACGTCGCTCAAAGTGAAGTACTCGTCACCAATATTGCGGCCGCCGGTAATGATCGCCCGATTGTCCGCGACTATCAGCTTGTTGTGCATGCGGTAATTGATACGCCCAAATTCACCCAACTTGCTAAACCCTTTTAACCACTCACTGCGCAGGCTCAGCGGGTTGTACAACCGCACTTCGATGTTGGGATGGTGATCAACTACCGATACCTTGAGGTCCTCCAGGCTACTGCCCAGATCGTCCAGCAGTAAGCGAACGCGAACGCCCCGGTCAGCTGCCTTAAGCAGATGCTCAGTAATCAGCCCGCCGGTGATATCCGTTTTGAAGATGTAGTACTGGATATCCAGGCTTTTGTCGGCCATATCAATTAGTTTCAAACGAGCGGCTAGCGCATCATTGCCTTTATGCAATAGCGTAAAGCCCGACAGTGAAGCGTCTGTTGGTTGTTCCTTGGCGACATACTTACTAAGGCGAGTCTGCGCGTCTGTGGGCAAATAATACGAAGGCAGCTCAGTATGACTAACTCCCTGAGTAGCACATCCCAACAACATTCCGGAGATTGCCAACAGCCCTAGAATTCGCATCCATTGTTTCCCTTTGCAAGTTGCCCGGCTGTTGAAACGTAAGCCGGGCAGGTCAGGTTGTTCTGCGCATCAATCTTCTGCGTAGGTATCGGTCACAACCAACTGGTAATCAAAACGACGACCACCCCGGTTATCGATAACCACATAACCAGAGCCCGTTGGCTTTAAGCCTTGAGTATAGGCTGCACTGTACAGGGCTCGCCAGGCGCCTTCTACCGTCTGGGTTTCCGCCTGATAATGCAGGCTCAGCACCTGCTGTCGGGGCTTCTGATTTAGCCGGTAACCCGCAATACTGCCAATATTTCCTTCCACCGGAAAGCTGACCTGGGTTTTCAACAGCGTTGGCGTGTTGTCAGCCAGGTTGTCGAATACCAGGTTCAGCGGACCCATGATGCGAGCACCCGCTTTGCGCTGTGCTGTCATGGCCACATTGACGGCGATACGACCTACTTCATCCTTCATTTCTTCAGGCGCCAACTCTGCCGGGCGCCCAAATAAGGTCATGGGCTCGCGGGTAACCAAGTGGATCGAATACTGAGTACCATCATCCCGAATTATCAGCTCGTCTCCACCGCGGATATCCACTATTTTCTGCGCACTTAGCGGTACAGGTGCATAGGCTGCTTTACACAGATCAGAGTTGCGGTAACGCTCACGCTGGCTCTGCTCAAGCTGCGTATTTTTCTCCACCTGCTGACATATCTGCTGATCGTAACCGCTCCAGGCCTGACGCGCCGCACCAGCGTCTACCAGGGTATCAATCATTCGGCTGCTCGCTTCTCCGGCAGCAATCAAAAGTGCAGTCTGGCGCGATGATTCCGCCTCACGACGATCCGGCCCACCCACACCCACGCCAGGCTTGCGCTCGGTCTGCGCATGAATATTCGCACCGGCGTCGAGCAGTAGTTTGGCACTTTGCGGCTGATCGGCCTGGGCTGCAGACATCAAGGCCGTTTTGCCCCAAAGGTTACTGTCATTCACCGCAAAGCCGCGTTGCAGCAAAAAAGCCACTGCATCCGGATTGCCAACAGCCGCCATCAAGGCGGTGTCGCCATCCGCTCCCAGGCCGCGCTGCTTACCCAGGGTTTCCGTTTCGTAATCAACAAAATCGCTGATGACAGGTACTGGTGCGCCGTTCAGCAACACACTGTGCAGAGTGGCAAACTGCCGCCCTTCTTCCAACGCTCCTGCCTGCGGCGCAATGGCATATCGCGGATTGTAGTTGGCAAAAGGGGCGGCAGGCGCATTCGGCACTTGCGCAGGCGCCTCCAAGTTCTCCATGGCACGGGCAAAAGTTTCATGGAACAACAGGTCTGCTGCGCTACCTGCTTCCTGAGCATTTAAACCCTGGGCAGCAAACATGGAGACCAGTTCTTGATGTGCCGGCTGCAGCATCGGCATCACCCGACGATATAATTGCTTGGCGCCGATGTTGCGTTCTGACCACTCAAACAATTCGTCCATCGCGGCGTCCTGACGCGAGCGTATAGCGGCTTCGCGACCATTGCGCTGCAATTGATCCACGCCCAGCAGCGGCAGGTTGAGCAGTGTCCACTGGCGCTCTTTCCAGCGCTGAAACAGATCACGTCTATCCTGCTGTGAGTAGCCCAGCAAGGGATCGCCGGCAAGCTTGGTCAACTCGGTATCCAGTGCGCTGTAGGCCGGCAGGCCACGCAAAGTATTGGTGCGTGGTGGCGTCAGGTAGGTCTGAAACAGACATTGCGGGGTAACGCCATCTTGCACACTATAAAGCCCCGCATAAGCAGACTCACCGCGAGCAGCCGGTGAATAGAACCCCCAGGTTTCGTTCACCAAGGCCAATGTTTTACCTTGATAAGTAAAAACATCAATGCTGCCGTAATCTCCGGTTTGCGACGAAGAAGCATGGGCGCGGCCGCCGTAGTTAGGCTGCTCGGCAACCCAGCGCGGCAACATGCGATCATCCATCACAACTTGGCCATTAATGCGTAAACCACGTGCTCGCTGCTGATAACCGGCATACAGGCCAGCGTCGTACAACTCAACACTGATCTGCTGCCCCGCGATACCCGCGCTGCTCACAGACGCATGGCTCCCTGCCTTAAGCTGAGCGCCAGCCAAGCTAGACAATCCCAGTCGACCGTCTCGCGCTAACGACTGGTTCAGCGCATTAGCCACGCTAGCGCACATACCGTTACCACGATCCTCGGCAACCCGATACTCGGCATAGCTGGCCCAAGCGTGACGTTCGCGCTGCGGCTCGGGATGCGGCACCGGCCATGCCGTGAGCTGCGCGGTGCGTTGCCGGTACATGGATTGCAAACAGGCGATGGCGTTAGCGTCGGGATTAACCCCGGTAGCGGTATCGACTCCCAGCCCACATTGCCCGGCGCGGCTGAGTAGCCATTGACGCTGGTTGGCTTCCAGTACCAGCGCACCCGGCAAATCAAGCTGATCAATACGTTTACGCAAGTACGCCGCCAGCTCCTTGTCCTGCAGGGCCAACGGATCGCTGGAACATATCTGTCGATGCACCGACGGCAGTGCTCCGGCGCATTCAAAACTGGCTTTAGTATCAGCGTTCAAGGGCGTCAACTTTGGCGTCAGGTCAGGCTTGGCCGGACCAGGTACCGGCGCGCTGGCACAGGCACCGAGCGTGGCCAGGGTTGCTGCAAGCATCAGGCGTTGATTGATCGACATACTTGTCTCCTGCCTATTTAATAAAGATGGCGGTGCCATAGATGATGTATTGCCCACCGCCATCACCGGGAGGTGCTGGGAAAGGCCCTGCGCTGCGAATGGCCTGCTCGGCAGCCTGGTCCAGCACCGCGTCACCACAGCGATCTATCTCGAAGGACACCATGCGGCCAGAGCCATCTATGGTGATCTCATACGGGATGTAGCACTGACGCTTGAAATCGTTCGGGTCGCCTTTATAGCCTGGTGGCGGCTTGTACACCGAGCCTTCCGGACGTTTCAGGTTGGCAATCACGCGATTCTTCACCGTATCGGCATAACCTGAGGGCGCCATGCGGCCGCGGCTGCTTGGCTGCGCGCTGGGCGCAGGCGTCTGCGGCGCCGCCCACTGCTGATTGGCGCCAAAACTATGCACCGGAGGCCCGCGTGGCTTGGGTGGTTGCGCCGGTGGCGGCGTGGGCCGCTCTACTACCCGTGGCTTTGGCGGCGGTTCTGGTTCTGGTTCTGGTTCTGGTTCTGGTTCAGGCTGCGGTTCGGGCTCTGGTTCTGGTTCTGGCTCTGGCTCTGGTTCGGGCTCAGGGGGCGGCGGCGGAATCTCTACCAGCTCCACTGCAACCACCTGCCGCTCCTGCGGCGCCGCATGCCGAAACTGACTACTGAATAGCCATACCAGCAAGGCCGCATGCAGGCCGATCGACACCACAACCACCAGCAGACGCACCGCCCACTGGCTGCTATCTGACGTGCGGCTCATCAGGGCTCCAGCTCTTCCGAGGCGACCAGACTGATGCGGGTGTAGCCGGCTTTTTGCAGGCTGTTCATCACACGCATAAGGGTGCCGTAATCCACCGCCTGATCGCCGCGCAAGAACAGGCGCGTCTCCTTGGCGCCGGCAGTAACGCCGGTAATCAGCGTCGGTAGCTCAGCCAGGCTGGTAGCCTGCTCCTGCACAAACAATTTGCCATCGGCCTGCACACTCACATAAATCGGCTCTTCCGCCGGTGGGCTCGGCGTTGCCGCGTTACTTGGCAGATCGACCGGCACATCCACGGTGGCCAAGGGGGCAGCCACCATAAAAATAATCAGCAGTACCAGCATCACATCAACAAAGGGAGTGATGTTCATCTCGGCGTTCTGCTGATAGCTATGCCGCTTGACCAGCGGCCCAGAGCTGAGTTGGATACCCATATCAGCGTCCTTCGTCGAGCTGGCGAGAGGTGCTGGCGATCATCTCCGCGGAGAAGTTATCCAGCGCACCGACAAAGCCGTTAATGTCCCGGGCAAACTTATTAAAGATCATCACCGCCGGGATCGCGGCAAACAGACCCAACGCAGTTGCCAGCAGAGCTTCAGCGATACCAGGCGCAACCACGGCAAGGCTCGCAGATTTGAGCGTAGCGATGCTCGCGAAACTATTGAGAATGCCCCACACGGTACCGAACAAGCCGATAAAGGGAGCCGTAGCGCCGATGGTCGCTAGCACACCCATCATGCTGCCCATGCGAGCCAGGTCACGCTCTTGGACTATGCCGGAGGTCAGCGCCATGCGCTGTAGCAGTCGGTTGACGCGATCAGTCTCGGCCGGTTGTGATGACATGCTTTTGTAGTGCTTCAGCTCTGCCTGGCCGACCTGCCACATACGACCCATGGCGCTTTTGTCTGCGGTATCAGCGAGCACATCCAACTGGCCAGCACGGAAAGCCTGCAGAAAACGCTGATTACCGCGCCGCGCTCGGGTGAAGACAAAGATCTTCTCGAACAACACAGCCCAAGTGAGCAGCGAACAGAAGACCAGCAGCAGCATGACGCCTTTGACCAACGGATCAGCCTGTTCGAACATCTCACGCACACCAAAAGACACTACTGGCACATCTTGTTGGGCGGCAATTTCCTGCGCAATGGTTTGCCTTGCTGGCTCGCTTTGCTGCACAGCCGTTGGCGTTTCAGATGCAACGGAAGCCTCCTGGGATTGAGCCCACACCCACGACGCAGATAAGCCGCCCGCTCCCAGCAGGAGCATCAGTGAAATTGCCCGTAGACGGCTGTGCCAACGATTGGCGAAGGTTGAAAACGAACGACTTTGCATAATGCCCCCGATTGTTGATTTTTATGTTGAGGTTATTTAAGTACTGCTTTTCAGTTATCAATATTTTGCGGTGTGAGAATGGCGTGTAGCGTTGCCACGTAGTGAGCAAAGGCTTCCCGCCCCTTGGCGCTAAGACTCACTCGGGTACGCGGCTTTTTGCCGACAAAATCTTTTTTTATACGCACGTATTCAGCGCCTTCCAGAGTGCCAAGGTGGGCACCCAGATTGCCATCGGTGGTATCCACGATGCCGCGCAGGGACACGAACTCGAGCCACTGATTACTCGCCAGTGTATTCAGCGCAGCCATAATCTTGAGCCGTACTGGCTGGTGAATAAGATCGTCTGGGGTTTGCATCAAGTGCGTCTCAACCAGAGGCTGGACAAGATGAAGGTGCCACCCCAAGCCACTGCCAACCACCACCAATAATGTTCAGTCGCGAAGAGGAAACAGCAGAAACAGAGCGTGGCCAGGGTTGTACCAATAATCAGATAACGCGGGCGGGATTGTGCGCCCCGGATGGCATAGAGCGTGGCGACAAACAGCGGGACAATCATGCTGCCCTGCTTTGGCGTGAGCGGCCACATGACAACATGCAACAAGGCGGCAAACAGCAGTACAGAGCCCACCACCAGTAAGTAGCGCCAAACGATACCCGGCGTGACTTCCTGCGCGATACGAGCCAGGCGTACGCCCACCACTAGGCCGACGATGACGACCACGAGCCAGATCAGTAACAGCAATTGGGGAAAGAGCGCAGTAAAAACGCAGCCGAGCAGATTAGCCACACCCCATAGCATCAGCTGAAGTGATTCCGCACGGTAGTCTTGGAAGCCGGCAGCACGCGCCTGCACGCTATTAATGGCGCGTAGCGCTTGCGCAGCTTCTTCTGGGGATGGAGACATGTATATCTCTGTTTTTGTTATGTGCAAAGCACTCTATTGGACAGAGTAGACAAAAACAAGATGTGTCTTGAAAATTTTATTTCGTTGAAATGATAGAAAGAAACGAGCGCTCTAAATCCACCGTCAAATCTGTAAGACAAGTCCTACAGATTAAAACCACAGGCGCTTTCTCAGAGAGCAAGAATGCGCCTACTCTCGACTGCTGCTTGGGCTGCCTCAGCCAATAATGTCGTATTCGCCGCCACGTTCCAGCGCTTTTTTATACGCCGGGCGCTCATGAATACGCTGCAGAAATGCCATCAGATTCGGCCACTTGCCATCCAGCCCACCGCGCGCTGCGGCCGCTTCCAGCGGAAAACTCATCTGTACGTCCGCTGCGCTGAACTCATCACCGGAAAACCAACCGGTGGCGGCCAGCTCGCCGTTCAGGTAATCCAAGTGCTGGACAATCTGAGGTTCGACGAAGCTGCCTTTGACCTTGCGAGCGATGCCTTTGGCAAAGGGTTTGACAAAAAACGGCATAGGTGAAGATTCAACTTTATTGAACACCAACTTGAGCAACAGCGGTGACATAGCCGAACCCTCGGCATAGTGGAGCCAGTAGGTGAAGCGCAAACGCTCAACGCTGCCTGCTGCCGGCGCCAGCCTCCCCTGCCCGTATTTGTCGACCAGGTATTCGATAATCGCGCCAGACTCGGCCAGCGTCAGCTCACCGTCAGTAATGACCGGCGATTTACCCAGTGGATGAATAGCTTTGAGTTCAGGCGGTGCCAGCATGGTTTTGGGGTCACGTTCGTAACGCTTGACCTCATATTCCAACCCAAGCTCTTCCAACAGCCAGAGAATGCGCTGAGAGCGCGAATTATTCAGGTGGTGAACAACGATCATGTGCATGCAACCTTTTGTTTGTCCAGTATAGCTGTCAGCAAAGCCTAACCTGCCACACCGCTAATTTGATACAGCAACCAATACCTCTGTGGGCTGCCAGCAGCGCACACAATTACGCCCACACTGTTTGGCGTCATACAGCGCTTGATCAGCTAGATCTATTAGACGGTACAGCCCTTGCTCTGCGCCGTCGCTCACGCACACGTAACCAATGGATACCGTAGCACTCAAGACCCCCTGCGCATTGCTGAACGTCTGACCTTGCCACTGTGTTCTGATACGTTCAGCCAAGGCTTCGGCACTCAGCAAGTCAGCCCCTGGCATCAGCAATACAAACTCCTCGCCACCAAACCGGCAGAGCAAATCCTGCGCCCTCACATGCTGGGATAATTGCTCGGCAAAGGCAGTTAGGACTCTATCCCCTGCGCTGTGCCCATGGGCATCATTGATGGCTTTGAACTTATCTAAATCCAGTAGCAACAGCGCCACGCCCTCCCCTTGGCGCTGACTGATAGTCAACTGGCGTAGCGCTAACTCCTCAAAAGCTCGGCGGTTAAGCAGATTAGTCAGCGGGTCACGGGTGGCCTGTAATTTGAGTTCATCTTGCAGACTGCGGGTAGCCAAAATCACACAGAGCAACGAGAAACAGTACAGAAAGACGATGCCCTCTAGATAATTGAGTGCCTCTACCGTTTCAGCTGCTTCAAAACTAGCCGCTGCGATATAGACAGGATCAAATTGGTACAGCAGAAAGCGTCGCAAATAGAGCAAGCCATGCATAGACCAAATACCAGCCCAGACCCAGACTAGTGCGCGCTGGGGTATTTGCATGCGCCAAAGTTCGAAAATAATAAAACCACTGACCAGCACCACAATCGCACTGTGCGTCATGATGCTGAATCGCAGTGAGTCCTGCAGCAACCAAAAAACACTACCCTGAATCAGGGTTGTCAACGCCATGGCCAGCGGAAATCCGCTGGCCGACGTGTTTAAGCGATAACAGCGCGCACCCCAAAGCAGTACAAAATAACCTTGGGTAATAACGATGGCACTAATCCATAGCGGTATATAAGCCCGGACTGTCTGTAGAGCCGCACCACAAACGATAATAGTAAGCCCCAGCGCCCAAAATCGAATTGCGACGACTTGCCTATTCAGTGCGCTGGCGACCAACAAACCCAGAACCGACGTGACTGTGGTCAACGCCAGCACAGCCATCAGGGTTGTCATATCAAGCATAGGCAGTCGTTTTCCGAGCTTTTAGTTAGTCCTACAGACTAGCTGCAAGCACAGCCAAACACCATTTTAATACTGGCAAATAGCCTTATTTTGATCAAACATTCACCCTTGGGTGGACGTCTCGCAACCATTTCCTGAATGATCTACCCAAATCAACTCATCGGTTGCGAAACCCAGGGCGCCTGCTTGCTTCAAAAAGTCAGCCTTTACCGCTTCAGTCACCTGCGGCTCGCGCGACAGCAGCCAAAGGTAGTCGGTATCCGGGCCTGACACGAAAGAGTACTGATAATCCTGTTTGTCTAAGCCAAATACGGCGTAGGTGCCGTAAAACGGACCAAAGAATGAAACCTTGAGGAATCCTTCGTCCTTTTCACCCACAAAGTAGGCTTTGCCCTCGGCTTCAGACCATTCGCCTTTCTCCTGATCGCAGCCACGGTTAATCACCTTTATGCCGCCATCTTCACGCAGACTGTAATTGGCGGTTACCCCGCTTAGACCCCGTTCAAAAGAGTGGTCAAGACGTGCCACTTCGTACCAGGTTCCCAGATAACGTTTGGCCTCAAACGGCTTCACCGGTTGCACGCCTTCCGGTAACTCTACACAGGCGCTCAGCGCTACCGCGCTCAATAGCAATGCAGTCTGGCGATAGTAATTCATACCTTTTGCTCCCTTATCGTAAGGTAATCAAGCAGAGTATCCAGCAGCTCGGTAGTGCCTGTCAGCACCTGTTGATCTACGTTCTGAATGACTTGCGCGGACTGCACAAACTCTGCTGGCTGCAGATCCTGACCATCGGCATCAACAAAGCCAGCCACCAGTTCACGCGTTGCCTCCAGGTGAAACTGCAGACCAATAACTGAACGACCAAACTGGAAAGCCTGATTCTGGCAGCCCAGACTGGAGGCAAGCGGCACTGCGCCGTGAGGTAGGTCGAAGGTTTCGCCATGCCAGTGCAGCACAGTAACTTGCTCAGGGAAGTGAAAGGCCGCGCCGTTGTGATGGGTGTTGCCCTGTACCGGAAACCAGCCAATCTCCTGTTGGCCATTGGCGTAAACATTCTGCCCCAGAGCGCTGGCAATCAGTTGCGCGCCAAGACAAATCCCGAGTATCTGTTTATCTCCGGTGAGAGCTTTGCGAATAAATGCTTTCTCAGCTACCAGCCAGGGCAGCTGTTGCTCGTCATTCACACTCATGGGGCCGCCCATGATGATAAGCAGGTCTATGCCATGCAGATCCGGCAACGGCTCATTGCGATATAAATGCGTAGCCGACACCACGTAATTGCGTGATATCAGCCAATCCTCGATCTTTCCCAACCCCTCAAAGGGCGCGTGTTGTAGATAATGAGCGCGCATTCGATGCTAGTCCTGGTGATCCTATATTGACGGCGACAGCGTGCCGGCCGGGCTTTTTTCTCTGAGTTGGCGACAGGCCTTAAGGTTCCCTCAACTACACTGCCTTAAAGCGAAATACATCCTCCTGCTGATAGCGTTTCAAGCAGAGCGTTATCAGCAAGGTACGATGCGGGCGAAACATATCGCGCACTTGCTTCAGGCTCAACGATAAGGCGCCGATATCATCATCGGTATAAGTACGATATCCGACTTTGCCGGAGCTGACTTCAGGGTAGGCGGTGATACTCATGCGCAGCCGGTCTTCTTCACGCGGTAGCAATTCATATAGCCGATCACAGTTGATCAATAGGCTGCGATAATTTTTCTCACCAGAAAATACGTGCACACCCTCGATGACTTCCTCTTGAATCACCTGGGTCAGGCGCCGCTCGCGGGAGGTTTTATCATCGTTGATATAAAACTCGATGATGTAATCGTTAACCGCCGCGCCATGGTTATCGACCACTCGAACCACCGTATTCTGATAGCCCTTGAAGTGCTCTCCCGAGCGTTTTTTTGCGACTTCGCTGACCTGCAAGCAATGGCTCGCCAGGCGCTTTTGCCACGCGATGAAACCGCTATCGGGCAACATCAGCGCACCACAGATCAGGCTCCAGGTAATCGACTCGTTAGTCCCGCGCCCCTTCGCGGTGATGCTGCCGTGATCTTCGCCATCAACCACGGTGAAGGCCAGACCGCTGTCGTCCACCTCCTGATAATCGATCAACGGGGCCTTACCGGGTTCATGGCTGAAATCGATTAGCATGCGCGCAGCCTTTAGGTTGGCCGTCGACACCCGCACTGTGCCATCAGTACCCGGTTTATTAGCGACTGCCGAGATGCCGGAGTAACCTGTATTGCCGACCAGCACAGTGCAGAGGACGCGGCCTGGCGCGAACACACTGTTATCGACAAACAGATCGCGCTCCGCCAGCAGCCAACTGTAGCTACTGGCCAACTCCAGGCCCTTGAGTATCTGCGTGCCTGTCTCAAACAACCGCGTGCCCTTCCAGCCCTTCACCGCGCGACCTATTACCGAGCGGCCTGTATGCGCCAGAGGTGAGCCGAAGTTAGCGGGTGCGAGCATTAACAAGCGGTGAATAGGCACGCTGTCTATAGCAAAGCGGCTCATCCAGTCACGAATTACCAGGCCGCCGGTGCTGTGCACTATGGCATCGACGCTGCGCGGTGCACGTGGCAATGCCGCATCAGTCCAAGCCCTATCCATGGCTTCGACGAGATCTGCAAAGGTGACCTGATCATCCAGTGATATGTAGTCACCAAGGTAGATTTGCTGCACATCCGCACCGATACCATCAGGTAATGGCGACGCCAACCGCTTGGCCAGCGAGCGAAAGGAACTAAAGCTGTCACTCCAGCCATGAATGATAACCAGCATCTGTATCTCCACGAGTAATGGAGGTCCGGACATGAATCACGGCTACTGGCTGTGAACGGCATCCTGCCAAACCTGTCTATGAAACATAGACGCTGCACGCAGATTCACCAAATGTGGGTGCGTGCTAGGGTGATAGCTCAGACCTATACACAATGAGGAGTTCGTATGCTGATCGACCTGACAGACAAAACCGCAATCGTCACCGGCTCGACCGCTGGCATTGGTTTGGCCATTGCACAGGGCTTGGCCGCCTCTGGGGCCACCGTCATCATCAATGGACGCAAGCAGGCCAGCGTAGATGCGGCACTCAAGCAGCTGAAAAAAGCGCTACCAAAGGCCAATGTACGCGGCGTTGCGGCAGACCTGAGCACCGCAGAGGGATTGGCGCTACTACAAGCAGCGGAGCCCAAAGCAGATATCCTGGTCAACAATCTGGGCATCTATGGGCAGCAGGATTTCTTCGAGACATCCGACGAGATGTGGCAGGAGTTTTTTGATGTCAATGTGCTGTCCGGCGTGCGGGTGTCGCGCGCTTACGTGCCTGCCATGGTTGACCAAGGCTGGGGGCGGGTGGTGTTCATCTCATCCGAGTCTGGGCTGAACATCCCCTCTAACATGATCCACTATGGCTTTACCAAGTCCGCCAACCTCTCGGTTGCTCGCGGCTTGGCCAAGCGACTGGCCGGTACTGGCGTCACCGTCAACGCCGTGCTGCCGGGTCCCACGTTATCTGAGGGTGTGTCCGAGATGCTTAAACCAATGGCCGAGCAAAAAGGTATATCGCTCCAGCAAGCCGGTGATGAGTTCGTCAAGGCCAAGCGTCCCTCCTCCATCATCCAGCGTATTGCCAACACCGAAGAGGTCGCCAACATGGTGGTCTACGCCTGTTCACCCCAAGCCTCAGCGACCACAGGTGCAGCGTTGCGGGTAGAGGGCGGGATTGTCGATAGCATTGGTTGATGATCCACGGCTTAACGCCAAAACCCCGTCACAACTTTGTTATTTTGGCTTACAAAGACAAAGGCTTGGCGGGGTTGGCCGCTCTAACCGATAGATACCCGTCCTATACTCCTTGCAAGACAACAGGCCCAGGCCAATAAGAAGCAAGGAAAAGTCATGCCCGTCCTCGCGCCCGCACTGCGCAACCTCTGCCACTACTCGATAATCGCCAGTCTGGCATTGATGGCACTGCCAGCTATCGCAGCACCCCGCCCCAATATTCTGGTAATCGTCGCCGACGACATGGGCTTCAGTGATGCCGGCGCTTATGGCGGTGAGATCAACACTCCCCACATTGACGCTCTAGCCGCTGCCGGCATGCAGTTCACCAACTTTCACGTATCTGCCACCTGCTCTCCCACGCGCGGCATGTTGATGACCGGCGTAACCAACCATTTGGTCGGCATGGGCAACATGAAAGAGATCATGGCCGAAAACCAAAAGGGCAAACCCGGCTACGAGACCTGGCTGAACGACAGCGTGGTCACCTTGCCTTCCTTACTACAGGATGCGGGCTACAACACCTACATGGCCGGCAAGTGGCATTTAGGCATGCGCGCCGAAAGCCAGCCCATCGCCCGCGGCTTCAAACACTCATTCGCGCTGATGGAAAGCGGCGCAGATAACTGGGAAGCAAAACATTACTTGCCGGGCGGTAGCGCTACCTGGATTGAAGACGGCAAACAGGTTTCTCTCCCCGACGACTTTTACTCCTCGTTCACCTATGCCGACAAACTCATCAGCTATATAGACGAGGGTCACGACGAGAGTCGTCCTTTCTTCGGTTACTTGGCATTTCAGGCGGTGCATGCGCCGCATCAGGTGCCAGAGGAATACATTGAGCGCTATCGAGACAAGTACGACGCCGGCTGGGATGCGATCCGCCAGCAGCGTTATACACGTCAACTGCAATCTGGCTTGCTGCCCGACACCGGCGAGCAAGCCGTCACTGATGACTGGGGCACCTTCTATACAACTCCCTATATCGAGTGGGACACGCTCAGCGAAGAAGAAAAAGCCTATCGTTCACGGCAAATGGCTGTGTTCGCCGGCATGGCTGAGGCCATGGACCAAAGCATCGGCAAGGTCATTAAATACCTGAAAGACAGCGGCCAGTACGACAACACGCTGATCATCTTCATGAGCGACAACGGCGGCGAGTCCACCGTATTACGCGAGGTCGCGCCGCTGTTTTATCGCCTACGGTACAACACCGATAGAGAAGCCTTGGGTGCCAAGGGTAGTTACAGCGAGTACGGTCCCGGCTGGGCATACGCCTCTAATACGCCCTTTTACTCCTATAAGGGTTCGCCTTTCAGCGGCGGCATGCGTGTGCCCTTCATCGTCAGTCAACCGGGTAAGATCGAGCCAGGCTCACGCAGCAATAGCTTTGGTTTCGTTACAGACATTACACCAACATTGCTGGAAGCTGCCGATGTTGCCGCGCCACAGGGCGAATACCGTGGCCGCAAGGTACACGAGATCATGGGCACCAGCATGTTGCCGCTGCTGCGCGGTGAAACCGAGCGTATTCATGACCCAGAGCACATCACCGTGTATGAACTGGCCGGTGGTATCGCTGTATGGCAAGGCGATTACAAACTAGTCACCTCCAAAACCAAAGCCATTCCCGCACGCAAAGGCATGCAGCTGTTTAACACGCAAAATGACCCGCTTGAGCGGCATAACCTGGCAGAACAAATGCCGGAAAAAGCCGCAGAGCTGTATGCCGCCTATGAAGATTACGTCAAACGCTACAACGTGATTGAGGTACCGGAAGATTACCGCGCTTGGGAGCAGGTCAAGATCAATGGCCGCGAGAACTTCATTGCCGAACACCGCAGCGCGTTGTTCGCCATTGCACTGATCATACTAGTGATCCTTGGGCTGTTGATTCGCTTGATGCTCAATCGGCGTCACAGCTAAGCACCCTATCGGCAGAATGGTCTCGCTCCTGCAGGATCACAGGCCATTCTGAGCAGCAGCGGCATGCAATGCAGGTTTTGAAGTCACTCCAGATGATCGTGGGGCAGCAGCTGTCCATCACGCCTGGCATGGCGAGCCACGTAAGCCGTCAATAATTTCTCACCTTCCCCCCCTACAGTCAAAAAGTGTCAATAGTTCCCGCTTCTGATGACTGGCTCACAGCCCGCACCGCTTGAGATCTTTACAATGCTTCGCCATCGACTGACCCCTTAGCCGACGCTCATCTGTGTTTTAAGCACGTAGCCTGCAGCAGCTGAGGGGGCACTGCTCACCGAAAGAATCAATATAAAAGGAACAATGGATGTTCTCCCCAGCCAACGAAGCCGCCTTTACCCTGCACATCGACGGTGCCGACCACGACTTCAAGGTACTGGCCTTCACCGGCACAGAGGCCCTCAACCAGCCGTTCGCCTTTGAGCTGGAGCTGATCAGCGAACGTCAGGACATTGATCTGGCCTCGCTACTGCATCACACCGCCTATCTCGACATGGGCCAGGGAGCCGGCATTCACGGTTTTATCGACCGCCTCGCCCAAGGCGAAGCCGGTAAACGCCTCACCCGCTACCACCTCTGCCTGCGCCCCCAGCTTAGCTATTTGGCGCACAGAACCAATCAACGCATCTTCCAGCACCTCAGCGTGCAACAGATCATCAGCCGCCTGCTGGAAGAGCACGGCATTCAGGGCGACGCCT
>DRHT01000035.1 GCA_011053055.1 Halopseudomonas sabulinigri | reverse complement strand
TCGGCTTTGCCGGGCAGTAACGAATTGCTTGACGACCATAGAGCATTGGAACCACCTGATCCCATCCCGAACTCAGTAGTGAAACGATGCATCGCCGATGGTAGTGTGGGGTCTCCCCATGTGAGAGTAGGTCATCGTCAAGCGCTTATACCGAATACCCTGATCAGCAATGATCAGGGTATTTTTTTGCGCGTAATAAACCACTCGGTGAGAGTACCGGAGTGCCGGCCAAATCATCGTCAAGCGCTTATACCAAAACCCCGGTTATCGAAAGATGACCGGGGTTTTACTTTGTGCGCTCGAAAAACAATGCGGTCTCTCTTCAGTTGTTTTGCAGCTGGTTGCCGGCACGCACTTTTTCCAGCCTTTGCTGCAAAGTACCCTCCACAAAAAACTGACTTAAGTTTATGCTTTAGTGTTTTAAGTAATAAGTAAATCCGTATAAAGATCTTATTGTTCTATTTTTTCGCTTTCTGTAGGCTGTATTTCCTGTTTTCAATGGCTTGCCTGTCCGTTTGATAGGCGTAGGAGGAAGGTATGTTGGGCAAATTATCGGTATTTGGACGACTGAAAAGCGCTGTTGGCTTAGTGGCGGTAGGTGCCAGTTTGGTCATGACGCCGCTACAAGCGGCGGATCAGGAAATGCTCAACTCTTCCTACGATATAGCGCGCGAGTTGTTCTCGGCCTACAACGAGCAATTCAGTGAGTATTGGTTAAAAGAGACCGGTAAAACGATCGAAATTAAGCAATCGCACGCTGGTTCTTCGCGTCAGGCTCAGGCCATTCTTCAAGGGTTGCGCGCGGATGTTGTTACTTATAACCAAGTGACAGATGTGGATATCCTGCACCAGCGCGGTGAGTTAATTCCGGCTAACTGGCGTGAGCGTTTGCCGAATGCCAGTTCTCCTTACTATTCCACCATGGCGTTTCTGGTGCGTAAGGGTAATCCTAAGAATATTCAAAATTGGGATGACCTTGCTCGTGATGATGTTAGCTCGGTAATGCCCAACCCAAAAACCTCCGGGAATGGCCGTTACAGTTACCTGGCGGCCTTGGGCTATGCGCAGAAAGCCTATCCAGATGACGAAGCCAAAACGGATGCTTACCTCAAATCTTTCTTGGGTAATGTCGCGGTGTTTGATACTGGCGGACGAGGTGCCACCACCACTTTTATTGAGCGCGATATTGGTGATGTATTGCTGACCTTTGAATCGGAAGTAAATAATATCGTTGCCGAGAACCCGGATGCGGGCTACGAGGTTGTGGTCCCCAAAATAAGCTTTCTGGCTGAGTTTCCGGTTACCTGGATCGATCGCAATGTAGAGCGTAACGGTACCGAGGCGGTGTCCAAGGCATACCTCGAACACATGTATAGCGAAGAAGCCCAGCGTCTGATTGCGGGGTTCTATTATCGGGTGCAAAACGAGGCAGTTAAACTGGAGTTCGCGGACAAGTTTCCCGAGCTGCAGCTGCTACCCATTGAGGAAATTACCGGCAACTGGGACAACGCGATGAAGGTGCATTTTGCCAGCGGTGGTAAACTGGACCAACTCCAACGTAGATAATCGAATTAGTTCATGAGTAGAAACTTAGTCGGCTTCGCGTCGGCAAGCCAGAATAAACCCGGTAAGCGAGTCTTGCCGGGTTTTGCTTTGAGCCTAGGCATATCTTTACTGTTTATTGGGCTGATACTGCTGCTGCCGCTGACCGGATTGATCATGCAGACATCGGGGATGAGCCTGGCGGAATATTGGGCAGTAATTACCGATGAGCGCGTGGTGTCTTCCTATAAGGTGACCCTCTGGGCCGCTGCAATCGCCTCTTTGTTTAACGGTGTCGTAGGCTTGCTACTGGCCTGGGTACTCGTGCGCTACGAATTCTGGGGTAAACCCTTGGTCGATGCGCTCATGGATCTTCCATTTGCGCTGCCTACCGCAGTGGCCGGTATTACCTTGGCCGCGTTGTTCTCAGAGGGTGGTTGGTACGGCCAGTTCCTCACAGCCCTTGGTATCAAGGTGGCTTTTACACCGTTGGGTATTGTGGTAGCGATGTCGTTTACCAGTTTGCCGTTTGTGGTTAGAACGGTGCAGCCGGTGCTGGAGGATCTTGCTCCAGAAGATGAAGAGGCAGCTGTCAGTATGGGCGCCGGGGATTGGACGGTATTTAGGCGGATTCTATTCCCGGCGCTTTGGCCGGCCTTGATGAGTGGGGTTGCTTTGTCTTTTACCCGCAGCTTGGGTGAGTTTGGTGCAGTCATCTTTATTGCCGGGAATATGCCCTACGTCAGTGAGATTACCAGTCTGATGATATTTGTACGCTTGCAGGAGTACGACTACGCGGCCGCCAGTGCTATTGCCTCAGTGGTCTTGATGGCCTCTCTGGTTTTGCTGTTGGCGATTAATCTGTGGCAAGCGCGGTATTTACGCCGCCTGCATGGACGGTAATTATTCATGAGTCGTACTCAATCTACGCTGCGTATTGGCGACCAGCCTTGGGTTAAATGGAGCTTGATAGGTCTGGCGTTGACGTTGACGTTGTTACTACTCGTTATTCCGCTGGTATTGATCTTCGCGCAAGCCTTCTCCGCAGGGCCGGGTAGTCTGTGGAGCAACTTGACAGACACTTATACTCTGGCGGCAATCGGTCTGACGCTGTTTGTTGCTGCGCTGACGGTGCCGCTCAATCTGGTATTCGGTGTCTTTCTGGCTTGGCTGGTAACGCGCTTTGAGTTTCCCGGCAGAAAGGTGCTGATCACCCTCATCGATATCCCCTTTGCAGTGTCACCGGTAGTCGCCGGTCTGCTTTATTTATTGTTGTACGGTAGCAATGGCTGGTTGGGCGGTTGGCTGGCGGATAAAGATATACAGCTGATGTTTGCCTGGCCTGGCATTGTCATGGTCACGGTATTTGTCACTTGTCCGTTTGTGGCTCGCGAGTTGATCCCCTTGATGCAGCAGCAGGGGCGAGATGAGGAAGAGGCCGCTGTAGTGCTGGGCGCTTCTGGTTGGCAGTTGTTCCGCAAGGTTACTCTGCCGAACATCCAATGGGCTTTGTTGTACGGCGTGGTGTTGACCAATGCACGAGCTGTTGGCGAATTCGGCGCCGTATCGGTGGTGTCGGGCAATATTCGCGGTGAAACCAATACGTTGCCTTTGCACGTCGAGTTGTTGTACCAGGATTACAATGTGGCGGGGGCGTTCACTAGCGCCTCCTTGCTGGCATGCATCGCCCTATTGACGCTATTAGTGAAAAGTTTTATTGAGTGGCGCCAGGCGCGTCAACGTATGCCTGTATCAGATCAATCGGACAGTATTTGATGAGTATCAGTTTAGAGGGTGTCAATAAGCACTTCGGCCAGTTTCAGGCACTCAAGGACATATCGCTCGATATCCCGGACGGTCAGCTGACCGGTTTGCTGGGCCCTTCAGGCTCCGGGAAAACCACCCTGTTGCGTATTATCGCTGGACTGGAATCTGCCGAGCATGGCCGGATCCTCTTTCACGGGAAGGATGTAACAAGGCTGCATGTGCGCGAGCGCCGAGTCGGCTTTGTGTTCCAGCATTACGCGCTGTTTCGTCATATGACTGTAGCGCAGAACATCGCTTTTGGTCTGGAGGTGCTGCCGCGCGCGCAGCGTCCGCCTGCAGCTGAGATTCGCAGGCAGGTTGCCGACCTCCTGGAGATGGTGCAGTTGGGGCACTTGTCATCACGCTATCCAGCACAACTGTCGGGTGGGCAGAAGCAGCGCATCGCTTTGGCGCGTGCCTTGGCGATGAAGCCGGAAATTCTGCTGCTCGACGAGCCGTTTGGCGCACTCGACGCCAAGGTGCGCAAAGATCTTCGGCGCTGGCTGCGGGCTTTGCACGACGAGCTGCACTTCACTAGCGTATTTGTGACACACGATCAGGAGGAGGCGCTTGAGCTATCCGACCGTGTGGTCGTCATGAGTGCCGGAAAAATAGAGCAAGTCGGCGGGCCTCAGGCTTTGTACGCCGAGCCAGAGAGCCGTTTTGTGTTCGATTTTTTGGGGCACGTCAATGTGCTGGGCGGTTCGCTTGAGCAGCAACGACTGAGTCAAGGTGACGCTTGGGTGCAGATGCCCGAGGGGGTGGACTGCGCCGGTGAGATGCAGCTGTATCTGCGACCGCATGAAGTAAGGCTACAAAATTGCCCCGCGCTGCATGCACATTTACCGCTCAGAATTGAATCCATTAGTCTGATTGGTGCTGAGGTGCGGCTCGAACTGACTCCTTGTGGCTGGGATGCGCAGGAACCGTGGGAGGTGGGTATCAGTCATGTTGAGTTCAATCGTTGGCAGCCGCAGCGTGGCGATCGCTGCTATGCTGTGCCTGATGTCGGACACCTGTTCGGCATTGAGCAGACTCGTCCTCGTACCTTGAATTGGGTTGAAGACTGAGCTCGGCGTGCGTTGCTTTGCCACGGAGTCGGAATGAATCCCTACGATCGCTATGTGCTGCCCCGGTTGATTGACGCTGCTTGTGGTATGGGCGATGTGATGGCGCGACGAGCTGAATTGGTGCCGCGAGCGCAAGGCGATGTGCTGGAGATTGGGATCGGTACTGGCCTCAACCTGCGTTATTACGATCCGGAAAAAGTGCGCCGTATTGTGGGTGTCGATCCTGCTGCGCAAATGCAGACCTTAGCGCGTAAGCGGGCAGCTGAAATTTCTATCCCTGTTGAGATGGTTGCCGTGGGGGCTGATGGTATAGATGCCCCGGATGAGAGTTTTGACAGTATTGTTATGACCTTCACGCTCTGCAGTATTGCTGATCCGCTACCTGCGCTGGCTGAAATGCGTCGAGTGCTGAAGCCGGGGGCGCAATTGCTGTTTTGCGAGCACGGTCTGGCCCCTGACTTATCGGTACAGCGCTGGCAGCACCGTCTGACTCCCTGGTGGAAGCCAGTTGCCGGTGGTTGCCACCTCAATCGGGCTATTTCCAGTTTGTTGCACCAAGCGAGGTTTACGCTGGACGAGTTGCATACGGGTTATATTTCCGGTCCTCGCCCGATGACTTATCTCTATCAGGGTGTCGCGCTTAAAGCCTGAAGCCTTCGGCTATGTATTCGGCCAGGCAGTCGGTGATAGGCGTTTGTGTTTGTGGGTTTCGCAACAGGACTATGCTGGCCGAAGGCATCGTGGGCAAGCCGTGTTCGCTGCCGATAATCTGCATGTTGGCGGGAATTAAGCTTTCCAGTTGTGCGGTGATCGCCAGCCCGGCGCCAACTACCGCCATGATGGCGGAGAGGCTGGGGCTGGTATAGGCCACTCGGTAGTCCCGTTCCATGGTGTCCAGCGCATTGCACGCCCACTCTCGGCAGAAACAATCACTATTGAACATGGCTAGCGGCAGGCTGGGCTGCTCCTGCAGTGCAAATCCTGCAGCCTGAGCCCATACCATTTTTTCCTGTCGCAGCAGTTGGCCGATCTCTGTCCCCGGCTTACGCGTGACAATCGTCAGATCCAGATCCTTGCGCTGCAACAATTGATAAGAGGGCTCGCAATGCAGCTCCACCTGAACCATCGGATAGCTCTGTGCAAATCGCGCCATGATGCTGGGTAGAAAGCGCATGACGTAATCGTCAGGTGTGCCGATTTTGACTGACCCCACCATATGGGGCTCACGTAACGTGCTGATGATCTCGCTCTGCAGTTTTAGAATGCGTCGCGCATAGCTAAGCAGCAGTTCACCTTCGGCGGTCAGGTCCAGCTGACGTCCGGCGCGCTGGAATAGACGGCGTTTGATCACATCATCTTCCAGCCGCTTCATTTGCATACTGACCGCAGACTGGGTGCGATTTAATATGTCTGCTGCTCGGGTGAAGCCACCTTGATCGGCTATGGCGACGAAAGTACGCAGTAGCTCGCTGTCGATGGTTGGGTATTCAGCCATTGATCAATCTCCAAGATGGTTTGCATAAGAAACATTCGTTGGATTGATGTTAGCGGTGGTCGCACACTTTCTCCATAGTTATGGAGGAAGTCGTTATGAATGTTCGTTTATTGGCACGGTGCGTGTTTTCGCCGTCGTTGCGGATGGGTGGTGCACGCATCGTAGCGTTGGTGCGCTCTGTTTGCCGTACGCTGACGCGTTGGCAGCGGTTGGCTTATGAGCGCCGTCTGTTGGCAAGCCTATCGGATGGTCAGCTTCACGATATCGGTATCTCACGAGCCGAAGCCCTGAATGAGGCCGGGCGTCCGTTTTGGGACGACAAGGCCTGAGGATAGCGGCAGAGCGTTCGCAGCGGTATGATGTGCGGTTTCTCCATCTGGGTGCTGCCGACTCATGTTGCATGCGATTCTAGCTCTGCTGGCTGATGGCCAATTTCATTCGGGCGAAAAGCTCGGAGAGCAGCTTGGCGTCAGCCGCGCTGCGGTGTGGAAAGCGCTGCAGCCCTTAGAAGAGCAGGGCTTTCCAATCCATCGCGTACGCGGTAAAGGCTATCGTATTCCCTTAGGCGCAGTGCTGCTGGATAGTGCTGCGATCCAGGCCGCACTGCCGCCGCCTCTCGAGGCGCGTTGGGAGTGGCATCTTTATCAGCAAATCGACTCTACCAATGCCCAGGCGCAGCGGCTCATAGCCGGCGCGGACGTGCGGCCGCTGGTGGTTGTGGCCGAGCAGCAAACCGCCGGGCGCGGTCGGCGCGGCCGTCAGTGGAGTAGCCCCTTCGGTCAGAACCTTTATATGTCTTTTGTTGAGCCGGTCAGCGGGGGAGCCCAAGGCTTGGAAGGCTTGAGTCTGGTGGTTGGGTTGACACTGATTCAGACGCTTGAAGCCTGTGGCTATCAAGGCTGCCGTCTCAAATGGCCGAATGACGTGCTACTCGATGGCGCGAAGTTGGCTGGGGTGCTGCTGGAAATATCCGGTGACTTGACTGCCGACGCGGTGGTGGTGATCGGAGTTGGGGTAAATGTATTAATGGAAGCAGACAGTAGCATCGACCAAGGCTGGACCTCGCTGCGTCGTTCAGGTCAGAAAGGTCTGCTCGACCGCAACCAGTTAATTGCTGTCTTCGCTTCTCGTTTGGCGGAGGCTCTGGTGCTATTTAAACAAGCTGGCTTCGAGGCTTTTCAGGCGCAGTGGCAAAACTGCGATGCTTGGCTTAATGCGGATGTAAGGGTGATCTCCGGCAGTAACGTGCTGGTAGGGCGTAATCTGGGCGTCACTGCGCAGGGATCTCTTCGTCTGCTTACTGATGAGGGTGAGCTTGCTGTTAGTGGTGGCGAAGTCAGTTTGAGGTTGGGTCATGCTTCTTGAGTTAGATTGCGGTAATACACTGATCAAATGGCGCTTGCTGGACCGCGAGGGACGCGTACGTGATCGCGATATGGCCCCTGATTTGGTGGAGTTGCAATGTTTGCTGGGTGGGCAAGAGCGCGAGATTCATGGCTGCAGATTGGTCAGCGTACGCTCGCCGGATGAAACCCAGGTGGTCATGGATCAGCTTACCAGTTGGCTCAAGCTGCACCCTGTGCTGGCAAAGAGTCGCGCGGAGTTGTATGGCGTGCGCAATGGTTACGCTGACCATGGCAAGCTTGGCATGGATCGCTGGCTGGCCGTGGTTGCTGGTTACAATCATTGTAAGCGAGCCTGTGTGGTGATTGATCTTGGTACTGCTGTAACCGTGGATTTTGTCGATGCTTCGGGACAGCATATGGGCGGATACATTGCACCCGGCAGCAAGTTGTTGCGTGCAAGCTTGCAGCGCCATACTCGTCTTATCCGTTACGATGAATCGCTGCGCGGAGATCTATTGCAGCCTGTCCCGGGGGCGAGCACCGCTGAGGCTGTCGAATTCGGCTGTGACCTCATGTTGGTGGGCTTTGTCCGTGAGCAGTTGCGCGTAGCGCGTCAGGTGCTGGGTGAGGAAATGGTTGTAATACTGACGGGTGGAGATGCTGAGCGGATGGCTGCGGCACTACCGGAAACCTGTCATACACTGAGTGATTTGGTCTTCGACGGTCTTGCTCTGGCCTGTCCAATGGAGATTGATTGATGCGCTCACTGTTCTTGTTTTTGCTGCTGCTCAATGTGCTGTATGCGCTATGGCAGTGGCAGATTGGTGGCTGGCAGCTGCCTGTAATGAGTCACCCGCAGCATCAGGCGCCTGTCGACCTGCCGTCCGACGAGGATGTGCCGTTGTCGAGCGTGGCGCTCGGCTCCTCTCCTCTAGTGCCGGCAAAGCCTATCCAGACTGACACGGCGTCTGCGTTGTGTGTGATGTTGGGTACATTCGGCGCACGCGCGGAAGCTGAGCAGTTGCAGCAGCGCCTGCGAGCACTTGATGTGGCTGCCGAGTTGATGACGCTTGAAGAAGTGGCGGCAACCGATTATTGGTTGGTGATGTCGGTGAGTGGCGGTAACCAGGGAGCACTGGCTAGGCTTTCCATGCTTCAAGAGCGAGGGATAGACAGTTTTGTTATTACCCGGGGCGCGCTAGCAGGAAATCTTTCCCTCGGGGTCTTCAGTCAGCAGGACTATGCTGCGGCACGCAAGGCGCAGCTGGAGGCCGAGGGCTACGATGTTCGCGTTGAGGCGGTGGAAAAAACACGCGAGCAGTATCGTTTACAGGTCCCACCCTCTGGGCGTCGGCTGCTGGATCAGGCGATGTTATCGCGTTTGCGGACAGATTTTCCGGCCATGCAACATCAGTATCAAGCCTGTGCTGGCATTGCTAAAGGCGCCAACATCCCCTAGAATAGCGCCCGCTCTATGGTGTAGTTGTGCCGGCGAGCGCTTTTGTTGGCTAAAAATAGCTTTCAAGTAAGTGTTTTTGCTAATAAAAGTGTTGACAGGGTGGTGCCAAGTGATGAAAATGGCGCCTCTTTTGCGGAGGGGTTCCCGAGCGGTCAAAGGGATCAGACTGTAAATCTGACGGCTTAGCCTTCGAAGGTTCGAATCCTTCTCCCTCCACCAGATTTCGCATAAGCTAGGCACTAGGCGGGTATAGTTCAACGGTAGAACTTCAGCCTTCCAAGCTGATAGTGCGGGTTCGATTCCCGCTACCCGCTCCAGCTCTGGCAATGCAAAGATGTAAAGGCTCATGTAGCTCAGTTGGTAGAGCACACCCTTGGTAAGGGTGAGGTCAGCGGTTCAACTCCGCTCATGAGCTCCAGTATCAAGGCAGATATGCGAATATCTGCCTTTTATTTAATGGTCGCGTGACACGCGCATGGCTCTCACGAATAGGGGATCTCTCGATGGCTAAAGAGAAGTTCGAACGTAAAAAACCGCATTTGAACGTAGGCACTATTGGTCACGTTGACCATGGTAAAACTACTCTGACAGCTGCGCTGACCCGTGTTTGTGCCGAAGCTTACGGCGGATCCGCTCGTGGCTTTGATCAGATCGATAACGCGCCGGAAGAGAAGGCTCGCGGTATCACCATCAACACGT
>DRHT01000034.1 GCA_011053055.1 Halopseudomonas sabulinigri | reverse complement strand
GGTCCGGTTATGGGGTGGCAAGAGCTTGTTGAGAACTGCCGCTTTACGTTCATCGGAATAGCGTGGCATGTGTGCATCCATACCGCCCCCTGTGATGTGGTTTCAGGCAAAACTGCCTACTGGACAACTAGGCTGACACAGGGGGCACCCCCGCACTCTCAAATAACTCCTGAACTGTAATTTCTCTGAAGTCCTTCTCCAGCGCGAGACAATACATCGTGTCTAGTAGCCGCTCCCGGGTGCGGTTAGCCCTCACCTTGTGACGATCACTGGCTGCAGGTTCTTCTTTGCTGTGTCCCTGCGAGATTCTCAAAATTCAATTCCTGCTTGTTTCGAACACTGTTACGGCGAAAAGGTGTGTTGAGTTTGAGCCTGCCACAGGGTGGCATACCGGGCAAGCCTAACCCTTGAAATAATTCTGCAGTGAAAATCGAACGGATTAGAAATTCTGTCTGTTGTTGATTTAGTGGGTGCGGCTCTACACTCGGGGGGTAATCAATAATAAAACGGACAACAAAAATGATCGCCAACAACGTGACCAATGAGCAGCTGTCAAGCGTGCTTGTTAAGGCGAGTAGAGGCTTTACTCTGTCGGCGATTGCGTCCTCCGTTAACGCAAAAATGTCTGTTTTGCGCACCCTGATCAGCTCATCGGCGCCCACCTATGGACGAAGAAGCCTGTCAAACGGCCAGTATTCGAAGACATCCGACCTTCTTTCATCCAACTATTGCCTATTCATAAGGCGTCAAGCGTTCGGCCTTTTTCAGCCGCCAGGGACACATGCCTACCGCTGCAGGTATTTTTCTTGCACCACGAATGCTGCTTTCGTTCGGCGCGAAAGCCGCTTGCACCGATAGTTGCTGACTCACTGACCTCGCCGCATGCTGAATTTAAGTTGAGGAGTAATCTTTGTGAAAGATCATTTTGACTACATCATCGTTGGCGCAGGGTCAGCTGGATGTGTGATGGCAAACCGCCTCTCTAGCGATCTGAATGTGTCGGTATTGCTGTTAGAAAGCGGACCCGAGCACACCAGTCCATTGATAGCGATGCCAAGAGGGATAGGTAAGCTCCTGACGCCTGGCAATCCGCACGTTTGGGATTATCAGGCTTCTCGCGGCGATGGCATGGCTACGGAGTTGTGGTTAAAGGGCAAGGCGGTCGGTGGTTCGAGCTCAGTGAACGGCATGGTTTACGTACGAGGTGCTCCTGCGGATTACGATGCCTGGGAAGCTAACGGATGCCGCGGTTGGGGCTGGCAAGATATGGGTCGGCAATTTGTTGCTATGGAAGACCACCAGCTTGGAAGTACGCAGTGGCGTGGCGTGGGCGGCCCGCTAAAAGTGACGCTACATCCATCGGGTGATGCACTCTGTGATGCGATTATCAGCGCTGCGGCAGATATTGGTGTGCCCAGCGTCGAGGATACCAATCATGTGGAGTCTGTTACGCACGGCGGCTTTGGATACCAGCCGCAAAACACTTGGAAAGGCCAGCGTTTCAGTGCCGCAAAGGCATTTCTCGATCCCGTTCGTACGCGACAAAATTTGACTGTGATAACGCAAACTTGCGTGCAACGTATCGAGTTTGTGGGCAAGCGGGCGGTAGGAGTTCAAATAAAAGGCGCCGACGGGCTGCAGTCTGTACGTTGTTCACGCGAGGTCCTGCTCTGTGCCGGAGCAATCGAATCGCCGAAGTTGCTCCAGTTGTCTGGCATAGGTCCAGCGCAGCTCTTGGAGTCTTTGGGTGTTCCACTGATCAAGGACGCTCCAGACGTGGGCCGAAACCTGCGTGAGCACGTATATATCGCAGCGCAATTTCGGGTAACCGAGGGCAGCTTCAATCATTGTTTTGGTGGATTAGGCCTGGTCCGTTCGGTGTTGAGCTATTTTTTTAGAAAAAAAGGTCCTATGACACATGCTGCCCATGAAGCCGGGGGCTTCGTTAAGACGCACCCTGGGTTGGAGCGTCCTGACGCGCAGATCGGGGTAAGCCTGTTTTCAATGGACGGTGACGGCAAGACTGTAGCGATAGATAAGTTGCCAGGTATTACCCTCGGTGGGTACTTCATGCATCCGCAAAGCCAAGGCGAGATCAGTATTGTGTCAGCAGATCCGCAGGTACCGCCCAAGATCGTGGCCAACTATCTTAGTGCTGAAGCAGATCAGGCTGCGGCAATCTCACTCTTGAAGTGGATCCGTAAATTGGCGTCGCAACCTTCGCTTAAACCTTATTTGATTGAAGAACTCACCCCTGGACCACAAGTGCAGAGCGACGAAGAGATGCTTGCAGCATTTCGCCGCTTCGGCCAAACCGCTTATCACGTTGCTGGCACCTGCCGGATGGGCGCAGACGAGCACTCAGTGCTGGATCCTGAACTCAGGGTTCGAGGTGTTGAAGGTTTGCGTGTGGTTGATACATCGATCATGCCCACGCTGGTGTCGGGCAATACCAACGCGCCGGCCATGGCTATCGCTATGCGCGCGGCAGAAATTATCGCAGGTACGAGTCACCAAGGAGCAAGCGCAGCATGAAAATCCCTTTTACTCACCTAAATAAATTATACATAAACGGCCTGTGGGAAGAGGGTGGTGAAGGAACGGAAGAGATCATTAATCCGGCTACTGAAGAGGTGATTGGCCATGCTCCGGTTGGCGATGTGGCTGCAGCCAGGACAGCAATCGCTGCCGCCCGAGAGGCCTTCGACCGGGGGCCATGGCCCTGGCTCAGTGTGGCTGAGCGTGCTGTATATATGCGGCGTATGCATGCAGCGCTGGTAAGCCGTCGAGAACAGATTGCGGCGCTAATCGTGGCCGAAGTTGGCTGTTCGCAGATGGTCACCCAATCGATGCAAGTAGATATGCCACTAGGGCATGTGCTGAAAGCTATCGATCGCAGCTTGGTGACCGAGGCTAGGCAGATTCCCGTCGAGGCCGTACCTAATCAAATGAATCCTAGTGGTCCGATGATCTTGGGCAGTGGCAGTATAGAGCGGGAGCCGGTTGGGGTAGTGTCAGGTATTACGGGGTACAACTTTCCGTTTTTGCTGAACCTGGCAAAGGTATTTCCTGCACTGCTGGCCGGTAACACCCTTGTGCTCAAGCCCTCACCTTTTACACCTTATTCCGCGTTGCTACTGGGTGAAATCGCCGACGAAATTGGCTTACCCAAAGGCGTGTTGAATATTGTCACCGGCGGTGTCGAGGTGGGTAGTCTGCTGAGCAGTGATCCGCAGGTTGACTTGGTTTCGTTTACTGGTTCGGAGGCGGTTGGAATTAACATCATGACTCAAGCTGCGGCCACCCTGAAACGCGTGCATCTTGAACTCGGTGGCAAGTCGGCACTGATTGTCCGTGCTGATGCGGACGTGCAAGCGGCCGCCATGGGAGCCGTTGCTGGATTGATGATTAACGCAGGCCAGGGCTGCGCACTGCTCACGCGTTTTGTGGTGCATAACTTGGTCCGCGAACAGTTCGTGCAGTGTGCTCGAGCTATTGCTAGCCAATTCAAGGTAGGCGACCCCGCTGACCCTAGCGTGATGATGGGGCCGCTGATTCGAGAGTCGCAGCGTGCCAAGGTCGAGGACCTAATCGCCAGTGGACATGAGCAGGGGGCCAAGCTGGTATGCGGCGGCGGTCGTCCGGAAGGCATGGAAAAAGGCTTCTTCGTCGATATCACGCTGTTTGATGAGGTCAAAAATGACATGACCATCGCGCAGGAGGAAATTTTCGGCCCGGTCGGCGTGGTGATTGGCTTTGATACTGACGAAGAGGCCATTGCCATTGCCAATGACTCCCGCTTTGGGCTCAACGGCGGAGTAATGACCGCAGATGCGGCAGTGGCCTACAAAATGGCTAAGCGCATTCGTGCGGGTAGCGTTTATTTGAATGAAGGCGGCGGAACTATGCCGTACGCACCTATTGGCGGCTTCAAGCGTTCTGGTATTGGTCGCGAATTCGGACCTGACTGGCTCAATGAGTTTACTGAAGAAAAATCCATCATTTACCCCGTTGGTCGTTGACTGCTCGAATCGCTGGACTGCGTTGAGCATTTGGCGGTCAGTAAAGCAATGGCGGGATTAGTGATGTGGTAAGCGATAAAATAGGTGATTTTATGAATACGGAAGTTCTACATATCGAGGTTGCTGCAGGTGGCGCTGGGCAGCCTGCTTTGCCTGCAAAGCTTCAGTTTCCGATGGAAAGTGTTGGCTATAGCGCAAAGGAATTTGTCCTATCCGGCGTCGCGGCTGCTTACGCCCCACCAGACGGCACGGCATTAAGTGAAAACGGTCAATGGGGCGTCACCAAATGTAGTAATGAAGCCTACGTTACACGGGCTGTCGTCTACCGACCGTTGGACGCCGAAGCATTCAATGGCACTGTTATTGTTGAATGGATGAATGTCACCAGTGGGAGTGACTCGAGTCCGGTTTGGATCTACACGCATAACGAGCTGATTCGCGAGGGTTATGTGCTTATCAGTCTTTCTGCTCAGGCGGCGGGAGTGGAGAGTACCAAGGCGATGGATAAAAAGCGTTATGCGCGACTGCTGCACCCGGGAGACATTTATTCCTACGATATTTTTTCTCAGGTCGGACGGGCGGTGCGCAACCAGGCTGAGATACTGCTGGGCGGCCTTAGCCCAAAGCGGATCATGGGGGCGGGGGAGTCACAATCAGCCTACCGGCTAGTTACCTATGTAAACGCTATTCACCTATTATCGCCTGTGTATGAGGGTTACTTGTTACAAAGTCGACCTGAAAAAGGTGCTCCTTTGAATACGCGGGATGACGTTTCCGGCTCTACCGAAGTCCGCTCAGACCTTGGTGTCCCCGTGCTGATATTCCAGACCGAAACTGATGTCAATGCAGTGACTCGTCAGGTGGATACGGCTACGTATCGGCTATGGGAAGTGGCTGGTACGGCGCATTTTGATGCCTATGGCGGCGGCTTGGGGCTAATGGATACTGGTGACGGCGAGGGAGCAGTACGGGCTCTTCAAGCACTACGTAACCCTCCTGACAATGTGTTCGGATTCATCCGCTGCGACAAAGCAATCAACACTGGTCCGATGTCTTTTGTACTGAATGCTGCAGTACACGCCTTGAACGAATGGATTAAAACAGGGCTACCGCCTAGTTCGGTACAAACGCTGCAGGCGACGGACTTCACTCTATACAATCCCAGCTTTGTAAGAGATGAGTTTGGCAATGCTCGTGGGGGCATACGCACCCCCTTTGTTGACGTGCCTCTGGCTGCATTGGCCGGCACCGGTAATACCGGAAACCAGGAGTTCTGCCTTTTTTTCGGCACTACAGAACCCTTTACGCCTGCGGAACTAATCAATTTGTACTCCACGCAAGAAGGTTTCCTGGCTAAGTGGAACAAGGCGGTTGAGGCAGCTGTGGAATCAGGGGTCATAAGGCCAGCAGATGCAAAGTCTCTGATTGATGCAGCGTTTAGTTTGAAGGTTTTGTAGTGAATGGCTTGGGCATTCCACTGATAATGACGCTTTTCGAACTCGACCGGTGAAAGGCCACCACTCGTGCCGTGCCGGCGCTTTGGGTTATAAAACATCTCAATGTAATCGAACACGTCCTGACTCTCAGCGTCACGTGTTGGATAGATCTGATGTTTAATTCTTTTCTGTTTGAGTAACTGAAAGAAGCTTTCAGCGACAGCGTTATCATGGCAGTTACCGCGGCGACTCATGCTACCCATCAGATGATCCGCTTCCAGGAAGCTCTGCCAGTCTCTCCGACCATTTTCTTGCTTCTCTTCCTTTCTTTGCATGTCCAGATAATCCGGAATGGCTATAGCTGCTTGGCAGTCTGCCCAAACAGTATCTTTTTGCCTTCTTCAGTTACCGCCGCCCGGTTCTGCGATATGGCCTCACCCTTATCGTATGCTCGAATCGTTGCCGGACGAGTTTGTATATTTTGAAACCATCGCGTCAGATTTGGAAAAGCGTCCAGGTTCTGTTGCTGGCGTTGCCATGGCACCACCCAAGGATAAGTAGCCATGTCCGCGATTGAATAATCATCCCCGGCTATGAAAGTTCGGCCATCCAATCTGCGATCAAGTACTCCGTACAGCCGGCTCGTTTCGTTAACGTAGCGCGTTATTGCGTATGGAATTTTCTCTGGTGCATAGATTGCAAAATGGTGGTTTTGGCCAGCCATAGGGCCCAAGCCCCCTATTTGCCACATTAGCCACTCGGTAGCAGTCTTTTTTCCTCGCATGTCGGTCGGCAGAAACTTTCCTACTTTTTCCGCGAGGTACAGGAGAATTGCCCCCGACTCGAAGACGGTGATCGGCTCCCCGCCGTCGGCAGGGTCAGTATCGATGATGGCCGGCATTCGGTTGTTTGGTGAGAACGCAAGAAACTCAGGCTTAAACTGATCCCCAGCGCTGATATCGACCGGGTGAATACGATACTCCAGGCCGCTCTCTTCAAGGAATAGGGTGATTTTGTGGCCATTGGGTGTTGGCCAATAATAGAGTTCGATCATCTCTGGAAGTCCGTCGGCGGTGTGCTACGGAGGGAAGGTTGTGTTTGCAATGTACCCGCGTCCAGCAAGGCAAGGACAGGCCTGACGATGCTTTCCAATAACGGGCGTTCGGGCTTGGCGCGAGCCAAAACACGAATTCCCAGCAACACGCCTAGTAGCAAACGCCCAAGGTCTTCGGCAGGTTGCAATCGGGAAATGCTGCCGTCTTCCTGCCCAGCTTGAACGCGGCGCTGGAAAAATCCTTCAGCACGCGTGAGGAAGTCATCAATGATGTCTTGCGCCTCTGGAGCATGAGGGACGGCTTCTACTGCGGAGTTCACCATCATGCAACCGCGATGCAGTGAGTCGCTCATTGAGCGGTCGATAATTTCCACGAAGAACATTTCAATCGCGTCACGCGCAGGCACTGTGGCTTCAAGGCGAGTGACGCGCTCGCCGAAATTGCTTTCCAGGTAATGCGCTAACGCCCTGCGATACAAGGCGCGTTTATCGCCAAATGCGTTGTAAACGCTGGCGCCGGTAATGCCCATGCGGTTGATCAAGTCACGCATCGAGGTGGCCTCGAAACCCCTGGTCCAGAAGCACTGGATCGCGGCGTCAAGGACGATGGCTTCGTTGAATTCTCTCGGTCTTGCCATTGTTGAGTCCCTTTTGGAGCAGACAGAGCGTTGCGTCTTGCTCAATAGTTCGCCTAATATAGATTGATCGTTCTAAAACGCAATGCATGTGTCCTGTTAGTCCCCTTATTCACAAGAGATGACGCCATGATCCGTTTTTATTTCCATCCCACACCCAACCCCGCAAAGGTCGCGCTATTCCTGGAAGAGTCAGGTCTGGAGTACGAGCTGGTCCCCGTGGATACGAGTAAGGGGGAGCAGCACCTGCCCGAGTTCCGTGCGATCAATCCCAATGGCAAGGTTCCCGCGATCATTGACACAGAGGGGCCAGGTGGCAAGGAAGTAAGGGTGTTCGACTCTAGCGCAATCCTGCTATATCTGGGTGAGAAAACCGGACAGTTTATAGGCGCGCCTGAAGACAAGCCGGAGCTCCTGTCGTGGTTGTTTTTCATTGCCTCTGGCTTGGGGCCATTTTCTGGTCAGGCCGTGCATTTCCAGTACGCCGCGCCAGAAGGGAATGACTATTCTGTGAATCGCTATCGTCGTGAAGTCGAGCGTCACTACGAGGTGCTTGATAAGCATCTCGTGGGTCGTGAGTACCTTGTCGGCGAGGAGTACACCCTTGCCGATATTTCTACCTGGGGCTGGCTGATTCGCGCGCCCAAAGTAATGAAGGGTACAGAGGATGCGCTGGCTGAGTACCCGAACCTTAAGCGTTGGTTCGAACGAGTTGACGCTCGCCCTGCAGCGGCTCGAGCAAAGGATGTGGGCAAGAGTCATACGTTCAAAACCGAAATGGACGAACAGACTAAGCGCGCTCTGTATCCATCCAATTACCCAAAGGCAATGTGATCGATCTGGTTTTATCTAGCGACGGGTGGGGTTCTACCCCGTTTCCACGGACGGTTATAAAACAGCTAAGAGCTTTTGATCCTGCGCAGCAACTCTACGTCGCATCCTAGGATTATGGAACCGCTCGATGTATTCAAATAGGTCTGCTCTTGCCTCGTCTTGAGTACGG
>DRHT01000033.1 GCA_011053055.1 Halopseudomonas sabulinigri | reverse complement strand
CAGATTTATTTTCAAGGAGTTGTAGATGCCCAGGATCGGGCGAGTGTTATTGCCTAACTATCCACACCACATTGTGTAGCGAGGCCATAACCGTCAGGTTGTATTTGCTCGCGCCGATGATTTCCAGCGCTACCTGACGGACATCAGAGGGCTAAAAGTGCAATTTGGTATCAAGCTCTATGCATGGTGCCTGATGACCAATCATGTTCATCTATTGGTCTGCCCGGAGAGCGCATTTGGCCTTGGCCAGTTCATGAAAGCATTGGCCGCAAGAGCTACCCGCTACCGCAATCGCCTGGAAGAACGCACTGGTACATTATGGGAAGGGCGTTACAAGTCCAGCATCGTTGATACCGAAGCGTATTTACTGGCTTGGTGCCGTTACATAGAGCTTAACCCCGTCAGGGCAAGAGTGGTGGCGCGGGCAACCGATTACCCTTGGTCCAGCTTCCAGCACAGGATGCAGTCGTCGCCCACCATTGAACTGCTGGATGCTCACCTCTGTTATGAATCTCTGGCACTGACAGAGTCTGGTCGGCAAGAGCAATATGAGCAGTTTGTGAATGCCGGTATTCCAGATATCGAATTACGGGTAATTCGTGAAGCTGTAAACCGATGCCAGTTGACCGGAGGGGTTCGATTCGTCGATGAAATAGAGAAAATTACTGGCGCTCGGCTCGAGATGAGAGGTCAAGGCAGGCCGAGGAAGTGCGAAAAATAAATCTGTCCCCTTTTTTCTGTCCCCTTTTTTCTTCAAACCGGCCACTGCATAAGTGGCTAATCAGAGGGCGCTTTGAGCCCTCTTTGCTGACTGGCTCACAGCTATGGCTTGCCCCTTGTGCGAAAATACCGCTGCTCATCTCGCCGCTAATACACGACGCTGACAGGGACGACCACAGGACAAGGAATCAGGCATGTTCAACCCGGCCAGCGAATCCCGTTTCAATCTGCACATCGAGGGCACGCAGCACGGTTTCAAGGTGCTTGCCTTCACCGTCAACGAAACGCTCAGCACACCCTGCGCGGTACTGGTACGCCTGGCCAAGCTCTTTGCCCTGGCAAGCCTGGGATTGCTCAGTGGCTGCGAAGCCATAGCGTGCAGCACCATGGTCAACTGTTTCGACCCGCTCGGCAGAGCAGCCAGCTGGCCTGAGGATGTAGCCTACCTCGACCTTAAAACACCAAACTACATGGACGCCCATATACTTCTGGTAGAAAGAGTGTACGGCAGCACAACGGCAAGAGATTCTGGATCTACCCTGATAGAAACTCGTACGCCCGGCCAGCTCGCAAATGGCTGGACGCCTCCCGCTTCCTTGCAGAAAGCACCCAGCTTTCCAAAGTACATTGGGTTCCCCGAGCCACTAACAAAACTGACAGTAGAGTGGATTTCATTGCCCGAAAACAAAGCATATCGAACTGTCAATGTTTTTGGCTTTAGCACATTCAGACACCTGACACGTGAAGTTGAAACGTCATGTATGCGCAACGAAAAACCTGTGTCGAGTAAAAGAAATATCATTACAGTGGCGCTTGCGCCCGGTGGGAAAGTAAAAGCCTGGGTTAGCGGCATTTGTTTGCCTGCAATTGAGATTGCGATGAAACAAGGGTTACCGATTGCCAGGAAAGAATTAACGGAAAACTCCAGCCAAACCCTCAAAGACTACGACCCCGAGCCAATGAACAGATATATCAAAACGCATGGCATCCCTTATGACTCTTGGTAGTCGTCCGTCTCGTTACACGTCCAACGCAGGGAGGGCGCCAGCCGTGACCGCCAAGGTAAAGAGTAAGCCGTGATGCCGTGCTCAAGGGAAAATGGGATCAGATGAGAATGGCACTAAGTTAAGCTGCTTTTGCACGATAGCGATTGCGATGGGGTACCTCGATCATTTCATGCCTATGCGTCGTCAATAAGCCATATGGCTTTGGCCTTCGTTTTACATACCGGGGCTCTTGTCGTCCAGGTCGTTCTATCAGGAGATTCCCGATAATCGCCTCATACAGCGCAGCCATTAAGCGACGCCTTTCTTTGCTGTTTACATCCTGCCGGCTCAGAGCTGGCTCCCACTGCCTCAGAGCTTGAACGCTCGCTTTGAAACTGATTTGACGCCTAGCCACATTGGCTGACTTGCCCGCATTGTTCATCAGCAGCCTGATCGCGTTGTAAGCAATGAGATACATCAGAATTTCTTTCGTAACCATGTCGGGTGTTTTGCAGCGCAGTACGTCCATGCCCAGAGAAAAAGGGGACAGATTCATTTTACAGGGGGTTGTAGATGCCCAAAAGACGCCTGAGCCGCTGCTGCAGCCAGCCACCCATGGTATGTGGTGTACAGCGTTTCTACCGAAAGGAATTGCTGCGTCGCTCCGGATATGATTTCGCACCAATATTTCCCTGATTAGTAATGAGCGTTAGGCTCTGAATGTGAGTGCATATCATTGCAATGCTTTCTGGTTTTCTGCCATCCGCCCAAGTCACCGGCAGCCTGCTAGAATGCTCGCCACACGCACAGCCAATGCACGAGCCACAAATGAATTACCGTCACAGCTACCACGCCGGCAACCACGCCGATGTCCTCAAGCACGCGCTCCTGCGCCGACTGCTTGAGCTTATGCAACGCAAAGACACGCCACTGTGCTATCTCGACAGTCATGCAGGTACAGCGTTTTACGATCTGCACGGTGAGACCGCCGGTAAGACTGGCGAGTATCAGGATGGTATTGGCCGACTCTGGGAGCGCGATGATCTGCCTCTATGGCTGAACGATTTTCGCGCTGCGGTGGCGGCGCACAATGTGTCGGACGAGCTACGTTACTATCCGGGCTCGCCGCAGTTTGTCGACGACTTATTGCGCCCGCAAGACCGGATGATTCTCAGTGAGCTACACCCGGCAGACGCAGACACGCTTAAGCAGCACTTCGCCGACCAAGAGCAGGTAGCGGTGCATGAGCGTGACGGTTATCAGCTGCCTAAGGCTTTTCTGCCGGTTGCGGAGAAGCGTGCGCTCTGGTTACTTGACCCTCCGTACGAACAGGCAGATGAATTGCGACGCTGCGTTGAAACAGTGCAGATCGCTATTCAGCGTATGCGGCAAACGGTGGTCGCTATTTGGTATCCGATCAAGGATCAGCGCCTGCTGCGCGATTTCTATCAGCAGATTGCCGATGCTGGTTTGCCCAAGGCGCTGAGAATAGAGTTGAATATTCGGCCGGTTGATAACCAGATGGGGTTAAATGGGTCAGGGCTGATTCTGGTCAATCCGCCTTGGCCAATCTGGGAAGAATTAGAGCAGGTTCTGCCCTGGCTGGCGCGCACGCTGGCGCAGTCGGGGGAGGGGAGTTATCGGCTGGATTGGTTGGCGGGCGAGCCCTGAAGTTGTAAGTACGGGCACCTTGATGGTGCCCGCACCTTTAATGAATCAAGATTCCAGCTTGAAAGTCAGGCCGGCGTGCTCCTGCAGGCGCTTGATCAGCTTCTCTCCCATGGCGGGTGCGGTGGTCCAGATGCCGCCAGCGGTGTCGGTCGCATCGCGCACCAGACAGATGGCGCTTTCAGCAATCATACGGGAGGTGGAGCCGTAACCCGGATCGCGCTTGCCGGAAACGCTGGCCATCAAGGATTTGCCTTCGCCGTCCTCACCAATGAACAATACATCGTAGAAGCCGTTTTCGCGTTCTTCCTTGGTTGGGCCTTCGCCCGGCTTTGGCGCTGAATCGCCGGACAGCGACTTGTCTCCCGCAACCGCATTGGCAATCTGTTCACCCTGCTCGCCGGGACCGGTCAGCAGCATTTCGTCGTATACAAAGTCTTCGCCATAGGCGTGACCCAGCAGCGCGTTGGAGCGATGTACGTTGCGGGTGTTGATTGCAGCCATGATGAAAGGCGCAGCCCAGCTACCGAGCGACTCGTCAAATTCAGGCTTGGCTGCCGGTGGCTGCGCAGGGCCGGTGAATCCGGGTGTCAGGGCGAAGTGGTTGCCGAGCAGCTGATAAATTTCAGGGTTCTGCTTGGCGGCAATCAGAGTGGCTTTCAGGCTGGCTGCGGTGCCGCCGGAGAAAGTCCCTTTCATCTTGCGTACACGGCCTTTAACACGCGGTAGCGATTTACCCAGCTGTTTGCGTGCGGCTTGCTGCAGAAAGTACACACCAAGATCGAAGGGGATTGAGTCAAAGCCGCAAGAGAACACGATACGCGCACCACTTTGTTTTGCCGCCTCGCCGTGGGCATCAATCATCTGGCGCATCCATGCGGGCTCGCCGCAGAGATCAACGTAGTCGGTACCCGTAGCGGCACATACACCTACCAGTTCAGAGCCGTACAGCTGGTATGGTCCAACGGTAGTCAGGATAACCTTGGTGCGGTCGGCCATCGCTTTCAAGCTGGCGGTGTCTTCTGTATCGGCCACCACCAATGGGGTGTCAGCGGGCGCGCCAATTTCATCACGCACGGCTTCCAGTTTGGCTTGGCTGCGGCCGGCCATGGCCCAGCGCAACTTGCCGTCGTTGGCGTATTCTTGGCTTAGGTATTCGGCGACCAAGCGCCCAGTGTAGCCAGTGGCGCCGTATACGATGATGTCGAACTCGGTGGCAGTTTTCATGCTTGATTCCTGAGGTTATGGAGTGTGCCAAATTGCACGAGTGAGAAATTACGCTGAACTCGCCCGCTGCTATTCGGTCGTATATTTAGTGGCGTACTGACGTAGGCTGCCAACAGTTTGGCACAGCGCGACGCCGCTGCATGTATTCCACCCTTAGGTTGATTTTTAATCGACAGCAGGTAAAGGCTCTCGCGCGAAGTTCGCCCCTGAGAATGGCGAGCGATAAATGAGATGCATGGCTGACAGCTTTGCTCGAATGGCGTGGAAGCCAAGCCTGTATTAGGCTGGGAACGAGTATTAACGGATAGCTCTATGGGGCTACCCAATTCTGGTTTGGATGATCAAGGAGAACGACAATGGCGACTGCAAACACAGCAACTACAGCGTCTACAAACAGCAAGGATAAGGAATTGGCAGCTAGCAAGGCAGCCGTATCCGATGCCTATGAAAAGCTGATGGAAGCCAAGGGACATTTCAAGCTGGCGGCGGAAGCAGCTGGTGTTGATCTGAAACACGATGCCGCAGAGCAAATGCTTAAGGGCCGTGAAAAGGCTGAGATGCTCGGTGCTCAAGCCAGCTCCTACATGCGCGAGAAGCCGCTGGCTACTATGGGCATCGCCTTCGCTGCCGGTTTTCTTGTTTCTCAAATATTCTCGCGCAAATGAGCGAAGGGTCTGCCGCTGAGAAGCACCGCGAGCAGCCAGAACAACCTGAACAGCAAGAGCAAGCCGGTGCCGCCGGTGAGAACGCAGGTATTGAAGGCGTTCTGCCGACGGAACTGATTGAGCAGTTGAGTGCTTGGTTCCGCCAGACACTGGTGGCTGGTGCGGAGCTTGCTAACCTGTTCAGGCTGGAGTTGCAGCTGACGCTGGGCGATGCCCGGCGTCTGGCAGTGGTTGGGCTGGCAATTGTGCCGATGTTGTTTCTCAGCTGGGTCTCGCTGAGCGTATTGGTGAGTTGGCTGGCGTACGATTACAGCGGTTCTGTCACTGTTGGATTGGCCACTTTTGCGCTACTGCAGCTGTTGGTACTGGGTTATTTGGTCGGCCAAGCCATGCGCTTTAAGCGTCAGTTGGGTTTTCGACGTACCAAGGCTCACGCCAAACGCATAATGCAAGGAGCAAAAGGTGAAACGCCAACAACTGATTGAAAAAATTGACGTTCAGGATCGCAAGTTGTCACTGCGTGCTGAAGTCATGAGTGCGGTGACTCAGCACACTCAGCTTTCTTTGGGGCAGGTGAATCCAGCTTGGTTGGTTGGAGCTGGAGCCTTGGCCGGTGGTTTGGTTGGCCGCATGGGTATCGGGCGTACTTACACTCTCGGGATGGCGGGGTTGCGTTTGTTCCCTATGGTGCAAAACGCATTTAATCTCGGGCGAAGTTTCGGAGAGCAGGGATGAGTGAGCTGGAGCAGGAAGCTCCTAGTAATGAAATAGAAGAAATCACAGGGCCACGCAAACAGGTACCACCGGTACAGATGGCTTTGTATTGGCTATTGTCGCTTGCGATACTTTATACCCTGTACTTTGCCAAATCGCTGTTGCTACCCGTGGTAGTTGCGGCGCTTTTTGCATTACTGCTGAGCCCTTTGGTCGGAGTATTCAAGCGTTTTCATATACCTCGCGTATTGTCGGCGCTGATGCTGCTGGCGCTAATTGGCGTGCCTTTTACGCTGTTGGGTATGCAGCTCGCGGAGCCTGCGCAAAAATGGGCTAAGCGTATTCCTGAGTTATCTGCTCAGCTGACCGATGAACTGGATGAGTTCAGCGAAAAGCTCTCTCCTTCTAAAGTTCAGGCTCCTGCCCCTGCGCAGAGAACCTTGGAAATTCAAGAGAAGGAAGGTTTCCGTCTGTTTGGCTGGTTCCGCGATGATGAAGAGGAAGAGAAGCCCGAAAAGGCGCCTGCCCCACCTCCAGTCAACGTACCCGACAGCGCGGTATCGGATCGTGTGATGCAGGGCAGTGTGGAGCTGATGGTTCAGTTATTGGGCGCTACCCCTGTGGTTTTGGCCCAATTTCTCACCTTCGTGATCCTGGTGATGTTTATGTTGGTATTTGGTCCTTTGTTATATACCAACTTCATTACGGTATTTCCTCAGGTGCGTGACAAGCAGGCAGCAAATGAGTTGTTGGCGGACGTGCAGCACGAGCTGTCGCGTTACATTCTGACCGTCAGCGCAATCAATGCAGTGCTGGGTGTGGTGACGGGATTTGCGCTCTGGGCGATGGGCGTCGAAGACGCGCTGCTCTGGGGTGTAATGGTTGGGCTGCTCAACTTTGCGCCCTATGTCGGGCCCATCATTGGCATGGCTGTGCTCTGCCTGGCCGGGGTGGTGCAATATGGGCCGGTGTTGTTAGCGCTGATGCCTGTACTGATCTACTTCAGTATCAATATGATTGAAGCTCAGTTCTTCACGCCAATGGTGCTAGGCCGCAATATGCGACTTAACCCGCTGATACTGATGTTGTGGTTGATTGCTTGGGGCTGGGTCTGGGGTGTGGTGGGGGTGCTGATAGCAGTACCACTGCTGGTTTGCTTGAAACTTGCTGCTGCCCGCTTGAACGTCTTCACCCACTGGGTAAAGTTGATCGAGACTCCCGGTTAGGCTGTTGATATTTCTTGGCAGCCGCGTCACTGGTTTTTTACGCAGTGACGCGGATTGTGATGCAACAGGCCTAAATCGTGTGCCGTTAGGCTGGTCTGGGTGCCCGCTGCACTAGCAGCAAGGCGCTCACGATCAGCGCGCCGCCCAGCAACATACGCAAGCTGGGTTCTTCGCCAAACAAGTACCAAGCAAACAGAATGCCGTACACGGGTTCAAGGGCGAAAAACAGCGATGCTACCCGCGCCTTGAGGACTGTCAGGCTGGTGACGAATAGACCGTGAGCGACGCCGGTACAAAGCGTCCCCAACAGGCCGATCCAAAGCCAGTCCAGCGGCGGTATCTGCAACAACGCCTTGCTGCTGATCGGTAGCAAGCACATTACAATCACTACATTCTGCCAACAGGCGATTTGTACCGGATGCAGTTTGCCGCTGGTCAGCCGGTTACCCACCGATACTGCAGCAAAGCACAAGCCAGATACCAATGCCCAGAGCAGCCCTTCGGCGCCGCTCTGCTGCAGGTCAAAACTGGGCGGGACAAGTATTAAGCCGACACAGACTAGTCCTACTTTCAGCAGGTCCATGCGGCTGGGGACTTCTCGCCACAGTAACCATTCCAACAACACCACGAAGGCGGGAAAGCTGGCGAACCCTAAAGTGGCTATGCCAACCCCAGACAAGTCGATGGCGTGGAAAAAAGTCAACCAATGCGCGCCTAGTAGTACGCCGCTGATGGCCAGTTGTATCAATCGCCTACGATTGAGGCCATGCAGCATGGAGCGTCGATAAAAGCGCGCAAACAGCAACAATGCCAGTACAGCGAATAATGCGCGGCCCAGCACAATGACGTCGGGTGCTGCGCTGGCCAGTTTCCCAAAGATCCCCGTCAGGCCGAACAGTAGGGCGGCAATGTGCATGTAGATGAGCGCACGCTGATGGGTTAGCTCGGTCATAGGGGGCTCTGAGTGCTAATGGGAGGAAGCTCCAGTTTAGCGCTCAGCGGCCCTGCAAACTGTTGGCGCGCGCGCGCATATTGTTCTGCGTCGCTTGTGCGACCCGCTGGCGTGCGCTACTCGGAGATAATCCCCAGCACTGTTTGAACGCCTGTGCAAAGGCGCTTTGACTGCCGTAGCCGCAGCGCTCGGCAATCAGTGCAATCGAATCCCGGCCGCGCTCAAGCTGCTGGCGGGCAGAACTCAGTCGGCGTTGTCGCACGTAGTCGGTAGGGCTGCAGCCTAACTCGAGAGCAAACCAGTGGCGTAAACGGGAGTGTGAAATGCGTGCTAATTGGGCCAGATCGCCTACTTCTATCGGATAAGCCAGGTGAGAATCAATGTAAGCGTCGATCGTAGCCATTGGCAGTCGACCGGACTGCGCTGGCTGTTGCAGCAAGCTGGCCAGTAGTAGGCTTGCGCCTGCAGCGGCCAGCCCAGGTTGCTCTTTGATGACGCCAGCAAGGCTGCGCACCAGGCTGCCTTGCTGGGGCGTCAGCGTATGCAGGGTGGTTTTTTCCAGCAGGCGTTGTTGCGCGGCAAGATTGAGATTCAAGCCATCGAGTTGTTGTTGTGGCGAAATATCCAGGACCAGGCAGTGTCCGCCATCGCGGCTGAAATACGTGTGTTCGTCGCCGGGCGCGATAATTGCCAGCGCCGTGCTGTCCACCGAGGCACCTCGCCCTTCAAATTCCAGTTCAAGGCTGCCGTACAACCCAAACACTAGCTGGCTGTGCGCCGCATGCGCATGGCTGGTGGCGGAGCTGGCGTAGTGATGGATGTTTAATCGGGTGCTGGACATTCAACCATTCTATAAGCAGGCCACGCTGAGATATACCTGAGTGCAGGCATTTGTGAATTTTGCTTGGAAAAAGCGGGTGTTTTACCGCTCGGCACGCCTATTTGCGGCGAGTATGCTGGTAAACGGAAATGCCAATAACGCGTCAGAAAATCCGATAGCGCAGGGTTCGGTCAGGTGATCTAGCAAAACCGGCCATAACAAGAACACTGCATGGCCGGTATACGGCGCTGCTTAGCCGGGCATGCAGACGCCGGTGCCGCCAAGACCGCAATAGCCGCCGGGGTTCTTGTCCAGATACTGCTGGTGATAGGCCTCAGCGTAATAAAATTCAGGCGCTATAAGGATTTCGGTGGTGATGCCGCCCTTACCCGCGTCTTCCAATGCATTGGCGAAGTGGATCTTGCTAACTTCTGCTTTGGCGCGTTGAGCCATGTCGGTTACGTAAATGCCGGAGCGGTATTGGGTGCCAGTATCGTTGCCCTGCTGCATGCCTTGTGTTGGGTCATGCGACTCCCAGAATACCTTGAGTAGTTGCTCGAGGCTGACTTGTTCCGGGTCGAACACCACCAGTACGACTTCGTTATGTCCGGTGCGCCCCGAGCAGACTTCGTCGTAGGTTGGATTGGGCGTCGGGCCGCCAATGTAACCAACAGCTGTGGTGTAAACGCCCGGAACCTGCCAGAAGCAACGTTCAGCGCCCCAGAAACAGCCCAAGCCAACAATTAGCTGCTGCATGCCATCCGGGAAGGGTGGTTTGATCGGCGTACCCAGTACGCTATGCGTGCTGCTTGTTGAGATGGGCTCGTCGCGACCGGGTAGCGCTTCTTCATTAGTCGGTATACGCGTTTTATATTCAGAGGTGCGTTGCAAGAACATTAGCGGCTCCCGTTGCGGAAAAAGAGCGACAGAGTGATTCTGCCGGGTATGTTACTTGGACCGACTGCGAGCCGGTTTGTTACACGCTTAGCGGCTCAGTTCGCCGCGTTGTTCCAGCAGATCGCGTACCAGATAGAGCGCGGCCAGCGCGCGCCCTTCAGTGAAATTTTCGCGCTGGTTTAGTTCGCTCAATTGGTACAGGTCGATGCTGTCGACCCGAATGGGCTCAGGCTCATCGCCCGGCAGACGCTTTTCATACAGACCTCTGGCCAATACCACGCTGATTTCCTGACTCATGTAGCCGGGTGATAGCGACAGTTTGGTCAGCAGCTCAAGCTGCTCGGCGCCAAAACCAGCCTCCTCCATGAGTTCGCGGTTTGCCGCTTCCAATACGTCTTCTCCGGGCTCGACCAGGCCTTTGGGTAAAGACAATTGATAGCTGTCCATGCCGCCGCAGTACTCCTCAATCAGAACGGCGGTGCGTTCATCTCGCATGGCAACTATCATTACCGCGCCGTAGCCCTGACCTTTGTTGACCAGGCGCTCGTAGGTACGCTCCACGCCATTGCTGAAGCGCAGTTGCACTTGTTCAACGGTGAATAGTCGGCTCTTGGCAACAATGCGGGCTTCGAGGGTTTCTGGCTTTTGCGGCATGCGGACTCCGTGGTGATTGGTCTGGTGCTTGGGTATCATAGCCGCACCTAGAGCCCAAGCCCAACTGCCGATCGATTGGATATGCTGAATTGGAACGAGATTGACACCGTCCTGCTGGATATGGACGGCACATTGCTGGACCTACATTTTGATAATCACTTCTGGCTTGAGCACATGCCCGCCAGCTACGCACGCCATCATGGCCAGTCGCTGGAGTGGGCCAAGGCCGAGGTCTATCCGCTGATGCGCACTATTCAGGGTCAGCTTGACTGGTACTGTCTGGATTATTGGACCCGTGAGCTGGGTATGCCAATTATCGAATTAAAGCGTGAAATAGCCCACCTGATCAGCCTGCGCCCGGGTGCAGAACTATTTCTGCAGGCGTTGCAGCGCAGCGGTAAGCAGGTGGTGCTCATCACCAATGCGCATCGCGATTCGTTGTCATTAAAAATGGAGCGTATCGAGCTGCGGAGCTACTTTCAGCGCTTGATCAGCTCACACGATTACGGCTATCCGAAAGAGACACAGAGCTTTTGGCAGGCATTACAGGCTGATCTTCCCTTTGATCCGGCGCGTGCGCTGTTTATCGATGACAGCTTAAATGTGCTGCGCTCCGCACGAGACTACGGTATTGGTCATTTGTTGGCTGTGCGCGAGCCTGACAGCCGCGGCGCGGCGCGCGATACCGAAGAGTTTGTTGCGGTGGAAGAGTATGCGGAGCTGACTACCGGCCTTTAAGGCCGGCTAAGCTGGAAGCGTGATACGGGGTTTGAAGTGTTATTTATCAGACTAGCCTTCTATCCTTACGGAAAGCTACCAGCCTCAGGCTGGCGCCAGCGTTAACCGGTGCCTTTGGTGCTGGTTTTGTTGGGGCGCCAGTTCTTCTCGATGTGCTGAATAATCAAGCCAGCGACATCTTTCCCGGTGGTGGACTCGATACCTTCCAGGCCGGGGGAGGAGTTGACCTCCATCACGACTGGGCCGTGGTTGGATCGCAGAATGTCTACACCGGCCACGTTCAGCCCCATCACCTTGGCGGCGCGCACGGCGGTCATGCGTTCTTCGGGGGTGATTTTGATCAGGCTGGCGCTGCCACCACGATGCAGGTTGGAGCGAAACTCGCCCGGCTTGGCCTGACGTTTCATCGCCGCGATCACCTTATCGCCAACTACCAGGCAACGAATATCGGCACCGCCGGCTTCCTTGATGTATTCCTGCACCATGATGTTGGCTTTGAGTCCCATAAAGGCCTCGAGTACCGACTCCGCTGCCTTTGTGGTCTCACACATGACGACGCCAATGCCTTGAGTGCCTTCCAGCAGTTTGATCACCAGAGGTGCGCCGCCGACCATGTTGATCAGATCGGGAATGTCGTCAGGTGAATGAGCGAAGCCGGTCACCGGCAGACCCACGCCTCTACGCGACAGCAGCTGTAATGAACGCAGCTTGTCGCGCGAGCGGCTGATAGCGACTGACTCATTCAATGGGTAAACGCCCATCATTTCAAACTGGCGCAACACCGCTGAACCATAAAAGGTGATGGACGCGCCGATGCGCGGAATGATCGCGTCGAAGCCTTCCAGCTCCTCACCTTTATAATGAATCGACGGTTTGTGACTGGCGATGTTCATATAGGCGCGCAGAGTATCGATCACCCGTATCTCATGGCCGCGCTCAGTTGCCGCCTCTACTAAGCGACGAGTTGAGTAAAGATTGGCGTTGCGTGACAGGACCGCGATTTTCATGGTGTTTCCTTTAAAGCTTTGGTGCGGTGTTGGGGTGCCGGTAATGATTCAGGCAAATTCTTTGGTTTGTGGCTTTTCCTGCACGTAACGTACGCCAGGATTGATGACTAAATTGCCATCAAGCATAGCGGTACAACCCATCAACATGCGGTAGCGCATGGATTTGCGACAGGTTAGGGTGAACTCGACCGGCCAGCACTTATCGCCGAGAACCATCTGCGTACGTATGGTGTGGCGTTCCTGCAGGTGCCCATTCGAGCTTTTGACTCGCTTGAGCTCAATCAGTTGCGCTTCACATTGCTGGGTCCGTTGCTTGTTGCGAGTGCCAATATGCGCATCGAAGCGTACCCAGGTTTCACCATCACGCTCAAAGGTTTCGATGTTGCTGGCGTGCAGGGAAGAGGTTTTGGCACCGCTATCGATTTTGGCAACAATCTGATCGATACCAAAAGCAGGTAAACCAACCCATTCACGCAGGCCAATTACGGTCAAATGGTCAAAGGTTTTCACGGCAAATTCTCCAGACCCTGGGCCAATGGCGCGCATCATGCGGTAACGCACGGCTTTCGACAAGCCTGTTAAACTGCAGGCCGAAAGGGGAGTACAGACCTTATGCAGCAAGATGGCAAGTTGCGCTTAGATAAATGGCTGTGGGCCGCGCGCTTCTTCAAGACACGAGCGCTAGCCAAAGCAGCAATCGAAGGCGGTAAGGTGCAGTGTCAGGGTGAGCGTTGCAAGCCGAGCAAAGAGATCCGGGTCGGCGATCGTCTGCAGGTTCGCCAGGGGTTTGACGTGCGTGATGTTGATGTTTTGGTGCTCAGCGAACAGCGTCGTGGTGCACCGGAGGCGCAAGCACTTTACGCGGAGACAGCCGAAAGCCTCAGTCGTCGCGAAGCTGCGGCAGCCCAGCGCAAGGCACTGGGTGCCAGTGGTTTGATCAGCGAACATCGGCCTACCAAAAAGCAGCGGCGGCAAATTCATCGGTTCCGCGATGAACGTAATGCACCTGAGGGCGACTGATTAGTTATAATTCCGCCTTTTGCGAGGAATCCAGCATGGCGTCGCAAGACATTACCCAGCGCTTTCTGTTCGAGAATGCCGACGTGCGCGGCGAAATGGTATCGGCAGATCAGAGTTATCGCGAGATCCTTGCCAAACACACTTATCCTGAACCGGTCAAAGCGCTGCTGGGTGAAATGTTGGCCGCCGCTGTACTGCTGTCGACCACTATCAAATTTGATGGTTTATTGATCCTGCAGGCCAAATCAGAGGGGCCGCTTTCCACTTTGATGGTCGAATGTTCCAGCGATCAGGCTGTGCGCGGCATTGCCCGTTATGCCGATGACCTGGAGGGCGGAAGTCTCGATGAGTTGATGCCCGGCGGCGTGTTGGCGATCACCATAGACCCGGACAACGGCCAGCGGTATCAGGGCGTTGTGTCCCTTGAGGGCGGTTCTTTGGCGGCGGCACTGGATGGCTATTTTGCCAACTCAGAGCAACTGGCCACGCGTTTTCGTCTACAGGCAGACGGGCGCACGGCGCGTGGCTTTCTGCTGCAAGCGCTCCCTGCTGATCGTCAGCCTGACCCGGAGCAGCGTGCGGATACCTGGCAACACTTGAATGTGTTGGCGGATACCTTGAAGGCAGAAGAGTTAATTGGGCTAGACAACGAAACCGTGCTGCATCGTCTGTTTCATCAAGAAGAGCTGCGGCTGTTTGACGCACAGCCAGTGCGCTTTGAATGCAGTTGTTCTGCTGACCGTTCCGGCAACGCGCTGGTCAGCCTAGGCAAAGATGATGTGCTCGCACTGCTACAAGAACAGGGCGGTTGTATAGAAATTGACTGCCAGTTCTGTAATGCCCGTTACCCTTTTGATGCAGACGCTATCGAGTCGCTGTTTGCCGCCGCTGATGAGCATGCGCGGCAGTTGCACTGACCGCCGGGCGATCAGATTTAGCGCAGCCGCTTTTTTTTTGGCATAATGGCGCGCCTGCGCGCTGAGCCAGCGCTGTATCAATGGATGATAGATAAACCTTACACCCCCACGTGCTGAGGCCGGATCGTCGGTCTTTATGGAATATTCGGTCTAAGTCGAAGAGGACTATGTTTGATGACGCAAGCTACCAATACTGTGTACACCGATCTGAGCATTGCTCAACTGATTGAGTTGGCTATTCAGCGTAAGGAAGGCCAACTGGCTGACAACGGCGCACTGGTAGTCAAGACTGGCGAACGCACCGGTCGCTCTCCGATGGATCGTTTCATCGTTGAAGAGCCTTCCACCCAAGACGCCGTAGCTTGGGGGCCGATCAACCGCAAGTTCCCGGCTGACAAGTTTGATGCCTTGTGGAACCGTGTTGCAGCTTACCTTGGCGCCAGTGAAAGTTTTGTGTCGCACGTACACGTGGGTGCTGATCCTGAGCATTACCTGCCGGTCGTCATGGAAACCGAGACCGCTTGGCATAACGTTTTTGGTCGTACCCTGTTTATCAATCCCGAGAACTTCAATCCGTCTGAGAAAGGCCACTGGCAGATTCTCAACGCGCCGCACTTCGAGTGCGAGCCTGAGCGTGACGGCACCAACAGCGATGGCTGCGTGATTCTCAACTTTGCACAGCGCAAGGTTCTGATCGCAGGCATGCAGTACGCTGGTGAAATGAAGAAAGCGATGTTCTCGGTGCAGAACTTCCTGTTGCCAGCCAAAGACGTGTTGCCGATGCATTGCGCCGCCAACGTCGGTGACGACGGCGACACTACGCTGTTCTTCGGTCTTTCTGGCACCGGCAAGACCACTCTGTCTGCCGATGAGTCGCGCAATCTGATTGGTGATGATGAGCACGGCTGGGCGGAAGGCAGCGTATTCAACATCGAAGGTGGCTGCTACGCGAAGTGTATCGACCTGTCGCAGAAGAACGAGCCGGTCATCTGGAATGCTATCAAGTTTGGCTCCATCGTTGAGAACGTAGTGATTGATCCAGTCACTCGTACTGCGGATTACAACGACGTTAGCCTCACGCAGAACACCCGTGCGGCTTATCCTCTGGAGCATGTCGAGAAGCGCGTTGAAATCAATCGTGCTGGTGAGCCGAATGCAATCATCTTCCTGACTTGCGATCTGACGGGTGTATTGCCGCCAGTATCTATCTTGAACAACGAGCAGGCTGCATATCACTTCCTGTCGGGTTACACCGCACTGGTAGGCTCGACCGAAATGGGTTCCGGCGACGGCATCAAATCCACCTTCTCTACCTGCTTTGGCGCACCTTTCTTCCCGCGTCCTGCTGGTGAGTACGCAGAGCTGCTGATCAAACGCATCAACGCGTTCGGTAGCAAGGTTTACCTGGTTAATACCGGCTGGACTGGCGGCTCCTACGGCGAAGGTACGCGTTTTAGCATTCCGACCACACGCGGCATTATTTCCGCTATTCAGTCTGGCGCGCTAATTGGTACTGATACCGAGCATCTTGCCGGCATCAACCTGGATGTGCCTAAGGCTGTACCGGGCGTTGAGACCAAACTGTTGAACCCACGTAACACTTGGGCTAATCCTGCGGCGTATGACAAGGCTGCAGCTGACCTGGCCAAGCTGTTTGTTGAGAACTTCAAGAAGTTCGAGGTAGCAGATAGCATTGTTGCAGCGGGCCCTCAGCTGGTCTGAAACAGGTTCTTTTGTTGTTGACAAAACCCGCCGCTTGGCGGGTTTTGTGTTTATGGGTGATTGCACGGCTATTTGCATAGCGTATTGAAATAAAAGACTTAAAAAAGGTTGACAGGTTTGCGCTGGTCGGTAAAATGGCGCGCCTCAGCAGGGGATATGTGGCACCAACCACTACTCGGGTTGAGATGTTTTGAAGGTAATTCCGCGATAGCTCAGTTGGTAGAGCAAATGACTGTTAATCATTGGGTCCCAGGTTCGAGTCCTGGTCGCGGAGCCACTTCTAAGCAAGTTCGGGGTATAGCGCAGCCTGGTAGCGCGCCTGCTTTGGGAGCAGGATGTCGAGAGTTCGAATCCCTCTACCCCGACCATTTTTTTTGAGCATTGGGTCGTTAGCTCAGTTGGTAGAGCAGTTGGCTTTTAACCAATTGGTCGTAGGTTCGAATCCTACACGACCCACCACTCATACCTTTCAGTAAGCCCCCTCTCCAGTAATGTCCTTTTAGTTTATCGCTCCTTCGAGCGGCACCTGCTTTTCCCCATTAGCTTTTTCTCTGCATTATCTGTTTTCGGCTTTGCTATGTCTGCTCGGCGCTGTTCGCCGCGGATTTATCGTGCCTGGCTATTCAGCAAAATGGATTTTCACGGTTGCGGGGTAGATGTGCGAGGGAAGTAAGGGGAGGGCGCAGCTAGCTGCGCCTCTCAGTGCCTCAGTGCAGCTTTAGGCGTGGTTCGGTAGATCGGCCGAAGGTGTCGCTTAGCATGAGCATCATGGTGCGTGGGAAGCCGTACAGCGCCATCTGGTGTAGACGGTAGAGCGAAACGTAAAACATCCGAGCCAGACGGCCCTCCAGCATCACATTGCCTGTCAGGTTGCCCATAAGATTGCCGACCGCGCTGAAGCTCGACAGCGAAATCAGCGAGCCGTAATCGCGGTAGCTGTATTCTTCCTGCGGTTTACCGTCCAGTAGCTTGCGCAGGTTTTTGGCCAATAGGCTAGCCTGCTGGTGAGCGGCCTGAGCGCGCGGTGGTACAAAGCGGCCCTCATCGCCCATCGGGCAGGCGGCACAGTCGCCAAAGGCGTAAATCCGGTCTTCGCCTTTCACCAGCAAGGTGCGTTCAACTTCCAGCTGATTGATGCGATTGGTCGGTAGGCCCAAACTGGCCAGAAAGGCAGGCGCGCGAATCCCCGCAGCCCAGACCTTGAGTGTGGCCGGTATCTCTTCGCCGTTCGCCAGCACTAGGCGATCTTCTTTCACTTCCTTCACTGCCGAGCCGGTATGCAGTTTGACACCCAGGTCCTTGAGTACCTGGGTTACCGGTCCGCTGATGCGCTCCGGCAAGGCGGGTAGCAGCCGCTCACTGGCCTCAATGATGTTGATGTTCAGGTCTTCGGGGTTAATGCGGTCAAAGCCGTAGGCGCGCAGCATCTGCGCCGCGTGGTGTAGCTCGGCAGAAAGCTCAACCCCGGTTGCGCCGGCACCAATGATGGCGACGTTGATTTGCTGGCCGGGAATCTGTAGATCGTTGGCTTGAGTCTTCATGTACTGATTGAGTAGCGAGCGATGAAAGCGCTCGGCTTGCGCGCGGGTATCCAGAAACAGGCAGTGTTCGGCAGCACCGGGTGTATTGAAGTCGTTGGTGGTGCTACCGACCGAAATCACCAGATAGTCATAATTCAGCGTGCGGCTGGCAACCAGCTCGTTACCTTTTTCATCCAGAAGGGGAGCCAAGGTTATACAGCGTTGCTCACGATCCAGCGCCGTCATGGCGCCAAGCTGGAAGTTGAAATGGTTCCATTTGGCTTGGGCGACGTAGTTGAGCTCATCATCGGTGGAGTTTAGTGAGCCGGCCGCGACCTCATGAAGTAACGGTTTCCAGATGTGGGTCATGTTGGTATCGATCAACGTAACCTTCGCTTTACCTTTCTTGCCCAGTTTACGGCCCAAGGTGGTGGCCAGCTCCAGGCCACCAGCACCGCCGCCAACGACTAAGATGCGGGGTGGCTGATTAACGTTTTCTGCGTCTGACATGCGTGTTTACTCACGGAAGTGTAGGAAGCCAGGCGTCAGTCAGGCTGATACAAGCTTTGGTAGCTCTTCGGGCTGCTTCAGGTCACTACCAGTTGGCCCAACACGCGCGCGAGCAGACCGAGGACCACTACCGAGCCTACGACCAGTGCGAGCATGATCCATACTTTAAAAGGGCGTCGCTGCACTTGGTGTATTGGTGAGGCGAGGTACTCGTCGACCCGTTGTTGGTCTTGCGGGTTCAGGCGGCTAGGCATGGCGTGACCTTTTATACGGTGGCGCAGTGCATTGCTGCGCGGAGGCTTGACTGACTATGTGATCATTCTAGTCCTTGGCGGGGGTTATTGCATCAGTGCCCATGCCTCAGTCGAAAACCGGTCGAACCTGAGATTTTTTCGGCCGGCTGCTATCATCTGCTGCTCTTGATCAAGAGGTTGCTCATGCTCTCTGCTGCGTTGTTGACCTCTAGCCAACTGCTGCTCTGTGCGCTGCTTTATGCACTCGCGCTGCTGTGGGCGCTGAAGCGGGTGCGTTGGGTTGAGCTGATCACCGATAGTCGGCGTCAACACCTTTTTTTTGGCAGCGTTTTCGCGCTGTTTGCGCTTTGGCTGGTGCGCCGCGAATTCGACAACGGCCTGACCGTGCACTTTATTGGGCTGACTGCGGTGATGCTGATACTCGATTGGCCACTGGCGATTGTGGCTGGCAGCCTGGCTCAGCTTGGGCTTTGCCTCTTGGGGCTGGACGATCTTTCTGCCCTGGGTGCCAATGGTCTGTTACGTATACTGGTGCCGGTTGGTATTACTCTTCTGCTGAGCCGCACGCTGGAGTCCTTTCAGCCGCGTAATCTTTTCCTTTATATTTTTATCAGCGGTTTTTTTGCTGCAGGCTTGGCTGCTGCCGCTACTGTGCTCGTGGGTATAGGGCTGCTGCAGTGGTCGGGCAGCATTCAGGCACCGAATAGTATTCTCGAGCTATTTGGATATCTGTTATTGGTGATGTTTCCGGAGGCCTTTATCAACGGCACCGCGGTGGCCGCGCTGATTGTGTTTTATCCTGACTGGGTAGACACCTTCAACAGCGACCGCTACCTGCAGGAGCCCTTTGATTCCAACGATAAACCCTGAGACAGATCAACATACTGGCGTGGGTTGCGTGATGAAATGCAGTTTTAAGGAGAGCGAGAATGTCGGTATATAAAGTGGCAAAAGCGGTGATGGCTCAGGGTGTTGAGCAGGCGTTAGCTGAGGGTTACGACGAACAGGCGTTTGCGCGGGCGATGATGACGGAAGTGATCGCGGTTTATCGTCGTGCCCGTAGCATGGATGACATTGCCAGCGAGCTTAAATTTCAGGCGGATAATCTTGACGAGGATGAAGAGTACGCTTTTATGCGGCCTTGAAAGGGCAGCTTCAAAACTGAGCTGCGCGTACGCAGCTCAGTACGCAGTTCAGATCAGAGGCCCTGAACTTCGATGGTGCCATCGGCACTGACGGTGACATCGGATTGCCCACCCTCTACCTCTGGGCTGCTCATTTCCATGTCAGCGGCCATCGCCATTTTTTGCTGCCCACGGTAGCGCATAGGCTGCATGAACTGGGTGTTGAGATTCAGATTGACGATTTTGTAGCCGGCCCCGCCGAGGCTACGCGTAGCAATGTTGGCACGTGACTTGAACGCTTCGATCGCGTCCGCAACCAAGGCGTCTTCGGTGCTGCTGCGGCTCTCGGCGGACAAGCTGAACTGCATGTCTGCCAGGCTCAGATCGCCTAGCAGCTCGCCAGTCAGCGTTGAGATAGCGGCAAAGTCGCTGCCCTCAATGATAATTTCGCCGCGCTCCCGCCAACCAATGATGTTCTCGCGCTTTTCGTCGTAGACCGGCTGGCTGCTGCGGTTACCGCTGCTGACCTCAACTTGGTCCTGTGCCCGAGCGGTTTTTAATCCGTCGTTCAGAGTACGGGTAATCTGCTCGGCCAGCTTGGCTGGATCCTTGTCCTGCGCTTCGGTAAATAGCGTCACGCGCATGGTGTCATGGTTGACCGATTGTTCAACCTGCGCATGCAGTGAAACCTGGTTGTAGCGCATCGGCTCCGCCTGGGCGCCGGCGGCCAGCAGACTCATGCCCAGCATGAGGCCGGATAAAGGAAGGTGAAGTGAACGCATAAAGTGGGTCTCCTTGGTAATGGTGAATCAGACATGATCGAGTTGCACTGGTTCCACTCTCCCCTGAATCGTTGCATTGTGCGACCCTGTGTCGCGCGAGGCTGCGGCCTCACGCGCCTATACTGGAGTCTGGCATGTCCAAGCGATCATTCATGAGCCCAAATACCCTGGCCTTGTCGCCATCACGTCAGAATCTCTGGCGCCTTATTCTTATTCGTTTGTTGGTGTTGCTGGCGCAAAGTGTGTCGGTGATGGCTGCGTACCTTAGCGGCTGGCTAAGTTTACCTTGGGGGCCGTTGCTGCTGGCGCTTGGTGGGTCTGCGCTGGTCAGTATTTTAACGCTGCTGCGGCTTGGGCGTGGTTGGCCGGTAACCAGTATCGAATATGCCTTGCAGCTGTTGTTCGACATGTTTATTCATAGCGTGCTGCTGTACTACTCAGGCGGGCCGACCAACCCTTTTGTTTCCTATTATTTGGTGCCCCTGACCATTGCAGCTGCCACTTTGCCGTGGTTCTTTACCGCCGTGCTGGCAGTCGTAGCGGTTACCTCATACAGCGCATTGTTAGTGTGGTATGTGCCGCTAGCGGCCTTCGATATTCCCCTCGGCGGTGGCTTGGTAAGCCTGCACGTGATCGGTATGTGGCTTAACTTCGCGATGAGCGCCGGTTTAATCAGTCTGTTCGTGGTGCGTATGGCGGATGCGTTGCGTCAGCATGCCGGCAGACTCGCGGAACGCCGAGAGCAGAGTATTCGCGACGCGCAGTTACTGGGCATCGCCAGTGTCGCGGCGGGCGCCGCACATGAATTGTCGACGCCGCTGTCGACCATGAGCGTATTGCTCAAGGACCTGAGAAAGGATTACGCAGAGCCCGCGTTGCAAGAGGACCTAGCGTTGCTGCAGGAGCAGGTCAAGCTTTGCAAGGAAAGCCTGCAGCACATGGTGCGCAGCGCCGAAGATAACCGCCGTCAGCCAGAAAGGGTAGAGCTCGCCGATGACTGGCTGCGGGCGATGCTGGCACGTTGGCAACTGATGCGCCCGGAGGTGTCATGGCAATGGCAGCCACTGCCGACTGGAGAGGTACCTAGTCTTCAGGCCAGTCCGGAGCTGGGGCAGGCGATGTTGAACCTGCTGAATAATGCCGCCGACGCCTGCCCTGAGGGCATTCGCATCAGCCTTGCATGGGATCAACGTTGCATTACCCTGAGTATTCATGACCGGGGCCCCGGCGTGCCGTTACACATTGCCGAGCAACTGGGCACCGCCTTTTTGACCACCAAGGGAAAAAAAGGCTTTGGCCTCGGTTTGTTTTTGAGTCAGGCAGCGGTTGAACGAATCGGCGGCACGGTAAGGCTATTTAATCAGGATGAAGGTGGTACCTTGACCGAAGTGAAATTGCCGATTGCACAGGAGATCAGGCATGAGCGATGAGTTGACCCCGGAAGAGCAGCCGTTGCTGCTGTTGGTAGATGATGATCCAACCTTTACTCGGGTGCTGGCGCGAGCATTGAGTCGTCGCGGCCTGCGGGTAGACACGGCGGGTGGCGCTGAGGAGGCGATGCAAATTGCCCGCGAGCGGCAGCCGGATTTTGCCGTGCTTGATCTGAAGATGGAAGGTGACTCCGGGCTGGTGCTGATGCCGCGCCTGCTGGAGCTCTACCCCGACCTGAAGATCGTCATCCTTACCGGCTATTCCAGCATTGCCACTGCGGTAGAAGCGATCAAACGCGGTGCCTGCAATTATCTGTGCAAGCCCGCCGACGCGGATGACGTGTTGACTGCGCTTTTGTCTGATCAGGCTGACCCGGAGACGCTTGTGCCTGATCACCCGATGTCGGTTGACCGGCTGCAATGGGAGCACATTCAACGGGTATTGGCCGAGCACGATGGCAATATCTCAGCGACGGCGCGTGCGCTGGGTATGCACCGGCGCACACTGCAGCGCAAGTTGCAGAAGCGGCCTGTCAGGCGCTGATAAGCTTCAAGCAACAAAAAAGCCCGAACCGATCTCCGGCCCGGGCTTCTCACTTTTTCTAGCTTCTAGCTTCTAGCTTCTAGCTTCTAGCGCGCCCGAGGCGCGCTCAGTTCTGCCTGATCCCGGTAATGATCCATGGTTGACCTTCCCCGTCGGCGCGTTCTAGCGCCCAGCTTTCGTCAAACCCATGTCCGGGGTCTTCAGCACTGTCGCGGTCTAGGCCGGTAAAGCTAACCGTCACCAGTGTCCGCCCCTGGGTCTGGGTAATCCCATCCAAGCGAACGTCGAGGTCGTCGACAAAGCCGTTGGCGGTAGGTGGTTGTTCCTCGCGTGCCTGCATTAATTGTGTCAGCAGCTGCGGGTTGAGATATTCGGCCATGCCGGCAGTGTCGCCGTCGCGCCAATGACGCTGCAGGGTGTAAAAGTGCTCTGTGGCGGCGCGCAGAAACAGCTCCGCGTCAAACCAGGCCGGTGCATCCTGTTGCGCGGGTACAGCACGAAACTGAGTGCTGGCGGCCGACGCTGCCTCGTACTGAGGCGCTGCCTCGCGCTGCATGGGTGCACCACCGGCCGGTTGCAACTGTGGCTGCTGGCGGCGGCTGAACAATTTGAACAGCATGAAAGCAATCAATCCGAGGATCAGAATGTCGAATAGCTGAAAGCCTTCGAAGCCATCGCCAAAAAACATCGAGGCCAGCAGCCCACCAGCGGCGATACCGGCCAGCGGTCCGAGCCAACGACTGGCACCCGAGCTAGCGGCTGCGGCGCCGGTTTGCTTGCCTGCTGCGGCTTGCTGATCACGCGGAGCCTGCTGGCGCTGAGCTGGCTGACTCTGATGGCTCGGGGTGCTGCCGAAGCTTTTGCCACCGCCCATGCGACGGGCTTCGGCGTCGGGCACGCTGACAGTGATCATCAGTAATACGGTTAGAAAGGGCATTAGCCAGCGCATGTTTCACTTCTCCGGATTTAAGAGCTGCTAGTTTGCCAAAGCGTCACGGGTAACGAATAGGATTAGTGTGTATTGTTGTTTCAGACAACCAGCAAAAGCAGGAGAGGCCTAAATGTTCACAGCAATGCGGGCGGAGCGTATGCAGGGGCTGCATTTCTTTTCAGACCAGGCAAGTGGGCTGGAAGCTATTGTTGCTATCCACAACACGCACCTTGGGCCGGCGCTGGGTGGCTGCCGTTACCTTCCCTACAATAGTCTTGATGATGCGGTTGCCGACGCCATGCGTTTGGCCCGCGGCATGAGCTACAAAGCCGCGTTGGCTGGCCTGGATCAGGGCGGCGGCAAAGCCGTCATTCTGCGACCGCCACACGTGGCCAATCGCGCGGCGCTGTTCGAGGCTTTTGGTCGCTGTATCGAATCCTTGCGCGGGGGCTATATCACCGCCATGGACAGCGGCACCAGCAGCGCCGATATGGACTGCATTGCCCAGCAAACCGGCCATGTAACCAGCACCACTGAGGCGGGTGACCCCTCACCCCACACCGCCCTGGGTGTCATGGCCGGCGTGCGTGCTGCAGTACGGGCTCGATTGGGGCAGGACAGCCTCAGCGGTGTGCGTATTACCGTTCAAGGTTTGGGCAACGTAGGCTATGCGCTAGCGCAGCTACTGCACGCCGAAGGCGCCGAACTTATGGTTAGTGATCTGGATCATGGCAAGGTACGCCTTGCTGAAGAAGAGCTGGATGCACAACCGCTCGCGCTAGACGCGGTATACGAGGCGCCCTGCGATATTTTCTCGCCTTGCGGACTGGGCGGCGCGATCAATCAGCGCAGCATAGGGCTATTGCGCTGCGCTGCTGTGGCAGGTGCAGCCAATAACCAATTGATTGATATCGATATGGCTGACCAACTGGACGCTCGAGGCATTCTCTATGCCCCGGATTATGTGATTAACGCGGGTGGCTTGCTGCATGTGGCGTTAACTCATAACGGCGTCGCGCACGGCGAAATCGCCGCACGGGTCAAACAGATCGGTGAGCGTCTGGACAGCATTTTTGCGCAAAGCAAAGGCGAGGGCCGCTCGCCGGCTGAGGTGGCAGACCGGCAGGCAGAACGGATTATTTATCCCGAAGCCGGGTTTTGATCAGGTAAAGCTGCCGGCTGCTTACGACTGGTGCGCTTGCGCGCCAGGCTTAGTCCCGCCGTCGGTCACTCCAGTTTGAAGCGCTTACGCATGCGTTTGTCGAGGATCGATAGGGGCAGCCAGCGCTTCAGCCGCACCATGCTACGAGCGCTATGACCGATCAGTGCCTGCTCCGGGCGCACCGGATTTTTTACGTAACCGAGTAACTCCTTGGCGAAGTCTGCAGCGCTGGTGGACTTGGCGTTCTGTGAGGCTTTGGCGCGCGCCTGCACGGCTTTTTCCCAGGGTTTGAACCAGGATGTTTCTGCCATTGTGATGGCGGCGCTGGCGTTATTACCGAAGTCTGAAGCAATTGCGCCTGGCAGCACGGTCAGCACCTGAACACCGAACGGATGCAACTCCATGCGTAGCGCGTCAGAGATGGCGTGCAAAGCAGCTTTGGAAGCGCAGTAGACACCTGAGAAGGGCGTGGTGGTTACCCCGGACACGCTGCCTATATTGACGATCAGCCCTTTGCTGCTGCGTAGCAATTCAGCGTTGTCACGGACCATTTGTAACGGCGCAAATACGTTGGTATCAAATTGCTTGAGCAGGGTGTCGTGATCGGCATCCATGATCGGACCCATGGCACCGTAGCCAGCGTTGTTGATCAGCAGATCCAGTCGACCGGCTTCGCTGCGCAAACGTTCGGCGCAAGCCAGCCGTTGCTCAGTGTTATTCACATCCAGCGTCACTGCTATCGCGCCACGTGCTACCAGCGGCGCCAAGGTGTCCGGATTGCGGGCAGTAGCCCAGACCTGATAACCGGCATCCAGGCAGCAGTGGGCTAATGCTTGGCCGATGCCGGTAGAACATCCGGTTATCAACGCAACTTCTTGAGTCATCTTTATTGTCCTTGTTGGTTATTTGATGAATTCTGCGCTGACCGCGTCGACGCGGTATTCCAGCTCGGCTTCGCGATAACCGCTTCGCAGGCGCGGCACGCTGTAGCACAGCAGTTGTTGTTCTCCTGATGCCAGTCGAGCCGCACTCGTAAATTCCTGGGCTACTCCGGCATCCAGCAAATTAGTGTTTTGGCCGGGCTGACTGGCAACCAGCTGCCACTGAATGTGTTCCGCTGCATAGCTACTCTGGTTGCTGATGCGCACGGCCAGGGGTTTACCAAACTCGCATTGCTGCGGTTGGTAACTCAGGTCAAAGGCCAGCTGGTCTAGCCGTTGCCCCTGCTGCCATTGCAACAAGCCCATGACCAGCCCCAACAGCAAGCCCAAACCCGCTACCACGCCACTGACCGGCAGCATCACGCGCGGAAATCGCAGCAGCAGAACAAGCCAGACCAAAAAAATGGCAGCGCCTAAAAATGGCATGGATCTGTCTCCTTGGTGGGCTAGCTAAACAAGGCTCCGACTGTAACAGACAGCCCCGCTCACGACACTGGCGTGGTGGCCCAGTCGAATAATTCACAGCTGTTATGCCAGCACTGCTCGGTGAACTCTTGCAGTGGCTGTTTTCGCAGCTCAGCCAGGAGTCTCGCGATCTCTGGAATGTGCTGCGGGCTGTTGCGTAGCCCACCGGCAAATTGGGGTGGCATATCCGGTGAATCGGTTTCCAGCACCATGCTGTTGGCCGGCAGTTCCGCGACGGTACGGTGCAGCCGTTTGGCCTGGGGCCAGGTGGCTGCACCGCCAAGACCCAGCTTGAAACCCAGTTTAATGTACTCCTGCGCCTCTTGCAGGCTGCCAGAGAAGGCGTGGATGATACCGCCGCGTTTGAGCTTATAACGTTTTAACGTGGCAATGCACTGGGCGTGGGCGCGGCGCACATGCAGCAGCGCCGGTAGCTCAAAGTCCGCAGCGAGCGCCAGCTGTTGTTCAAACAACTGTTGTTGTGCTTCGCGGTCGGCGTTATCGATGAAAAAGTCCAGCCCGAACTCGCCCACCGCGCATAGCTTGTCGCTGCTTTTAGTGGCCTGCAATTGCACGCTTAACTCGGCAATGTGCCCTGGGCGATGCTGATCAAGGAACATTGGGTGTAAACCAAAGGCGACATATAGCGCTCGGTGCTGCTGGCTTAACTGCCAGACCCGTTGCCAGTTATTAGCGCCGACGCTCAGCACCACCATGCGTTCGACACCAAGGCGTGCACAGTCTTCCAGCACGGCTTCGCGGTCGTGATCGAAAACACTGAAATCGAGATGGGTGTGAGTATCTATGTAGTGCATGGGTTAACGCTACGCTGGCGGCTGGCTAGCCGCAAGCCGCAAGCAAAAAGCCCGAACCTAACATCGGAACGGGCTGCATATTACTTGCTTACGGGTCAGTGGTGTTCGCGCGTAGCGCGGAAGTTAATATCCGGCCAGCGTTCTTCGGTCAGGCTGAGGTTGACGCGGGTAGGGGCCAGATAGGTGAGATGGCCGCCACCGTCGATGGCCAGATTATCGGTTGCCTTGTTGCTGAACTCCTCCAGCTTCTTGCGATCGCTGGAGCTGACCCAGCGGGCGGACCAGACGTTAATTGGTTCGTAAATGCACTCGACCTTGTATTCCTGTTGCAGGCGCGAAGCGACCACGTCGAACTGCAGAATGCCCACAGCGCCGAGGATGATGTCGTTGTTGCGCTCTGGGAAGAACACCTGAGTAGCGCCTTCTTCGGCCAATTCCTGCAAGCCCTGGCGCAGCTGCTTGGATTTCAGCGGATCCTTAAGGCGCACGCGACGGAACAGTTCCGGGGCGAAGTGCGGAATACCGGTAAAGCCAATTTTCTCGCCTTCGGTAAAAGTGTCACCGATCTGGATGGTGCCGTGGTTGTGCAAACCAATAATGTCGCCGGCCCAAGCTTCTTCGAGGTGTTCACGTTCGGCGGCGAAGAACGTCAGAGCGTCGGCGATACGTACGTCCTTGCCGGTGCGTACATGATGCAGTTTCATACCTTTTTCATAGCGCCCGGAGCAGATGCGCACGAAGGCAATCCGATCGCGGTGCTTGGGATCCATATTCGCCTGAATCTTGAATACGAAGCCGCTGAAGGTAGGTTCGGTTGGCGTAACGGTACGTTCGTGGCTATCGCGCGATTGTGGCTTGGGAGCCCAGTCGACGATGGCATCAAGTACCTGATCAACGCCGAAGTTGCCCAGTGCAGTACCAAAAAATACCGGGGTCATTTCACCGCGCAGAAACGCATCGTGATCAAACGCGTGGCAGGCGCCTTGTACCAACTCCAGTTGCTCTACGAAGTCGTCGTAGAGGTCGCCAAGATGGGCACGGGCTTCGTCGGAGTCGAGCTTGTCGATGATTTTGGTTTCAGTCCGCTCGTGGCCATGGCCCGATTGGTAAACGATGATGCAGTCGCGCTCCAGGTGATAAACACCTTTGAAGTCGCGATAGCAGCCAATCGGCCAAGTGATTGGGGCGGCTTTGATGTTGAGGACTTCTTCAATCTCGTCAAGCAGTTCGATCGGATCACGAATGTCACGGTCGAGTTTGTTGACGAAGCTGACGATGGGCGTATCGCGCAGGCGGCAGACGTCCATCAGTGCGATGGTGCGCGGCTCAACGCCTTTACCGCCATCGAGCACCATCAACGCCGAGTCAACCGCAGTCAGTGTGCGGTAGGTGTCTTCCGAGAAGTCTTCGTGACCGGGAGTATCGAGCAGGTTGATCATGCTGTCGCGATAGGGAAACTGCATGACCGAGGTGGTGACCGAAATACCCCGTTCCTTTTCCATCGCCATCCAGTCCGAGGTTGCATGGCGGTCGGATTTACGCGACTTCACCGTACCCGCGATGCTGATCGCCTGGCCCATCAACAACAGGCGCTCGGTGATGGTGGTCTTACCCGCATCGGGGTGAGAAATAATGGCGAAAGTGCGGCGCTTACCGACTTCCTGCTGTATTGGGGAGTTCGACATCAGTAGAGGTATTCCAGGTCTGTACGCGACAAGCAGCGCAGCTATTGACGATATTGGGCGCCATTTTCCCTGATCGCGTCGGCTTTAACAATCGAACGCGGTAAAAGCCGTCAACTGGGCGCGAACTGGCCTCAGGCTGGCTCGGTACCCTGCAGGTTTTGCTGGCGTAGATTCAATTCGTCGAGCATCACCGGCATACCAAATTGATAGCCCTGAGCATAATCCACCCCGACATGGGTCACGGTGTTGAGAATCTCCGGGCTGCTGACATACTCGGCGATAACTTTTTTCTTGAGGTAATGGCCCATCTCAGTGATGGATTTGACCAGTGCGTAATCGACGTCGTTGGTATTGATGTCACGCACGAAGGCACCATCAATCTTAATAAAATCAACCGGTAGGCGCTTTAGGTAGGAGTAGGAAGATTGGCCTACGCCAAAGTCGTCGAGCGAGAAGCGGCAGCCGATGCTACGCATCTCCTTGATGAAGTCTGCGGCGTCGTCCAGATTGGTTACTGCGGTTGTTTCGGTGATTTCGAACACCAACTTGTCGCGCCGCACCGGATAACGCACTAGTGCATCGAAGATGAAGTCGAGGAAGGTTTCGTCATTCATGCTGTGGCCGGACAAGTTGACTGAGAAGCCACCAAACAAGTGCAGTTCGTCCTCATTCTGATGCATCCATTGCAGCACATGCTCGACCACCCAGCGATCCACATCGGCCATACGGTTGTATTCCTCGGCAACCTTGATGAACTCCGCCGGCGGGGAAGCCTCACCTTGCTCATCCAGCACGCTGAGCAGAACCTCATAGTGAGCGAGGGTGCGGGGGCTGCCATTGATGGGCATGATTTTCTGGCAACGTAACTTTAGGTTGTCGTTATCCAGGGCACGGTTGATGCGGGTGACCCAGGCCATGACTTCATCCAGATCCTCCAGGGCTTGGTCGCCAGGGCGGATTACCTGTACGTCTTTATAGCCGGATTTTTTCGACAGGCTGGTGGCAGCCTCGACTGATCGCAGCAGCTCCATGACCTTCTGGTTGCTGCGATCAAAGCCGACTAGTGCCAGCGCGCTGTTGATAACAAAGCTGTGCTCTTCGTATTCAAAGCGCTTCTCTTCTACCACCGCTTTAATTTCACGAGCACTGTTGTAACCGAGGGTTTCAGCCTCTTCCGGCAGCAAGATAGCGAATTGGTCTGTGCCCATGCGGCCGACGGTGGCACTTCCTTTGAGAAAGCTCTTTAAACGTTGTGACAACTCGATCAGGAAGCTATCGCCAGCTTCGTAGCCGCCGGTGTTGTTGATCACCTTAAACTGCATAATGTCGATAAAGATCAGGCTGAAGTTGCTGTCGTCCTCGCTAGCGCTGGCTACTCGCTGCGCCATTGTTCTACAGAATTCCTTACGGGTAAGAAAGCCGGTGAGCGGGTCATGGCATGAGTCGAAAGCGAGTTTGTCGTAGACCTTTTGCACCAGCGCATCGAGACCTTGCTCCACCGCTGGCAATGCAGCATCACTGAGTAGCACAAGGTTGCCGTCGCGCAGCAGCGCGGCAACTCGCTCCAAGGGTAATTCGAGTTTTTGTGTGCCTTGGTGATTGGCGAAAACATACAAGCTGTCGTCGTCGGCGATCCAAGCAAGCTGTACGAGTTTTTCCTGCAGTTTGCCGTGGGTCAGCTCAAACCATTGCGAGGTTTTCAGTCCGCGCACGCGCTTGATCCAGCGTTGCAGTGCCAAACCGTTATCAGGGAGCGTGTCGAGACGCTCTTCCAGGCTAAGCTCCGGTGCGGCGGTTTGATAGAGTGCGAGGCTGACCTCGCTGGGGTCGGTCGCTAGCAACTGCTGTAACTGCGCCAACAAGTCGCGCTGGCTAAGCTGGCCTTCTGGGATTTTCGATAAGCCCTTTTCCAGCAAGCGAATCAAATCTGCATCGTTCAGTGGCTTTTCAATGGCTGCCAACCGCTCGGCGTCGCGGTTGGCAGCCAGCTGTTCTATTACCTGTAAGGTGATCTCCCAAGAGCGACTAGCTACTCCTTCGCGTAAATAGCTCAGCCGCATCAGATCGCGCCAGCCATTTTCGAGCAGCTCAATTACCGGCTGGGGCGCCGGCTCGGCCAGCATGCGGCTCAATTCATGTTGAATTTGACGGTTGGCGTGGCGTAGCCGCTGCTGTCCATCACAGCTTTGTCGGATGCGTTGTAAATTGCGCTCGATCAGACGTTTTTCGCGGCTGACCAATTGATCCAACTTATCGATGCTCTGGCTGAAGCCCTTGCCATCGGTCTTATCCGACAGAATGCTGCGAATGGCATCCAGGATCACCGGGGTGTTGGATGCCAGATTGGTGCTGCTTTTGTCGGATAGCAGCGCAATGTAGTTCAGCGCCTGCCTTGCGGGGTGTGACTCGGCGGCGAATATTTCCGGGTCCTGCAACATTGCCCGTAACAGCGGAACCTGGAGTTTGCTGAACTCATCACGCAGATCGGTGGTGATGCGGTCGCTCTGCATGATGCTGTCGAACAGCCCTTCAATGGTTTCGGCCGCATCGTGTTCCTGCTCGGAGAGCGCTTGGGTATTGCCCTTGGCTTGCTGCATCAACTCCTTGAGCGCACCGGGCTGATGCAGCTGCAGGTTGCCATTAAGTAGGCCTTCTTGCAGTTCGCCAAGTTGTTGTGCAGTTGCGCTGCGCTCTTCGGGCAGGCTTTCAGTGTCAATCTTAGCGTCACCACGTGCTTGTCGGCGCAGCCCCATCAACTGGGTTACGGTGCCGTAAGCCGCCGCCGCAGGTGCTGTGGTTGGAACTGTATCGGTGGGTCGCGTCTGGTGGTCTTTGGTTTGAGTCGTTGGCTGCGCAGCTTTTGGGGCTGCTGCCGTTCCTTCTGCTGGCCGTGCGCTACCGGATTCACTCTCGGTTGCTGTTTGCTCAGGCGTCACCGGCACGGGACGCTTCAGGATCGCCTGTTCGGCTAGGTACTGGTTAACATCGATATCCGGCAGGATGTCGGCATCTATGAATACTTGATTCAGTTGCTGGTAGAAAACATGTAAGTCATTGAGCACGGTTTTTTGCAGTACTGAACACACCACCTGTAGTTGCGCATGCTGCAATCGTAAATGGTGAATCTGATCAAAAAAACTGTTGCACAGCGCTGCAGGTGAAAACGGGTTGTAAGTGCGCTTGCCATCGCGGTCGCCGAAGGCGGCGTCGACGCGGATCTGCAGTTCTATAAGCGCTTCACGCAGCTTTAGCTCGACCTTGGAAATGGCCACGCGCACCAACAACCAGTCCTCAAAATCGTTCTTGGTCACCAATTCCAGCGGCGATGCACGCTTTTTGTCTGGCGTCTGAGCCGTGCTTGCCGTGGCATCTCGAGCTTTTATGAGCGCCATAGCCTCGGTAATCATGTTTTGGCTCAGGGCGGCGAAGATGGCTTGACGTTCCTTACGAAACTGTCTGATAGCAATAAAAAAAAGTTGTTGTTCGCCATTGTCGGGTTGCTGATCGGCGGCGGCGAGCAACTCGTGCTCGAGCTGATGACAGAAACCGGAATACTGCTGGCGCAAATAATTATGCAATACCGTCGAAGCAGCCTGCATGAGGGTTTTCTTGTGCCGCGGACTGAGGGTCGGTTGACTGCTGACCAGGTTGGTGCGCTCACTGCTGGTGTCTGCTTGAGCGGCGGACAAATGCTGTAGTACGCGATAGATAGACGGATCTGGGGCGTGCAGGCGAAGGCCAGCTCCCTGCTTGCTCAGGTGAATAATCGCAACCGGCAAACGCAGGTGTTGCTGTGCTTGGCGAAAGCTAACGCTCGCATCGCCGTGCTGTGCAACGAGCCGCTTGAGGCTATTAATGATGCTGCTTGCGATGGCGGCATCAAAGGTTATTTGTAAGCCACTTTGGCTGTATTCGCTGATAGTGCAGTGATGGCTTTGTCCTTCCGCCACCGATAGCACGGCATCTACTGCACATATCTGGCGGGGGGACTTCCGTTTTTCCATGAACTGCACCCAGATTGACTACATGGTCACTGGCTAGTTTATGTGCTGTATTCAGAAATGTCTCCCCCCGCGTTTTTCGCGGCCTCTCAGGCGCTTTTCATATAGGCGCGCCAACCTCCCAGTGCAGAAATATCGCTGCTGCCTTCGAGTCCATAAGGTTCGCAAATGAAGCCACAGACCCAGCTATTATCGGCAATCTGCACCTTGCCGATACCCAGTGGTGCAGGGATGCCGGCCACAAAACTGCCAAACTCAGCCTTTGGAATCGACCAAATTTCCACGTCGATGGCGACCCCTTTGCTTTCATCGCGGATCAGACCCGGACGGAACGGTGGGCCACCGGCCAGCGCGTACATTAAATAGTGCGGCGATGTTTGGGTGTGTTGTTTAAGCACGGCACCGCGCTCAACCAGCTGCCAGTTAAGCGGCAGCCCTTCGAGGTGTGCACCACAGACCAACACATCGATGCTGTCGGGGTTGCCGACCGGCTGGCCGCTGAGCGTGGGTTGCGGCAGATCAAGTGCGCCCTGGGGCAGGGGGAGTAGTTGCTGAATGCGGTTGGCAATGGACAGTAGCGCCCGGTCACTGAACGCCGGGCCTACCAGGGTTACGCCAAACGGTAGGCCTGCGTCGGTGAGCGCGGTCGGTACGGCGACGGAGGTCATGTCGACCAGATTCATGTAATTGGTGTAGTAGCCTAATTGGCTGTTATGCAGAATTGGCTCTGCCAGCATTTCAGCGATGGTAAATAAGCGGCCAGCGGTGGGCGTCAGCAGGCAGTCGAGACCGGCGAGTTGGTCATGACAGGCCTTTTTCAACTCTTCCAGACGGTATTGCGCCTTGAACAGTGCAGTGGCTGGTGGCTTGCCGCCGGGGGCGATAATCTCGCGCACCACGGGGAAAATTGCCTCGGGGTTGTCGTCGATCAGCGGCTGCGCTGCCAGGTAACGTTCGGTTACCCAAGGGCCTTCGTAAAGTAGCAACGCGGCCTCGTTGAAGGGCGTGTAGTCGATGGTGATCAGCTCAATGTCATCGGCGCTGAGCCTTTCTAGCGTGGCGGTATAAGCGGCGGCGTAGGCATCGTCGCCAAAGAATTTCAGTTGCTCTCGCGCCAGTACGCCAAT
>DRHT01000032.1 GCA_011053055.1 Halopseudomonas sabulinigri | reverse complement strand
TCCAGCAGAAAGCGCTCACGGCGGGTCTGCTTACGTTTACCAGCGTATTCGGCGTCTGCAAAGCTCATCTGTTTCATGCGGTGGTCTCGAAAATGGCGCTGACGCATTTTACCTTTTCAGGAAGTCTTTTTCAGACCTTCCCTAAGCGAACTGAATAAACAAAAAGCTGAGCTGAAAGAAGCCATGAACAATTTATCCATGGCTGCGGACGTTGCAGAGCTTGGGATTTGGGTTTGGAGCCTGGCCGACGACTCTCTCTTTTGGGATGCGAAAATGTATGACATCTATGCAGTAGAAGACTCAACTACTGTTATCGACTTCCAAGCATGGCAAAAAACAATACACCCGGATGACCAACAAGCAACTGTTGCGCTAATGAGCAGTATCGCCGAGCAGCCGGCGGCCATCAATTATGAATTTAGAATCATAACCCGCCCAGGAGAGACCAAGCACATCCAGGCGTCAGCCTACGTTCAGCGAGACGTGCAAGGCCATGTCACCAGAGTTATAGGTGTCAACAAAGACATTACCGTTCAACGTCTGCTGGAGATGGAACTCAAATCCTCGGAAGAAGTGGCCCAACAAGCAAACATAGCAAAGTCTGCCTTCCTGGCTAACATGAGCCACGAGATAAGAACCCCCATGAACGCTGTCATTGGGATGCTCCAGCTGGTAGACCACAAGCAGGTTCAGGAAAGTCAAAGCCAGTATATTTTCAATGCCATGAGCGCAGCCAAGTCATTATTATGGTTGCTGAACGACATACTCGATTACTCGAAGATTGAATCCGGCAAAATGGATCTCGATCCGCACTTTTTCGAGCTCGATCAACTGATGCAAGATCTGGCTGTGGTCATGTCAGGGATAATTATCGATAAGAGCCTTGAGATTCTCTTTGATATTGATCCGCTCGTCCCCATGTGCCTGAGTGGTGATGGCATGCGCTTAAAGCAGGTGCTTATCAATCTGGCATCCAATGCCGTCAAGTTTACTGCCGAGGGCCAAGTGGTTGTCGCTGTAGAACTAGCGACTAAGAACGCGGGCAAAGCCAATATTCTGTTTTCCGTAGCCGATAGCGGAATCGGCATCAGCGAAGAGCAGATGACGCGCATTTTCGATGGCTTTTCTCAGGCGGAGACCTCTACCACGCGTAAATACGGCGGCACGGGCCTTGGCCTGGTCATCAGTTCAAAACTGGTTGCACTGATGGGCGGCTCGCTCCAGGCTGAAAGCGAGCTCGGTAAGGGCAGTAAATTTTATTTTGCTTTAGAACTGGATTATGACCCGAGTGCCTCAGAGCTATTTTTGGAACGTCTGCAGGTAGAGCAGCCTCTCAAAATTCTGGTCGTTGATGACAACCCTGCTTCCGCCTCGATTCACACCCGCATGCTCGAATCGCTGGGCTGGCTAGTTGATTACGCCTACTCAGGAGAAGAGGCGATTACCAAGGCCGTGCAAGCTGCCGAGCTAAACCAAGCGTTTGAAGTGATACTGATGGATTGGAAAATGCCCGGACTTGATGGCATCGCCACGGTCGAGCAACTATCTCAGATTTTTCCGGGTGAGGAGTTACCGGCCATAATAATGATGACGGCCTACGGTAAAGAAAATATTCTGCAGAAAACTGAACCCACTTTTCAACTCGTTTCACTCGCGCTATCCAAGCCGGCGACCATAGCTCAGCTGCATAATGCGGTGATGTATGCGCTTGGCAGAGAGCAAAAGCCAACGCCTTCGATACAGTTTTCCTTTAAAGAGAAAGCGTTATCGTTCATCAATGTGCTGGTGGTTGAAGACAACATCCTGAATCAGCAGGTAGTTAGCACTATGCTGGAAAACTCCGGCGCTACAGTCGTAGTCGTATCCGGAGGCGTGGCCGCCATAGAGTATTTGACTGGGGCAAACGCCAAGCGTCCGGATATTGTGCTTATGGATGTCCAGATGCCGGATATTGACGGCCTGGAAGCGACCAGAAGAATAAGACGTAGCTCACCGTTCAAGGATCTTCCGATTTTGGCCATGACCGCGAATGTATCTGCGGAGGACCGCAAGGACTGTATTGCGGCAGGCATGAATAGTCATATTGGCAAGCCCTTCGACTTCGAGGAGCTAACACAGACCATATTGCACTGGACCGGAACGCCTGACGATTCAGCGGATGGGGAAGCCAACTCAGCAAACAAATCGGCTGAGCCCCTTGTGGAATCTACTTCGGTTATCAGGGATAGATTTGGCGGAGACGTGTCACCCTTCATCTCGACCTTCACCCGTTTTCAGTCTGAGGCAGAGGACTTTCTTGCACAGTACGACGCGATCGCGATAGGTAAAGATTTCACTGAAGTCTCGACGCTCTTCCATACCCTCAAAGGGATGTCCGGCACCCTGGGCCTACCCGTACTTTCCGAGTTCTGTAGCGAATATGAACTCATCGCCAATAACCCTGAAGAGAACACCCGTCGGGAGTATATATTCTCCAATGCGTTCCGCTCTGAGCTGGCACAACTTATTGCCAATGCGTGTCGCGTCGTAGACACACTTATTGCCGAGGAGGCCGGGCACGCAGGCTCCCAGGAAGGCCCACCAACCGAAACAGCGACAAACCTGCATGATTTTATCATGCCGTTGCTTCCGCTACTGGACGCTGGAAACCTGGAAGTGTTAGACAGCCTACCCAGCCTTGCCCGCTATGCGGAGCAGCAAGAGACAAGGAATTTCAAAGTCGAAGCTTTAGCCTTACACATTGAAAAACTGGAGTTTGAAGCCGCGTACAAAGTCGCTGAGGACATCCTTAAAACACAGGTTTAAAAGTCACCGAGCTTACTCGTAGGTATCCCATTGTTGCTTAGAGTGACTCGGCAATAGGTCGATCCTGTAACAGCCCACTAGTAGCTACCGCCTCTATCTTCTCGCTTGAAAACCAGCCTATCAAGCGGCACCACGCTAGCGGGTTGGTGCTGCATTCGCCTTCGGCCATCGCACTCTTGACTGCTTCAACATCCACCCGATTCATATACCCCACCGCGTCGTCCATACGCTCGGCCACACCAAAACCACCTTCGAGCATTTCTGCCATGGCCTCTTCGCGAGTCCAGTCATCGTAGACGATGCGGTACATCGCGGTTATCAGCCCGGTACGATTCTGGCCATGCTTGCAGTGCACCAGCACGCCACCATGCCGCTCACCCTCACGAATAGCACGCAATACCGCAATGACATCAGTATCCGTCACGCGGTCAGCCCGAAGGGGAATATGGATGCGGTGCATCGTACTACCCGCCAACCAAGCCTCATCACTCTCCTGGTAGAAGTTGATTACGGTATTGATACCGCGCTCTTTTAGTTCGGCAACATCACTCGCCTGCGGCAGTGCGCTGCGATACAGCGTCGAGCTGAGCGCGTAGAAACGAAAGTCCTCGTCCACAGAAGAAGCCCATATAGCCGGACGCTCTTCCTGCGCGCCTAAACTGGGTGACGGAACATCAACATAGTCACTGCGTAGTACATCGGGTCGCCACAAGGCGACTATCGCCAAAATCCCCAGCGGCAGTGCAAGCCAAGCCACGCAGCGCTGGAGGCGCTTATATCGATTCACTGTGATTTCTCCCTATTTTCTTATTGGATGAGGAGCGCTCACCAACTGCCGATACAACACCAGACGATAACAGATCAGACTGATGCACCAGTCGAATAACAGCGTCCACAGATTGTGCGACATAAAATGCGCACCCTGCATAGTGCGTCCGAGGGAGAACACTGCCCCCAAGGCTAGCGCGCCGATCAATGCAGCACGCGCCGCACGCGGACGGCGATCACGCAGCATGAAAAACAGCGCCAGCAGTGAGAAACCAGCAGAGGCATGCCCACCTGGCCAGCAGCGCCCGGGCTTATCAGTGGCCGGCCGCTTGCTGAGCAATGGGGTGTGGACCTGATCGCCACCATACTGTTCCAAACTCCAAGGACATTGCACGTTGGTCAGCGCTTTTAAGGGCGTCACCAGGCTGGTGCAGAGCGCCAGTGCCAGCACCAGATAACCCAAGGAGCGCCGATACTGGCGTAGCCGGGTCGGCAGCAGGCTGATCACAAAACCAACAATCGCCAGCACTCCGATCACGATCACCGCCTGCTTGGCGCGATCATGCAAGATGTCTTCGAGAAAGAAGCTATGGCGCCCAACAAAGCCGATTCCCGGCTCATAGAACAGATTGGAAATGGCCATATCCACCGGACCAGGATCAATCAATAGCAACAACGCCATCAGGCTCAGCGGCAACGCAAACCAGAGTCGAAAATTAAAAGGCCTGGAGGGCGGGCTAAGCGCCTTCATCGCTCACTCACTCGTACCTTGGACGCTGTATCAGCATGCCAGCCCAGCAACTCGTGGCCAAAGCCGTAACTCGCGCCTTCGTAATAGGCGATGCTGCGCGCAACCAGCGGATCATCTTTTTGCGCACGTGTTTCCACGCTTTGCCCCAACGCATCATCGTGACGGCGCATCAGTTGGCGAGGGCTCAGAATCGCCAGATTCTCACCATCAAACAGCCCAAGGTGCTGATAATTGCCGATCAGCGCACGCCCGGGCGCTGTATCGTCACGTAGCACGTTGCGACCAAAAAAGGTTGAGGTGTAATCCATATTCAACAAACCAAGCAGCGTTGGCGCCAGATCAATCTGGCTGGTCAAGGTACTCACCTCGGCCGGCCCGACCAACGCAGGCGCATAAATGAACAGCGGGATGTGATAATTGCTGACTGGCAGATCCTCTTTGCCGGCACTGCCTGCGGTGTGATCGGCAATAAATACAAACACTGTGTTATCGAACCATGGCTTCTGCCGCGCCGCACGCAGAAACTCGCCAATCGCGTAATCGGTGTACTTCACCGCGCCTTCGCGGCCACTGCCAGAGGCAATATCAATGCGTCCTTCGGGATAGCTGTAGGGGCGATGATTGGAGGTAGTCATCAACTGCAAGAAGAACGGACTGCCCTTGGCAAAATCGGCATCGGCGACTTTCAAAGTTTGCTGATAAAGGTCTTCATCACTCATGCCCCAGGCGTTAGTGAAGGTTACTTCATCGTCCGGCACGCTGGCCTGATCGACAATGCGGTAACCATTGCCCGCAAAGAAAGCATTCATGTTGTCAAAGTAACCGCGCCCACCATACATAAAGACGCTGTCGTAACCTTGCGCGCTGAATTGCTGGCCGAGACTGGCGAAGCCACTTTCGCGGCCGACGCGCTTGACGATGGAGCGGCCAGGAGTGGGTGGGATCGACAGGGTAATGGCTTCCAGTCCGCGCGTGGTGCGCGTGCCGGTCGCGTACAGATTGCTGAAGTACAGACTCTGCTCGCGCAATGCATCCAGCTCTGGGCTAAGGTCACGGGTATCCCCTTCGCTGCCCAAGTATTTGGCGCTCAGGCTCTCGATGGTCACCAGTATCACGTTCATGCGCTTAGGTTGGCCGGGGTTGTCGATCTGCCGGCGGATACTTAGGGGGTCGCCGTCAACGAACTGCGCGTTAGGTTCGAGCACTTCTTCACGTAGCTGGCTGGCCACCTGTTGCAACGGCAACACAGGGTAGAACTGCTCGTAGTCCAACTCGTTATTACGGAAGGCCGCAAAAAATTGATAAGGCCCATTGGCAGACAGCTCATGTTGATAGGCATTACCACCGCTGCTACGCGGGAAGCCCTGACCGATAGTGCCAACGCTCAAACCGAGCAACAGCGCCCAGCTGCTAAGCACCAGGCCACGCTGCCGCCAGGACAGCAGGGGCGCCGCAGCAACAGTGCGCAAAGCGCCGCGCAATGCCAATGTCATGCCTATGGCAATCAACGCCAGCACACCCAGCAGCGGGTAGACTGGGTAAGATTCGAGAATGTTGTTCAACACTTCGTCCGAATAAACCAGATAATCCACGGCGATGAAGTTGAAGCGCACGCTGAATTCATCCCAAAACAACCATTCGGACACCGCAGTGAACAGCATGATGAAAATGCTCAACGTCAGCACTAGTTGCAGCAAGTGTGGGTGCCAACGGCTCTGCCAAACACGTGTCGGGCACAGCAGTAGATAGAGCGCCAGCGGCGCCAGGGCATACAACAGGAAGGCAAAATCGTAAACCGCACCCTCGGCATACAAGGCTAGAGTGCTGCCCAAGCTGAGCTGCGCTTCATGCAAATGGGTGAAGAGCAGCACGCTGCGAGTGAGGATAAACAGGCTCAGCCAGACCAGGCTGATCAAAGCGAGAAAACGCGTTTGCGCAAATTTAAACGGGTGCATTGTATGATCCGAGTTGATGACAATGGCGCAAGTGTGGCCATACTGCTGTCACTAGTTCGTCAACACGCTGTGAAAAAAACGTTAAACGATTAGCCCATATTGGTGAGGCCGCTGGATGCGTATTCTGGTAATTGAAGACAACCGCGACATTCTGGCTAATGTGCTGGATTACCTGCAGCTCAAGGGCTACACGGTGGATTGCGCACAAGATGGGCTGTCCGGCCTGCACCTTGCAGTCAGCGAGCATTACGATCTAATCGTGCTCGACATCATGCTGCCCGGCATAGATGGTTATCAGCTGTGTCAACGTTTGCGCGACGATGCCCAGCGCGACACGCCGATCATCATGCTGACCGCACGCGACCAATTGGATGATCGAATCAAGGGCCTGAACAGCGGCGCCGACGACTACTTGGTCAAGCCATTTGCCCTGTCCGAATTGGTCGCGCGCATTGAGGCCATACTGCGTCGCAGCCAAGGCGGCTCTCGGCATCAATTGCAGGTAGCCGACCTCAGTTACGATCTGGACACCTTGCAAGTCAGCCGTCAGGGCAAGCAGCTAAAACTCAACCCGGTTGGGCTCAAACTGCTGGAAGTATTGATGCGCAAAAGCCCTGCGGTGGTGCGCCGCTCCGTGCTGGAGGAAGCGCTTTGGGGCGAAGAATTACCCGACAGCGACAGCCTTCGCAGCCATGTGCATCAGCTGCGTCAAGTGATCGACAAACCCTTCGCGCAAACCTTGTTGCAGACCGTTCACGGTCTGGGTTACTGCCTTGCCGAGCGTAATAAAGATGTCTAAACAACCGCTGGTCCGTCGTATCGTTATCGCCTTCACGCTGATGACCCTGGTGGTCAGTGGCGGCTTCTCGCTGGGCATCGTAGCCATAGTGCACTTTATTGAAGAGCACCTGGTTTCCCAGGAAATGAACGAAGAGCTGGACAGCATTCTGCAAAAGGATATCGCCCATGGCCTGGCCCCGAGACTGGATCTAAAGACCAGGCTGTTTGCTTCACACATGCCCGGTTACGAGATACCAAAAAATTTCATCGGGTTGGATGAAGGCTTCAATGAAGTTGTCACCGACACCGAAGCCTACTACGTTTATATCCGCGACCTGCCACAGCAACGTTATTTATTGGTACAGGAACAGGCCGAATTTGAAGCACGGGAAAATGCGCTGTTCGCGACCGTATTTGCCGGATTTTTGCTCAGCGGGCTGGCCGCCTGGCTGCTCGGCTGGCTGATGGCGCGAACCATCATCGCCCCCTTGGTGCGTTTGGCCCAACAGGTTCGCCACCGCGACCAGCTACTGACCCTAGCGCCCAATCTGGCCCCCGATTATCCGGCTGATGAGGTTGGCCACCTCGCGGCGGCCTTTGATGAAACCCTAGGGCAGCTGCGCAACTCGTTGGAACGGGAACGTTTTTTCACTAGCGATGTGAGCCACGAGTTACGTACGCCTTTGATGGTAATCGCCTCTTCGGCGGAGCTGCTGGAGACGGCAGCGCTGGATGAGCGGGGCAGCAGCCAGGTCAATCGCATACAACGCGCCACAGCGGAAATCAGCGAACTGGTAGAAACTTTTCTACTGTTAGCCCGCGCCAATAGCCAATCCAACCCTCTCAGCGGCCACGGCACCCTGGAGCAGGTCGCGCAGGAGCAAACCGAGCGCTGGGCGCCACGCTTTTCAGAACAGGGGCTAGCCTTCCAGCTCATCGTGGAAGAGAACAACACGGCGTTACTGCATAGCGGTTTGCTGAGCACTGTGATGTCCAACCTGCTACGTAATGCGCTGCATTACACCGCGAGCGGCGAGGTTCGTTTGCTGCTGACCGCCAGCGGCTTTCGGGTAGAAGATACCGGCCAAGGCGTATCTAGCGAGCAACAGGACAATATTTTCAAACCCTTCGTACGGGGCCCAGAGGCACGTGGCGAAGGCCTCGGGCTGGGATTGTCTTTAGTCAAACGTATTTGCGCGCATCAGCGCTGGCAGGTACGCATGTACTCCCTGCCAACCGCGGGCAGCTGCTTTGAAGTGACGCTGGTTTAAGCCAGATTGCCGTTTCACATATTTTTCACATCCTTTTGACAAGCGCTTGACCCACCGCTGCGTAGTCTGGCCCACATGAACTCTCCGAGGGCCTTGTGATGCCAGACTTAAAAGCGATCAAGTTGGACTTCTCCGACAAGTACGATCAGCAGCACGCTTCCCATTATCTGGAAAAGCATCAGAACGGGCTATCCCGTCGACTGTCCAGCTGGCGTGACATGCAGTTGGCGCGGCGCGCGCTGAAGGACGCTGGCGAACCCAAGCTGGTGCTGGATCTGCCCTGCGGCGCGGGACGCTTCTGGTCGATGCTGGCAGAAACGCCTAACCGCGTGATTCTGGCTGCCGACAACTCCGCCGACATGCTGAAAACAGCACTGAATGGTCAATCTCCTGAGGTCGTTGCGCGGGTCAAAACCTTTCAAACATCGGCTTTTAATATCGATCTGGGCGACAACGCCGTCGACAACATTTTCTGCATGCGCCTGATCCATCACGTTGCCGACCATGAGCACCGTCTGGCCATGCTGCGCGAGCTTTGCCGGGTTACCCGCGACACGCTGGTGATCTCACTCTGGGTGGACGGCAACTACAAAGCCTGGAAGCGCAAACAGCTGGAAGCACGTCGGGCCGCAAGGGGTAATCGCTCGGAAAATCAGAACCGCTTTGTGGTGCGCCGCGAAACCATTGAGAGCGAGTTTCGAGAAGCCGGCTTCAGGGTTCTCAATCATCACGACTTTTTACCCGGCTACGCCATGTGGCGTGTTTACGTGCTGCGCAAGGTGAACGTATGAGCGCCCTATCCTGGCCGCAAGGCGGTCTACTAACCAAAGCCAAGCCGTCTGTTTTCGAGCGCTGGTGGAACATGCACGGCGAATGGGTCGAGGAAAAAAACCAACGGCGCGGGGGTGAAAGCGGCGTGCAGTTGCTCGCGCCACTGCAGCCCGGTAAACCACCGCTCTACAGCAAGCGTCAGATCGGCCATCTTTTTCACTCCCTGCGCCACCCCTTTGGCTTACCAACGGTGCTGCGTGAAGAACAAGCACTGATTGCCTGTGAGCAACTGGGCGTATTGGTGCCCAAGCGGCTATTTTGCGCCGCGCGCAAAATAGCCGGACAATGGCAAGCGCTGCTGGTCACCGAAGAGTTGAGCGGCTTCGTCAGTCTGGATGACTGGTATTCCGAGCACGCCCATAAGCTGGAAGACGCTGCCCGCCAGACGGTGCTACACCGTATGGCGTTGGTACTTCGTAGATTACACAGTGGCAAGCTGCAGCACGGCTCGCTGTACAGCAAACACGTGTACATTAGCCTGAACACCCAGCAACCGGCGGTGGCCCTACTGGACTTGGAAAAAAGCCGCCGTCGGTTGTTCCGCCATAAAGCTATGCAACATGACCTGGCCCAGTTCTACCGCCGCCGCGGCGCCATGCCGCAAGCCGATTGGGCCTGGTTACTGAAGTACTACCACAACCCGCAACTGCAACCTGAGGTAAACGTCGATGCCAGCTGACCCAACACCCGGTGATGACGCCTTGGCGCTGAAAAGCCGTGGCGGCATCAGCCGAGTATTCAAGGCCACAGGATATTCAATGGCAGGCCTGCGCGCGGCGATCATCGGTGAGGCCGCTTTCCGTCAGTTGCTGGTACTCAGCGCTGTGCTGATTCCACTGGCTTGCCTGCTGAACGTCAGCGCGCTGGAACGCGCAGTGTTACTGCTGGTAGTCTTCGTCGCACTGATAGTGGAGTTACTTAACTCGGCCATAGAAGCCGTGGTTGATCGCATTTCGCTCGAGCTGCACCCGCTATCCAAGCAAGCCAAGGACATGGGTAGCGCTGCTCAGTTGGTCTCACTACTGATGATACTGACCGTTTGGCTAGTGATATTGATCTAGCCCCTGGGCCTGCTTGGCCCATACCTTAATTGGAAGCTCTTTTATTCATGCGTGCTCCCCGTAGTACGGCTGATCTGAATCAGCCGACAGTAGGCCTGCGTAGCCAGCTGCTGTTTGTCCTATCGTCGCTATTTGCCCTTACTCTACTGCTCACGCTCTTGCGTGCGGCGCTGCTGGCGTACAACTGGGAATTGGCTACCGACGCCTCATGGCGCGACCTTTGCGAAGCTTTTTACAACGGCTTACGATTTGACATGCGCGTCGTCATTATCGCCGGGGCGCCGCTGATTCTGTCGTTTTTCAGCGTCAGGCTTATGCAGTTACGTGGCCTGCAGTGTTTCTGGCTGACCCTAGCCGCAATCCTGTTCAGCCTGCTTGGCGTGGTCGAGCTGAATTTCTATCGTGAATTTCACCAGCGTCTGAACGCGCTGGTTTTCCAGTATCTGCAAGAAGACCCGGCCACCGTGCTACGCATGCTTTGGTACGGTTTTCCGGTTGTGCGCTTATTACTGGCACTGGCGGTACTATCACTGTTGATGTTCAGTCTGTTCCGCTGGCTGGACCGTCTCACCCGCTTACCCGCAGTGGCTAACAGCGCTCGCCTGACTCAACGTGGCGCATTGACTGCGCGGCTAGCTGTACTTGTATTGCTGCTGCTCGGCTCTACCGTGCTGGCCCGTGGCACCCTGCGCCAAGGGCCACCGCTACGCTGGGGTGACGCCTTTACCACCAACTCGATGTTTGCCAACCAGTTGGGGCTAACGCCAACATTGACACTGTATTCCGCAGCCAAGGCGCAGTATTCCGATCACCGCAACAATGCCTGGCTCGACCTAATGCCCGCAGAACAGGCCACCGAGACTACTCGGCAGATGATACTGGGTGCACACGATCAATTAGTGGAACCTGATCTGGCCCCGGTACGCCGCGACTATCAACCGCCTGAGGACGGCACCCTGCCGATCCGTAACGTGGTGGTGATCCTGATGGAAAGCTTTGCCGGTTACTACACCGGCGCACTCGGATCGCCGCTACAAATCACGCCCGAGTTCGACAAACTAAGCGAACAAGGGTTGCTGTTCACCCGTTACTTCTCTAACGGCACCCATACGCATCAGGGCATGTTCGCCACCATGGCCTGCTTCCCCAACCTTCCGGCCTTCGAGTACCTGATGCAGGAGCCAGAGGGCAGCCACCAGTTCTCCGGCCTACCGCAGTTGCTCAGCGCGCGCGGCTTCAATGATCTGTACGTGTACAACGGTGATTTTGCCTGGGATAACCAGCGTGGCTTCTTTGGTAATCAGGGCATGACGCGTTTTATCGGCCGCAACGACTATGTCGATCCGGTGGTATCTGATCCGACCTGGGGCGTGTCCGACCAGGATATGTTTGATCGCGCCGTCACCGAGCTGCACCAGCTCGATCCAGAGCGCCCCTTTTATGCATTACTGCAGACCTTGTCGAACCACACTCCCTACGCGCTACCTAACCCGCTGCCGGTCGACGAAGTAACTGGTCAGGGCAGCTATACCGACGAGCACCTGAGCGCGATGCGCTATTCCGATTGGGCATTGGGCCGTTTCTTTGAACAAATCAAAGATGAGCCCTATTACGACCAGACGTTATTTGTGATCGTCGGCGACCACGGTTTTGGTACGCCACAACAGCTGACTGAGCTAGACCTGCTGCGTTTCCACGTACCGCTGCTGCTGATCGCCCCCGGCATGAACCAACGCTTTGGCGAGCAGAACGATATCGTTGGCACCCAAGTAGACATCGTGCCCACTATCATGGGCCGCCTGGGCGGCAAGGTACGGCACCAGTGCTGGGGACGTGATCTACTCAGTCTGCTAGCGGACGATCGAGGCGTTGGCATCATCAAGCCGTCGGGCGGCGGTCAGACCGTGGGCATCATTCGGGGCGATGAGGTGGTGATCCAGCCGCGCGACGAAGAGCCCAAGGCATACCGCTATCAGCTAGGCGCCGAACCCAAAGCCACCCTACTGCCTAACGCTCCGCAGCTCCAAGACTGGCAACAGCAACTAGAAGCCTACGTGCAGACAGCAACCCAGGCGTTGCTGGATGATCGGGTTGGCGTGACCGTGTCGAAGAGCCAGATTTCCTCTGACGCAAAGCCGCCCCGACCCTGATTCCAGCCAAATACCCGGCCTGAACAGCACTAAAGGCTCAGGCCGGGACACATAGGGTTAAGGCGGCGAACTGCGCTGCCGTGCTTTGGCATGCACCGCTTTACGCCGCAATCGCCGCCAGCCCATCACCGTGCCGGTCAGACTGATCAATAGACCGCCGATACTGAAGCCAATCATCAGCACGTCCCATAACGGACGATTCTGCAACAACGGCAACCAATCCCAACTGTGCAGCAGCGCAAACAGAACCCGCGACAGCCGTCGACCACTCGTGGCCTGACTCAGGATCTCACCGCTGCGCGGATCAATGTGCAGCCAGGTCTGCGCTTCATCGTCAAAGCGCACGCGCAGCACCGGCAGAGGTTTATCCAAATGCCCGAGCATGCTGTGCTCGGTGCGGGCGTAATAGTAAAAGTCGTAAGTGTTAAGCCACTCTTTGCGTACTTCACCTTCCGGTCTAACGGACTCGGCCGCACGCTCCAGCAGCTCAGCAGGTAAGCGCTGCATCACCGGGCCTGCGCCCAACACCACCTCGCTCGCACCACTGGCGTTTTGCGCAACGATCACAGGCTCACCCGCCACGCGCCGCCATGTCAGCTCCACCGGCACAAAACCGCTGGCCTGAAATTGCTGCAGCAGCTGCGCTGGTGATTGTGTAAAGGCCTGCGGAGTGAGTTCGCCACCAGAATAGGCAGCGGTATTCAACGGCGCAGTACGACTGAATACCGACCAGGGATTCATCGACATCAAACCGCTGAATATCCAGCACACCAGCAGCCCTCCCGCGCCCAACCCAACCACATGGTGCCAGCGCGCCACCCCCTGATAGGGTGAATGCGAGCCGTTGCGGTAACGCCGTTTACCACGCCAGCGCATAACACCCAGCCACATGCCCAACAACGCCATGACAGTCGCGGCCAACGACAGATACACCACGGTGTTATGCCATGCGCCTTGCAGCCAATTGCCCCTTAGTGGATAGAGCCAATGAATCCAGGCGCCCACCCAATTCCACACTCGCTCATTGTGGGTTGCATCCCGCACCACAGCGCCAGTGCGGCTGGAGATATACAGCAGACGCTGCTCAACATCCTGCAGCTGCACGCGATACAGTGGCCGATCCGCATCCAGTCCACGTGAATGAGTCCAAACATCTTCATCCACCAGCCCAGCTGCTCGCAACGCCACATCAGGAGCAAACTGCCGCGCCGCTTGCATGGCCTGCGCTGCGCTGATCGAACTCACCCGCTCGCCAGAGCGCGCATTGATAACCGCATCGGCTGCGCCGCGATAGCCCAGTACGAAATAGGCCTCATCGCGCAAACTGGTCAGCCGCATGCTATCGGGCGGCTGCTCGCGGCCAGCGCTGCGCTGCGCTTCAGCCAGGCTGATGCAGCAGCCGGTGGTCTGTAGCGGCGGCAAATGCGCCAGATGCTCACGCGGGGTAAGCTTGGGATAACCGACGTACATCATGACCACGCCGGAGATAAACCACATGGCCATGAACAAGCACAGCACTATCCCCAACCAACGATGCCACAAGAATAAATAACGTTTCATCACCCTCTCCCAGCCAGCAGATGCTGCGCATCTGCTGGCTTCCTTTGATTATTAGAAGCGGGTTTGCAAAGCGACTTCGAAGGTTCGCGGCGCACCGAGATACAACATGGTCGAACCGGCATTACGGGCGTACACCTCATCGGACAGATTGCGTCCGCGCAGGCTCAGCTGCGTGTCCTCGGCCAGTTCATAGCCGACAAAGGCACCAAAGAGCGTGTAGGACGGTACCGACAGGGTATTGGCTGCATCGGCGTAAACGGAGCCGACGTAGCGGGTATCCACACCCAACTGCCAGCGCGGTGCAACGTCGTAGGTCAGCCACAGGTTGGCCACCTTGTCGGGCACGTTGCTGGGCGTGTTACCGGCGCGCGACACACTGGCGCCGCCGACGCTGTCATTGAACTCATCGTACTCGGCGTCTACCCAAGCGAAGTTACCTTCGGCCAACAATTTCGGCGTTACCCAGAGCGAACCAGCCACCTCGATCCCGGTGGACGATTGCTGGCCCACCGGCAGAGTTTCACCGGGGTTGTTCGGGTCATTGGTGGCCAGATCCGTGCGGGTGATCTGGTAGAGCGCCACGGTGGCCGAGCCACGCCCATCAAGAAAGTCGAACTTGCTGCCTACTTCCCATTGCTCGCCCGTGGTCAGATCAATATCTTGCACCTGACCGAAACTGGCCGTGGTCAGTACACCCGCCGGCGGATCGGCTGCGGTGCTGTACTGCACATAAACATTGGCTGCTGGCGTTAGATCGTAGACTAGCCCGATACGTCCAGTAGTTGGCTCGTAAGTCTGGCCAAATTTGGCGGGGTTACTGGCCGACGACGTTTGATGATTGGTCACCTGCAGGTCGATCCAGTCATGTCGCAGGCCGGTGAGCAGCGCCAGACGGTCGGTCAGTTCGGTACGGTTCTCTAGGTACAGCGCCCAGGTGTTCAGCTCGTTGCTGCGCTGCGGCTCATGGCCGGGCGTCATCCCGGGAATATCGTAGAAATGACCGGGGTCGAAGTTGTCCGGATCTACTTTGTCGAACTCGCCAGAAATCGAGCGCGGGTAGCGCGTCTGCACGTTGTGGCTGAAATCCAAGCCCAGCGACCAGTCGCTTTTGCGGTCGAACAAGCGGCTATTGTGTAGCAACTCTACGCGGTCGCCGTTGACCTCCTGATCATGACGCTGCTGATAGGCTCCCGAGCGGCTGATCTGGCTGTTGTCCGCCGTATAGGTGTAGCGCTCCAGATTGCGGTAATTGCGCTCGGTATTGTAGTGATAGAAGGTGTTGCGCAGCCGTGTGTGGTCGCTGACCCAGTACTCGGTGATCGAGCGTAGCCAACGCACCCGCTGCTCGTAGCGGCCATCTTCTACGTTGTAGTTTTCAAAGCGGCGGCTCTCGTCGATCTTCATCTCGCCGCCAATCGGTTGCAGTACCGGGGTGCCCCAATAGGGGCTATCGACCTGCTCGTTCTGGTATTCCAGGGCCAGGGTGTGCGACAGCTGCGGCGTAAAATCGGTACGCAGCGACAGCGCCGAGGTAAAGGCGCTGCGCTCTTCGCGGTCGACGTAGCCGTTGCTCTCAGTCTGACTAACGTCCAGCCGCAAAGTGTTGCGCACCGGGCCTTCGTTGAGCTGCTGGTTCAAGCCAAATGCCAACTCGCGGCTGTCGTAACTGCCGTATTTGATCCGCCCCTCAACAAAGGACTGATTCGGGTCGGCCAGTTTGCTGATGTAATTGACCGAGCCGCCAACCCCACCCGAGCCATTGAGAAAGCTCGATGCGCCGCCGATCGCCTCGACACGATCGTAGATCCAGCTATCCACCGGGCGTGCGGCAATGGCGTCGTATTGCAGGGCGATACCGTTGAACATCTGCGTCACCTGCGAGCCGGTAAAGCCGCGCCAAGAGATAAATCCAGCAGAGCCTGGCGGCGCCGCAGCGGTCACACCGGGGATGCTGGCGAGAATGTCTTGGGTATTTTCAGCACCCCGAGCAGTGATTTGCTCGCGATTGACCACGGAGACAGAGGCCGGTGTTTCACGGGGAGTAATACCCAGCCTTGAACCCGCTTCCACTGGAACATCGAGTTGCAGACCGGCGGCGGTTTGTCGGGTGCCAATGACTTCAAGAGCCGGCAGCTCCAGCGTATCCTGAGCCAAGCTATAAGAGGCAGGCGCGCAAAGCAGCAACGCGCCGGTAGAACGAAGAAAAAACTCTTTCATGAGGTAATTCCTGACCAATCCAATGGCTCGATCACCTCGCTGTGCAGCGTGCGCAGGTAGATCGAGAGCATTAATACCGCCCAGCGGCGGTGGGAAAGTCAGAACAGTGGCGAAGCTCTGGGGTTGGCCGGCGGCCAGGCATAACGCGGATACAAACGCGGCACCTGCTGCCGTTGGGGCTGGGGCCGGTCACGCCGCAACGTCAGCAGCCAAGCAAGCGCAAATAGCAGGGCGATGGAAACAGTAACGCTGCCACACACCGGGCACTTGAAAGCCATCATGCTGGACTTAGTGGAGCTACCGTCATCGGCGCTCAGGTCTACGCTGCTGCCGTAGCCGAGCGAGCAAAACACAATGCCCACCCCACTCAATTGCATACCCGACATCTGCCCATGCAGCAGACCGCAGGTCGGCACATTGAACAGGATGCTGAAATACAGCAGCCAGGCAAAAAGTGAGCGTTGTGAGCGGGATAGTTTCATGCGGGCAAGTTTAGCAGCGCATTCTAAAGCGCGGAATATTGATCACGGGTACACAGTGTCGCAGTCAGCTTTAGCTGTCCTGCAGATGCTGATCGATCAGGGGGGCCACCCGGTCAGCCGCCTCAACCACTACCCAATGCCCCACGTCATTAAAACGCTCTAGTTTGCTCGCACCGAACCGCTCGGCGTAACGCGCAGCAATAAAGGGATCACGTTGCCCCCACAGTACCAAAGTCGGGTGTTGGGCCGTCACGGCTAGCATGCGGGTTTCCCAGCCGGCGAAATTGGCTGGATCGGTGGCACGGTAGAGGCGCAATACCTGCTTGCGCACATCGGGGGTAAAACGTCGGTAGGCTTCATTGATCTGTTCTTGGCTCAGCCCTGGCCCGCCCTTGCGTAACGATGCGGCAAACAGTGTCTTGCCCAGTCCGGGGATACCCATCACCGCCATGGCCAATTCGCCCAGCTGTGGCTTGCGCCAGACTCGTCCCCAAAAGTGCCAACGATAATCCTGCTGAAATACGGTATTAGTGATAACCAGTCGGCGTACACGTTCGGGGTAGGTGGTGGCGAAAGCAAGCCCATAAACCCCGCCAAAATCGTGCATGATCAAGTCTACCGGGCGAGCCACATCCAAGGCATCCAACAGGTGGGCGACCCATTCTGCCATGCCTTTCAAGGTAACTTCACTGTGGTCTGCGCGGGTCTTGCTGGCACCAAACCCTGGCAGGTCCGGCACTATTAAACGGTAGTTTCCGCGTAGTTTTGCAATCAGCGGGAGCCACATAACGTGGCTATCAGGATTGCCATGCAGCATCAGCACCGGTTGTCCGGCGCCGCGCACATAGACTTCATTGGAGACGCCGTTTGCCTGAACCTTCATTGTTATCCATAACCGGGGCCAGCCCCGTTTCCGTGGGGTAGATTAAGCGTCGGTCCTAAACAGAGCGCGCTACACGCGAAACAATCTGATCAGAAGCGGCTGAAGATATCACTAACAACGGCCACGGGCGCATCAAACAGGCCGGTCATTGGCAGCGCCGATTGGGATGACGCATAGAGTGAAGCGGCACCAAACACCAGGGCCAGCGTCATTGGGATGAACCACGAAGAACCAGACTTAATCATGCTTTTTGTCTCCTTCATTCAGCTTGCGCAGAACGAGAAATATTATTTTTGTTTAGCGACAACAGTTTGTTGCATAAAGCGCAGATCGTCCAGTATTTAAGCGCCAGATAACTGACCCTGTGAGCCATGGAGCGCCGCATAAATGACGCAACGCTAGAGACTCCGGCAACCTAAAGCCTATTGCCGCTGGTCGGTTGTCTCACAAATGACACACTCTATTCAGCCTGCGCTGCCTACTCACCGCTCAATTAAGCGCCCGCGCCAGCCTAAACAGACAGCGCGGTAACAAAACAACGGCATGACACCCTAGCTCTGACGCAGCAGACGCATGCCGTTGAACACCACCAGCAAGCTCACCCCCATATCGGCAAAGACCGCCATCCACATGGTCGCGCCCCCCAGCAGGGTAATCAGCAAAAACACGGCCTTGATGCCTAACGCCAGAATGATGTTTTGTCGTAACACGCTCATGGTCTGCCGCGACAGGCGAATAAACTGCGGAATCTTGCGCAGATCATCATCCATCAGCGCAACATCGGCCGTTTCAATCGCACTGTCGGTACCCGCTGCGCCCATGGCAAAGCCGATGTCTGCTTTGGCCAGTGCCGGCGCATCATTGATGCCATCACCGACCATGGCAACTTTTAGGCCACCGCCCTGCTGCCCGGCGATCACACCGAGCTTGTCTTCGGGCAACAGATCGCCACGGGCCTCATCAATGCCTACCTGCGCCGCTATCGCCGCAACCGTATGCGCATTGTCGCCACTGAGCATCAGGGTTTTGATCCCCATGGCATGCAATTCGGCAATCGCCTCGCGGCTACTCGGCTTGACCTTATCGGCCACCGCAAAGAGCGCCAGCGGCGCTTCTGACGAGCATAGCACCACCACACTCTTGCCTTGTTGCTCAAGCGTCTGCAGCTGCGCTTCCAGCGCCGGCGAACAAAGCCCCAGCGCTTCCACCAGGCGATGATTGCCCAGATGGTAGGTGCCACCCTCCAGCCGCCCTCGCACGCCCTGTCCCAGTAGCGCACTGAAGTCGGTGACCGGCAGCAAGCTCACTGCAGCCATCGCTGCCTGACGCGCGATGGCCTGGGATACCGGATGATCGGAGCGCGCCGCAAGACTGGCTGCCAACTGCTCTACCGACAGCTCAGCTGCTGCTGCAAGCCGCACAAAGTCAGTCTGCTCCGGGCGACCTTGGGTCAGGGTTCCGGTCTTGTCTAACGCCAGTAAATCTATCTGGTGCCCCTGTTCCAGATAAACACCGCCCTTAATCAGGATGCCCTTGCGCGCCGCAGCTGCCAGCCCGCTGACGATGGTCACCGGCGTGGAAATCACCAATGCACAGGGGCACGCCACCACCAGCAATACCAACGCACGGTAGATCCAGTCGTACCAAAGCACATCGAAAAACAATGGCGGCAACACCGCAACCAACAGCGCCAGCACCATCACTGCTGGGGTATAGATGGCCGCGAAACGGTCAACAAAACGTTGGGTTGGCGCGCGCTCGCCCTGTGCTTCTTCTACTGCGTGAATAATACGCGCCAGTGTCGATTGACCCGCCGCTGCGGTGACGCGGTACTCCAGCTCGCCAGTTTGATTGATAGTGCCCGCAAACACCGCATCGCCTGGCGCCTTTTCCACTGGCAAACTCTCGCCGGTGATCGGCGCTTGATTAATCGCCGACTGACCTCTGCTGACCTGACCATCCATAGCTATACGCTCGCCCGGTGCCACGCGCACCAGCTCACCCACGGCAATATCTGCGACATCCAACAGCCGCCAGCTAGCGTCTGGCTGCTGCACTCTCGCCTGCTCAGGCGTTAGCGCCAGCAAACCACTGATGGCATTACGTGCGCGATCGAGTGATTTGGCTTCAATCAACTCAGCGACGGCGAACAGCACCATCACCATCGCAGCTTCCGGCCATTGACCAATCAGCACCGCGCCAGTCACCGCAATGCTCATGAGCGCATTGATGTTCAAATTGCGGTTGCGCAGTGCGATCCAGCCTTTGCGGTACGTACTCAATCCCGTGAGAGCGATAGCGGCCAATGCCACTAGCGCGATCAGCCATTGCGGCGCCAACCCGGAAAAATGCAAGACTTCTGCCGTCAGCGCGGCAAACCCGCCCAGCGCCAATGGCCACCAAGGTTTAGCCGCAGCCGGCTCAGGCGGTGGGCTATCTGCATCCACCAATACCGGGGTGAAGCCAAGTTCGCGCAGCGCCTTGAAGATGTCATCACGCCGGCTTTCGTCGTGCGCGACGGTCAATACTCGTTGCAGCAAATTAAAGTGCAGTTCACTGATGCCTTCGCTTCCTTCGAGCTTGCCCCGAATCAGCCCCTCTTCGGTTGGGCAGTCCATCTGCTCGATACGAATACGGCTAAGCTGCTGGCCGGCCGCCGCGCCAATCGCTGCCGCCGGCGCTGAGCTCGCAGAACTACAGCAACTCTGCTCAACCGAATGGGAATGATCTTGGCCTGTCATACTGGACTCTCCGGGTAACTGTGAGGCACAGTAAAAACCCTGTAGCCACTACAGAGTCAAGCAGGAGGATCACAACATGAAAATTGGCAAGCTGGCCGAACTAACCGGCACCGCGGTGGAAACCGTGCGCTACTACGAACGTGAGGGTTTGTTGCCCGAGCCTTCTCGCAGCGAGGGCAACTATCGCCAATATCAAGACCGGCACCTTGAGCAGCTAGTGTTCATCCGCAATTGCCGGGCGCTGGATATGACGCTAAATGAAATCCGTGAGCTGCTCAACTTACGTGAGCAGCCTGAGGCCAGTTGCGGTGATGTTAACGGCCTGATTGATGAGCATATCCAGCACGTCAGCAGCCGACTGCAGAACCTTAGTCAGCTCCGTGACCAATTGGTAGAGCTACGCCATCGCTGCCGCAGCGCCAGCGATGTGGATCACTGCGGCATCATCCAGCAGCTGGAAACCAGTGGCGCGGTGCAAGCCAGCGAAGATGACTCGCACGTGGGCCGCAGCCACGGCCACTAAGTTCAAACGGCCTGGCGCACCTCTTTCTCAAGCTCCGCCTTGAGCGCCGGATCGAGCTTCAACTGGCTGGCCAGCTCCTGCAGATAACTGCGCTCCATAAAGCTCTCTTCATCGACAATCAGCACACTGGCCAAATACATCTCGGCGGCCATTTCCGGCGTACTGGCCGCGCTGGCGATTTCGCTCGGATCCAATGGTTTGTTCAACTCACGATCAAACCACTGCTGCATCGCGACATCGTTGGTCAGCTTTGCTATTTCGCCATCAATCAGCTCACGCTCGCGATCATCGACGTGGCCATCCGCTTTGGCGGCTCCAATCACCGCACGCAGAATCGCGTGGCTGTGCTGCTCGGCCTGTGGAGCTGGCAACCGGTCCACGGTTTGCGGCTGGCCTTGTGGCGCAGACTGACTATTCTGCTGCCAAGTGCTAAACGCCTTATAAGCGACCACACCGAGCGCGGCCAACCCACCGTACTTGATCGCCTTGCCGCCAAACTTGCGCGCCTTTTTGTTGCCAAGCAGCATGCCAATGGCACCTGCCGCTAACGCACCACCACCTGCCCCGCTCAACAGGCTGCCCAACTGGCTGTTACCGCCGCCGCTCTGCTGGTTGCTTTGCGATGCGGCGCCATTCTGGCTGCCTTGCAACATTCCGCTACCCGCCTTCAACAACTGATCAAGCAATCCACCTGTGTTCATCCCGCTCTCCCAACTCGTTGGCAATTAACCGTTCGACTCAACGACAGCAATAAGACTCCCAGGGAAGACTGAGCAAGTTGTTGCCGCATTTGTCCAACGGTACGCAAGAGAATGAACCACACTAGACTTAACTGAAGCTGACAATTCAATTGGGGGAGTACCCATGGACGAAACCAAGGGCAAGACGTTGCTGGTGTTAGGCGGCAGCGGTCTTGTGGGAATGGACGTCTTGCGTCAAGCACTGGCCAACCCAGCGATTGCTCGGGTGGTCGCGCCAACCAGACGCCCGCTACCTGTCTCGGTAACCCACTACGCGCACCTGCTTAACCCGCAGGTCGATTTCAGTGCATTACCAGAAGAGGCCGACTGGTGGCAGGCCGATGCGGCGCTCTGCGCCTTGGGTACCACGCTCAAGCAGGCGGGTTCAAAAGACGCTTTTCGTAAGGTAGACAGGGAGTACGTGTGTGGGGCGGCGCGACTCTGTTTGCACGCTGGCACCCGCACTTTCGTGCTCAATTCTTCGCTCGGCGCCAGCGCGCGCTCGGGTTCGTTTTATCTGCGAGTAAAAGGCGAAGTAGAGCAGGATCTGGCGGCAATGGATTTTCGTTCGCTGACGCTGGTCAGACCTTCCCTACTGGATGGCGGGCCGCGCCCTGAGAATCGTCCTGGCGAAGTGTTTGGCCTTTTGCTGTCGCGCAGTTTCAAACCGGTTATCCCAAAACGCTTCCGTGCGGTGAAAACCAGCGATGTGGCCGCCGCGATGCTGCAGGCGGCGCTGATGGCACCGGTAGGCAAACAGGTGATCGAATCCAACGCCATCCTCCGGCGGCATTGAAGCCGGGGGATGTTCGCTTATTTCAGCAACGTTGGATCAAGGGGCGAGCGTGACCACATCACCACGTAACGCAACGCCGGCCATTATGGCGCCGGCATGGCATTCGAACTGAGTGGTGGAGATCATCGGGTTGGCATTGTAGTAGCTCTCGAGGTTAACCACCGCGTCGCCGCCTTCGCTGCGCGCGCGGTCCTGAAAGCTTAGCAAGGCCGACAGCAGTGCCCAGCGGCAGGCCTCTTCATCGCTTTTGCCGAAGGCATTGGTCTTTTTGTTGCTTATGTAATTGCCGTGGCGCTCGCCGATACGCTTGCCATTGGGCAGGCCACCAAAACTGAAGGTAATGCTAGGGTCGAGATTTTCCTGGAAGTCAGCTGAACTCATGGCTTCCTCAACAGACAGCATCAGCTTGGTGTCGCGCGCTTGCGCATTGCCAGCGCTCAATAGGCCCAGCGTCAATGCCAGCGCTGTTGTGGTGATCATTCCTTTCTTCATGTTTAGTCCCTCTAATCGATCATTGATAAGTGTGCCGCGCCCAAGCACGCGCCGGTTTATTTCACGCCGCCCAGCGCCGGAAAATCAGAGACGTATTGATGCCGCCAAAAGCAAAGTTGTTGCTCATCACATATTCACACTGCAGCGCGCGGCCTTCATCGCGGATGTAGTCCAAAGCGGCGCAATCCGGGTCCGGCGCGTCCAGGTTGGCGGTCGCGTGAAACCAGCCGGCGCGCATCATTTCGATCGCTACCCAGGCTTCCAGCGCACCGCAGGCGCCCAGGGTGTGGCCGGTAAAACTCTTGAAAGCACTGATTGGCGTATTGCCGCCAAACACCGCATGGGTGGCTTTGCTCTCGGCCACATCGCCGCGATCAGTCGCGGTGCCGTGCGCGCTGACATAACCAATCTGCTCCGGTTGCAGATTAGCGTCGTTCAGCCCCATGCGGATCGCCCGTTCCATCATTTCCGAGTCCGGCTGGGTTACATGACGGCCATCGCTGTTGGTACCAAAGCCCATGACTTCGGCATAGATAGGCGCACCGCGCTCTAGAGCGTGCTGTAAATCTTCCAAAATCAGCGCCCCAGCACCCTCGCCGACTACCAAACCATCACGCTCGGTATCAAAAGGACGCGGCGAGGTATGCGGTGCATCGTTGCGGGTACTGGTGGCAAACAGGGTATCGAACACCGCCGCCTCCGAGGCCGACAACTCTTCGCAGCCGCCGGCAATCATGGCTTTCTGGCGGCCGAAACGAATCGCTTCATAGGCGTAGCCAATACCCTGACTCCCCGAGGTACAGGCGCTAGAAGTGGTATGAATGCGCCCACGCACACCAAGAAACACACCAATATTGACCGCCGCCGTGTGCGCCATCATGCGAATGTAGGAATTAGCGTTGAGGCCGTCGGTAGACTTGTTGATCAGCATATTGCCGAAGTCGGCCACCGCGTCCGGCTCGCCGGCGGAGGCGCCGTAAGCGATACCCATGTCACCGCTGCCGACCAGTGGGTCGCCGAGCAGCCCGGCATCCGCCAGTGCTAACTCACTGGCCCGCGTCGCCATGCGCGCACCCCGACCCATGCTGCGCATCGCGCGGCGGGTGTACTGCGCAGGCAGCTCAAAAGGTGCGACCGGACCACCCAGGCGCGTGTTCAGACCCTCGTACTCGGCCCAGTCATCCATGTGGCGTATGCCTGTCTGCATCGTCCGCAGATTAGCTTCGATGCTCGCCCAGTCGTTACCAATCGGCGAAAAGCCTGCCATGCCTGTCACTACGACCCGACGCCCGAGGCCATCCGCGCGCACCGCTTTGCCATCCATTAGCACATACCTCCATTGACCGACAGCACCTGCCGAGTGATATAGCCCGCGTCCGCCGAACACAGAAAACTCACTGCGGCAGCGACCTCTTCGACAGTGCCAGTGCGCTGCATAGGAATCGCCTTCATGGCTTCGCTAATGATCTGCTCGTCCAGCATTTCGGTCTCGACCAGACCGGGCGCCACACAGTTAACCGTAATTTTGCGCTTGGCCAATTCCACTGCCAAAGCTTTCACCGCTCCGATCAAGCCGGCCTTACTCGCGCTGTAATTGACCTGCCCACGGTTACCCATTACCCCGGAGACTGACGACATAACCACAATACGCCCGGCCTTGCGGCGGCGAATCATTGGCATCATCAGCGGCTTGAGCACGTTGTAGAAACCGTCGAGATTGGTATGAATCACTCTATCCCAGTCGTCATCGCTGAGCGCTGGGAAGGCACCGTCGGCGGTCACGCCGGCATTGCAGACCACACCGTAGTAAGCGCCATGCTGTTCGACATCCGCTTCCAGCGCCGCCTTTGCGGCGGCACGGTCGGCTACGTCAAAACATAGCACGCGGGCGCTTCGTCCCAGCTCCCGAACCTGCGCGGCGACCCTTTCGGCAGCCTCAATCTGACTGCGACAGTGCAGTACTATGTCAAAGCCGTCACGCGCCAAACGCAGCGCTACCGCCTGGCCGATGCCACGGCTGGAGCCGGTAATTAAAATCGTATCGGTCATGGCATATCTCCCTTATGCAGCGCCGCCAGCGCTTGGGCTGAATCGGGCTGGTAAACATTCAAACTGCCGCTGGCCAGCAGCTGGCCCTGCTGATCGAGCAACTGGCCGCGGAAAGCGCCGAGGCCATTGTCGGCACGAAAATCGAGGAATACTTCAATACGCACCGGCTCACCCAATGCGAAGTAAGCGACCTTGACCTCGTAGCGTCGCGAGCCCAACAGAAAGCCCACTGCAGGAGGCTCACCGGCTTCAACGGCTTGCACACCCGACCAGGCTGCTACTGCCTGCGCCATCCACTCAATACCGACCCAACCGGGAATACCCTGCGCGTCGGCAAACAAATCATCAGCGCGCGGACAAATGTCGGCGTACAGGTGGTCGGCGTTAAATTCCAACAGGGTATCGAGCAAGCACATGCTATCGGCATGCGGCACATAGGGGGCAATCGGGCAGGGTGTGCTCAGTTCAATCATCTGTGCGCTCCAATAGCAGCGTGGCGTTGTTGCCGCCAAAGGCGAAGGAGTTAGTCAGTGCGCGGTGCAAGGGTGCAGCGTCAGCCGTGGCCAGCCGAATCGGAGCTAACTCTGGATCGACTACGCCATCGTTAATCTGAGGCGGCAGGCAGCCTTCACGCAGCGCTAGCCAGCAGAAAGCGGCTTCCAACGCCCCACAAGCTCCCAAGGTATGCCCGGTTAGCGCCTTGGTCGAACTGCAGGGCACGCGATCAGCAAAGAGCGCATGAATGGCCTGCGCCTCCATGCTGTCATTCTGCGTGGTGGCGGTGCCGTGCAAATTGACATAATCCACTTGCTCGGCAGTAATACCTGCCATCGCTAGCGCCGCAGTCATCGCGGCCAGTGCACCGCTGCCATCCGCCAACGGCGCCGAGATATGGTGGGCATCGCTGCTTTCGCCGTAACCGGCCAGCTGGATGCCGCCGGTTTCCGGCGTCAGCAAAAAGAGCGCTGCCGCCTCACCAATATTGATTCCGCAACGGTTGGCCGAGAACGGCAGACAAGGTTGCTCACTGACGGCCCCCAGCGCGGCGAAGCCATTTACCGTCAAGGCGCAGAGGCTATCAGCACCGCCGGCAATCACCGCGTCGCATAGCCCCAGCGCTAACAACCGACGGCCACTGGCGAGCGCACGCGCGCTGGAACTGCACGCGGTAGACAACGTATACGCCGGGCCATCGAGTCCCAAATGCGTGGCCACAAAGGCCGAGGGCGAACCGATTTCTTGCCGCTGATAGACAAAGCTAGTCGGCCATTCGCTGTCACGCTGAAAATGCGCCACCGCCTGTTCGGTTTCACCGATGCCGGAGGTGCTGGTACCCAGTACCACGCCGACGCGTGCATCAGGCTGCCGAGCGCGCAGTGCAGCCAGTTCGGGCGCCAGTTGCTCCAGCGCTGCCGCCAGCAGTTGATTGTTGCGCGAGCGATGCTCAACCGGCCAGGCTCGCATGTCGGGCAGCTTGGTGTGCACCAGGCCCAACGGCAGTGAACGGCCGGGGGTGAAGCTGTCGGTCGGTGTTAAGCCACGCTCGCCGCTGAACAGACGCTGGGCAATATCCGCTAGATTGTCGCCCAGCGAGCAGACCAGTGCCGGCGTCGACAAACGACAGGGCTGCTGGGTCAAGGCGCTCAAAAATTCGGGCATGGAGAGGTTTTCCGCGCGGCATCGGCCACGGTGATGGTGAGCTGGTAGCCGGCATCAAGATCATCAATTCGGCGGCAATCGCCGACTATTTTAACCTTGGCAATCAGCTGCTTGCGATAATAAATCGCCCGTTCGTCCGGGCTGCCACCCAATCTCCAGCGGCTGCCTGAAAACGCCCGTTGCAGAGCGTCTGCCGGCCAAAGTGACCACGCCAGACGGCTACCCAGCCAGTCAGCATCAAAGGGTGGCTGCCAATCGTCGGCCTGCAGCTGTGCGCCGTTAGCATCACGCTGCCAGGTCAGTAAGCGCTGCCCCTGCGGGCTGAGCAATACCAGCCGCAAGCTATCTGCGTCACGACGCAGAACGCCGATCATGGCGTGCTCTTGCTCACCATGCACAAAGCGCAATTGCAGGGTTTGCACCGGTGCGACAGGTAACGCCGCCAACGCGGGCGCCGGCGCTGACTGCATGGCACAGCCGCTCAACCAGATCGTTAATAGCAACAAACAACTGAAGCGGCGCATCAGCATGCGTCGACAATCACATCAAAGCGGCTGTCGGTACTGCTTTGTGCCAGCGCGTCCAGACGCCGGCGGCTGGCCGCAACCAAGGGATTGTCGGTATCCCAAGCGTAACCGGCCAATACCGCGCTGACCATATTGCGGATACGTTCAGGCTGGCGTTCGTTGAAGATAATGCGCGGCAGACGACCGTCATACCAAGCAATCACGAACTCGCGAAAGGTATCGACTCCAGCACGTAACGGCAGCTCAAACTCAGCTTGCCAATCAACCGTTTCACCGGCCAGCTGACGCTTGACCAGCGGTGCAGCCAACCAAGCCGAATGCAGCGCGATGGTCACGCCGGAAGAAAACACCGGATCAAGAAACTCGCCCGCGTTACCCAGCAGCGCAAAGCCCGGACCATGCAACTGACTCACCGCCGCCGAGTAGCCTTCCAGCCGGCCGGTGTCGCGCACCTGCACCGCATTTTTCAGCAACTCAGCGTAGCGCGGTTCTTGCCGCAGCATGGACCAGAGCCGCTCACCATCGTCGAGCCCGGCTTGCTCCAATGTGGCTCTGTCTCCCACCACGCCGACCGAGGCGCGACCATCGCTAAAGGGGATCAGCCAGTACCAGACGCTGGGCAGTTGCGGATGAATGCCGATCAGAATCTTGTTGCGGTCGTAATCAGCTGTGTCGATATGATCTTCCACATGCATAAAGAGCGCACAGCGTGACTCCAGTACTGAGTCGCAGGCCAGCCCAGTGAGGCGCGCCAGTACTCGACCATAACCGCTGGCGTCCAACACAAAGCGTGCTTGTAGTTGTTGCGCTTCACCTTCAGCCGTCATCAGGCTAATCCGTGGCGCCTCGGCATCCGGCACAAAGTCGGTCACCTTGCAGCCAAACAACACGTCGGCACCTAGCGCTTGCGCACCTTCGATCAAGCGCTGATCAAAGTCCGCGCGCGGTACCTGCCAAGTAGTGCCGGGGCCGGCGCTGAATTTTTCGGTGAACAGTACCGCTGCCGTTTCATCGCGCCAACAGAAAGCAGCACCATCTTTATGTTGAAAGCCGCCAGCCTCCGCCGCTGCCAGCAGACCGCACTCCTGCAAATACTGCATGCATTGCGGAAGCAGGCTTTCGCCGATCGAGAAGCGCGGGAAAACACTTTGCTCCAGCACCCGCACACGCAAACCTTCGCGCGCCAGCCAGGCGGCCGCTGCCGCGCCTGCCGGCCCGGCACCGATGATAGCTACATCAACCTGTTCTATGGCTGCGTCGGTTAGGTTCTTATTTTCCATCTGCAATCCCTGCAACTATCGTGAATGGTCGGGCCTAGTGGCCCGCGCGAACGGCACCAAGGCCCAGGTAAAAGCCAGACCCAGCAAACAGGTCAGGCCAAGAAAGTGCAGCGCTGGCGTGGCGCTGAAGGCCAGCAAGCCAAACGCCAACAGGCTGGAAGCGCAGGACAAACTGATCGCCAACCAGGCAGCATCGCTGTCGGGCTCCTGCGCGCTGAAGATGCCTGCATCCAAACCTATCCCCAACACCAGCAACAGCCCCAGCAGGTGGAACAGGCCTACCCCGCCGGTCAGCGCCAGGCATCCCAACGTGAGCAACACAGCACCCAACGGCGGCAGCAAGGCACGCCATGCTGCCGTGCGAAAGCGCCAGCACAACAACAAACTCAAGATCACGGCGGCTACCGCCAGCCAGCTTGCCATGCTGTGCGCTAACCGCGCCAGCTGTGCTGACAGCGCTGCGACCCGGTCGTGATAAATCACATCATCAGCTTCAGCCAGTTGCTGCAATGCCACCGCGCCCGCCGCTGTTGTATCGCCCAGCGCGACCACGGCAACCCAGACTCCGTCAGGTTGTGCACCGAGCCAAAGCGCGGCATCCGCAGCTCCCTCAGCAGACTCCAACCACTGCGCGGGCTGCAGCAAAGGCGCATTATCGAGTGCCGTCAGTGCCTGTTGCTGCAGCCGTTCGGGCAGTCCGCTGGCCGCCCGAAGCTCAGGTAGTAACTGGCTATAACGCTCACGCACCTCATCGTGCGCCTGCTGCTGACGCGTCAGCGAGGGCAAGTGCCGCGCAGGATGCTGATAAACCGCGAGGTCATTCGCAGTTTTTAATCGTTGAAGTGCTGGGTCGAGACCTTCCAAACGCCGCAACAGCGCCTGCTCATCCGCCGCGCGAACCAGTAGATAACGGCTGCCACTGGGTTGCTGCAGCAGCGTCTGCACCTGTTGCTGCTCTTGAATCAGCTCAGCCGGAGATGGGTTTAGTTGCTGCAGGCTATTGTTGAACTGCAACCTGCTGAATATCAGGACAAGCGCCGCCAACATCAACAGCGCCAACAGAATCCATGGCCAGCGTTGCCCGCTGCGCAAGCGCATCGGTGCCAGCGTCGTCGCCAGACGCGCCGTCGCAGGGTGCGCAGACAACGGCCAGCGAGCCAACCAGAGACGCACCGTGAGCCAGGCACCGAGCAGACCCAGCGCTGCAAAACAGGCCATTTGTCGCAACCCCGGCATGGGCGTGATCAGTTGTACCAGGTAAGCGATGAGTGTCGAAAGCAGCCCCAGCAGCAGTGCCGACCAAAACTGCCGGCTTGGCTGCGCGGCCACCAGCTGACGCTGACATTGCAGATGCAGTGCGTAGTCCACCGCGATGCCGATGATGCTCACGCCGAATACCAGTGTCAGCAGGTTTACCCCGCCAAACAGCAGACCGGTCAGCGGCAGCGCCAGCAGCAAACCGCAAGCCACCGGCACCAGCAACTGAACCAGCGTGCGCAGGCGCCGGAATACCCACCAGAACAACAGACACAGACCCAGCAATGACGCCAACCCCAGACTCGACATCTCGCGTTGCGCCTGCGCGGCACCGGCAGCTGCGTGAAATATCAAACCCGAGCGCAACAGCTGCGCCTGCGGGTGCTGCGCATAAAACTCAGCCAGACTCGCCGTCAGCTGCTGCTGTGTTGCCAGCTGATAAGGGCTGCCCGTCACCTGACCGCTGACCAACGCCCACAGCTGATCCTCGTCACGCAAAGTAGGTACGCCATCGCGTAGCGTCAGCGCACCGTTAAAGCGCTCGCCTAGCCAGCTATCGAGCAAGCCAAAAGGATCTTGTACTAGCGTCTCACTGCCGCCGGGTAACAACAGGCGGGTCAGTGCGCGCTTGAGCCACTGGCGGTTGTCTGCGCTGCTGAGACTGTCGCTGAGCAAGCCATAACGGTAAGGCGATAAGGTTTTATCAGGCCGGAGCATCGTCTGCGCGGAGCTTAGATTGGCCTCTCGCAGCAAGGCTTGCAGTACCTTCGCAGATTGCACCGCATTAGGTCCGCCAACCAGAACCACAAACTGATTCTCAAAGGCCGCAGATAACTGTTGATCAGCCTGCTGTAGAAGGCTGCTTTGGTCGCTGGCTGGTAATAGCGCGGTGATGCGCGTATCCCAAAAATCTGCTTGGCGCAGCTGCGTGAACAGCAAAGCGGCACAGGCCAGCAGCACCAGCGTCCATAGCCAGGCCCAGATGCGCTGCGTCACGGCGTGTTGCTATCGCCGGGCAGCGCCGCGCAATTGGTCGGGCTGAGTTGCAACGTCATGCGATCACCTGAGACAAAATCAATCTGCAGTTGCTCAACCTGCTCGCCACCGCTTACCTGCAGCTGCTTTAAGCGCTCAGCCACCAGTTTGTCTGTGGGGTTCAGTTCGGCCTGCCAGGCATTCAACTCCCCACTCAAATCGAGCGAAAAGTGCTGTTGCAGTGCGGCCCAATCGCCGCCCAACAAGCCGTTCAATACCGGCAAGATGGCCTGATAGGCCAGCGGCATATCGGGATTGTCGGCGCTCAGCACCAAGTGGCTGTCGATGGGTGAAAGGGTGTGCCAGACCAGCCCCTCTTCGGTACGCTGGAAGTACCCGCTGCTCTCAAGCTCAGCTTCCAGATCCGCTAACCAACGAATTTGTGCAAAGCGACTGCATTGCGGGCTGTTTTCTGCAAGCTGTGCGCCCAGCGTGTTGCTATCCAGGGCTGCTAGAGCCGGAAAACTGAAAAGCATCGAAAGTAGCACAAGTAAGCGGCGCATCAGACTTGCCTCTGTTGCCAAGCAACAATTTTTTCGCGCAGCACCGCAGGCGACTCCAGACGCATTTCGCGGTCTTCAACGCCAACCGCGACTTGCACCGTCCAGGCGCGGTTAAGCCGCTTGCGCGTGGCCGAGTCACGAATCGTGTAATCAATCTTCAAGCGGTTCTCCCACTCAGTCAGCCGCGCTTCAATGGCGATCTCTTGAGTGAAAATCGCTGGCGCCACATAGCGCAGACGCATGTCGATCACCGGCCAACCGAAGCCGGATTCGCGCATGTCGTTATAGTCGTAATCCAGCGCTTCCAGCAAGGCGCAGCGGGCAATCTCCAGATAGCGCACATAGTGGCCGTGCCACACGATCTGCATCATATCCACATCATGAAATGGGATAGTCAGGCAGATTTCGGCGCTGGGTAGCGGATGTTCAGCCGGCGTCATAGAGGCTCCAGTGGCGTTGCGTTATCAGGTGGCACAGGCGGCGCAGGTCAGCTTCCAGCGCCCGATCCTCCCCCAGCGCCGCAAACTGCTCGCGGCATTCTGCAACAAAGCTGGCTAGCTGTGTGGGCAGCGGTGCAGCATCTTCCATCTGACTACGCTGCTCAACGCCCTGACAGACTGCGTGCAGCATCGCCGCCGCTACTTGTTCGACCAGCGTTAGCACCCTTAGTGCATCGCGCGCAGCGATAGTGCCCATGCTGACCTTGTCCTGATTGTGGCACTCCGTGGAGCGCGAAAATACGCTAGCTGGCATGGTCAACTTAAGCGCCTCAGCGGTCCAGGCCGACGCACCGATTTGCACCGCCTTGTACCCATGATTAAGCGGCGCGCGTTCTGCACTGGCACCGCTCAAGTTGGCTGGCAGGCCATGGCTGAAGCGGGTATCCACCAGCTGTGCCAACTGCCGGTCCAAGAGGTCGGCAAGGTTGGCCACGGCCTGCTTCAGGCTATCCATAACAAAGGCCACGTGGCCGCCATAGAAGTGCCCCCCGTGCATGACTTTGCCGCCTTCCACATCGATTAGCGGATTATCGTTGGCGCTGTTCAGCTCGGTTTCCAAAAACTGCCGCCAGAACGGCAACGCATCAGCCACAACGCCAATCACATGCGGAGCGCAGCGAGTCGAATAGCGATCCTGCAAGCGCGGCGAATTGCGGGGCGTTGCGGGCGCGTGCAAATCTTCGCGCAGCCGCGCGGCCACTTGCGCCTGCCCCGGATGCGGTTTGGCCTGAAACAGCGTTTCATCAAAGTGATAAGGATTGCCGTCCAGCGCATAAACGCTAAGTGCGGTGATGCGGGTACTCAGGCGCGCCAGATACTCGGTGCGCGCGAAGGCCAGCGCCGCCAATGCGGTCATCACCGCCGTGCCGTTCATCAGCGCCAGACCTTCCTTGGGCTTTAGCCGATAAGGCGTTAAACCGCGCTCGACAAACACCTCAGCGGTGGGGCGACGCTCGCCGCCAACCCAGACCTCACGTTCACCGCAGAGCACAGCGGCGAGATAGGAGAGCGGCGTGAGATCGCCACTGGCGCCCACCGAACCCTCTTCCGGGATCACCGGCATGACGTTTTCTTCTAACAGCCATACCAATCGTTCCAGTAGCTCCCAGCTCACCCCGGAATAGCCCCGACACAAAGACACCAGCCGCACCATTACCACCGCGCGGGCTGACTCTTCTGAGAGCGCCTGACCCAGGCCACAGCCGTGGAAGGTGTACAAATGCTGCGGTAGTTCGCCGAGCATCTCGGGCGGTACTGCACGGGTGCAGGAGTCGCCGTAACCTGTGGTAACGCCGTAAATCACGCCGTCTTCTGCCAGCAATTGCTCCAGAAAACGGTTACCGGCGCTGATACGTTCACGGAACGCCGGCACGGAGGACAGCACAACTCGGCACCGGCCTTCAGCAACTGCTAGCACCTGTTCCAGGCTGACCGGCGTGCCGTCCAGCTGCAAGCATTCGAGTGCGGTATCAGTATTAGGTGTCATCAGACTCATGGGCATCGGCTAACCAAAAAGGAAAAAAGTTGTACCACTGCAGTGGCTGCTTGCGCACCCAAACGGCCAGCGTGTCCGCGTAGCGCTGCATGGCATCCGCCAGCCACTGCTCGCGCGCTTTACGCTGCAACTGGCGGGTATCGTCAAATTCGGCAAACTCGATATGAAAGCGCTCGTCCACCCGCATGCACGACAGGGTATAGAGCGGACAACGCAGCAAGGCAGCCAGCCAGAAAGGGCCTTCCGGGAAGGTGGCCGGGGCGCCAAGAAATGTCAGCTCTCGCTGCCGGCCACCATTGACCGGGGGGCGATCAGCGGCAATCACCACAAAGCCGCCAGCAGCGATTCGCTCGGTCAGCATCTGTGCAGTGGCCGGGGTGATCTCCGTGACTTCGAGTATCTGTGGGCGCGGCCGGCCGGTGACTTGCTCCAGCAGTTGATTGAACTTGCCGGCGTTGCGGGTGTGCATCAGTACCAGTAAATCAAGGCTGGGATGTCGCTCGGCCATGGCATTGGCGATATCCAGATTGCCATGGTGAGCGACCAGCACCACGCCACCCTGTCCGCCATCCAAAGCGCGGGCAAAACGCGCTACGCCATCACCCGACAAGCGCGCGTCCTCAACCGGAGCGCTCCAGCCCTCAACCTTATCCATCAATGTATTGCCGAAGCTCATAAAGTGCTGAAAGCTACGCCAGTAAAGCCGCACCGGCTGGGCTGCCAGCGCAGGTTCAAGCCGCCGCCAATAGGCGCACGAGGCGCACCGCGCGGTGCCGTGGCTGACGAAATACCAAAGCATCACCGGCCAGAGCACCAGTTGAAATGGCCAGCGCCCCAGATGGCGCTGAATCCATACCAGCACTTGCATGCCAAGCAAGGTGCCGCGCTCACCCATCTGCGCCCAGTGCTGGTTCATTTTGACGCCCCGAGACGCAAATACCGCAGCGCCCAGCCCGGCGCGCGGCGCAACATGCCGAAAAACAGCCGCGCGTGCATCGCCGAGATGTGCAGATTGTCGCGCCACAGGTTGAAGTGGCTTACGCCACCTTCCGGATAATGCACATGTACGGGCAAGTTGATTACCGAGCCGCGCTGCCAATGCCAGCGCACCAGCACTTCGGTATCAAAGGCCATGCGATCACCGCAGCCATGCTTTACCAGCATGGGATTGACCGCACTCAACGGATAGATACGCGCGCCGCACATGGAGTCGCGAATATCCAGCGACAGGGTGTTGATCCAGACCCAGATATGGGTCGCGTAGCGGCCATAGAAACGCAAGCGAGATACGCTGTCGTCGTAGTGCGGATAGCCGATTACCAGTGCTTTGGGCTGCGCCCGCATAGCAGACAAAAAGCTCGGCAGATCATCCAGCGCGTGCTGACCGTCGGCATCTACCTGCAGCGCATGGCTGTAACCCAGTTGCTCGGCGTAGGCCAAACCAGCGCGCACCGCAGCGCCCTTGCCGCGATTCTCGGGCAGCCGCAACAGTTGATTACCCGCTGCCTGCAACGCATCCAGCACTGCGGCACATTCGGCATCGCTACCGTCATCTACCAGCAGCACCGGCAAGCCAAGCCCGCGCAGCTGATGGCAAACATCGGCTATGGTGCCCGGATGGTTATACACCGGGACTAGCGCGCAGGGAGTCGGCATGGCGTCATTCATGCGTGATCCTCAACCTGCGGAGCGAAGCGCGCCGTGGCCGTACAATGACGCCCTACCGCTGATTCCAGAGTGAAGCTCACCGCGTCGGGTTTACGCACCAACGTCAGTTGAAAGCGCATGCCAGGACGCAGCATGCTTTGAAATTTCAGTCGTTCCAGCCGCCGAAAGCTACCCAGCGCGCCAAAGCTACGCTCAGCGGTCTGCAACGCCCATTGAATCATCACTACACCCGGTACCAGCGGAAAACTATCGAAATGCCCACGTAGATACGCCAGCCGTTCGGGCACCTCGAAGCTGTGCCGACAGTGTTCAGCATCCTGCCACTGTTCACCGAGCCAACGCGGCTGACGGTCATCGTCTAAGTCGGCAAACAAACGTGCGATCAGCGTTCGATCCAGCTTGCCCTGCGCATTACTGGGCAGTTGTTCGACAAAGCGCCAGTAACGCGGCAACGCCACGCGCTCGAGTTGATCGGCCAGCGCCGCCCGCAGTCGCTCGGTCAGCGCGCGGCGCGCGGCGTGCTCCTGCGGTAGCGCCTGGGCTGTCAACGCAACCACCACACCCAAACGACCATCAGCTCGACCGGGATCGACACAGCGCACTGCCTCCACTTCCGGTAGCTGCAGCAGGCGTTGCTCAATCTGTTCCAGCGAAACGCGTTTGCCTGCGACCTTAGCTACCCGGTCGCCGCGTCCCAAGAGGACAAAGCCGTCATCGCGAGCGGCGACCCGGTCCGCCTGCCGCCAGCCCAATTGCGGCTGCTCCAGAAAGGCGGAGTGCAACACCAAAGCATCATCGTCGATGTGCCAGTCAACACCGGGCAGCGGCTGCCACACCACCGACTGCGTCTGTTGCCGCCAGGCAATGCCGCCGGTTTCAGTGCTGCCGTAGATTTCGTTCACCGGCGCTTGTAGCAACTGCTCGGCCTGCGCCGCATGCTCTGATTGCAGTGGTGCGCCGGATGAGAAAATACGCCGAGGCGAGCCCGCAGCTAGCCAATCGATATGCGTCGGCAAACGCGACAAGGGTGCCGGCGAGCTAACGACCACTGCCGCCAGCCCTGCGGCCCGCGCTTCGGCCAGCCGCGCAGCCAGCACCTCGGGGTAGAGCGCATCACGGCCGCTGAAAGGCGCGCCAGCACAGAGCGGATGCAAGACACCTGCGAGCAAGCCATAAATATGTTGATGGCTAACCTGGGCAACCACCGCGCAATCAGCCAGCGGCCAGAGCGCCGCGTGCACAGCCAGCTCGCTATCGAGCTGATCAAAACGCTTGCTCAGGCGCACTGGCTGACCGGTGGAGCCGGAGGTATAAAGCACCAGCGCAATCTGCTGCGCCGCTAAGGCCACCGGGGGAGCTGATATAGCTTGGACGCTGCTCGGTGGGGTTGCGGGTAACTGTCCGTCCAGCTCGGCGGCGATTGCTTGCAGGGTTTCTGGCCGATCATCGGCGGGCAGCACCGCAACTCGGCCCGTATCCCATAACGCCAGCAAGGCGGCGGTGAATTGCAACGGATCGGGCTGATGCAGCAGCCACTGGCCGCTGGGCTGGTCAACCAGCCAATTGAGCCAGCGCTGACGTAACGCCAATATCGCGGCGTTGTCACACCAATGCGCTGGCAACGATACAGGGGCAGACGGCCGTAACCAGGGGCGTTGAACAAGAGGGGTGAAATTCATAAAGCCGTCCGGCGCACACGGCGGCGGCATAACCATTCCACCGCGAACATCAGCCCCATCAATAGATAGCTAATGCAGCCATTGTAGAGAGTCCAGGCCGCTAGATCCGCGTAAAGCGCCGTCCATGCAGCGATACCGCCATTAACGATAAAGAACCCGCACCACGCCCAGGTGACCTTACGCGTGTAACGCACGCCTTCAGGTGGCAGGTCGGGCTCCTGTAAGCGCGCCAGGCGCTCAATGATCGGCATGCCCTGAAACAGACTACCAGCAAACACCGCCAACAGAATCAAGCTGACTGCCACCGGATAAGCGCGCATACCCAGCTCTGCCTCACCCAGCAAGCCCAATAGCAGCAACACCGCGGCCGCCACCATAGCCAGCGGGCGGGCCTGTGGCAGGCGCCAAACCAGCAGCAGCGCGCCAACCAACAGCAACCAGCCGCTGTGAATGCGGCCATGCAATGCGTAAACCGCAAACGGCCAGGCAATCAAGGCGAGCATCCCAGCCCATTTCAGCATCCGATAAGACATTGTCAGGGCTGCATGATGCGATCGACAGCGTTGACCACGTCGTCGATGGTGCGTACCGACTTGAAGTCTTCCGGGTTCAACCTCTTGCCGGTGTAGCGCTTCAGCTCTACTACCAGATCAACCGCGTCGATACTGTCGATATCCAGATCTTCATACAAACGCGCGTCCGGGGTGATCTCGTCTGCGTCCAGTTCAAACAGCTCGACTAGAGTTTTGCGCACCTGCGCAAAGGTCGCCTCGCGACTGGTTGATTCAACTGACACGGCGTTGCTCCACGAGCGCTTGCAGGGCATTCAGGCTGGTGAAATGTTGACGGGTTTCTTCCGCTTCAGCGTCCAGCTTAATGCCATAGTGCTTCTGCAGAGCCAGACCGATTTCCAGCGCGTCGATCGAATCCAGGCCCAGACCTTCGCCGAATAGCGGCGCGTCGGGCTCAATGTCGTCGGGGGTAATGTCTTCGAGCTCAAGCGTTTCGATAATCATCCGCTTCAGTTCCAGCGACAAATTTTGGGTCTCGCTCATGCCTGAAATGCTCCAGTTCCTTATTGAAATAGTCACTCAACCAGTGGGTCAAGTGCCTGGCCTGCTGTCCTGCAGGTTGTTGTTCATCCCTGTTCACCGGCAGATCATCCAATACGCGCAAATGCATTTGGATGCGGCTCGGCGGGATATGATACCAAGGCTCGCCCTTGGTCAGGGTAGTAGGTGTGCAATCAATCAACACCGGGGTGATTGCGGTATGACTACGCAGTGCAATATTAGCGCCGCCACGACGAAATTTGACCGCACGCTGCGGCGAAGTGCGCGTACCTTCGGGAAACAAGATCAACGACTTGCCCTGTGCCAAACTGCGCTGCGCTGCGGCCAATACCGCTTCCGGGTCGTTGGTGGTGATGTAACCGGCCATGCGGATCGGCCCACGGGTGAAGGGGTTGCGTGCCAGCGCGCCGTTCACGATGCAATCTACCTCGCCGGTATAGGCCACCAGATAAATCACATCAATCAGTGATGGGTGGTTGGCCAGTACCAGCAAGCCAGGCCGCTGCAGCTTTTCAAGCCCATCAATCCGGTAATCAGCAACGCCCATTATTTTCATCAAGCCAATAAAAGCCCGAAAACTCTGCTGAATCAGCCGCCGTGCAGCGCACTGGCGACGTTGCGGGTCGCGCACCAGCATCAGTAACAGCGGCGCAGCAAACAACCCCAGCAGCATGCCACCGATGCCAAAAGCGCTAAACGACAGTGCCGTGCCAAACCCCCGCCACAGGCGGTCCAACTGCTTGATCACGCCAGACTCCAGCGCTGCCGTGCCTGCAACTCGCCGCCATGCGCCAACCAGCGCGCCACATCCAATGGCGTGGGTTCAGCGCGTTCGCCGGTCGCCTCTGCCTTCAGCTGGCGGCCGTGCCGAAGCGACAATCGCAAACCCACACAACTAGCGCCAGAAGAACCGACACCCTGCGCCTGGAAGGCGTCCGGCATAGCGCCATCGGAGAATATCGCCAGAACGGCTTCATGGCCCTCGAGTAAATAACCGGCAGCCTCCAGCAGCATCGCATCAAGCTCTTCACCGCAAGCGGCCAGCGCTTGCATCGAGCGCGTATTATTGCGCGCAATCGAGTGCACACCGAGTACCGCGTTATGGACCGACATAGAAAACTTGGCGGGAGATAAAGGCTCGTTGGCGGCCAATGCCTGCAACATGGCCAGCGAGCTTTTCACGTCACCGTGGCGGGATGCATGCACAATCGGGTAGGTCTGCTCGGGATCGAGCAGCGTCAGCACGTCGCTGACCGCGCGCCCCGTGGCATCCAGTCGTCGGCGTAACATTGCCGGCAGCGGCGGCTCAGGTCCCTGACGACAACTCAGGTCATGATGGCTATCAAGCATAAAATGCATCTCGTCGGCACTCCAGGCCAGCCAATCTTCCAGCAACAGGTTCATCATGCGTTATTGTTTTCATTACGCCGCAGAGGGGGGCATTCTACGGTCGGTGACAGTTTGGTCAAGCTTCTACGTGTTGCACTGCGCCCCCCTATTATTGCGCGCTGCGCAGAGACCCAAGCCCAAGCACTATTTATATCAGAGTTCGCCACCCGCTCATGCTTTTGCCGACGGAGCGCATAGCGTTTACGCCAACCAGGTCAAATAATGGCACAATGATCTCAAAAGAGCGCAGCAGACACCAGCCTGTAGGGTCTAGACTAGAGGCAATTGGTAGCACGCAATGTCGTCACCCGGGAAACAACATGATCAGCTATAACAAAAGACGCTTTCTTATCGTCGATGATTTCTCCGATTTCCGCGCCTCGGTCAAAGGCATGCTTAGTCAAATGGCCGCACAACACATCGATATGGCTGCCAATGGCGAAGAAGCTATCAGTCTGTGCCGTGAACAGCAGTACGACATCATTTTGCACGACTACAACCTGGGCGAAGGCAAGAACGGCCAGCAGGTACTGGAAGAGCTGCATCATGCCGGCCTGATCAGCCCGCAGTGTATCTTCGTCATGGTCACCGCCGAGAGCAGTCAGGCGATGGTAATGGCCGCGCTGGAATTCGAGCCCGACGCCTATCTGACCAAACCTTTCACCCGCGCCAGTCTGCAGCAGCGATTGGATAGACTGGTCGAGCGCAAGGTTGCCCTGCAACCGATACTCGCGCCCTTGACCAAGCAGCAGTACGGCGCCGTGCTGCAGGCCTGCGAGCAGATCATCGCCAGCCAGCCACGCTACGCACCACTGTGCCAACGTTACAAGGCGGACGCGCTGAAAACCCTTGGTCTGCACGAAGACCTTGAAGCCCAACTACAGAGCCTGTTAGCCGACCGCCCAATGCCGTGGGCGCTCAACATGCTAGCCAACCACTGGCTGGAGATTGGCAATCTGGAACAAGCCGAGACGCTACTGGAGCAAGGCATCAGCCAGTTTCCAATGCTACCCGCGCTGTTTGATGCGCTGTCGCAAGTCAAGCTAGCCAAAGGAGAGTTGCTGAAGGCACAGGTATTTCTCGAACAGGCCGTGAAAATTTCGCCGAACAACTCGCAGCGGCAAGCCCAACTAGGCAAGCTGGCGCGCGCCAACCATGACCCGGACCGCGCGGTGCGCGCGTACCGCCAAGCGGTCAACCTGGGGCGCCACTCACAGTTTCGCGACCCCGAGGCTCACTTGAATCTGGCCGGCAGCCTGCAGGACCAAGCCGGCGACGCCGCACCCTCCCCCAAGGCGATGCTCGAAATCCGGCAGACCCTGGGCGACGTAAGCAAAGGCTGGCGGCACGACCCAGGCCTGACCGCACGAGCCGATCTGGTCCAAGCCAAAAGCCTGGTCAAATCCGGCAAGCAAGTTGAGGCCGATGAACTGGTGCGCAACGCCAGCCGCAAACTAGGCAAGATGGACACTTTTTTTACCGCCGCGGCGGCGCTGGAAGTCGCCAGCCAGCTGCGCGAGCTGGGCCAGCCTGAGCAGGCCGACACGCTGCTTGGCACCTGCGCTGAGATGTACGGTGACGATCCCAAGATCATGGCTGGCATCGCCGAGCAGACCACCAACCCAGCGATTCTTCAAGCCGGTGAGCAGGCGCAAGCGCAAAACCGCGAAGGCATTCGGCTATACCAGCAGCAGCAATACCCCGCAGCACTCGACAGCTTTCGCGCCGCGCAAGCGCTGCAGCCGCGCAACATCAGCTTCGCCTTAAATACCGCGCAGTCACTGCTACGCTTGCTGTTAACCGAGCCAACCGACGAGCTGCGCGAAGAATGCTTGGCCTGTCTCGATCAGTTGCGCAGCATGCCCAGTTCAGACCACCGCCACGAGCGTTATCGCAAGCTGTGCGAGCGCGTGGAGTCGCTATGAATCGCTCAGGACAAGACCCAGAGGACGATAAGGGGCTGGGCTTTTCCACCGTCATCGCCTCTACCGTACACGACATGAAAAACTCGCTGGGCATGCTGATGCAGGCCCACGCCGAGCTGGCCGCCAAGCTACCACCGGAGCTAAGCAACAGCCGCGAGCAAGGCATCATCGAATACGAGTCCATGCGATTGAACGGCATGCTCGTGCAAATGCTCGGTCTCTACAAACTCGGCGTAGACCAACTACCGCTGCAGCCGGTGCACATTGAAGTCGAAGATTTCTTTCAGGCCGCGCTAGCGCGTCATCAAGACATTCTGCGCTCACGCCAAATTCAGAGTAGTTACGACATCGCCGAAGAAGGCTTGATGGGCTTTTTTGATGCCGAGCTGGTCGATTCGGTCGTCAGCAACGTCATCAACAACTCGATTCGCTACGCACAAAACGCTGTGCATCTGCGTGCTTGGGTCGAGCAGAAACAGTTGGTCATAGCCATCAGTGACGACGGCCAGGGTTACCCCGAACGCATGATTGAAGCTCAATCCGATTACGTACTGGGCATCAACATGACCAGCGGCAGCACCGGGCTGGGTCTGTATTTCGGCGCGCGCATCGCCGAACGGCACCAGCGTGATGGCGTTTTCGGGCACATCGAGATCAGCAACAATAGTGCGTTGGGGGGCGGGGAGTTTCGTATTTATTTGCCGTGATGGCTTGTTGCTGACGACTGCACAGTAGGTCCGGCTGGATCAAAAAAGATTGCGGTGCGATCCTCAACATCTCATTTGTTTAGCTGATTTTTGCTTTTCGCCTTTAGGCGAGCCGGGCTAAAGCCTGCCGTTGTTTTTGCCCTTCTTAACGCATATACAAAACCAGTGCACGGACCAGAAAGTCCCATCTGAGCGGGCGAGTAGCGCAGAGCTGCCGGGGAAAAGGTGCTCGCGGTGTCTGAGCGAAGCGAGTTTGCGAGTGCCCCCGGCAGATCGAGCAACGCAGCGAACCCGAAGGGCCGCGCAGCTGGGTGCCCTGGGGGATCGCCAAGGGGGCATGGGCAAGCATGCCCCCTTGGCTCGCCTAGAGGCGAAAAGCGGAAATGAGCTATAAACTCACGACAGTGGGAATACGTCGAAGCCCAACCTCAGCGCGGCATCATCCGCACACCATCCAGCTCACTCAACGGCTGCGGCCGGCCCAGATGGTAGCCTTGCGCGTAGTCCACACCTAGCTCGCGCAGCTGATCCAGGATGGCCTCGCTTTCAACAAATTCGGCGACGGTTTCCAGCCCCATCTCGTGCCCAATGGTATTGATTGACGACACCATGGCGCGGGCAATCGGATCGTTGGCAATATCTTTGACGAATACGCCGTCTATTTTCAGGTAGTCGACCGGCAGCGATTTTAAATAGGCAAACGACGATAGCCCTGAGCCAAAGTCATCCAATGCGAACATGCAGCCAATAGCCTTAAGTCGCTGCATAAAGCTGATGGCTTTGCCTAGATTGGCAATCGCGCTGGTCTCGGTGATTTCAAAACAGATATTTTGCGGTGGTACGGCGTGGCGCTCAATGGCCTCCAGCACAAAGCCCAGAAAGCTTTCTTCGACCAGCGACGCAGCCGATAAGTTGATCGAGTAGTTACCGATATCGCCCTCACGCCGACGGTGGTAGTCACCCACCCAAGCCAGAAAGTTGCCCACTACCCAGCGGTCGATGGCCGACGATAAATCATAACGCTCGGCAGCCGGCATAAAGGCCCCCGGAGGTATTATCCGCCCGTCTTCACCGAGCATCCGTACCAGCACTTCATAGCCAGGCTTGGCTTGTTGCTGGCTGATCGAATGGATGGGTTGCACATAGAGTCGGAATAAGTCCGCATCCAAGGCCTGGCGTAGGCGGTTAACCCAAAGCATTTCACCACGCCGCTCGAGCAACTGTGCATCGTCGGCCTGGTACAAATGAATACGGTTGCGCCCCGCTTCCTTGGCCGCGTAACAGGCGCTGTCTGCCGCGCTGAGCAGCACGTCCATGGTCGCCATTTGCTCTTCAATCGGCACTAGACCAATGCTGACCCCCACGGCAAAAGTCTTGTCTTGCCAGCTGAACCGAAACTCCTCCACCAGCGCGCGCATGCCATCCACAATGGGGATCGCCTCCTCCAGCGAGCAACCAGAGAGCAGTAGACCGAACTCGTCGCCACCCAAACGCGCCAGCACATCGCTGCTGCGGACATGGGACTGAAACAGCTTGGCAAGCTGACGCAGCAGCTCGTCACCGGCGGCGTGGCCACAGGTATCGTTAACGATTTTGAATTGATCCAGGTCCATGTAACAGAGCACCTGCTCACTGCGCTCGGCCGGCAACTTAGCCAAAGCCATCGCCACCCGACGCTCAAATTCTTTGCGGTTGGTCAATCCCGTCAGGGTATCGTGCGTGGCCTGATGTGACAGCTCACGCGCCAGCCGGCGATTAACCGTGACATCGCGAAAAGTCAGCACTGCACCAATAATATGACCTTCGGCATCGCGAATCGGCGCGACGGCGTCTTGAATGGTCACTTCGCTGCCATCACGCCGGCGCAACTGACACATTGGGCCCTCCTGCCTGGCCAGCGCCTGTCGGTAACGTCGCAATAGCGCGGTGACCGGATTACCTAATCGCTCATCGTTGGTTTCATCGTACAGGCAGTAAACGTCATCCAAGGAACGTCCGGCGGCCTCCTCATCATTCCAGCCGGTTAGTTGCTGCGCTACCGGGTTCAGATACCGAATACGACCATCGGGGCCAGTCGTAATCACGCCGTCACCAATCGAGGCCAGCGTGACCTGCGCCAGCATTTTCTCCTGAAACAACTGTTGCTCAATGCGCCGGCGCTCGGTTATGTCTCGAATCATGCAGGTGTAAACGTCATCGTCAAAAGCGCCGCGACTGACGGTTAGCTCAGCCACAAATTGATCATGCTCGTTGCGACTGAACAGTACTTCGCGCATCAACTCGCCGCCCGCTTCTGGCAGCGGCATACCCTGCCAGCTACGGTCCGCGACCAGGCGCCCTATCGGCTGTCCAATCAAAGCACCTGCGGGCATGCCGAACAGCCGCTCGGCGCCCGGATTACAACTCGCCAGTACGCCGTCAGAGCTGCAGGTCACCACGCCATCCCGGATATCTCGGATGATACTTTGGGTCATGCCAACCGCGCGGCGTAGCGCTCGAATTACCTTGTTATATTGCTCGGCAATCTGGCCCACCTCAGTAAAGGGCTCGACCGGCACATCACGCTGTAAGTCACCAGCGTGTTGGTGCGCCGCCATGGCCTCCAGCAACTCGATCAACTCGGTCCGCGCGCCATGCTCAGCGATATTCAAACCCACGCGCTCAGCCTCTGCCGTGACGCGCATTGGCCAGAAACGGTTGATGCCGCGCAGCAAGATCCAGGTCAAACCGAAGGCCCAAAGCGCAGCGATCAATACGCCTTCCAGCTGAGCAACAAATTGCTCCCAGCGGCTCAGCCCCGTGCCCAGCAATGTCAGATCACCAAACAGGGCCACCGCCAACGTGCCCCAAATACCGGCTGCGAGATGCACCGGCACCGCACCCACTGCGTCGTCGATGCGCAGATGCGTAAGCAGTCGGTCGGCCAGATACATCACCACCGCGCCACCCAGCCCGATCAGCAACGCAGCCCCGGCATCCACTACATGCGCCCCGGCGGTCACCGCTACCATGCCCGCGATCAAACCATTGAGCGGATAGACCGGGTCCACTAGCCGCCAGCGCAACCAGGACATCACCATGCCCCCCAGTGTGCCGGCGATCGCCGCCAACACGGTATTGGCAATAATCCCCGGCACCCGGCCATCAAACGCCAGCGCACTGCCGCCATTAAAACCAAACCAGCCAAACATCAACATCAGCCCACCGAGCATCGCCAGCGGAAGGTTAGATCCGGGCATGCTGCGACCTTCGCGCTCCTGTTCATAGCGGCCCTGGCGCGGACCCAGGATGAGGATGACAGCCAATGCGATCCAGCCACCGATACCGTGCACCACAGTTGAGCCCGCAAAGTCGACAAAGCCTCGGCTGGCCAGCCAGCCTTCACCTGCGCTAAAGCTACCGCCCCATGCCCAGTGACCAAAAAATGGATAAATCAGACCCGCAGCAATCGCGGTTACCAGCAGATAGGCGCTAAAGCGCATACGTTCAGCCGCAGCGCCAGAAACAATAGTCGCCGCAGTGGTACAAAACATCGCCTGAAACAAAAAGAAGGCCGCCGGCCAAGTCTCGTTGAACGAGAGCATCGTAAGGCCCTCGCCAAACAGGCCGGTACCGCTAACACCGAACATCAAGCTGAAACCAAAGAGCCAATAGAGCAACACGGCAACGCCGAGGTCGGCCATGTTTTTGACCGCCACGTTGATCGCGTTCTTGCTGCGAGTCAGACCCGACTCCAGACAGAGGAAGCCGATCTGCATGTTGAATACCAGCCCAGCACAGAGCACAAGCCACAGAACATCAATCATAGACACGGGCATAGTCGATACCTGATCCGATCCGAAACTGGCACTTTGATAGCGCGTTAATTGTGTCAGCGCTCTATTTTCGAGCGCACGCAGCACAAAAAAAGCCCACATGGCTCAGGACGGTGCAAACGATGCAGGTTTTGTACCAAAAGGTGTCGAAACGACAGCAACTCGCTGCCATAAAACAGCAACGCGCGAGAAGAAGGTCAATCAAGGAAAGAAGAGGGTAGGCGGGAATTAACTGCAAATAACCAAAATTTAAATCACCGAGCGACCTTTAGGCCGCCCGGTGAACGTCAAAAGCGGGCAAATCAGTCAGCAATTTTGACCAATTGCTTACCGAAGTTCTTGCCGTTGAGCATGCCTTTGAAGGCTTCAACTGCGTTATCCAGACCTTCAGCAACGGTTTCACTGTACTTCAGCTCACCGGAAGCAACCTGGCCAGCCAGCAGCGCAGTGATTTCCTGATGCTTGTCCTGCCATTCGGTGACCAGGAAGAAACGATGCTCCGGCTTTGGATCAAGTGCGCCAAAGATGTGGAACGGCGTTTCAATCTTGCTTTGGTCTTCAGCGTTGTAAGCCGAAACGTAACCGCAAATCGGCACGCGAGCACCTGGATTGATCAGCTTGGCAACCGCCTTGGCAACCTCACCACCGACGTTTTCAAAGTAAACGTCGATGCCTTTAGGGCAGGCAGCAGCCAGATCAGCGTCCAGGTTACCGGCTTTGTAATCGATACAAGCGTCAAAGCCCAGCTCTTCAACCACATAGCGGCACTTGTCTGGACCACCGGCGATACCCACTACGTGGCAGCCTTCTTTCTTGGCAGTCTGACCAACTACGGTACCGACTGGACCGGAAGCCGCAGCAACGACAACAGTCTCGCCAGCTTTAGGCTTACCCACGTACATCAGGCCGCAATAGCCAGTGCGCCCAGGCATGCCCGCGACGCCAAGATACGCCTGCAGTGGAGCGCCCTGATCTTTGATCTTGTAGACCATAGGCGCGTCACCAGCAATGATGAAGTATTCCTGCCAGCCGGAATACACGGTGACCAGATCGCCAACGCTGTATTTGTCGGACTTGCTTTCAACTACGCGGCCGATGCTCTCACCGACGATAGGCGCGCCGATTTCAATCGGGTCCATATAGCCTTTGCTGTCGTTCATGCGTGGACGCATGTAAGGATCCAGGGACAGCCACAGAGTCTGAAGCAGCACTTCGCCATCTTTCAACGCACGTACCGGCTCTTCTTTGATGACCAGATCGCCATCCTTGATTTCGCCTTGAGGACGCTGGTTGAGTACCACTTTACGATTAGTATGGGCAGACATGATTGCCTCTCGCTATCAGGTGTATGGGCGGACAGATTGCCGCGAACTCGCCGATCATAAACCAGCAAGACGACAAGTCATGCCCTTCGAATGCACTATTCATCGCACTGATTGTTTGCCAATTGGCAAGCCGAAACGTCGGCTAGTATCCAACCGTCAGCCGATATCGCTGACTGCTAGCCCAGCTCCCGCACTGACCACTCGGTTGCGGCCGTAGGCTTTGCCCCGGTATAGCCGCTGATCGGCACAGCGATACAGTGCTTCAGGATCTGCGCCGTCTGCTGGCCACTGCACTACACCAAAGGTAGCCGATAACGGCACGCGCATGCCGTTGACCGCCAGCGGCCGATCAAACAACTGCTGCCGTAAGTCTTCAACCAACGTAGCCCCTGCCGCCAGGTCTGTGTTTAACAGTAGCAGACCGAATTCTTCGCCACCCAAACGACCAAGGTGGTCGGTCACTCGCAAGCGTTGCTGCAGCACAGTACACAAGTGCTGCAGGGCGCGATCACCCACCACGTGCCCCCAACTGTCATTTACCTGTTTGAAGTGATCAACATCCAGCAGTACCAGACAAAACGCTTGATGACTCCGCGCAGCCTCTTGCGCGGCCTGCGTAAACAGCTGCTGAAAACGCCCGCGATTGAGGACACCAGTCAGGGCGTCGGTTTCCGCTACGCGTTCAAGAATCCGTTGTGCCGACGCGCGGCGCGATTCATAAATGTGCACAAAAAGCATCAACAGAGCCCCGCAGAGCATCGCATTGCCTAGGTCGATCAAACCTGCGGCTTCGCGAATCTCGGCATAACGCCAGACATAGAGTGCTGCGGCCAACATCACGAAGGGCGCTGCCAACAGGAAGCCTGCGGTGCGCCCCAGCAGCAAATAAGACATGATGGGCACGAGATATATCCACACGAATGCAGTCTGCGACGCGTCCGGCATCACCATGATGTAAAGCAGGAAGCAAAAAGTAGGTAACAGATAAAGATAGGTCCAGGGTCTGAGATCGCGCACCTCGACTATCTTCCAGCCACCCCAGAGCAACAGCAGGCCGGCGGTTATTTCCGCTAGCGCCAGTAACAGGTTGTGATTGCTTAACTGCAGCATGGCAAAGCAACACAAGGTTAATCCCGTGGACAGGAATACCAAACGCAACAGGGCACGCTGATCAGCATCACCAAGCGCACTGCGCGCGGTAGCACGGGCCTCACTATCTTGCGTTCTGAATTTGGGGGGCATATCCCTCGCCTGCTGGGTTTTTAACCCACGTAGTGTAGTGTCGAACCGCCAACTAGCCAGCCCAACCTTCGAGCAAGTGCTGATCCTTGAGCCGCACATAGTTGTCGGCGGAGTAGCTGAAAAACGCTTTTTCTTTCTCGGTTAGCGCGCGTACTTGACGTGCGGGGCTGCCGACGTAGAGATAGCCGCTCACCAAGGTGCGGTTAGCAGGCACCAGACTACCGGCACCAACAATCACCTCATCCTCTACCACCGCGCCATCCATCACGATGCTGCCCATGCCAATCAATACCCGGTTGCCGATGCTGCAGCCGTGCAGCAGTACCTTGTGCCCAACAGTAACCTCATCGCCAATCAACAACGGATAACCATCAGGATTGAAGGGGCCGGCATGGGTGATGTGCAGCACGCTACCGTCCTGGATGCTGGTGCGTGAACCGATGCGAATGTGCAGCATGTCGCCGCGAATTACCGTCGCCGGCCACACCGAACAATCGTGGCCCAAGACTACATCACCCAAGACCACAGCAGAAGGATCGACAAACACGCCTTGTCCAAGCTGCGGAATCTTCTCGCCAAAGGGCCTCACATTCATGCTGGTAACCTCAATTTGCCTGTCTACCTGAAACTCTACGCCTTGAAATGACGCAGCCCAGCCCATAGATCATTGTTAATGACAGGTTTGGTCGACCATCTGGTCGCCTCGCCCTGCACCGATTTAATATGATGGCCGTCGAACGCCACCACTGTCCAATCAGGAAGCTATCAATGTCCAACCCGCTACTGCAAAACTATGACCTGCCGCCCTTCAGCGCCATTCGCGCAGAGCACGTCAAGCCTGCTGTCGAGCAGGTCTTGGCCGATAGCCGTGCCCAAGTGGATGCGCTGCTGGCAGCGCCTCCGGCCCAATGGAGCTGGTCTAACCTGGTTGAGCCGTTAGACGACATGGGCGAAAAACTGTCGCGCGCCTGGTCACCGGTCAGCCACCTGAACGCCGTAATGAACAGCGCCGAAATGCGCGAAGCTTATGAAAGTTGCCTGCCGCTGCTTAGCCAATACTTTACCGAGTTAGGGCAAAACCAGGCCCTGTTCGAGGCCTACCAGCAATTGGCCGGCAGCACTGAATTCGCCAGCCTGGATAAAGCTCAACAAACTATCATTGAGCACGCCCTGCGCGACTTCCGTTTGTCCGGTATTGCGCTGCCACCGGCGCAGCAGAGCCGCTACGGCGAATTGCAGATGCGCCTGTCCGAGCTGCAAAGCACATTCTCCAACCAGGTACTGGACGCTACTCAGGCCTGGAGCAAAGAAATCAAGGATGTCGCAGCGCTGGACGGCTTACCCGACTCCGCGCTGGAACAGGCCAAACAGGCCGCTGAGGCGCGCGAGCTGGAAGGCTGGCTCATCACCTTGGACTTCCCCAGTTACTATGCAGTAATGACTTACGCCAACGACCGCGCCCTGCGTGAAGAGGTTTATACCGCGTTCTGCACGCGCGCTTCCGATCAGGGCCCCCATGCTGGCAAGCTGGATAACAGCCCCATCATCGTTGAGATCCTGGCGCTGCGCCAGGAACTAGCCGAGCTGCTTGGCTTTGCCAACTACGCCGAGCTCTCATTAGCCACCAAAATGGCCGACAGTACCGAGCAGGTGCTTGGCTTTCTGCGAGACCTTGGCCAGCGCAGCAAAAGTTACGCTGAAGAGGATCTTGCGGCGCTGCGGGCTTTCGCTGCCGAGCAGGGCTGCAATGACTTGCAACCCTGGGATGCCGGTTTCTACTCCGAGAAACTGCGCCAACACCGCTACGCGATTTCGCAGGAAGTGCTGCGCCCTTATTTCCCGGTCAATACCGTGATCAAAGGCATGTTTGGCGTAGTCCAGAAACTGTACGGCATTGAGCTACGTGAAGTGGAGCAGTTCGACCGCTGGCACGCTGATGCGCGGCTGTTTGAAGTAACCGAAAACGGCGAGGTGATTGGCCGTTTCTTCCTTGATCTTTATGCCCGCTCAAGCAAGCGCGGCGGCGCCTGGATGGACGGCTGTCGTGATCGCCGCCTATTGCCCAACGGAGAACTGCAACGACCCATCGCCTACCTGGTGTGCAACTTCACTCCACCTGCCGGCGGCAAACCTGCGCTGTTGACCCACGATGAAGCCACCACGCTGTTCCACGAATTCGGTCACGGCCTGCATCACCTGCTAACCCGCGTCGATTACGCCTCCGCCAGTGGCATCAATGGCGTGGCTTGGGATGCGGTCGAGCTGCCCAGCCAGTTCATGGAGAACTGGTGCTGGGAGCCTGAGGGGCTGGCGCTGATTTCCGGCCACTTTGAGACCGGCGAGCCTCTGCCACAAGAGTTGCTCGACAAGATGCTCGCAGCCAAGAATTTCCAGTCTGGCATGGGCATGCTGAGGCAGGTTGAGCTCTCACTGTTTGATTTTGAACTGCATGTGCGCAAGCAACCCGAACTGAGCCCGCAACAGGTGTTAGACAAAGTACGTGACGAGACGTCAGTAATGCGCGCGCCTGCTTTCAACCGATTCCAGAATGGTTTTAGCCACATCTTTGCGGGCGGTTATGCAGCGGGCTATTACAGCTACAAATGGGCCGAAGTGCTTTCATCAGATGCCTTTTCACGCTTTGAGGAAGAGGGCGTGTTGAACGAAGCTACAGGCCGTGCTTTCCGCGACAATATTCTCGCACGCGGCGGCAGTGAGGCGCCCATGGCGCTGTTTGTGGCTTTCCGAGGACGCGAGCCCTCTATCGACCCGCTATTGCGCCATCTCGGCCTCTCCGGGGAGGCGGCATGAGCCAGCCGGTTAAACGGTTTATCGCCGGGGCTGTCTGCCCGGCGTGCAGTACCATGGACACCATACGGATGTTTGACGTGGAAGGGGTGCCGCACCGTGATTGCGTAGAATGCGGTTACGCCGACACGCTGGATGAGCGCGGCAACTCGGTGCCCAGCGAGCTGAGCACCCGGGTCAATGCAGCCAAACCCAAAGCGGCCAAACCGTCCACACAGACAGTGCAATTCTTCCCCAATCCTCGCTTGAAAAAAAAGCCTGAGTGAGCCGCACTGGCGCCGTTTAAGCGGCGCCGCGCCACTCAATGCCAATCCCCAACTGCTCGCTCATGCAGGGCCACTGATGCCAGAGTTCGCTACCCGCCTGCGCTTGCTGCGATATATAGGTCTGAAAGTTATCCGAGCTAAAAGCATCTGTCGGCAATAAACCGCTGACCGCTGCGTCTACCGCCGTATCCAGCTGATTGGCAAACTCATCTCCCAATAGCTGATGCACGATCAGATTGGCACGTGTGGTGTCCATCGGGATCAAGGCCTCGCCCCCGTGCGCGAGGTAACGATCGTTTACTTCCTCAACCAGGCGATGCGCCAGATAAGCCTCATCCAGCAGTGCAAGGAGCCCTTGATGCTCTTCCGGTAGGTCCGGCGGCTGCAAAAAGAAAGCTTCCGCCACCTTCAGCACCGGCAGGAGACGGTCGCGCATTTGCGCCGCTTCAGCCACAGCCGCTGCGGCATCCAGTACATCGGGAACCTGCTCAACATAGGCCGTAACAAAGTTGAAGAGCGTATCAACACCATCGTCTTCAATACGAATGGCCGGATGCAGATCAGGCAAGCGCTCAGCCAGCCAGCCACGCAAACGCTGCTGCGCAGCCTCTTGGTTTACCGCCAATTCAACTTGGCGCTTCAAAGCCAACGTGTTCATGTATTTTTCTCCACAACGACAGCCAGATGCTGAAAAAATGAGCCTGGGAGTCAAATAAGATGCAGCTCAAGCTAGCAAACACATGCCAATTCGTCAAAGTGACTCACCATGAGGCATTAGAATTATTTGCAATAACGCAGCAATAGAAATCCACTTTGCCACAAAGCGTGGTGACTGAGACGTTTTATAGCGGCCTTTGGCTATCTTCGCCAGTCACCCAATCAGGTAAAAAAATAACCCGTGGCAACATTGCCAAGCCCGGCTCTGGGTCTATACTCGAATACGTCCGGTAGCCATTGGGGGTACTGACCGGAGAATTGTTAGTGGCATTCTCAGCTGCTTGCTGACTCTGGTCCATCAACTTTGCAGCGACCAAAAGTCGCAGTGTAAAGATGTCCTCGTGTGCCTGGTGAGTGATAAAAACAATAAAGGGGAACCGGGAATGTTGCGATCAGCAATGACCTGGCTGGTTGGCTTGTCTCTGTCCGTCGCTGGCTTTGCTGTCAGTGCCGAATGGGGCGTCAACATGCGGCCGGGCGTCACCGAAGTGAGTAAATCCGTATTCGACCTGCACATGGCCATCTTCTGGATCTGTGTCGTGATCGGCGTCATCGTGTTTGGCGTCATGTTCTGGTCGATGCTGATGCATCGCAAATCCGAGCACAGCAAACCGGCTACCTTTCATGAGAACCTCACAGTCGAGATTCTCTGGACGGTTATCCCCCTCGTTATTCTCATTGTTATGGCGGTGCCTGCCACCAAGACCCTGATCGAGATGTACGATGCCGACGAATCCGACGTCGATATTTTGGTCACCGGTTATCAATGGCGCTGGCAGTACAAGTATGTTGGCGAAGGCGTCAGCTACTTCAGCTCACTGACCACTCCGCGCGATGAAATCAACAACATCTCGCCGAAGAACCCCAATTATCTGCTTGAGGTCGACAACCCACTGGTTGTGCCGATCGGCAAAAAAATCCGCTTCCTGATTACTTCCGCCGACGTCATTCACTCCTGGTGGGTGCCTGCCTTCGCAGTGAAAAAAGACGCCATCCCTGGCTTCGTCAACGAGTCCTGGACGCGTATCGATGAGCCCGGAATCTACCGCGGTCAATGCACCGAGCTTTGCGGCAAAGATCACGGCTTTATGCCTATCGTGGTGGAAGCCAAGACCCAGGAAGATTACGACGCCTGGCTAGCCGAGCAGAAAGAAGCGGCCGCTAAGGAAGCTGAGCTCCGCGAGAAAGACTGGACCTTGGAAGAGCTGGTCGCACGTGGCGAGAAAGTCTACAACTCGGCGTGTGCTTCCTGTCACCAGCCTACTGGTGAAGGCATCCCCCCAATGTTCCCAGCTCTCAAGGGTAGCGACATCGTGCTCAACGATGTGCAAGAACATATCAATACCGTCGTCAACGGCCGTTCAGGCACTGCAATGGCGGCCTTCGGCAAACAACTCTCTGAAGTGGATGCGGCCGCGGTCATTACGTATGAACGCAACGCATGGGGCAACGACACCGGTGAGGTGGTAAGCCCGCTGGACATCCTCAACTTCAAAGACGGCCAATAGGAGACCTGACATGAGTGCAGTGATCGATCACCATCACGCCGACCATGCCCATGGTCCGGCCAAGGGACTGATGCGGTGGGTGCTAACCACCAATCACAAAGACATCGGCTCCATGTACCTGTGGTTCAGTTTCATCATGTTCCTGGCCGGCGGCAGCATGGCCATGGTCATTCGTGCTGAGTTGTTCCAACCGGGATTGCAGTTAGTGCAGCCCGAGTTCTTCAACCAGATGACCACCACGCACGGCCTGATCATGGTGTTTGGCGCCGTGATGCCGGCCTTCGTTGGTTTAGCCAACTGGATGATTCCGTTAATGGTTGGGGCGCCAGATATGGCCCTGCCACGCATGAACAACTTTAGCTTCTGGCTGCTACCGATGGCCTTCGGTTTGTTGCTTTCGACGCTGTTCATGGAAGGTGGCGGGCCGAACTTTGGCTGGACCTTCTACGCGCCTCTCTCCACCACCTACGCACCACCGAGCGTGACCTTCTTCATTTTCGCGATTCACCTTGCGGGCATCAGTTCGATCATGGGCGCGATCAACATCATCGCGACCATCCTCAACCTGCGCGCGCCAGGCATGACCTTGATGAAAATGCCACTGTTCGTCTGGACCTGGCTGATCACCGCATTTCTATTGATCGCAGTAATGCCGGTGCTGGCAGGCGTGGTCACCATGATGCTGATGGATATCCACTTCGGCACCAGCTTCTTTAACGCCGCCGGTGGCGGTGACCCGGTCATGTTCCAGCACATCTTCTGGTTCTTCGGGCACCCCGAGGTGTACATCATGATCCTGCCGGCATTCGGTGCGGTCAGCCAGATCATTCCAACCTTTAGCCGCAAGCCGCTGTTTGGCTACACCTCGATGGTTTACGCCACCGCAGCCATTGCCTTCCTGTCGTTCATCGTGTGGGCGCACCACATGTTCACCGTCGGTATTCCGATCACCGGCGAGCTGTTCTTTATGTACGCCACCATGCTGATCGCCGTACCTACCGGGGTAAAAGTGTTCAACTGGGTGAGCACCATGTTCCGCGGTGCGCTGACCTTTGAAACGCCTATGCTATTTGCCATCGCCTTCGTGATTCTGTTCACCATCGGCGGCTTCTCTGGCCTGATGCTGGCCATCGCTCCGGCGGACTTTCAGTACCACGATACTTACTTTGTGGTGGCTCACTTCCATTATGTACTGGTGCCCGGCGCGATCTTCGGCATATTTGCTTCGGCTTACTACTGGCTGCCCAAATGGACCGGCCACATGTATGACGAAACCCTGGGCAAGACGCATTTCTGGATGAGTTTTATCGGCATGAACCTGGCGTTTTTCCCGATGCACTTTGTTGGCCTTGCCGGCATGCCGAGGCGGATTCCCGATTACAACATCATGTTTGCCAACTTCAACATGGTGTCCTCCATTGGCGCCTTCATGTTCGGGGCAACGCAGCTGCTGTTCCTGTTTATCGTCATCAAGTGCATCAAAGGTGGCCCAAAAGCGGCAGCAAACCCATGGGAAGGTGCAGAAGGTCTGGAGTGGACAGTGCCCTCGCCAGCGCCCTATCACACCTTCACCACACCGCCCGAAGTGAAGTAATCGGAGGCAAACATGAGCGAGCAGCAGTCAAATGCGCGTTTGGTTAAACGCTTGCTCCTAACGGTGGTAGCGATGTTTGCCTTCGGCTTTGCGTTAGTGCCGCTGTATGACGTCATGTGTGATGCCTTAGGCATCAACGGCAAGACCAATGACACGGCCTACCAGCAGGAGAGCGAATATATCGACGAGAGCCGCACACTGCGTGTGCAGTTCCTCGCCACCAATGCCGAGGGCATGAGCTGGTCTTTTGGACCAGAGGCAGATGAGCTGACGCTGCATCCAGGCGAAACGCGGGAGATGCTGTTTCACGCCAGCAATCCAACCGACCAGCCCATGGTGGCGCAAGCCATTCCCAGTGTGGCGCCGTCCAAAGCCGCGGCTTACTTTCACAAAACTGAATGCTTTTGTTTTACCCAGCAGGTGCTACAGCCGGGCGAATCTGTATTGATGCCGGTACGTTTTATCGTCGACCCGGCTTTGCCCAAGGACGTAAAACACCTGACGCTGGCCTACACGCTGTTTGATGTATCGGATCGGATGCCTGAGAAGCTGGCTATATCAGCGCCACAGAGCAACTGAACAAAGACTGCCGGATAAGGAGAACAACAGATGGCGAGTCATGAAACCTACTACGTACCGGCCCAGAGCAAGTGGCCGATCATCGCCTCAGTCGGCTTGTTGCTGACGGTTTTCGGCGGCGGCAGCATGATCAACGGCATGAGCAGTGGCGAAGGCAGCGTCGCCGGCAAGTGGTTTTTGTTCGCCGGCGCCCTGATGATGATTTATATGCTGTTCGGCTGGTTCAGCAATGTGGTGAGAGAGAGCGACCAGGGCCTGTATAGCCCACAAATGGACCGCTCGTTCCGCATGGGCATGGGTTGGTTCATTTTTTCCGAGGTCATGTTCTTCGCGGCTTTCTTTGGCGCGCTGTTTTACGTACGCACCTTTGCCGGCCCCTGGCTGGGCGGCGAAGGTGATAAGGGCGTTACCAACATCCTCTGGCCGGAGTTTCAGTTTGCCTGGCCGCTGATGAGCAACCCTGACCCTAAGGCGTTTCCGGGACCTGCGGAAACCATCGGGCCATGGCAGCTGCCATTACTCAACACCATAATTCTGATCACCTCCAGTGTGACAGTCACCTTTGCACACCACGCTCTGCGCGCTGACAAGCGAAGGGCTACCAAAGCCTGGCTGGGGCTGACCGTACTGCTAGGTGTCATCTTTGTGGTGTTGCAGGCGCTGGAATACCAACACGCTTATCACGAGCTGGGATTGACTCTGAACTCGGGAATTTACGGCTCAACGTTCTTTATGCTGACCGGCTTCCACGGCGCGCACGTCACCATGGGCACGGTCATTCTCGCGGTCATGTTAATTCGCATAACTCGCGGTCACTTTACGCCGGATAAGCACTTTGGGTTTGAGGCAGCCAGTTGGTACTGGCACTTTGTCGATGTGGTTTGGGTGGGGTTGTTCATCTTTGTCTACATTTTCTAACATTACCCAAAACCGTACTGCGTGCTCTGGCTCAATGCAGCCAGGGCGCGCCCCAATTCAACTCACCGGACCAGAAGCCGTAGGCAATCAACGCCATCAACAATACGGTCAATGTGATCCGCAGGGTCAGCGCTTTAACCAAGCGGCCGCCGCGGTTGTCGCTGTCTTTCACCAAAAACAACAACCCGCTGAACAGGCTGCAGACAACTGCGGCCAGCAGAACCAAAATCGCGACTTTCACCCACATGAGCAAACACCCCCTTTTCTTTTTATTCGCGCCAGTATAGCCCTGCAGGATCAACATCGTGATCATGTCTGAACCACTTGTCAGCCGCAGACGTTTTGCGCCGGGCTTGGGGCTCTGGCTGTTCACTTTGGCATTTCTGCCGCTGCTGCTGGGCCTTGGGCTGTGGCAACTCGATCGCGCCGCACAGAAACAGCAGCTGGAACTGCAGATGCTGGAGCGCCAGCAGGCGCCCGCGCTCAGCCTTAACCTACTGGATCACCCACGACCTGCCAACTGGCAGCGTCTGTCCTTAAAAGGCCACTTCGATCAGCAGCGCATCTGGCTGCTAGACAATCGCACCCGTGATGGCGCCGCCGGCGTCGAGGTATTGCAAACGTTCCGCGATAACAACGGTCAATGGCTGCTGATTAATCGCGGCTGGAGGCCTTGGCCAGATCGCCGCGAGGCTATTCAAGTCAGCACGCCCGAAGGCAGTCAGCGGCTGCTTGCCGAAGCGCTACCCGATCCGCAAGCAGGATTTCGCCTGGGCGATGCCAAGGCTGATTCAACTGGCTGGCCACGTCTTATCACGCAGATCAATTTAGCCGAACTGAGTCAGCAGGCAGGTGTGCCGCTCGCCGACTGGCGTGCACGCCTGATCGAACCTAGCGCATCGGCTGCCTTGCGGCTCGACTGGCCGGTGCTACCCATGAGCTCCAGCCGCCACACCGGTTATGCCGTGCAGTGGTTCTGCCTGGCCGGCGCACTGCTTATTTTGTTTGTCTGGGCCGGTTTACGGCCCGAACCCCGGGGGAATAATAAAAATGATGACGAGCATGACCGATAACCCGACCCGCAGCCGCCCACGTGGGCAGCTAAAGCTGCTGGCTATCTCTGCGGTGGTATTTGGCCCCATATTGGTCGCTGGCCTAATGGCGCACTTCCAGGTCGGTATTCCGCAGGATCACTCAAACAAGTCTGATTTAGTCGAGCCAACTATCCAGGTCGATGATTGGCAGCTGACTGCAGCGCCGGTCGGTTATGGCGCATCCTGGCGACTGCTGGTCACCAGCCCTGCTGATTGCGCCGAGGCTTGTCAGCAGCTGGTGCACGAAGCCCGTCAAATCAATGTGGCGGTAGGTCGTGAGGCGGATCGCGTTGAGCACATGCTTGCGACCGGCAGCGCGCTTTCTACCAGCCAACAGCAACAACTTGAAAAACGTTTCCCGCGCTTGCAACAAGCAGAGCTGTCACCCTCGGCCTACAGCAACAGCCTGCAACCCTTACCTGCCGCTTGGCAGCAAGGGCCACAGCTTTGGCTGGTTGATCCATTGGGGCGTGTGGTATTGCATCAAAACGCCAGCGAGCCCGGCAAATACTTGCTCGATGATCTCAAGCGCCTGCTGAAACTGTCCAAGGTGGGGTAAACATGCGCAAACCCGGATACACATGGGCGTTGATCGGCCTAGTGCTGTGCTTCGCGGTGGTTATTCTTGGCGCTTACACACGGCTGGTGCATGCTGGATTGGGCTGCCCGGACTGGCCCGGCTGCTATGGTTTCCTGAGCGTGCCGCAAAGTGCAGGCGCACTGGAGACTGCGCAACTTCGTTTTCCCGACGACCCCGTTGAAGCATTCAAGGCGTGGGCCGAGATGATCCATCGTTACGCCGCTGGCCTGCTGGGTCTGGTCATTCTCGGCCTGGCATTATTCAGCCTTAAACAGCGTAACCAGGTGGGTTATCCAACTGCGCTTAGCTTGGGCCTGCTCGCACTGGTTATCTGTCAGGGCCTGTTTGGCATGTGGACAGTCACTCTCAAGCTTTGGCCACAAGTGGTCACCGCACACCTAATCGGCGGCTTCACTACCTTGAGTCTGTTGTTGTTGCTCAGCCTGCGCCTGTCCGGCAGGCTACCGACGTTACCCGCCAGCCCACGTATCGCACGCGTACGCAGTCTGGCGCGCATCACCTTGCTGGTGGTGATCGGCCAGATCATGCTAGGTGGTTGGACCAGCACCAATTACGCCGCGGTTGCCTGCATTGACCTGCCCACCTGCCACGGTGAATGGTGGCCAGAGATGGACTTTGCTACCGGCTTCAACCTCCTGCATCAGGAGGTCGGCCCGAATTATCTCGGTGGCATGCTGGAGGGGCCGGGACGCACAGCCATCCATTTCAGTCACCGTATCGGTGCGCTGATCACCACCTTCATGGTGCTGCTGCTGGCTTGGCAGCTCTGGCGCAGCCGTCATCCGCTGCTGGCCGGGCTGATCACCTTAGCGTTGGCTGTGCAAGTTGCGCTGGGCATAACCAATGTACTGGCTCACCTGCCCCTACCGATCGCAGTCGCGCACAACGGGGTCGCAGCGTTGCTGTTACTCAGCGTCATCAGCGTCAACTATCGATTGCGCGCTCCAGCCAGAGCACGTTTACACATGAACACCAATAGAAGCCGTCGCAGTCTGGCAGGTTCGCTTTAACTGCCCCATACTCAACGCACAATGATAACGGCGGGCTAGACGCGCTGAAGGGGAGATGACCATGACAACAGTGAGTAACACGCTGGCGGTTCGTGCCGGCTGGCGCGACTATCTCGAGCTGACCAAACCCAAGGTTGTCGCCTTGATGATTATCACCTCGGCGATCGGCATGCTGCTGGCCAGCGAAGGTGCGGTGCCTTGGCAAACGTTATTGCTCGGCAACCTGGGTATCGCCCTGTGCGCAGGTTCAGCAGCGGCGGTAAACCACGTTGTAGACCGCCGCATTGACCTGCAGATGGCGCGCACTCAGCGCCGTCCCCTAGCGCAAGGCCGGGTTAACCCGCTCAATGCGCTATTGTTCGCCGTCACATTGGGCAGTATCGGCATGGCCATATTGCTGCAGTGGATCAACGCAGTGACAGCGTGGCTAACGCTTGGCTCCCTACTTGGCTACGCGGTGATTTACACCTCGTTCCTCAAGCGCGCCACGCCGCAAAACATCGTCATCGGCGGCCTTGCCGGCGCGGCACCGCCGCTGCTGGGCTGGACCGCTGTCACTGGGCAGATTCAGGCAGAAGGCCTACTGCTGGTATTGATCATCTTCGCCTGGACGCCACCCCACTTTTGGGCGCTGGCAATTCACCGTAAAGCTGAGTACGCCAAGGTAGACATTCCCATGCTGCCGGTCACGCATGGCGAGCGCTATACCAAGCTGCACATTCTGCTGTATACCTTCATCTTGCTGGCCGTCAGCATGCTGCCCTTTGTGATCCACATGAGCGGCGTGCTCTATCTGGTAGTAGCAACCGCACTGGGTCTGCGATTTATCGACTGGGCCTGGGCACTATGGCGAGATAGCCGCCCGCATGCCGCAATAAAGACCTTTAAATTTTCACTGTGGTACCTGCTTTGGCTATTTGTAGCCCTGTTGGTAGACCACTACGCGGGAGTAGCTGGATGGCTTTAAGTGGTGTGCAAAAAACCGTACTGATATGTGCGGCCAGCGTCGCTTTGGTACTGGGCGCCATCATTCACAAGGTAACCCGCCCGGTACCATTCGACAGCAACGCGCTGCAAGAGGCCGGCATGTTTTTGTTCGACAGCCCACGGTCAATTCCGGACGTTAATTTACAGGCGGCTTCCGGCGAGCCATGGAGCACAGCTGATCTTCAAGGCCAATGGGATCTGCTGTTTTTCGGCTACACCTTCTGCCCGGACGTCTGCCCAACAACACTGGCTGACCTGCGTCAACTGAGCGCAAAGTTACCGGCTGAAACACGCGAGCAGTTGCAAGTCACGCTCATCAGCGTAGACCCCAACCGCGACACACCCGAGCAATTGGCAACCTACCTTGAATATTTCAATGCCAACTTTGCCGGTGCAACCGGTGAGTCCAGCGAACTGGCGAAACTCGCCAAGGCACTATCCATCGCTTATATCGAGCCGGATACCAGTAACGAAAACTACTTGGTCGATCACAGCGGTCAAGTGGTACTGGTCAACCCGCAAGGCGAGTACGTGGGCTTCATTCGTCCGCCGCTGAAAAATGACCAGCTAGCCAAATGGCTGCCGCGGGTCATGGCTCCCTAACGGCATGCTAGTCCGGGCGCTTCGCGTCCGGTTTTGCCCCGGCGAAGCTATCGTCCTTTGCATACGCGGCAGAGCGGATAACCTTCCCTGATTTACTCGCTACGGCTTCTGCCTGACCATCTTTTTGCGCGCCTGCTCTCGCCCTACTCATCAGCGCAGGAATCACTCGCCCTTCCGGCAAGCCCGCCCAGAAACGCAATGGCATGTGCCCTTGCATGACCTTGGAATTAAGGCGCGCGGGATTAAAAATACTGCTGTAGTAGGTTTGCCAAAGCGGGTCAGCGTTATCGCGCACCGACTCCGCTAACGCAGCCCAATCTGCGGGGCAAGGCTGCCGATGGTGCAGCGTTTCACCGTCATACCAGACCGCATCGCGAGACGAGACTATCAACCATCGCTGGCGGCCTAAACGCTCAGCGAAGTGCAGGCTGGCGCTGGCCAAAATGTCGTGGGCGGGCTCATGCCAGGCGACATAATCCAGTCCGCCACGTCCCATTACGGGATGAAAGCGCACAAATGCGTGCAGATGATGCGCTTCACGGCTGACAGATTTAATTCGCCGTTGCAGCTCACTGCCGTCCCGATCACCAGCTAACATGGCTTGCCGCTCGCCCATAGCAACCCGCCAGAGCACGCGATACAACAGATTCCAGCGGCCAGAAACGCGATACTGCGCAGCACGTTTTAGCTCATCGAGTAGCCTCGCCGGGATGCGCGTCGCTTGTGCCGTTGGTCCCGCCATGGGAGTGCTAGCGGGTAGCGGCTCAGAGGCGAATAACTGCCGATGGTCGCGGTCTTCCCAGACCACCGCATGCGGCGCGATATCCTGCCTCAGCAACTGCCGAGCCTGATCGCGCCAACATTCAAAATCATCCTCACAGCAGAGCACCTGCATATTCTTACCCTCAGCCCCACAACGCCATTTGCGCTGGCTGGTCGCTTAATTGCCGGCGCAAGACGTTGGATTCCAGCGTGGCCTGAGGTGGGTGATAATCGCTGGTAATGATAAAAGGTTTAGCCTTTTCGATAACACAACGCAGCCGCGCCACATCCTCAAAGCGAATCCGCTTTAGCCGACGCAGGCTGACAATACGCTCGGCTGAGCGCACGCCAATGCCCGGAATCCGAGCGATCAACTGCGGCTCCGCCAGATTCAGATCGACCGGAAATATATCTCGGTTGGCCAGTGCCCAAGCCAGCTTAGGGTCAATATCCAGCGGCAAGTTGCCCTGCGCGCCGATCAGCTCCTTTACCTTGAAGCCATAGCCGCGCAACAAAAAATCAGCCTGATACAGCCGGTGCTCACGCAGCAGCGGCGGCGCTTGCATGGGTACCGATGCAGGGCTATTGGGGATTGGGCTGAAGGCCGAATAGTAAACGCGCCGCAAACGGTATTGGCCATATAAACTCTCTGCCGTATGCAGAATGCGACTGTCGTCACTGGCATCGGCACCCACAATCATCTGCGTGCTCTGACCACCGGGGGCGAATTTAGGTGCGCGTTTGTCACTGCGTGACTCCTGTGACGCCGACTCAATGGTGCCCATCGCGTCAGTGATGCTGACTAGCTGCTTTTCGGGAGCCAGGCGAATCAAACTGTCCGGGCTGGGCAGCTCGATATTAACGCTGAGACGGTCGGCATAGCGGCCTGCCTCAGCGATCAACGCAGGGTCGGCTTCGGGAATGGTTTTCAGGTGGATATACCCACGGAACTGGTGCTCCTCACGCAACACCTTCGCCACACGAATTAACTGCTCCATGGTGTAATCGGGCGACTGGATAATGCCGGAGCTAAGGAACAACCCGCTAACGTAATTGCGCTGATAAAAATCCAGCGTCAGCTTGATCACTTCTTCGGGTGTGAAGCGTGCGCGCGGCACATCGCTCGACCGGCGGTTGACGCAATACTGGCAATCGTAGAGGCAGAAGTTAGTTAGCAGAATTTTCAACAGCGATACACAGCGGCCATCCGGCGTGTAGCTATGACAAATGCCCATACCATTGGTAGCGCCTATCCCGTCTTTACCTTTGGAGCTGCGCTTGGGTGCACCGCTGCTCGCGCAAGAGGCGTCGTACTTTGCCGCATCGGCCAGCACGGTGAGTTTGTCGATCAGCTCCATATCACACCTTCTATACTGTATATAAATACAGCATAAAGAATAGCGAGCAAGCACTCAAGGTACAAACACGGAGGATACAGAGTCCTCGGCAATCGGCCCCACAAACTTGAGCTACGTCAGAGTACCAGTCCCGAATCAATATCCCTTTTTTGGCGCAAGTGACGGGAGATGCGTCGGGCCACTCGCGAATATCGCCCCCCCCCCAACCGAATTCCTGCGTTCCTGGTGACCGCGCGAACAAACTCATCAACCGCTGCGCAACTACCTGCGCATTCACGTGAACGATTACCCCCACGCCCAGTCGTAATTTATAGACGCAAACACTGCGCAACCCCCGCGCGCCGCTCGCTGGCGCCCGCCCCTACCGTGAGGCAAGCATGAGTTCAACAAAGGATCACTCGGGCGTGACAACTGTCGCAACTTACCCGATAGCCATTGAAATCAATGGCAAACCACAGCAACTGGACGTTCATCCCTGGACCACGCTGCTGGATTTGCTCCGTGAGCAAATTGGCCTGACCGGCACAAAGAAAGGCTGCGACCACGGCCAGTGCGGTGCCTGCACCGTGCTGCTCAACGGTAAACGCATCAACTCATGCCTAACCATTGCGGTAATGCACGACGGCGCCAGCCTGACGACCGTTGAAGGTCTAGCCAGCGGCGATGATCTGCATCCCATGCAAGCCGCCTTCGTGAAGCACGATGCCTTTCAGTGCGGTTACTGCACTCCCGGTCAGCTCTGTTCTGCAGTGGGTATGACAGCCGAAGGTCGCGCCGAAACGTCTGACGAGTTGCGCGAACACATGAGCGGCAACCTGTGTCGATGTGGTGCTTACCCCAACATACTCTCGGCCATCGAAGAAGCCATGCCAGCCACCCGCGAGCAGCTCGAGCGCGACAAGGGGGTGAGCCGATGAACCCTTTCACCTATGCGCGCCCCACGGGTATTGATGAAGCCGTTAGCCTCTTTACACCCGACAGCCGCTATATCGCCGGCGGCACTAACTTGCTCGATCTGATGAAAGAAAACGTCACGCATCCCGAGCAGTTGATCGACATCACCCGTCTGCCGCTAAAAGACATTGAAGAAACAACCGACGGTGGGTTGCGTATCGGAGCACTGGTCAGCAATTCCGACCTAGCCTGGGACGCACGCATTGAGCAGCATTATCCGCTGCTCTCAAAAGCCATTCTGGCTGGCGCATCGCCCCAACTGCGCAACATGGCCACCACGGGCGGCAACCTGTTGCAACGTACCCGCTGTTACTACTTTTACGACGCCGATACGCCCTGCAATAAACGTGAGCCGGGTTCCGGTTGTCCAGCGCGCGACGGGTTAAACCGCATTCATGCCATTCTCGGGCACAGTGAACAGTGCATCGCAGTGCACCCCTCAGATATGTGCGTGGGCTTGGCTGCCTTGGATGCGACAGTCATCGTCAAAGGTCGCGATGGCGAGCGGCGTATCGCTTTTGCTGATTTTCATCGTCTGCCCGGCAACGAGCCTGAGCGAGACAACACCTTGGCCGACGGCGAATTGGTTACCGCCGTTGAACTGCCTGCAGAAAATTTCTCCACGCACTGCGCATATCTGAAGATCCGTGACCGGCAATCCTATGCCTTCGCACTGGTCTCGGTCGCCGCCGCATTGCAGCTCGATGGCGGTGTGATTCGCAACGTGCGAGTGGCGCTCGGCGGAGTTGCCCACAAGCCGTGGCGTAACCCTGAGGCGGAAGCCTTGTTGGTCGGCAGGCCCGCAGACAAAGCCGCGTTCGGCGAACTCGCGGACGCGCTCTTGGCCGGCGCCATTGGTTTTAACGATAACCAGTTCAAAATCGAGCTGGCCCGCCGCGCCATAGTGCGTGCCTTGAGCGATGCTGTAGAAGGAGCCGTCTGATGACTGTTAAAACGTCCCCCGTCGGCAAGCCGTTGGATCGCGTTGACGGCCCGATGAAAGTGCAGGGCCAGGCCAAATACGCTGGCGAATTTCCACTACCCGGCTTGCTCTACGGCCACATTGTGAACAGCACCATAGCCCGTGGCCGTATCCTGCATATTGATACCCGCGCCGCGGAAGCCGTACCGGGCATTGAAGCGGTTCTCACCCATGAAAACCGCCCGCCGATTGCCAGCTACGACAAACCTTATGAGGACGATGACGCCGCTGATGGCTCGCCGTTCCGACCCTTATTCAACGACCGCATCCTTTACAACAGCCAGCCAATTGCCTTGGTGGTCGGCGAGAGTCTGGAGCTAGCGCGTTATGCCGCCAGCCTGATCAAGGTCGAATACCAAACCGAAGAACACGCCACTGATCTGCTGACGAATCTTGATCAGATGAGCACCGCACCCGCCGACCTACCCGGCCCCAGAGGCGACGCCAAACAGGCGTTGAACAATGCGGCGGTCAAAGTAGAAGTGCAATACACCACGCCGGTTGAGCATCACAACCCTATGGAGCCGCACGCCTCTACCGTGCACTACCTGCCTGATGGCACCTTAGAGGTGTATGACAAAACCCAGGGTGTACAGAACTGTATGCGCTATCTGGAAGACGTATTCGACATGGAAGGACAGATACGCATTCTGACGCCTTTCGTGGGCGGCGCCTTCGGCTCCGGACTGCGTCCGCAACACCAGCTACCGCTGGCGGTCATGGCCGCTCTCAAACTCAAGCGCTCAGTGCGGGTTTCCTTCGCGCGTCAGCAAATGTTTACCTTTGGCTATCGCCCACGCAGTATTCAGCGCCTGACCATGGGGGCGTCCAGCGATGGTCAATTGCAGGCGATCTATCACCAGGCCATTGCCCAGACCTCGCGTTTCGAGGACTACACCGAACAGCAGGTCGAATGGTCCGGCATGCTCTACAAGTGCCCCAACGTTACTCTGGACTACCAGTTGGTACCCCTTGACGTATATACACCACTGGACATGCGCGCCCCCGGCGGCACCATCGGCGTGTATGCGCTGGAGTGCGCAATGGACGAATTGGCCTACGCCGCGAACATTGATCCGGTTGAGCTACGCCAAAAGAACTTCACTGATTTCAATGCGAATGAAGGCAAGCCTTATTCAAGCAAAGCCCTGCTGGAGTGCTATGAACAGGGCGCCGAACGCTTCGGCTGGTCCAAACGCACCATGGCGCCGCGCAGTATGCAAGATGGCCACCAGTTGATTGGTTGGGGTATGGCGACCGGTATGTGGGAAGCCATGCAAATGCCCGCCAGCGCCAAAGCCTGTATCGATGCCACCGGTAAGCTGATTGTCAGCAGCGCGACCACCGATATTGGCACCGGTACCTATACCGTAATGACGCAGATCGCTGCCGAAGCCATGGGCTTTCCGATGGATCAGGTGGAGTTCAAGTTAGGCGATTCGAACATGGCCAAAGCGCCGCTGCAGGGTGGCTCATTTACTGTTTCATCAGTGGGCAGTGCGGTGCAAAAAGCCTGTCAGGAACTGCGCATGAAGTTACTGGATACCGTACAGCAAACCCCGGCTTCGCCTTTCAGCGGCAAAACGCCTGACGAAATCGACTTTGCTGACGGTTGGTTGTTTATCAAAGACGCCCCTGAGCAAAGGGTCAAACTGACTGACATTGCCGCCGAAACCGGCGCACTGGAAGTTGAGGCCAGTGTGGAACCCGGAGAGGTACGCGACGGTTACGCCACTGGCACGCATTCGGCAGTGTTCGTCGAGGTAAAAGTTGATGAAGACACCGGCATGGTTAAGGTCAGTCGTGTGGTCAGCGCAGTCGCTGCCGGGCGCGTGGTGAACCCTAAAACCGCCAGCAACCAGATTATGGGCGGCGTGGTTTGGGGTGTGAGTCAGGCCCTGCATGAAGAAACCCAGATGGACCATAATCTGGGCCGTTTCATGAATCACAGCCTGGCCGAGTACCACATACCCGTGCAGGCCGACATCGGTGATATCGACGTCATTTTTGTAGAAGAGCATGACGAGATCGTCAATGCCCTAGGCTCCAAAGGCGTGGGTGAAATCGGTATTGTTGGCGTGGCTGCTGCGGTCTCCAATGCGATATTTCACGCGACGGGAAAACGCGTTCGCGATCTGCCGGTGACGCTCGATAAATTGATGTAACTCCGACGCGGCAACAAGCTTGATTCGATTGCCCGGCAAGGCCGCTATTTGCCGGGCAATCGAGGTTGTTGCGCATCAAGCCCTGCGCGGAACGCCGAGTGCCAACATAAAACACAGTACCGCACACACCACGATGGAAGGCCCCGCCGGGGTATCCAGATGCCACGACATCGTCAGCCCGCCCAATACCGCGACACAACCCAACACACTGGCACCCAAGGCCATCTGCTCCGGTGTGCGTGCGTGTCGCTGCGCGGCAGCTGGCGGAATGATCAGCAGGGAGGTAATCAGCAGCACACCGACAATTTTCATCGCCACTGCGATCACGATTGCGATAAGCAGCATTAAGGCCAAGCGAATTGCCGTCACCGGCAAACCTTCAACCCGCGCCAGCTCTTCGTGCACCGTGATAGACAACAAACGCCGCCACAGCAGACTCATCAGCACCAGCACAATCAGCAAGCCGCCTAGAATCCAATAAAGGTCGTTCAGGGTCATCGCCAGCAAGTCACCGAACAGGTAGGCCATCAGGTCCACCCGTACGTTTTCGGTCAACGCCAATACCACTAAACCGAGCGACAGCGTGCCATGCGCAAGAATCCCCAACAAGGTATCGCTGGCCAACCACTCCTTATGCTGTAAAGCCACCAATAACACGGCTATCAGCACGCAGCCAACCGTTACCGCCAACGTCAAATTCACATCCAGCAACATGCCGAGCGCGACCCCCAGCAGTGCCGAGTGCGACAGGGTGTCGCCAAAATAGGCCATGCGCCGCCAGACCACAAAAGAACCCAACGGCCCGGCAACCAGCGCCAGCGCCAGCCCGGCCAATAACGCGTAAAGCAGAAAATCAGGCATGGTTGCAGTCAGGTCCGTGGCTATGTTCATGGGGCACGACTTCGCCGTGCATATCGTGGGCATGATCGTGGCGATGGCTGTATACCGCCAAAGCGCTGGCCTGCTCACCAAACATGGCAACGAAAGCCGGGTCCATGCTGACCTGCTCGGGATGCCCCGAGCAGCAAACATGGCGATTGATGCACACCACGGTATTGGTGGTGGCCATCACCAGATGCAGGTCATGCGACACCATCAATACCCCGCAGCCGTAACGGTCGCGCAGCCGGGTAATCAGCTGATACAGTTCAATCTGACCGTTCACATCTACGCCCTGCACCGGCTCATCCAGCACCAGCAGATCAGGTTCACGCAGTAGCGCGCGGGCCAGCAAAATACGCTGCAATTCACCGCCCGATACCTGCTGCAACGGCCGATCCAACAGGTGTTCTGCGCCCACTTCAACCAGTGCTGCGTGGGCCGCGGCTTTCTTCGCACCGGGGGCCAATAGCAGAAAACGTTGCACGGTCAGCGGCAGCGACGCATCAATCTGCAGCTTCTGCGGCATATAACCGATGCGTAACTTCGGCTGTCGGCTGACCTGCCCGGAGGAGGCCTTCAACAGTCCCAGAACAATCCGCACCAAGCTGGTTTTACCGGCGCCATTGGGGCCGATCAGCGTAACAATTTCACCGCGCTTGACCTGCAAACTAACGCGTTCCAGCACATCTGTGCCGTGCAATCGCAGGCTGACGTCCTGTAGCGACAGCAGTGGTTTACTCACGCTGCCTCCTGGCACTGGGCGCACAGGCCGCTGATTTCGACCGTCTCGCCTTGCACGGTAAAACCGTGGGCATTCGCTTCACCGGCAATCGCCTGGGTGATCGCAGAAGCGTCCAGCTCGATAGCGATGTGGCAGTTGAGGCAAATCAGAAACTGGCCTTCGTGCCTATGTTCCGGGCTGGCACAACCAATGAAAGCATTCAGCGATGCAATCCGGTGCACCAAGCCTTGTTCCTGCAAAAAATCCAGCGCCCGGTACACCGTGGGTGGCGCGGCGCGGCGGCCATCGTCCCGCGAGAGGGTTTCTAAAATATCGTAGGCGCCCAACGGCTTATGGCTTTGCCATACCAGCTCCAATACCCGTTTGCGCAGCACCGTAAAGCGCGCACCTTCACGTGCGCAGACCTGCTCGGCAGCATCCAGGGCGTGACTCACACAGCGGCTGTGGTCGTGCGGCTGCTGCGCTTCTTGTGGGGAGAGAAACTCGGTCATGGCGTAATCCTGTCTGGCATCACTGCGAAAACGTTAGCTATGCAGCGTCAATTGAGCTGTTATCATATAACACTTTACTGTTCAGAGGTATGTCCCACCATGTCGTCATTTCGCCTGTTTGCTGCCTTGTGCGGGCTGCTGCTCACTTGCACCGCCCACGCCGACCAGGTGCGTGTACTCGCTTCTATCAAGCCAGTACAACAGATTGCCGCCGCCGTACTTGACGGCATAGACACGCCCGCCGCGCTGCTCCCCGCCGGCGCCTCACCGCATTCCTTTGCGCTACGGCCATCAGACCGGCGTGCTCTGGCCAGTGCCGAGCGCATTTATTGGGTCGGCCCCTCGCTGGAGCTGTTTCTTGAAGGCACACTGCACGATCTGCCTAGCGCGCGGCAGTTGGCCGAGATACCCAGCCTGCCATTGCGTCACTATGACGAAGATAACGAGGTGCACGCAGATGAGCATGGGCACGATGACCATGATCACGGTCCCGGCAGCATCGACCCACACATCTGGTTATCTCCGGCAAACGCCATCATCATCGCCCGCTGGATGAAAGACGACCTTGCACCGCTATACCCCCAGCAGCAAAGCAAACTGGAAGCGAATCTCGCCGTCTTTGAACAGCGCATCCAAGCGCTTGAGCAACAATTGAATAGCCGCTTCGCACCGCTCAAGAGCAAGCCCTACTTCGTATTTCACGACGGTTACGGCTATCTGGAAAGCTACCTGGGATTGCAGCACAGCGGTGTTTTCAGCCTGGCCCACGAGATTCAACCCGGCGCACGTCATGTCAATGAGTTACGCACCACCCTAAGCGAAGCTGCGCCCGCTTGTGTGTTCAGCGAGCCGCAGTTTGCGCCCCGGTTGGTCAACAGCTTGACTGCCGACCTGCCAATACAAAGCGCCCAGCTAGACCCTATGGGAGCCGCAATCTCAGTCGGCCCTCAGGGTTACGAGCAGCAGCTTACTGCCATGACCGATGTGTGGGCCGGCTGCTTGGAAAAACTCTGATCGCGGCGTACTAAGCAGCAGAGACTAGCGCCTGCCTGCGCCGCCAAAAGCGCAGGCAGGCCCAAGCGCAGATCGAGAGTTCTATTACAAAGGTCCAGTGCGCCATGTAGTTGAGCCACCAAGGCTTGAAGCGCGCAGGCACAGTGACCAGGGCATAACGCTGGTCCACAAAAGGTGCCAGCCACCAGATGTCACCCGCCAGCGTATCCAGAATCACGTGCAGCAAACCGCCCAGACTGAATACCAGCAGCAACCAGCCGACCACCGACGTACGCGCCAACCAACACCAGCCCAGCGACACCGCAGTGAGGCATAGCCACAACAACGGCCAATGGCTTATGTAGCGGTGATGATGCACCTGCCCATGATCCACAAAGAAGAAATACAGCATGTCGAAATCCGGAGCCACCGCTCCCAGCATGCCGGCGGCAATCACCCACGACGCCTTCACAGGCACGTTACGCACTCGCTCCAGCAAGTAGGTAGCGAGAATATAGCCGGAGGGCAGGTGTGCAATCAGCATCGGGATCTAGAGCCTATTCAACAAGGGGGCTTACGGGCAATAAATACTGCCACGTCAGCCTCTGACTACGCCGCTTGGCAGTGGTTCTCAATAGCCAGACAGAAAATGCAGCGCCTACAAACAACCAAGTGATATTCACAGCAACTAGATTCACAAGCCTTGGATAACGAAGGCCAGTACTGAGCATATTTTGTATTGGCGTGGGTAGTGCTTTGATCATTGCAAATTCCTTTTTGACGCATAACGCTGCCAGCACGCACTGCTTTGTAGTGGAGGCGAAGCCGCAACGAAAAAGCCGTCGCCGTGCCTGGCTTGGTTAGGTCGCCGCCGAATTTCCAAGATCTATACATCCTGAAAAGACTAAAAGAGCAACAACCACAATTATTCCATGAATGATGATCAAAGCGTTTGGAACCCAAATCTCTCGCGAGGTAAAAGATCTATACTTTCCCGGATCCTCACCTCTACCGAGTGCTTCCCACTCTGCCGCATAAATAGCTGCCTTCAAATAGCGCTCTATCGTGTTTATAACTTGAAATTTTCCACGATTAAGCTGCCCAAAAGAAGTAATTAGACTTCTCCAGGCTCCACATAGAATCACTCCGGCTAGTGCAAGGACAGCGACGCCCAAGGCACCAAGTTTATCTCCACCTGATCCCTGTAAGATGAGACCGAAAGCAGTTAAAAGGGCACCGTTCATTGTGAGGAAAAAAGTATTTACATTTTGCCGTCGGCTCACAAGCCCTTCGGAGCTCTGGACCATAATCTTATAAAGATCGAGAGCTTCGCGAGTTTCGGGTTCAGTTTTTGGAGGCCCTGATGGAAAAAGAATATCCCCGAATTCTGGACGTGACGCCTCAGTACGCTCCAATTCTTCAGCTGCCTTCCGGACAGCTGTCGCGAACACCCTATCTTCCTCTTGAACTTCTTCTGATAGCTCGTTGTACGGAATCAGCGAGATGTGTGTTGCATCGCGTTCAGCCATCCAAGCAGACCAAGCATCGTGGATATCGCTATTAGTAATACTCGCTCCCTTGACGCGGAGAAGAGTCGCATATAGCAACAGTAAGCCCTCGGAATCCTCACCAGGCATGCGCCCTTCAGGAATATGGGAGCGGATTGTGGCCGCAATGTCATCAAGGTACATGTTTCATATCCAGGTCTTTAACCAGTCAACCATTTGAGAAAAATCCCATCGAATTACATTCTTGCTAGGAAGGCCCGCGGGGATTGTGTAAGTTTTGTCTTTGCTTATCTGTATGCCAAAAATGTAGTGTTCCTGCCGATTAGACTCTGCGATCTCCCACAATACGGCCTCTGACTTATGGGTAGTTGGTCCTATAAGAACGATTGTTCCCTTAGTCATAGCGATTCGTTTCTTACACTCCGTCTTCCATTTCGAGTCGAACGGGTCCTTAACTGAAAAATCATAAAACTCGATATCGTTCTTCTTGTCTTTCGCATGTTGGACAAGAAAGTCACGTGCCCACTTATCTTCCATTTCAAAACTTATAAACGCCCTTGGCTTTGCCATGTCAACTCCAATCCCTAAAGGTTAAAAAAACGCTATCACGTCGAATACGCGAGCGCCCTGACGCCTGCCGTCACCGGTGGCAAAACTGAAGCGAAGCGCAGGTTTTGCCACCGGTGACGGCCTGGTTATATGTTCTATCGGTCGTCATCGGACTCAGCCTCATCTATTTTTTGGACCAAATCCTGTAGTTCTTTAGCAACATCACCACCACCTCGGACAGTAACTCGGTGTCCTTTATAGTCTACCGTGACCTCTTTCTGAGGGCGGGTTTTGAGGTACTCGATTATCAGTGGAGCGAGATGTTTTAGGAGGAAGCCGGCAGAAGTAATGACCGCAGGTATAGAAAACCCCGAGATCAAGTCACTGGCGATCTGCGCGGAAGAACTATTAGCACGAAATCCCGAGGTCATGAGGTTTGGCTTTTGCTCACCCTGAGTTTCACACTCGTGCATCAGCTGCTTAACAACTTCTGCTTGTTTCTCTTCATCGGTTGGCTTCCATCGATCAACGTCATCCAGCGAGACCGCAAACCTGTTCTCCATGGCTATCTCTCCCTCATATAACAGCTTACTGGACCGACGGCTTTATGATTGCATATCAGCAACTTCCGCATGATCACGCTTTCTGCCGTCGGGCATTAAATATAAAGCTGATACAAATCAGCTTATTAACGTGAAGCACCCAAGTACCCAACGTATTCGCGTGACTTCCGCATTTTGTAAAGTTAGTCATACTGGATGAAATGCCAGGCGTCATGCATTGCCCCCCATCGTTACCACTCAACTGGTGCAAGCGAGCGAATGCCTGGGCTATAAGTTGAATATCAATAAAGGAAGTCGAGCGGTCTGCCGGGAGGGCGACACAGTGGTCTTTTGCTGTAGGTTTGTGCGCCATCCTTGGGCTCCTGTTAACTGGCGTATTGCCATAGCTCGAAGGTAGCTCCATATCGGGGCGGGGTAAAGCGCAGGTTGTTTGTGTGCTTGCGGCTACCCGCATTTTGCTGACGTACAGCTCGCCTGTTGCCTGATTTGCCCTGCCATAGCGCAAGCCTTCCCACGTTTTGTAGCGATTAATTAGCATTCACTACATTTATTGAATACAAAGCTGCTACATTTTTGTACACAATGTGCGACCTTTTCACGCACTTGGGCTTTATTCGGCCTGGGTTCTGGCCCTGATTTGGGCCTGTAGCGGCCAACTGGCCGGTGCAGCGAAGGCGGTACATAACGTGCAAGCGCAACCTGTATGGCTGTGAGATGCAGCCTTGCTTGGCAAATCCAACAAGACGCAAGGAACGGCCCATGGCTAACGACAACTTCAAGATTCGCGAAATCGACCCGTCGCTTTACAACGACGATCTCGCACCGCTACCGCCGAGCAAGCGCACCTGGGGCTGGTTCGAGATATTCAATGTGTGGTCCAACGATATTCAGAGCCTGTTTGGCTACACCTTGGCCGCTACGCTATTTATCTCTTACGGCCTGAGTGGTTGGGCGGTACTAGGCGGTATCGTATTGGCGGGGTGTATCGTGATGGGACTGGTGCAATTGACCGGGAAACCCAGCGTTAAGTACGGCATCCCCTTTCCGGTGATGGCGCGCTCCAGCATGGGTGTGCGTGGCGCTAACTTTCCGGCGGTGGTTCGCGGGATTGTGGCTATCTTCTGGTATGGCGTGCAGACCTATTTTGCCTCCACCGCCGTTGCCCTGCTGTTGAACGCTGTGCTGGAGTCGCCAGCAGATGCGGCTACCTTTTTGGGTATGACGCTGATCGGCTGGGTGTCTTACTGCCTGGTGTGTGCCTTCCAGGTCATGTTGTTTGTGCGCGGCATGGCGTGGATCACGCGCTTTCTGAATTGGGCAGGCCCATTGGTATATGTGGTGATGATCGCGCTGATGCTGATCATCTGGTATCAAGCCGGCCCGAGTCTGTGGAACGAGCTGGGCAGCATCTTTAGTGGCAGCGGTGATTACGAGACCGGGCCGGTGGCGGCCTTCTTTGCGGTGGTGGGTACCATGGTCGCGTACTTTGCGGCGGTGGTGATTAACTACGGCGACTTTGCCCGCTTTGTAAAAGACGAGAAGCAGATGACCAAGGGCAACTTTCTTGGTTTGCCCGTCAGCTTGGCAATCTTCTCGCTGATTGCGCTGGTGATTACCGCCGGCACCGTGGTGGTGTTTGGTGAAACGCTGACCAACCCGACCGATATTATCGCTCGCGTCGATAACCTGACGCTAACCATCATCGCGGCGCTGACTTTCTTCGCTGCGACTGTGGGTATTAACCTCGTGGCCAACTTCATTCCACCGGCCTACGACATTGCCAACCTGGCGCCCTCGCGCATCAGCGCGCGTACCGGTGGCTTTATCACTGCGGCTATTGCCTTCTTTATTGGTGCGCTCTGGGTGTCGTTTATCAGTCAGGTAGGCATCGCGGCTTTCGTTGACACCTTGGGTGCGATTCTGGCGCCGCTGTACGGCATTATCGTGGCGGACTACTACCTGGTGCGTAAGCAGCAACTGAATCTGCAGGACCTGTTCAGCGCTAAGGCGGGCTCAACCTACTACTTTGATGGCGGCTGGAACCGCAAGGCGATGATCTCGTTCGCCGTGGCCTCGGTGTTCTCGGTCGCCTCGGTTTGGGTGCCCGCCGTTAGCCAGCTGCACGGCTACGCCTGGTTGCTGGGCGCCTTGTTAGGTGCGGTGCTGCATTACGCGCTGATGCACAATGCGGCCGCGTTGCACAAAGCCAAGACCGCTGAAAACCAAGATTAAGTGGTTGCTGCTGCACCTGGCCATGCAGGTTAGGTGCAGCCCTAGCAACGCGCTTGGCTTTGCAACGACCGGTTAAATGCTCCGGAACACGGCACCAATGGAGTCGAATGCCTTGCGTAGCCACACCTTGGTGCGCTGGCGTTCCATCAGGCTGAGGTGCGCACCATTACTGCTCTTGACGTTAATGGCAGACCAGAAACCCAGTGACAGTTTGTCGATGCGGTGTAACGTGGCCGTATGCAGTTCCGGAATATCTACTACACCCAGCAGACGAGCCGCGCGGCCCTTGGCTAATACGGCGTCAATATCGCTAAAGTCGTTACCGCGGCCGTGGTTTTTTACCACCACAAAGGGCATCACGCCGCCGTATTTCTGCTGAAACTCTTCAAGCAGGCTGATCGAATCACGGCCGCCGTCTACCACGTACCAGAACACCGTCTTGAGCCCCAGCTCGTCGCACATTTCCAGCACGCCACTGTCTTCCAACCAGCGATCCAGAAAACGCTGGCTCTGGGACGGCAGGTCGATCAGCAGCTGCTTTTGCTCTTCGTCAGTCGCTATTTCGACGATCTGATCGATACTCTCGAAATCATCCAGCACGATGGGCTGAGTGAATTCGGGGTAATAATGGGTGAGCGTAGCGTGGGATTGATCCGCATCAAAGCCCGCGTACAAAAGGCCGTATTCGAGAAAGTACTGCGATAACACGCGCGAGACGACGGACTTACCAACGCCGCCCTTCTCGCCACCTACAAAGTGAATGGTGCTCATGCAAATATCCTGTGCTGCGCTGAAAAGTGAGGGTAATGCGAAATATAGGCCAATAATGCGAAAAATCTGTGACGCTAATACACAGCTGATGCACAGCTGATGCACCGCGCCTGATGCGAGATTACCAGCAAAACACCCTGCAGCCATTGCTTACGCTTAGACCCATCTTTCAGTCACGCAGTGCCGCCCAAGTTTTCTGACCAACAATACCGTCAGCCAACAAACCCTGTGACAACTGAAAGTTCATCACTGCCAGTTCGGTTGCCGGACCAAAGTCGCGATCAATCGCCAGGGGCACACCATTGGCAGCCAAAAGCTCCTGCAACTCTCCCACTGCATCGCCAAAAGAACCGCGACGTAGCGCAGCGGTGCTGCCACCCTGGCGTTGCGAAACGCCAATGGCTTCAATAGCCGCTATCGCGGTTTTTGCCTTTTGCAGATAATTACGTCGGTCTTCAAGGCCGTTAAGGCCGCCATTGACCAGCCGCGTGGCCTTAATCAGATCATCCCGATCTGCGACCGGGTTAATGTTGCGCATGGCCCAGTACTCGCAAGCGATGCGCAGCGACGTCAGCGGGTCGGCTGCCAGCTCGGGGTTGTCTTCCAACGGCAGCTCAAGGCGCCCCGACATGCTGCGATAGTTCGCCCGCCCGGTCAGCTGGATTAGCCCCCGACCCTTGTAACGTCTGCCGTCACCTCGCTGGGTATTACCCAAGTCTCGCCGGCCTTCATACGCCGCGCCTGAGGCAAACTCCTCAGTGGTACGAAAGCCCGCGCACTCATGCGTTACCTGGCCCATGAAATGCGCAATGCGCAGCCGGGTGTTGATTTGATAATGGTTCAGAGTGGGGGCAAAAGCGGCAGAAATGTCGCCCACGATGCGCATTTGCGCCTGTGCCAACGAGCCGGAAAAACGCGGTGCTACCGCGAGAATAAAATTACCATCGACAGGAATCATGCGGCTAGCCTCGAGAGTTAGACGTGCGGATCAGTGATCTTCAGATCACAAAACGGCACTGCTCTACTACGCCGCGGCTCAGCGCTTGACCGGTAACCAGGAAGCTACCGCCAACCCATTAATAGGAGGTAACCAAGCGCCCAAGAAAGCTTAGCTGGATTGCGCTAGCGCGCCAGTCAACTGGCACAGCCGCCCCGCAACCCGCCCACCAAAAATGCCGCCAATGGGGCCTCTTCAAAACAACACTAAAGCGCCAAGGGCAGACCGGTCTGCGCGCGCTCGCACTGTTGCAATACCCGCATAAAGTGATCCGGGTCTTTGATCAGTACGCCGCTCTGGCCACTGTGTTGGTCTACCGCCAGTTGACGAGACAGCCAGAAACGCAGGGCGGCGATTCGCAGCATATTCGGCCAGCAATCATGCTCCGCAGGCGTAAAGGAACGCTTGCTGGCGTAACCGGCGAGCAACGCCTTGGCGCGGCGCGGGTCCAGGCTGGCGTCTGGATTAAGGCACCAATCATTAACCGCGATGGCAACGTCGTAAAGCGTCCAGCCGCTGGCGGCGTTATAGAAGTCGATCACGCCGCTAAGATGGTGGCCATCAAACATGACGTTATCGCGGAACAGATCTGCGTGCAGCACCGCGCGCGGTAAGCCTGGATCTTCACGCTGCCATTGGGCGAGCAAGCAGAGCATCGCGTCTAACTGCTCTGCTTGAGCACCGCTACTCAGTGCGAGCTGCTGACGCGTTTCGCTAAGCATCCATTCCAGGCCTCGCTCGCTGGGTCGCGCTAATGCCGTGTCGACCGTGGCATTGTGAAGCTGCGCAAGCCAACGACCCAGGGCCTCGCAATGTGCGGGGTCTGGGTGTTCAATGTGCTTGCCTGGCAAGCGTGGCTGTATCAACGCCGGTTTGCCGTTGAGCTGCTGCAAGCAAATCCCTTGACGGTCGGCGATTGCGTAGGGCACCGAAAGCCCCGCCTGATGCAGGCATTCCAGCAACTCGATAAAGAACGGCAAGGCCTCAACATCGCCGCGCTCAACCAACGTCAATACATAATCGCCAGAGCTGCAGCTGACGAAGAAGTTACTGTTTTCGCTACCACCGGCAATGCCGGAAAACTCAACCAGCCGGCCCAATTCAAAACCTTGCAGGAAGGCCTCTAGCTGAGCACGACTGACTTCTGTAAATACCGACATAACTCAGCTCACCACTCAAAGATTTTCCAGGACGGGATGCGCAAGCCTTCGGGCTGATCCGAGCGCACATAGTTGCCGTCTTCATCTACCGCAACCAGATAGTAGGGCGCACCGCTCTTGGGAGTGACCTTGATAGCGTAGAGAAAGCCGTTCAAGCGGTACTCTTCAACCGTGCGGTCACCCTCTTCACGGATAGTTACATCAGGCTCGGCGGTGATGGCATCTTGCGCCATTACCGAGAAGCTGCACGCCAGCAGTAGCACGGCCAAGCCACGGCCAAATAGTCGAATCATGGTAGTCTTGTCCTATTGTTTGACGACACATCTATTCTAGCTCCATTACCTCCGGAAATGTTGACCTGACGCATGACTGACACAGCCCCCCTCGTTTTAGTCGATGGCTCCTCCTATCTTTACCGAGCCTTCCACGCACTGCCGCCCTTGATGACATCCAAAGGCCTGCCCACGGGCGCGGTCAAAGGCGTGCTCAACATGCTCAAGAGCCTGCGCAAACAGTATCCGGATAGCCCGATAGCGGTGGTGTTTGACGCCAAAGGCCCGACCTTTCGCGACACCATGTTTGAGGAATACAAATCCCATCGCCCGCCCATGCCTGACGACTTGCGCGTGCAAATCGCGCCGCTGCACGCCAGCGTCAAGGCATTGGGTTTGCCGCTGCTATGCGTCGAGGGCGTCGAAGCCGACGATGTGATTGGCACGCTGGCCTGCGAAAGCGCTGCGAATGGTCGCGCGGTAGTGATTTCTACCGGCGATAAGGACATGGCGCAGCTGGTTGACGGTCACGTCACCTTGGTCAACACCATGACCAATACCGTGATGGACATTGAGGGCGTAAAAGAAAAGTTTGGTATCGGCCCGGAGCTGATCATCGACTATCTGGCGCTCATGGGTGACAAGGTCGATAACATTCCCGGCGTACCGGGCGTAGGCGAGAAGACCGCGCTAGGGCTGCTGACCGGGCTTGGCGGCGGGCTGGATGTGATTTACGCCAATCTCGACAAGATCGCTGAGCTGCCGATTCGCGGCGCAAAAAAACTCGCCGAGAAGCTCACCGAGCATAAAGACATGGCCTACATGTCTTACGCATTGGCGACCATCAAACTGGATGTGGAACTGGAGATTCGCGCTGATGCGCTAATGCCCACCAAAGCTAACCGCGAAGCGCTGGCCGAGCTGTATCAGGAGCTGGAATTCAGGACCTGGCTGGTCGATCTAGAACGTGACGCCAAGGCCGAGGCCATCAACGGCGATGCTGCCCCGGTCAGCGAGCCCGAGCAGGAAAATAACTACGAGACCATTACCGAGCAAGCCGACTTCGAGCGTTGGCTGGATAAACTCAAAGCTGCGGACCTGTTCGCCTTTGATACCGAGACCACCAGCATTCACGCGCAACTGGCTGAGTTGGTCGGCGTATCGCTGGCAGTCAGCCCGCACGAAGCGGCTTACATCCCGGTCGCCCACAGCTACATGGGCGTGCCTGACCAGTTGGACCGCAATGCGGTATTGGCTGCACTCAAGCCCTATCTGGAAGATCCGAAAAAAGCCAAGGTCGCGCAGCACGCCAAGTACGACATCAACGTATTGGCCCACTACGACATTCATGTGCAGGGCGTGGCCTTCGACACCATGCTGGAATCTTACATACTCGACGCCACCGCTACCCGTCACGACATGGACAGCCTGGCGCTCAAGTATCTGGGCCAAGGCACCATCAAGTTTCAGGACATCGCCGGCAAAGGCGCCAAACAGCTGACCTTTGACCAGATTGCGCTGGAGCAGGCCGGGCCTTATGCGGCAGAAGATGCCGACGTAACCCTGCGCCTGCATCAAACCCTGTGGGCCAAACTACAGCCGCAGGAGCGCGTCGCCAAGGTACTGCAAGAGATCGAAATGCCGCTGATGCCGGTGCTGGCGCGTATCGAGCGCTGCGGCGCGCTGGTCGATGCCAAGCTGCTCGGCGAACAAAGCATTGAACTGGGCACCAAAATGGTCGCCTTGGAACGCGAGGCGTTTGCACTGGCCGGACAAGAGTTCAACCTCGGCTCACCCAAACAACTGGGTGCCATTCTGTATGAGAAGCAGGGCTTGCCGGTGCTATCGAAAACCGCCAAGGGCCAGCCATCCACCGCAGAATCGGTACTTGCCGAGCTAGCGGAGCAAGGTTACGAGTTGCCGCAAGTGATCATGCAGTATCGCAGCGTCAGCAAGCTGAAGAGCACATACACCGATCGCCTGCCGGAACAGATCAACCCGCGTACGGGGCGTATCCACACCTCTTACCACCAAGCGGTAACGGCAACCGGGCGTCTCTCATCGTCTGATCCAAACCTGCAGAACATCCCGATTCGCAGCGCGGAAGGCCGTCGCATTCGTCAGGCGTTTATTGCACCTAAGGGCTACAAGCTGCTGGCAGCGGACTATTCCCAGATTGAGCTACGCATCATGGCGCACCTGGCGCAGGACGTGGGTCTGCTGCACGCATTCAAACATAACCTCGACGTGCACAAGGCCACCGCAGCTGAAGTATTCGGGGTGGAGCTCGATGAAGTCACTACCGATCAACGCCGCAGCGCCAAGGCGATTAACTTCGGTCTGATTTATGGCATGAGCGCGTTTGGCCTGGCCAAGCAGATCGACGTCGACCGCAAACAGGCGCAGGCTTATATCGACCGTTACTTCGCCCGTTACCCCGGCGTATTGGCTTATATGGAGCGCACCCGCGAACAGGCCAGCGAACAAGGCTATGTTGAGACGCTGTTTGGTCGTCGCCTCTACTTGCCAGAAATTAACGCCAAGAACCCGGCCATGCGCAAGGGCGCCGAGCGCACCGCGATCAACGCCCCGATGCAGGGCACTGCGGCCGATATCATCAAGCGCGCCATGATCAAGGTCGATCAATGGCTGACTGACAGCAAACTGGACGCCCGCGTGATCATGCAGGTACACGATGAATTGGTACTGGAAGTGCGCGAAGATCAAATCGATGCGGTCAGCAAAGGCTTGCAGGATCGCATGGGGCAAGCCGCTGAACTGGATGTGCCGCTGCTAGTAGAAGTGGGCGTGGGTAATAACTGGGATGAGGCGCACTAAGGCGCGCCTGCTGGCGGCGCGCAGCGGCAAACCTGAAGCTGTCTCAGCAGGCCTTGCTTGCGCTTGCAGGTTGGCATTCAACACGGAAACTCCAGCAGCTAAGCGACGGGGTTTTCATAACCAACCGATCTAAATGTTTTTTTGAACTTAGCTGCAACTCACTCGTCAGATATTACATGGACGGCTTAACAGCCATTCATGCTCCTTAGATGTGATTTAGTGTTGGCAGAAAACCGGGCTCTCCCTTTCCTAGCACAGCCCGGTAGTTAGCCCCGAGCCTCCCTCCCCATAGATGCTCGGGGTTTTTTTTGCCTGCGATTTACTGCCGACGATTAGTCAGCAGAATCATCGCCCCACTCGTCATCACTCAGTTCTTCCGGCTCGTCTTCATCCAGATCGTCACCTACCAGAAGCTCTTCCTCTGGCGGGAACAACCACTGCTCCAAACGCGCGTAGGCTTCGTCGATGCCCTGACGCTTGGGCGCCGAGAACAACTGCACGGTGGACAGTTCGCCGAAGGTTTTGCGCATAGTGGTCTGAATTTTCAGCAGCGCATTTTTTGCCGCGCCGAACGCTAGCTTGTCAGACTTGCTTAACAAGACATGGACAGGAATCTGACTCATTTGCGCCCAATCGAGCATCATGCAATCAAACTCTGACAGCGGATGCCGGATATCCATCACCAGCACCACACCAGCGAGACTATTGCGCTGAGTGAGATAAGCATCCAAGTGCTTTTTCCAATGCTCTTTTAGCTCCAAAGGCACCTTGGCATAGCCGTAACCCGGCAGATCCACCAAGCGGCGGTCTTCGTCCAGCTGAAAAAAGTTGATCAGCTGAGTGCGACCCGGCGTCTTGGACGTGCGCGCCAGACGGGCGTGGGTGAGCGTATTGAGCGCGCTGGACTTACCGGCGTTGGAGCGCCCGGCAAAAGCCACTTCCAAGCCAATATCGGCCGGGCATTGCTCTACCAGGCTAGCGCTCTTGATGAAAGTAGACTGCTGGCAGAGAGATATAAGGGGAGATGTAGACGACATGGGGAACCTTTGATTCCGCCCAACGGGCTGGAAAGCTGATGACATTCACGCTTGCGGCGTGCTTAGTATATAATGCCGCGGTTGTGGGAAGCACTGAACAATTCCCTAGACGTTCATCGTCCAGGCGATTTTTCAGTGTTACTCGCTCAGATTCGTGCACCTGCGGCAGTTCGGCCATTGCGCCGGGCGAAGGCGGCAGCTAGCATGAACGAAATAAAGGCAACCTGTGAAGAAAACGCGGTCATTAAGGCCGGACAACAGGTAAAGCCACCATTTTTCTTTTAGCCGTAATTGGATTAGCTGATGAATAAACTACTCGTTAGTCTGGTATTGACTCTGGGCTTTGCTACCTCTGCGCACGCCGTTTCAGGTGATGCCGAAGCAGGCCAAGCCAATGCAGCCGTTTGTGGAGCTTGTCACGGAGCGGATGGTAACAGCCCCGCGCCCAACTTTCCTAAGCTGGCTGGTCAAGGTGAGCGTTATTTGCTCAAACAGATGACCGATATCAAGGAAGGCCGTCGTAACGTAGTAGAGATGACCGGTTTGCTCACCGACTTGGATGAACAGGACTTGGCTGACCTTGCCGCCTATTTCTCATCGCAAACCCAAGCCATGGGCGCCGCAGACCCAACGCTAGCCGAACGTGGCGAAGCTATCTACCGTGGCGGTGATCTGGCCACTGGCCTGCCATCGTGCACCGGTTGTCACTCTCCTACCGGCAAGGGCAACCCACCTGCGGGCTTCCCGCATCTGGCTGGCCAACATGCTACCTATACCGCCAAGCAGCTGACTGACTTCCGCGAAGGCAATCGTACCAATGACGGCGACGCCGCCATCATGCAAACAGTCGCTAGCCGTCTGAGCAACAAAGACATCGCAGCGGTTGCCGCCTACATTCAAGGCCTGCGTTAATTACCCAGCCCTGCGTTACAAAAAAGGATGGCTTAGGCCATCCTTTTTTTATCCCCATTTTATGCAAAAAAAAGTCTTTGCTAGCAACATAGTGCGACAGCTTTGCATCTAGCAATCAGGGAATCTTTGCTCTACTGTCGGGTCTGAAAATCGACAATCTTTTATTAACTACCTGATTACCTGCTTTGGAGAACTACATGCGCGCGTTGTTAACCGTTGGTCTGATCTGGCTGCTCGGCAGCTTCGGCATGGTTCAGGCGGAGGATGCCCCTTATCAGGCTGGCGTGCATTACGCCGTACTGCCTACACCAGCGCCTACTCTTGATCCGAACAAAATCGAAGTGTCAGAACTCTTCTGGTATGGCTGCCCACACTGCTTCTCCTTCCAGCCGACCCTGCACGAATGGTCAAAGACACTACCTGACGACGTTAACTTCCGTCCGGTGCCTGCTATGTTTGGCGGCGAGTGGAACACCCACGCTCAGTTGTTTTACACCCTGGAAAGCCTCGGCAAGCTGGACGAAACCCACGATGCCGTATTCAACGCTATCCACAAGCAGAACAATCGCCTGAAAGACGAAGATGCAATGGTTGAGTTTCTTGAGCCCTACGGCATCAGCAAAGACGACTTTGTTAAAGCCTGGGATTCATTTGGCGTGAAGAGCAAAATGAACCAAGCAGAGCAACTAGCTCGTGCCTATCGCGCTAGCGGCGTGCCTTGCCTGATCGTGAACGGCAAGTACCGTATTGAAGGCAAGATGGCTGGCAGCTTCGAGAACATGCTGAAAATCGCCGAATATCTGGTTGAGCAGGAACGTCAGGCTCAGTAAACGGGAGCCATCGCATGCTATCGACTGGCAACATTGCGGGTTTCCGCAACACTCGCGGCTCAATGTCGTCAGCCGAGTTGCGCACCAATACCCACTGCCAACCAGCCGAGCAGTCGCTGCCAGATGTGCTGCGACTGCTCAGTTTCAACATTCAGGTGGGCAACAATACTCAGCGATATCACCACTACCTTACGCGCAGCTGGCAGCACTTATTGCCGCACGCCGGTCGTCAGGTACAGCTGGGCAAAGTCGCCCAGCTGCTCGGTGATTTCGACCTGGTGGCACTGCAGGAAGTGGACGGTGGCAGCCTGCGCTCAGGCTTCGTAAACCAGGTTGAACATCTGGCACGCGAAAGCGGCTTTCCTTACTGGTATCAGCAGCTAAATCGCAACCTCGGGCGCTTTGCACAGCACTCCAACGGGCTGCTCAGCCGTTACGCTCCCGATCTGCTGGAAGATCACAAACTGCCGGGCATACTGCCAGGCCGAGGCGCTATTCTCACCCAGTTTGGCCAGGGTGAAGAGTCGCTGCTGGTGGTCATGATGCACCTGGCGCTCAGCCCCAAGGGGCGTGCCAATCAACTGGCTTACATTCGTGAGCGGATTGCCGACCACCGTCACGTGGTGCTGATGGGCGACATGAACACCCACGCCGAAGACCTGCTGGAAAAGTCTCCGTTAAAGGGTAGCGAGCTGCACACGGCCACCTTGCCCGGAACCTATCCAAGCTGGAAGCCAGCTAAAGTGTTAGATCATATTCTGATCAGTCCTAGCTTGAGCATTGAGCAAGTAGACGTGCTGCCGCTGGCCGTTTCCGACCATTTACCGGTCGCCATGCATATCCGCCTTCCGGCCACGCTATGTCGGCCACACGGTAAGAGCTAGCCAGAAGCTCAAGTTCACCTATAATCTCTGGAAAAACCTTCTGGAGCCTCCATGTCTGACATTCACCCATTCGCGCCCGATTCTGCGTCATCAAGAGGGCCAAGCGAACAGGAAGAGCTGCTCAAGCGCGGCTTGGTGAGGGTGAGTATCGCGGCAGATGGCATCGACCCATTGCTGGATCGCCGACTGAAGGAGTTGCGTAACGCCCTGCGTAGCGATGCACCACCAAAGATGCTCAGCGCACTATTACCCGATCTGGAGCGCGCCGTACTGGCCGCCGATCAGACGCGTCAGCAGCGTAGCGACGACGTCCGGGCTCTGCTGAAGAAGCTGATCCGTCAATTGCAGGATCAGGAGCCGCCAACAGACACTGACAAGGCGCTGCGTGCCCTCAGCAAACAGTTGGATGCGCCTGAGAATCTAGCTCTGAGCATGCCCCGCCTGCTGCGAGACCTAACGCAGTTGCAAGCAGCTACCTTTAACGGCACCCCGGAAAGAGCCCCAGCCGGACTCTGGTCACGCTTGTTTAACAAGTCGAGCGAAGCAACCGACCCGCCAACCGAGATAAGCGAACTGCCTGAGGCTCCGGCAGATTCACCGGCCGAGCAACCAGCTGCCGAGGAACCGCCGTTTAACTTACAAGCGCAACCCGTACCAGCTGATATCGACATAGCCTGCGAAGCGCCAGCAAAGGTTAGCGGCAATATCAGTGGCGAAGAACAGAGCTACTCCAAAGTCGCCGCGCATATCGAATCTATCCTGCTCAACCTGCTTAGCGAAATCCAATTACTCGATCAACAGGAAGCAGAATCTCAGCGCCTGCGTGATCAGGTTGGCAAAGGCTTGAACTGGTATGAACTAACAGTCGCGCTGGAAGCACTGTCCACGCTGGTACTGAACGCGCAGCAGAGCCGACAGGTCGAATTTGAGCGCTACCTGAAACAGCTCAACCAGCGCCTCAGCCAGTTTCAGGGCAATCTTGAGGAGGCTCAAAACTCCTACATTGACTCGCTGGAAGAGGGCCGTTCCCTCGAAGGTGCCATCCGTGGCGAAGTTGAAGTGCTCCACGAAGACGTGCGCGAAGCCGATGACCTGAATACGCTCAAGGCAAACGTCGAGGCCAAGCTGAGTGCGCTATTGAGCAAGGTCGATCAGGCCAGGGAGCTACGCGACAAGCGCGACGATCAAGTATCGGATCGACTGAAAACCATGGTTGAACGCATTCAGGTCATGGAAGTTGAGGCACAAACCTTCCGCTCGCACCTTGAAGAGCAGCGCCAGCAAGCACTGATCGACAGCCTCACCGGACTTCCCAACCGCGCAGGCTTACAAAAGCGCATGAACGAAGAGTATGAACGCTGGCAGCGCTACGGCGGACAACTGCTGCTAGTCGTGCTGGATGTGGACCACTTCAAGTCGATCAACGACCGTTTTGGTCATTTGGCTGGCGACAAGGTGTTGCGCCTTATCTCCATGCAAGTATCACGACGCCTGCGTAAAACCGACTACATAGGTCGCTTTGGCGGTGAAGAGTTTGTTGTGCTGATGCCCGGCACAACGCTGGACCAAGGGGCGATTGCTCTTGAAGAGCTGCGCTCAGGCATTGAAGGCAGCCCCTTCCATTTCAAAAATGAACGCGTTCCCGTCACCATCTCCATCGGCTATACCCAGTTCTGCACAAGCGACACCTTGGACAACGTGTTCGAGCGCGCGGATCAAGCCATGTACCGGGCCAAGGAGCAGGGCCGCAACCGCGTAGTGCAGGATACACACACCGCCGTCGCCTGAGCCCATCGTGTTAACCTGCGTTTTTTCGGCCGCAACAGGTATATCTCTGTGAGCTATTGGAAAGGGTTGCTGCCGGCGTTGGCGTTACTCGCTGGTTGTAGTCAACAACTTGTGATCGATGATCGCTACCGCGCCAGCGGGCAGGACAACCGCGTGCAGTACATAGTGCTGCACTACACTTCGTCCGGTTTTGAACGTTCCTTCAATGTGCTGACTCAGGGCGACGTCAGCAGCCACTATTTAATGAGTGACCACGACCCGGTGATTTACCGCCTGGTCGATGAAAACCGTCGCGCTTGGCATGCAGGTGACAGTAGCTGGCAAGGCCGGACCTGGCTCAACGCCAGTTCCATCGGCATTGAAATGGTCAACGACGGTTATGTGGATCGCCCCGACTGCCGCCAGTGGCAAGCCTGGGATCAACCGCAGATAGATGCTCTGATCAAACTGCTGCGCGATATTCAGCAGCGTCAGGGACTAGGACCGGAGTCCGTTGTGGGTCACAGCGATGTGGCGCCGCAACGCAAAGTCGACCCGGGACCGCTTTTTCCATGGCAGCAGCTGGTCGCTGCCGGGGTCGCCAGCGGGCCTGATGCAGAGCGTGTACGGGTAATGCAAAACTGGCTGGCTGGCCGGACTCCGTCTGTTAGTTGGTTCCAGCGAAGCCTTGCGGCTTGGGGTTATAGCGTGCCGCAGAACGGCGAGCTGGATAAGGCTACCCGCAACGTTATCGCCGCCTTTCAGATGCGCTTCCGACAAACCCATTACGACGGGCAACCGGACAGTGAGACAGCTGCACTGCTCGCTGCACTGGTGCCCGCGCAAGGAAAAGTACTGCTGAATTCACCTACGCCTCAGTGGTACACACCAATCGCGAATCCATCAGCGCAGCCGTCCGGTGCACCGCTGCCTCCTTGTACTGCTCGTCCTCCAGCAAGCTGAGAAAGGCGGCCAGCGACGGAAACTCAAACACTAGCACCTCATCCCACTGCTCGCCCTGCGGCGCAATGAGGGTGTGTAGCACGCGACTCTGCAACCTGATATGCGCGCCTACCGCCGCCATGCTGTCGGCCACCGCACGCAGATACCGGGCGTAGGCATCGCGTCCGGAGCAGGGATGAGCGTCGGTCCCGGAAGGGTATTCGCCGTGCGCGTTGAAGCGCAGCAGATTGAGCATCTGAATTGCGGCATCGGCAGGCACCTTGTCACTCAAGGTCTTAATTTGACTGGCACTGCTGTCAAGACTGGGCATGGCGCTTCCTTTACGGCAAGACTGGACTAACTGTCAGCAAAGCAGGCAAGCTCGGCCTACGCCAGCGGCGCGCGACATACATAAATGTCGGCATTATTGATCAGCATCACAGGACACCCGCACTACATGCTCAATTGGATCTGGCTTGGATTCTTCCTCAGCGCCTTCGCCGCCGCCCTCTGGCAATGGCTGGGAATGGGTGACGCCGAGGTGTTCAGCCGGCTGGTCAGCGCCTTGTTCGAGATGGCCCGGCTGAGCGTTGAGATCACGCTGGTGCTGGTGGGCACCATGACGCTTTGGCTGGGTTTTCTGAACATCGCCGAGAAAGCCGGGCTGATTAACCTGATGGCGCGTTTACTTGATCCGCTGTTTCGCCGGCTGATGCCCGAAGTACCCAGCGGCCATCCGGCGCTCGGGCACATCACAATGAATTTTGCCGCCAACGTGTTAGGGCTGGACAACGCCGCCACGCCCATCGGCATCAAGGCCATGCATTCGCTACAGACCTTGAACCCGAGCAAGGATACCGCCAGCAACGCGCAGATCCTATTCATGGTGCTCAACACCTCCTCGCTCACGCTTCTGCCGGTGACGGTATTTATGTATCGCGCGCAACAAGGCGCCAGCGATCCTACTGAGGTCTTCCTGCCTATCCTGCTAGCCACTACCGCTTCCAGCCTGGTGGGCTTGCTCAGCGTTGCGTTGATGCAACGCTTGAAGCTCTGGGACCCGGTAGTGCTGGGGTATCTGGCTGGCGGTGCGGCGCTGCTTGGCCTGCTCTTGACCGCCCTCGCCGGGCTATCTGCCGAGGCGTTAGCCGCCACCTCGACGCTGGTGGGTAATCTGACCCTGTTCGGCATCATCATCACCTTTTTGCTGGTTGCTGCTCTGCGCAAAGTGAACGTTTACGACAGCTTTATTGAAGGCGCCAAGCAGGGTTTTGACGTGACCATTTCGCTACTGCCGTTTCTCGTCGCCATGCTGGTGGCAGTTGGCGTGCTGCGCGCCAGCGGTGTGCTGGATGCCGGGTTGGACGGCATCCGCTGGCTGGCCGAGACCTTTGGTTGGGATACCCGCTTTGTCGATGCGCTACCCACTGCCTTTATCAAACCGCTATCTGGCAGCGGCTCGCGGGCAATGATGATCGAAACCATGAACACCTTCGGCGTGGACAGTTTTCCGGCGAAAATGGCCGCCACCTTCCAGGCCAGTACCGAGACCACCTTCTATGTGTTGGCTGTGTACTTCGGCGCCATCGGCATCAGTCGTGTACGCCACGCGCTGGGCTGCGCTCTGCTGGCCGACTTGGCGGGCATGTTGACCGCGATTGGGGTTTGCTACTGGTTTTTCGGCTGAGGTCGGAGCCAGCGTAGCGGCATCATCTGCTAAGCTGGCCGCATCTACCGATGGAAGGACCGCATGCCCGCTCCGCGTTTTGAACAACTACACCGCCAGCCCGGCCCCCTGTTTGTCGCCCTCGGCGGTGCCGGGATGTTTGGCGCCAACTTCTATCTCTATGGCTCCGCTGGCGAATGGATTGCGATAGATTGTGGCTTTGCGCTGAACGCCACCCCCAGCGGGCGCAACTCGGTATCGGTGCCCAGCCTGTCGGCACTCGAACGCCATGACATCAAGCTCTCCGCGATCCTTATCACCCACGGCCACGAAGACCACATTGGCGCGATTCCGCATATCTGGCGCGCCATGGATTGCCCAATCTATGCCAGCCCCTTTGCCGCACGGCTGATTCGCGCCAAGCTCGATCCCGGCCTCACTTGGCCGCGCATCCATGAGATACAACCCCTGGAGCCGATTGGCATCGGTGCCTTTCAGGCCGAATGGATTCCTGTCACGCACTCCATCCCAGAATCCCACGCCATCATGCTCGATGTTGCCGGTAAGCGGCTCTATCACAGCGGTGACTGGAAGCTCGACCCTGAGCCGCTGGTCGGTGGTTTAACCGCGCAGGGTCGCTTGCAGGCCCTCGGTAGGCAGGGTGTAGACGTCATCATCGGAGACTCAACTAATGCGCCAGTGGTTGGCGCCAGCCGCTCGGAAGCCGCAGTACAAAATGGTCTGCAGGACGTTATTCGCCCGTGTCGCGAGCGGGTGATTGTCACGTGCTTTGCTAGCAACCTTGCGCGCTTGCACAGCCTGGCCGAAATTGCCTTTGACTGTGGACGCTACGCCGCACTGCTTGGGCGCAGCCTGGTCAATATGCACGGTTTTGGTCGCGCCCAAGGCTACCTGAACAGCCGCCCTGGTTATATTGGTCCCTGGGAGCTTGGGCATTTACCCCGCGAGCAACAAATGTGGATTTGTACCGGCAGCCAGGGCGAGCCCGCCGCAGCACTGGGCAGGCTGGCCAGCGGCAATCATCCGCAGCTGAGCCTTGAACCAGGCGACACCGTGGTGTTCTCCTCACGCCTGATTCCCGGCAACGAAGAGGCGCTCGCGCGCATCAAACAAGGACTGAAAGAGCAGGGGATGCAGATCATTGATGACGACATGGCACCGATCCACGCTTCTGGTCACCCGCCGCAGGAAGACCTGCGCGAACTCTACGGCTGGTTGAAAGCGCGATATCTGCTGCCGGTGCATGGTGAGATATATCACCAGAAGGCCCACATGCAGTTTGGCCGCAGCCTGGGGCTTGGCGGGCTGGTGCCGAATAACGGCGACCTGATCGACCTGAGTGCCCAGCCCTGCAAGGTAGCCGAGCTACCCCACGGACTGGTAGAGCTGGAACAGCGCTAGGAGTCTGTTGGACTTAACTGCCCGTAGCGAGGGGAAACCTGGTTGGAGGCAGTTTTTGTGGTCTTCGGAGGCGAATAGTCATTCTATTCAACGAAAAAGAGCGCCGAAAATGACCCAATGCGGCTTTTCCGCAGTAGGGCAGTGTTAAGTCCGACAGGCTCGATCGCTGTTGGCCGTGAGCCCTAGAAGAGCTCTTTGGCCTGCTCCCACAACATGCCCATCGCCAGCAGCGGCGCGCGGAACCGCTGGCCGCCGGGAAACGCCATGTGCGGCACCTTGGCAAACAAATCAAAGCCGCTACTGGCCTGACCGCTGATGGCTTCGGCAAGCAACTTGGCAGACAGGTGTGTGGCGTTAACGCCATGGCCGGAATAGGCCTGCGCGTAAAACACATTAGGCTGATCCGGCAGCTTGCCAATCTGTGGCAGGCGGTTAGCGCCAATGCCAATCATGCCGCCCCACTGATAGTCGATCTTTACGCCAGCCAGCTGCGGGAACACCTTCAGCATTTTGGGCTGCATATAGGCGGCAATATCTGCCGGATCACGGCCCGAGTAATGACAGGCGCCGCCAAACAGCAGGCGATGGTCGGCAGAAAGCCGATAGTAATCCAGCGCCACCCGTTGATCGCAGAGCGCCATATTTTGCGGAATCAACGCACGTGCCCGCTCTTCACCCAGCGGTTCGGTAGCGATCACATAGCTGCCCGCCGGAATCACGCTGCTACTCAACCTGGGATGCAGGCGACCCAGATACGCATTGCAGCCGATCACCAGTTGCTTGGCTTTAACCTTGCCGGTTGAGGTGTGCACAGTGAGGCAGGGGCCGTAATCAATCTGCGTTACCGCTGAATGCTCGAACAGGCGTGCACCCAGTTGCTGCGCGGCGGCGGCTTCACCCAGCGCTAGATTCAGCGGATGCAGATGACCTGAACCCATGTCAGTCATACCACCGATATAGCGATCGGAGTTGACTACCGTATGCAGTTGATCGCGTTCAATCATGCGCATTTCGTGGCTGTAACCGAGCGATTCCAGATCTGCTTTATCAGCCAGAAAGCTCTCCATATGCGCCGGCTTATTCGCCAGATCGCAGTAGCCCATGGTCAGGTCGCAATCGATACTGAGTTCGGTAACACGCCGTTTGACGATATCCACGGCTTCGATGCCCATCAGCTTGAGATTACGTACGCCTTCTGCGCCAATCTGCTTCTCAAACTGATCCACGTCATGACCAACACCGCGAATGATCTGCCCGCCGTTGCGGCCAGTAGCGCCCCAGCCAATTTGATGCGCTTCCAACAACACCACCGACATACCTTTCTGCGCCAGTTCTATTGCGGTATTGAGCCCGGTAAAGCCGCCGCCGATGATGCACACATCGGCCTGTTCTTCGCCTTGCAGGACCGGCAAAGACAGCTGACGATTGGCGCTGGCCGCGTAATAGGAAGGAGCATGCTCATGGGTATGCGTGGCGCTGGCTGACATGGGATATCCGTTTGAAATAGGCGCATTAGTGTCAATAAAAATTTACAGCAGCATAAACACTAAACTTCGGCAGAACAACGCCAGGCATCAATCCGGCTCCGGGATCGGAATGGCGAGCGTCTCTTTTAATTCTTCCATCACAATATAGCTCTTGGATTCCCGCACCCCCGGCAGCCGCAAAAGAATGTCGCCGAGCAGCTTGCGATAGGACGCCATCTCGGAAATCCGCGCTTTGATCAGATAATCGAAGTCTCCGGATACCAAATGGCACTCCAATACGTGCGGCAACTTGGTGGCGGCACGGCGAAAATCGTCAAAGATGTCGGCCGATTTGGAGTACAGACTGATCTCGACGAACACCAGCAAATTGGCCTGCAGTTTTTGTGGGTTCAACCGCGCGCCGTAGCTGAGGATAAACTTCTCCCGCTCCAGCCGCTTTACTCGCTCCATGCAAGGCGTAGTAGAGAGGCCGACCCTGTCTCCCAGTTCGACATAGGACATGCGCCCTTCATCCTGCAGCAATTGCAGAATGTGGCGATCAATCTTGTCCAGCTCGCGGCTGGAGGCTTTTTTGGTTTTCATAAAAAACCTCTGAATATTTAATATCGAGAAGAATCTTTCGTCATTAAATACAAAATAAACGAAAAATTAGACCAGATCACTTGCCATAGAATAGTGATATCGCCCATAGGGCAGTATTCTACTTCTGTGGAGCAGTGCCATGCAGGTTCTTATTCTTGGTAGCGGCGTCATCGGCATCACCAGCGCCTGGTATCTAGCCAAGGCTGGACATCAAGTGACCGTGGTCGATCGCCAAAGCGGCCCAGCGCTGGAAACCAGCTTCGGCAACGCGGGCATGATCTCCCCAGGCTACTCTGCGCCTTGGGCTGCACCCGGCGTGCCGTTCAAAGCGGTCAAATGGATGATAGCCAAGCACGCACCGCTGGCTATCAAACCTACGAGCGATCCACTGCAATATCGCTGGATGGTGCAAATGCTGCGTAACTGCACTGCAGCCCGTTACGCGGTCAACAAGGAGCGCATGATGCGCCTGGCCGAGTACAGCCGCGACTGCCTGATGGCACTGCGCACCGACAGCGGCGTGGATTATGAGCACCGCGAGCTTGGTACCTTGCAACTGTTTCGCACTCAACAGCAGATGGACGCTGCCGCAAAGGATATCGCTGTATTGGAACGTTGCGGCGTGCCCTATGAGCTGCTCGACCGGGCAGGCTGCGTTGCCGCCGAACCGGGCCTGGCACCCAGCGCGCACAAGATTGTTGGCGGTCTGCGCCTGCCCAATGACGAAACTGGCGACTGTCATCTGTTCACCACCCGCCTGGCCGACAAGGCTGCCGAGTTGGGCGTGCAGTTCCGCTTCAATTGCGAGATCGACGAGTTGCTCAGTGATGGCGCCCAAATCACCGGCGTAAAGCTGGCCAACGGCGAAATCCTGCAAGCCGACCGTTACGTGCTGGCGCTCGGTAGCTTCTCACCCAAGCTCGCCCGACCGCTGGGTATGGAGCTGCCGATCTATCCGATCAAGGGCTATTCGCTAACCCTGCCAGTAACCAACGATGCGATGGCACCGGTTTCGACCATCATGGACGAGACCTATAAGGTCGCCATGACGCGCTTTGCCGATCGTATCCGCGTGGGCGGCATGGCTGAACTGACAGGCTTTGACAATAGCCTTAGTGAGAAGCGTCGCGCCACCCTGGAGATGGTCGTTTCCGACCTGTTCCCGGAGGCAGGTGCGGTTAGCGAGGCAACGTTCTGGACCGGCTTCCGCCCGAATACACCGGATGGCACGCCCATTATTGGCGCCAGCAAGCTACGCAATTTGTATTTTAATACCGGCCACGGCACGCTGGGCTGGACTATGTCCTGCGGTTCCAGCCAACTGCTGGCAGACCTGATTGATGGCAAAAAAACCGCCATCGACGCCGGCGACTACAATCTCAACCGTTACGATCAACACAAGGAATCCGCGCACCATGGCCATCCAGCGACTGCTCACTAATGAGCGCATGAGTCAGATTGTGATTCATCAAAATACCCTCTACCTGTCAGGTCAAGTGGCCGCTGATGAGGATCTGGATAAGGACGCGGCAACGCAGACGCGCAGTACTCTTAACGAAATCGAAACGCTGCTGGCCCAAGCGGGCACCGACAAGACGCGGATCCTCTCGGTCACTATCTATCTGAAAGACATCGATGCCGATTTCGCCGCCATGAACAGCGTGTGGGATCAATGGTTACCCGCTGGCACCGCACCGGCACGCGCGACCGTGGAAGCCAAGCTGTGCGAGCCCGAGATTCTGGTCGAGATGTCAGTGGTCGCTGCAATTTAAACCTACCCCCTCATCAGTCGCGCATTCCCGCCAAGGAACCGCGTCTGATAATCTTGGGACGTGCTGAGCAATTCCACAGACTCTCTGCGAGTTCTCAAGCGTGCAGATGTATGCTTGAGCGCTCGCCTTTGAGACCTTCAGGCCAGAGGTTGCGGAATTGTTCAGCACGTCCCTTAGCTTAGCGGGGCATTCAGCCCGCATTTTTTCAAGACCCTATTCATGCGCCCAGCCCACGCCCTGATTGACCTCAACGCTTTGCGCCAGAACTATTTGCTGGCTAAATCCCTGTCCGGCCAGCGCGCGTTGGCGGTGATCAAGGCCAACGCCTATGGGCATGGCGCGGTGCAATGCGCCGAAGCGTTGGCAGACATAGCCGATGGTTTTGCCGTCGCTTGTATAGAAGAAGCGCTGGAGCTGCGCGCCGCTGGCGTCAGCAAGCCGATTTTGCTGCTGGAAGGCTGGTTTGAAGCCGATGAGTTGCCACTATTGGCGGAGCACAACCTCTGGGCCGTACTGCATCATGCGGAACAATTAAATCAGCTGGAGCAGACCGAACTAGCCGCGCCGCTGCACATCTGGCTCAAGTTGGATACCGGCATGCATCGCGTCGGCTTTAGCCCCACCGAGTACGCCGATACGTGGCGCAGGCTGGAGCGCAACAACAAGGTCGCCAGCTTGACCAAGATGACTCACTTCGCCCGAGCGGACGAGCCCGATACGGGCCGCACGGAAGAGCAACTCGCCGTATTTGCCCAGGCGAATGAAGGGCTCAACGGCCCCGCCAGCCTATGCAACTCGCCGGGCATATTGGCCTGGCCTAGCGCCCACGGTGATTGGCTGCGCCCCGGCATCATGCTGTACGGCGCCACACCCTTCAGCTTCGTTCAACCACAGGCTGAGCAGCTGCAGCCGGTGATGCAGTTGGAATCGAAGATCATCGCGGTACGCGAATTGCCGGCTGGCGAGCCAGTTGGCTACGGCTCGCGCTTTATCACCCAGCGCCCCACCCGCGTCGGCGTGGTCGCCATGGGCTATGCCGATGGTTATCCGCGCCACGCCAAAGATGGCACCCCGGTACTGGTCGACGGTCAGCGCAGCCAATTGATTGGCCGCGTCTCCATGGACATGCTCACGGTTGATTTGACCGACCTGCCCGGCAGCAGTCTGGGCAGTACCATCCGGCTCTGGGGCGCAGGCCTCAACGCCAGTGAAGTCGCAGCCTGGGCAGACAGCATTCCCTATCAGCTGTTCTGCAACCTGAACCGCGTACCGCGCCGATATCTAGGCTAAGCGACACAACGCACAGAGCGGACTGTTCATTCCGTGATCTGTTGAAAATTCTGAACGCCCGTGCAATGATTCGCCTCATTGTGCACACCTGCCTGTGTAACCTGTCTGACTATTCCCTGGAGGAATCTGCCTTTGGACGTTGGTGCTCGCCTGAAAACCATCCGTAAGCTCAAGGCTTTATCACAACGAGAACTGGCCAAAAGAGCCGGCGTTACCAACAGCACCATCTCGATGATCGAGAAAAACAGCGTCAGCCCCTCGGTCAGCTCGCTGAAGAAAGTGCTCTCCGGCATTCCGATTTCACTGGTCGATTTCTTTTCGTTGGAAGTAGAGGAAGACGCCCAACGTAAAGTGATCTACCGCGCTGACGAACTGCTGGATATCGGCACCAGTGGCGTGACAATGAAGCTAGTCGGCAAGGGCCACCCCAACCGCGCTTTTTCCTTCCTGAATGAGACCTACCCACCCGGCACTGATACCGGTCCGGATATGCTCAACCATGAAGGCGAAGAAGCCGGCACCGTAGTCAAAGGTCAGCTGGAAGTCACCGTGGGCAACGAGGTTTACATTCTGGCCAGCGGCGACAGCTATTACTTCGACAGCAACCAGCCACATCGCTTCCGCAATCCGTCCGACAAAGAAGACTGCCTGCTGATCAGCGCCACCACCCCAGCTAATTTCTGAGGCGGCGACGCAACCTCAGCGTCGCGCCAGCGCCGGGCTTTCTTCTGCCGGCGCTCCCGCTATGGCCTGATAAACCGACACCATGGCCACCGCCGATTCAATGCGGCTTTGCACCAGATCACTGCGCACCGCCGTTAACGCCTGCTCAGCATCCAGTACTTCAAAATACTCAATGTAACCCTGCTCATAGCGCAAGCGCGCTTGCTCAACAGCCTGTTCGGCAGCCTCACTGGCGCTTTGCAGCCAACCGCTACGCCGCTGTGACTGGCGCACATTAACCAGCCCATTCTCGGTTTCTTCCAGTGCGCTTAATACCGCCTGCTGATATTGCGCCAAACCTTCCGCACCGCGTGCATCTGCGGCAGCAATACGCGCACGCACACCTTCAACGTCCAGAAAGGTCCAATCAATACCCAGCGTGACGCTGCGTGATTCTGCGCCCGCACTGAACAGGTCGCTGCCGTTGCCAGCAACGGAGCCCAACAAACCGCCCAGGGTAAACCGTGGGAACAGATCGGCAGTCGCCACCCCGATGCGCGCAGTGGCGGCAGCCAGTCGGCGCTCTGCTGCCTGAATATCCGGACGACGACGCAGCACATCAGCGGGCGTACCCACGGGTATTTCAGCGACTACCGTCGGCATTGGCTTAGCCTCACTCAACAGTGCATTCAGAGCCGCCGGAGGCTGGCCGGTGAGTACCGCCAAACGGTGCATGCTCAACTGCACGGCGGCCTTGCGCTGCGGCACCAGGGCGCGCAACGAATCCAGTTCAGCCTGTGCCCGCAACTGATCAAATTGGGTGCCGCGCCCGGCCTCAAGCCGCGCGCTAACGATGTCCAGCGATTCTTGCTGCAAAGCCACGTTCTGCTCAGCGACTGCCAGCAATTGTTGCTGTCCTCGTAACGAGAAGTAGCTACTCGCCAGTTGTCCGGTTAATGCTACCTGCAACGCCTGAAAATCCGCAGCGGAGGCCTGTAGCTCTGCCTCGCTAGCTTCCACTCCGCGTGCCAGCCGACCGTATAGATCAAGCTCCCAGCTGGCGACCAGCCCAGCGGAATACTGCTCGACCCGCTCCTGGCCTGGCGTAATGCGTTCGACCTCAGCCAGGTGCTGTTTTGATGCGCCGCCCTCAGCGCGCAAGCTAGGCCAGCGATCCCTGCGGGCACCGCGCAACAGTGCCTCAGAACCCCGATAACGCGCTAACAAGGTTTGCAGATCGAGGTTTCCAGCCAGAGTTCGCTCAACCAATCGCTCCAATATCGGATCATTGAAGCCAGCCCAAAAGCGCTGCTCGGCTGCCTCATCAAAGCGGCTATTGGCGGCTTGGCTGAAGCTATCTACTTGCACTGGTTGCGGAGCCTTATAGTCCGGCCCTACCGCGCAGGCGGTCACCAGCAGACTCAGAGCAAAGGGTGCTAGCTTATGCAGTGGCTTAAACATGGGAATTTTCCTCTTGCTGCGCCGCATTGCTCGGTTGTGGCGCCAGCGATTTACCTGACAGCTTGCGCAGGGATACATAGAAGACTGGCGTGAGCAGCAAGCCGAACAAGGTCACCCCTAGCATCCCGGTAAATACGGTAATCCCCATGGCGTTGCGTACTTCACTGCCCGCACCTGTGGCCAACACCAAGGGCACTACGCCGGCGATGAAAGCCACCGAGGTCATGATGATCGGACGCAACCGCAGGCGACTCGATTCCAATGCTGCTTTCACGGTGTCCATGCCATCCATTTCCAACTCGCGGGCAAACTCGACAATCAGGATCGCGTTCTTGCAGGCCAAGCCCATCAACACCACTAAACCTACCTGCACGAAGACGTTGTTATCGCCGCCGCTGAGCCAAACGCCAAACAAGGCAGCAAGCAAACACATAGGCACGATCAGGATTACCGCCAGCGGCATTACCCAACTTTCATAGAGGGCAGCCAGCACCAAAAATACCAACAGCAGCGCTAGCGGAAACACCACCATCGCGGCGTTGCCCTGGGTGATCTGCTGAAAGCTGAGATCGGTCCATTCCACACTCATACCCGCCGGCAAGGTCTGCCCGGCTACTTTGGCAACCGTCGCCAGGGTTTCACCGGACGACAGCATGCTCGGATCGGACTGGCCGATCAGGTCCGACGCGGGGTAACCGTTGTAACGGATCACCGGGTCCGGGCCGAAGCTCGGTTTCAGGCTGACCATGGTATTCAGCGGCACCATGTCACCGCTGGCGTTACGCGTGTAGAGGTGGTCGATGTCGCTGGCTTCATCACGGAACTGTGAATCCGCCTGCGCTTTGACCTGATAAGTGCGGCCAAACAGGTTGAAGTCGTTGATGTACTGCGAGCCAAAGTACATTTGCAACGTGCCGAACAGATCATCCAGCCGCACGCCTTGCGCCTTGGCCTGCAGGCGATCTACCTCGGCATCCAGTTGCGGCACATTGGCCTGATAAGACGTGATCGGAAAGCCCAGCCCCGGTGTTTGACTCAGCGCCATGGCCAGGCTGTCGGTAGATTGCTGCAGCGCGCCATAACCCGCGCCACTGCGATCCTGAATGTACAGCGAGTAACCGGAGCCAGCGCCCAAGCCGAAAACCGGCGGCGGCATAAAGGTAATCGCAAAGCCTTCATTGATGCCGCCCAGCTTGCCGTTCAGCTCATCGGCAATTTCCTGCGCGGTACGATCACGAATAGCAAAATCATCGAACAACACAAACACTGTGGCAATATTCGGGGTATTGGTGCCCTGTAGCGCATTGAAGCCAACAAAGGCGGCGGCGTTCGCCACCCCTTCGGTGTTCAGCGCCAGTTCACTAACCTGCCGCGCAACGGCTTCGGTGCGGTCCAGGGTCGAGCCTTCGGGCAGGCGGATGCTACCAATCAGATAGGTCTTATCCTGAGTGGGAATAAAGCCGCCCGGCACCTTGTTGAACATGAACGCGGTGCCCGCCAACAACACCAGATAGACGCCCAGGACCAAACCACGACGACTAAAGCTGCGACCCACAAACCGCTCATAACGCAACGCATTGCGCTGAAAGAACCGATTGAACGGGCGGAACAGCCAGCCAAAACCACGATCCAGCAACCGAGCTGGAAGGTCTGGCGCAGCGCCATGCGGCTTAAGTAGCGTGGCAGCCAACGCGGGCGACAGAGTCAGCGAGTTGATCGCCGAGATCACGGTAGTAATCGCGATGGTGACCGCAAACTGCCGATAGAACTGGCCAGTAATGCCATCCAGAAACGCCATCGGTACGAAGACCGCACAGAGCACCAGACTGATCGCAATGATCGGCCCGCTCACTTCGCGCATCGCCTGATGGGCCGCCGCCAAGGGCGCCAATCCCGCCTCGATGTTGCGCTCGACGTTCTCCACCACCACGATGGCGTCATCCACCACAATACCAATCGCCAATACCATGGCGAACAACGTCAGGGTATTGATAGAAAAGCCCAGCAGCAGCAAGATCGCAAAACTGCCGACAATCGACACCGGCACTGCCAGCAATGGAATCAGCGAGGCGCGCCAGGTCTGCAGGAACAGAATCACCACCAACACCACCAGTGCCACCGCTTCCAGCAAGGTAGTGATCACCGAGCTGATGGATGTACTAACAAACACCGTGGGGTCGTAGGCGACCTCCCACTTCAAGCCTTTCGGGAAGCTGTCATCCAGCTCATCCATTTTGGCGCGAACCGCTGCCGACACATCCAGTGCGTTAGAGCCCGGCGCCTGAAAGATGGGTAATGCCACCGCCTGACGCCCATTAAGCAGCGCTCGCAGGGAATCCTCTTGAGCCGCTAGCTCAATGCGCGCGACATCACTAAGCCGGGTAATCTGACCGTTACTGCCTGTCTTCAATACGATCTCGCCGAAGGCTTCTTTGCTATCCAGCCGCCCCTTGGCATTAATCGAAATCAGCAGGTCTGAGCCGTTTGGCATCGGCGGCGCACCAATCTGCCCAGCCGAAACCTGCACGTTTTGCTCTTGCACCGCGGCAGTAATGTCGCCGGCGGTCACGCCGAGCGCGGCAGCACGCTGTGGGTCAATCCACAAACGCATGGCGTAGTCGCCAGAGCCGAACAGCCCGGCCTGACCTACGCCGGGAATCCGCGCCAGCTCATCACGAATATGCAGCACCGCATAGTTGCGAATATAGGTCGCATCCAGGCTGTCATCCGGCGAAATAAGGTGCACCGCCATCATCAGGTTGGGCGACTGCTTCTGGGTGGTTACACCGAGGCGGCGCACATCCTCAGGCAAGCGCGGCAACGCCTGGGATACCCGGTTCTGCACCTGCACCTGCGCCTGATCCGGATCAGTACCCAGAGCAAAGGTCACGGTTAGCGCCAGACTGCCGTCGCTACCGGCCACCGACTTCATGTAGATCATGTCTTCCACGCCATTGATGGCTTCTTCCAGTGGCGTGGCGACGGTTTCGGAAATAGTTTTGGGGTTGGCACCGGGGTAACTGGCGCTGATTAGCACGCTGGGCGGCACTACCTCGGGGTATTCACTGACCGGCAACAGCGGAATGCTGATCAGGCCTACAGCAAAAATAATGATCGACAGTACCGAAGCAAAAATCGGTCTATCGATAAAGAAACGTGAAATATTCACGGCCAGACTCTCCCTGCGGCGCGCTCAACTGAGCGCACCCCTGGCAATAATGATTGGGTTATAGGTTGGGTATGACCGACAGCTAGAAGCTGTTCTGCGCCACCGCGATCTGTCGATCCGCACTGGCCATCGCCACTAGCTGCGGTACTACTTGCATGCCGGGAAAGAGGATTTTCTGCAGCCCGTTGACGACCAAACGCTCGCCACCGCTCAATCCTTTGTTGATAACCAGCAAACCATCGACCCGGCGGCCAGTTTCCACAAAGTGTCGAGTAGCGTGGTTCTGCTCATCCAGCAGGTACACATAGCGGCGATCCTGGTCTGTAAGCACGGCTTTTTGGTCAATCAGAATCGCTTTGCTAGCCGCCGCTACCGGCATTTGCACCCGAGCAAACTGACCGGGACGCAGACTACCTTGTGGGTTGGCGATCACTGCGCGGTACTGCAATGTGCCGGTCGCCGCGTTGAACTGGTTATCAACAAAATCGAGCTGGCCTTCGTGTGGGTAATCCTCACTGTTAGCCAAACCTACCCGCACCGGGACAACGGCATGCTCCGCCGTAGCATAGGGGTTGTTATCGGCCGTCTGCTGATCACTCTCAAAGTACACATACATGGGATCAACTGAGACCAGCGTTGCCAGCAAGGTGCTGTCCGCCGTCGCCAGGTTGCCGCGGGTAATTTCCGCTCGGCCCATGCGACCGCCCACCGGTGCCTTGACCTCGGTGTAGGCCAGGTCCAGCTTGGCGTTATCCAACGATGCCTGCGCGGAATCTACACCAGCCTGGGCGATAGCACGCGCTGCGCTGCGTTGATCCAGCTCTTCGCGGGAAATAGCCCGGCGCTCCCACAGCTGCTCGGCGCGTTGTGCTTCACGATTGCTCAGCAACCGCTGGCTGCGGGCGCGTTCCAACTCGGCTTTGGCCATCTGCAAGCGGGCTTGATAGGGCCGTTGATCAATTACAAAAAGCACATCGCCCTGTTTGACCAGCTCACCCTCGGTAAAGGCTACCTTGTCGATATAGCCACTGACACGCGGCCGCAGCGCGACGGTTTCGGGCGCCGCGATACGTCCGGTGAAGGTATCCCAAAGAGTGACATCACGGGTGCTTACAGTAGCCACTTCCACCTCGGGTGGCGGTGGTGCAGCCGCCGTCTCCTGGCCGCTGGCATCACAACCCGCGAGCACTGCAAGCAGCAGACCCGCAACGCTGAGCTGTTTGATTTTATGAAAGGTGAATGTGTTCATCTGATCTTTGCTCCCTCTGAACAAAATGGCCCGGCAATAGAACAAGCACCCGTTCGCATCAACAGAACGTTGGAAAGCGCCGGCGCGGGAACCAAGCCGCTATAAGCAGCGTTGGCAATGCAGAAGGCTTTCAAAGGACTGCAGAACAAACCGGTCGAACTGGGTTCAGGTATGGGAGAGAAAGATACGCGTGCGGATAGTAGGGTAGGTATCCTTGTTCTGCGCAAGAATTGCCTAATTCTGTTTATTCCGTAGAAAAAGGCAATCGGCAAAAGGTGCACTTATAGGGCAAGAAAGTGGCTTATACGCACCCATTAACAGCAAAACGGCACTCGCCAGCCTTTGATTTGCGCGATCCTGCAAGCTTATTGCCTTATCCTGCAATTTACATCAGGCTGTAATCAGCGCCTAACTCTTCCTGCGTATACTATCGCGAAACTCCAGAACGAGGTGTTAACGCATGATCGACATCAATGCCCAGCTTGCGCAACCTGAAGCGCCCATGTGTCGCCGCTTGGCGGAGCTCGTGGTGAAGCACACCTCGGAAGAAGGTGTACAAGACACCTGCATACCCGGCTTACAGGTTTTTCGCGCCGATCATCCGACCAGCGTCAGCTCCTCGGTATACGAGCCTTCTCTTTGCGTCATGGCGCAGGGCAGCAAAACAGTGCAGCTGGGCGACAAGGAGATTATTTACGGCCCGTTGACCTATATGATCTCTGCGGTAGAGCTGCCCGTTGTGGGCTGCGTGGTGGATGCCTCACCAGAAACACCTTACCTGGCGGTAAAGCTGGCGATAGACCCTCAGGAAGTGGCAGAAATGGTGCTCGAGTTAGGCGACACCCTACCGCCACTGGACCAGCAACGGGATTGCCCAGCTGCCTCCTGCGGACTGTGTGTGGCTCCGGTAGATGTGGGTATTCTGGAGGCCATGACGCGACTGGTATCTTTACTCGAGTCACCCGCAGACTGTCGCATTCTGGCGCCGCTGGCACGCCGCGAGATAATCTACCGCGCGTTGATCGGCGAGATGGGCTGGCGCATGCGCGACTTTGTCTCCACTGACAGTCAGGCGCACCGCATTTCCAAGGTCATTGCGGTGCTCAAGGACAGGTTCGCCGAACCCTTGCGGGTGAGGGATCTGGCTGATGATGTGAACATGAGCGAATCCACCCTGTTCCATAGCTTCAAGCAGGTGACGCGGATGTCACCGGTGCAATTCCAGAAGAAGTTGCGCTTACACGAAGCGCGCAGGCTGATGCTAAGTGAGGGGCTGGAAGCCGCGACTGCCAGTTATCGCGTGGGTTACGAAAGCCCTTCACATTTTAGCCGCGAGTACCGGCGTATGTTTGGCGCGCCACCCAGAGCGGATGTGATCAAGCTGCGCGGCGAGCAACCCATGCTCGCCAGCATGTAGAGAGCAGTAACCCCCGCCGACTCAGTTCGGCGGGAAGCTGCCCAGAATCTTACCAACCAAACGGTTGATCTGTTCTTCACGCTTGGCTGGCGTCTGCGGGCGCTCACTCATGGATTCACTTTCACTGCCACGCCACACCAACTTTCCATCGCTGCTGTCGAGCATATCGATCTGCAGAATCAACTCTTTATAGTCAACACTCTGGGTTTGAATCGATGGACCACCCCAGAAACCGCCCCAACCCGTACCCCAGTAACCACCGAAGCTAGTGCTCACGTTGTCCTGACGATTCTCAATCATGAGATAGGCCTTCACCTTCAGGTCAGCGTTTTGACCTGCCGCCGGTGGACGCAAGCCACGCAACTCCATCTGATTGCTCACCGAGTCCTTCACGCGTTCACTGGTCAGCTCGCCGGTCAGCCGTGGATCATTTTCCGGGCGAGATGAAACGGCGGGGTCGTCGAACTGCCAGGTGCGGTAATCACCAAAGTTACGGGAAACATCGTAATCAGGCTGCACCGCAGCACCCTGACAGGCAGCAATCAATAGAACAGCAGGCAACAGCAAGAATAAACGACGCATGTTAAGACTCCACAGAGTGATCAATAACCAATTGGACAATACCGCCCATCACCGGTTTCGAGCAGCACACAACACAATGCAAGGTACCGCCCAGCAACATTTAACTCAGTGTAACCCGAGCCAGTCACCATTGCCGACCAAGGCAAACGATGATTACCGGCCCGGTCCTTGCAATTTGCACGACAAAAACAGCGGCGTCGTGCAAAGCGCAAGCGAGACACCCCCAAACGAAAAACATAACTAATTGTTTTTAATGGATTTATATAAAAGCAAAAAGCTGGCACAGCCCCTGCAATAGTAATTACATCGGCAGGCAAAACAACGCCGAATACGGACAAAAACGATTCACAGGAGAAACACCCATGTTCAAGTTGAAAACAATCGCACTTGCTACCGCTACCGCCAGCCTGATGGGCATTATGCCTCTGGCTGCCCACGCAGACGACGGCGACATGGCAGAAGCCCGCCAAGAAGGTTCAGTCTGGACAGCGATTGCCTTGAATCGCCACCTGAACCCCTTCGAAATTGATGTTGACGTTGAGAACGGCGTCGCCAAGTTGACCGGTGAAGTTGAAAACGACGTTGACCGTGATCTGGCCGAAGAAGTTGCCATGAGCATCGATGGCGTCACTAAAGTAGACAACCAGCTGACGGTTAATCCTGACGTTGAAACCAAGAAAAGCGCAGACGGCGAACAAACGCTGTCACAGAGCTTCAGCAGCGCGACTACTACAGCCACCATCAAGTCCAAACTGTTGTGGAACAGCAACACCGAAGGTCTGGACGTTAACGTCACCACCAAAAACGGTGTAGTTAACCTGAGTGGTACTGCCCAATCTGAAGCAGCTAAGGATCTGGCTGGCATGCTTGCCAAGGACACCGATGGCGTACGCCGCGTTGACAACGAAATCCGCGTCAATGCCGATGCTACTGCGGCTGCCAAGGCACAGAACACAGCCGATGACGCCGGTGAAGCAATCAGCGATGCCTGGATTACCAGCAAGATTAAATCCAGTTATTTGCTGAGCAGCAACCTGAGTGGTTTGGATATCTCGGTTGACACCAAAAATGGCGTAGTTGCATTAAGCGGTACCGCCATGTCCAGCGCTGAGAAAGATCTGGCTATTCGCACTGCCAAGAACATCAAAGGCGTTAACGAAGTGACTGCAGAGAATCTGCGCACTGCCAACTGATCGAATGGCCGGCCCACAAGGCCGGCCAATTTATTCTCTACAATTGACCTAATTGAAAGGAAGGATATAGATCATGAGCGACAAAACATCCGAACTGAACGAGCTAATTGAAATCACCCGCGACGGTAAAGTTTTTTATGAGCACGCGCGTGACGAAGTAAAAGATGTACAGCTGAAGTCCCTGTTTACCGACATGGCCCAAGCCAAAACTGAAGTTATCGCTGCATTGCAAAGCAAAGTCGTGGCGAATCATGACAAGCCTGCCACTGGCGGCACCCTTGCCGGCAAAGCACGTCAGGTTTACGCAGACACCAAGGCTGCTCTGTCCAGCGATGAAGGCGCTACCTACATCGCACAGTTGGAAGAAGCCGAGGACCGGATTCTGCACGCCTTTGAAGAAGCGATGGACGGCCACGAACCTGATCTACGCGCCGAACTCGCAACCCAGATGCCAAAGGTACGCGCTTGCCATGACCGCATGCGTGACCTGAAAAAAGCGCAGAAGTAACAGCATTAACTTAAAGCGGTAAAACAGAATTGCTGGTGGTCGGGGCTTAGGCTCCGCCCCGGCAAACCAGAGTAAGAGCCGGTGCGTCCGACCCTATAAAGGATACGCCACAGGGCTTGCCACCAAGGAGAAACACCATGATTAGTTGGGCTATTACATTTCTGATTATCGCCATCATCGCTGCAGTACTGGGCTTCGGTGGTATCGCTGGCACAGCTACAGGTATCGCCAAGATTCTGTTCCTGGTCTTTATCGTGCTGTTCATTGTGTCGTTCATTATGGGGCGTCGTCCAAAGCTCTAGGCTTAGACGCAAACGCTTAACACCCGCTCAGGCGGGTGTTTTTGTATCTGCTATGTACAAGAATGTACCCGAAAATAATTTATTGAGGGAACATCCCAGGATCGGAAAACGCCTGACGCAGATGCTCATAAACCAAACGCACGCGAGCTGAAATAGGGCCACGTTGCGGACGATAAATATAGAGCTGCGCAGGCTCGGGCGAGTAGTCTTCCAACAGCGGTATCAGTCGGCCATCTTGCACATAGGGTAGTGCCAGGTAGGTGGGTATTTGGCCTATCGCAAGGCCAGCAAGCACCGCATCCAGCTCCGCCTCAGCGTCGTCACAACTAAAGGCTGGGCGGGGAACCAGCAGATTATCCCTATCGCGAAACATCCACGGCCAGGGCTTACCAGTGCGCCGGTCGATCACCACCGACAGGGGTAGCGCCAACAACTCTTCAGGCCGAGCGGGTATTGAGACCTGCTCCAACAGCGCAGGGCTGGCCACCACCATGAAACCAATGGGTGCCACCGCGCGGGCAATGTAACTGCGGTCTTGCATACCACCGATGCGCACTCCCACATCTATCTGCGCACCGACAACATCCGTTGGTTCATCATCCAAGCGAATATCCAGCTGCAGACCCGGGTGCTCCCTCAGCAAGGGCAACAAAAGCGTCAGCAAAAACCGCCGCCCAACCGCATGTGGCGCGGCTATGCCGACCCGGCCCACAGTGTCTGCGGCCTCAGCCGCGTGCCGATTACGAGCGAACAGACCATCCACGGTCGCCAGCGCCTCACGCGCTTGCAATGCCATGCTTTCACCAAAACCAGTGATATGGATCTGCCGGGTGTTGCGATGAAACAAGGGCTCGCCGAGCAGCTCTTCAAGCTCCTGCACTGCGCGGGTAACGGTTTGCGGAGACGTACCCAGGCGGCTGGCCGCCTCCCGGAAGCTGGGAGCTTCGGCGGCACTGCAGAAAATACGGAGTAACTGAATTCGATTATGCATGGGCCTTTTTATTCCATTTTTTGGAATAGTTCAATCCAAAGCATTTCATTCAAAGCCAAGCTGCTGGCTCCCATACTCTCCAACAAGGTCAGGCAACCAGCCGTGCCGACACTCATATTTCTGGAGTTTTTCATGCAAAACAATATAGCCAACAAGGTCGTCGTTATTACCGGCGCCAGCAGCGGTCTCGGTGAAGCCACCGCACGTCATCTTTCTGCCCTCGGTGCTAGCGTGGTGTTAGCCGCTCGCCGCAAGGATCGTCTGGATCAACTGGTAGAAGAGCTCACCACCGCCGGAGGCAAGGCCGTCGCGTTTGAAACCGACGTGACTCGACAGCAAGATGTGCAAGCCTTGATCGAGGGTGCTGTTAAGCACTTTGGTCGCATCGACGTATTGATCAACAACGCTGGCCTGATGGCCATCGCTCCGCTATCCGAAACCAAGGTGGATGAGTGGGACCGTATGATCGACATCAACATCAAGGGCGTGCTCTACGGTATCGCAGCCGCGCTGCCTGTTTTCCAGCAGCAGAACAGCGGTCACTTTATTAACATCTCATCGGTTGCCGGTATCAAAGTCTTTAGCCCCGGCGGCACGGTTTATAGCGGCACCAAGTACGCGGTTAGCGCTATTACCGAAGGTCTGCGCCACGAAGTCGGCGGCGCGATTCGTGCTACCACTATCCTGCCTGGCGCAGTGGACTCCGAACTTAAGTTTGGCAGTTCGCATGAACAAAGCGCCAACAACGTGAAGGACTTTTATCAACAGGCCATCTCATCGGACTCAGTCGCACGCGCCATTGCTTACGCCATCGAGCAGCCCGCGGATGTGGATATCAACGAGATAGTGCTACGCCCCACCGTGCAAGATTTCTAAGGCGTTTCAGCACCTCCTAAAAAGCCCCGCCCGGCAACTTGCTGGCGGGGCTTTTTTAGCACGCATTGCTCCAAGATTCAGGCCGCGACAGGAACAAGAATGGCATCGCCAACGGCGAACAATTTGCGCTGCTCATCGCCCAGCGCGTAGATTTCCGCCGCCGCAAATATTTGCTGACGTCCTGGCTTTACTACCCAACCGCGCACGACAAAGGTCTCGGCAACTGCAGGTCGCAAACAGCGCACTGCGTATTGCGACGCCAACAACCGCTCTGTTTGCGTACCCGCTGCAAACCCGCAGGCCGTATCGATCAACGCCCCGATGATACCCGCGTGCAGGAAACCACTGTATTGGCCAAAATCGCTTCGCCAGGGCAAATGCAGCTCTACTGCGCCCGGCTCAGCGCTGACCACCTCTAAGCCCAACCACTGATTGAATGCCGCCAGCTTTGATACTGCACTGAGCTTCTCAAGCACATTATTATCCGATTGCATGGTGACCACTCCACTATTGAGAAAGGCGACTCGCGCCTGAGTTAACGAGGCTGAACGACCTTGAACACACCCCGAGCGACCGCACACAAGGTGTCATCGGCATAGATCTCGGTTGACGCGAAGCACAAGGATTTACCGGCCTTCAATACCTTGGCACGCACCTCCAGCCATTGGCCCTGGCGCGCAACATCCAGATAGTCGAGCGTCATGCTGACCGTCACCAAGCCGCCGATATTCTCCAGCTGACCGGCGCAACTCAGCCCCATAGCGTTATCCGCCAAGGCAGAAATCAAACCACCATGCACAAAGTGACGGCTGTTCACGTGGGCTGTGCCAGCGCGCAACCCCAAGCTCAAACCATCGGCATGCGCGCGTTGATAGATCGGCTGCCAAGGTTCAGTCAAACCACTGCGGCGGTCGTGTAGTTGGAATCCTTCGGGAATATCGGTTTCGCTCATAGCGATCTCTGGTTTATTTTTGATATAGACCAGTCTATATAATATGTGAACCAAGTCAAACCGCTGTTAAGTAAAACGCCAATAGGGCTGTGAGGGATGAAGCGCGAGCGAGCGGCAGACTCAACTATTTTCAAGCAAATCCGCTAGGTCGTCGCAGGCCTGAACTATGGGTTGGCTACTGGCCTCCACGCGCGCCATCAGCATCGCGCCTTCCACCGTGATCAGTATCAGCTGCGCTAGCCGTTGCGCACGCTCGGCCGGCACACCGTCTGCCTGCAGCTGCTCAATAAACGGCTGACGCCAGTTAGCAAATGCCAGTTGCCCTGCTTTGGCCAGCGACTGGGATTGCGGCGTGGTTTCCAGCAACGTCGTGGCGATAGGACAACCTTCACGGTACTCCGCCTGCGCCATCCAGCCTGCGAGTAGCCGGCCATAGCCGCGGAGCATATCTGCAGCGCTGGTTTTCTCGGCGCGCAGCTCATCCAGCGTCTTGGCAACCACCGCACCAGCAACCGTGACGGCTTCTTCGCCCAGCTGCTCTTTTCCGCCAGGGAAGTAGTGATAGAGCGAGCCTTTAGGTGCGCCACTGTCTTTGAGAATATCGTTCAGGCCAGTGGCTGCATAACCGCGCTGGCGGAACAGACGTATGGCCGACGTGATAATGCTATTGCGGTGCTTGGCGGCTGCTGCCATGACGTTACCTGCTGGAAAAGTGGCCGATATTTATACAGACCAGTCTATCTGATCGCAGAGAACAGGCACACTGGCGGCGGCTCGACTGTTAGAATTCAGCCTTTATCAGCTGTCTGGACTCGCCATGAAACGCTTCATCCTGCTTGATACCGCACCTATTCCTGGTACCGCAGATGCACTCTGCTTGTTTGAATATGGCGATGACTTTGTCATCAAGATTCAAGGCGGCAAGGGCGGGCAGTTGATGAATACCCGCACCCACGGATCAGAGGATGCCCTGGCGGCCATTCCCTGTCGCAGCCTGACCAGCAAGCCCGGTGCTCGGGTTTTGATTGGCGGCTTGGGTATGGGCTTTACCCTGGCCTCTGCGCTGCAGCATCTTGGCGCTGACGCCGAGGCTATTGTCGCCGAACTGGTGCCAGGTGTGATCGAGTGGAACAAGGGCGCACTAGGAGCCAAATCGGGTTACCCGCTGAGCGATGCGCGTACCCACGTGGTCAATCAGGACGTGGCCGAACTGCTCAAGGCCGAAGCAGCCGGTTTTGACGCCATCATGCTGGATGTGGATAACGGGCCAGAAGGGCTAACCCAGAAGTCCAACAGCTGGCTGTATTCGCCCGGCGGGCTGGAGGCTTGCGCCCGCGCGCTGCGACCCAAGGGCACGCTGGCCGTCTGGTCAGCCAGTGCGGATCGGGCCTTTTCCCAACGCCTGAGCAAAGCGGGTTTCAAAGCACGTGAAGAGCAGGTCTACGCACATGGCAATACCGGGACCCGCCACACGATCTGGATCGCACAACGCAAATAACCCGCATAAACGACACATAGGAGAGAACGTCATGAGCAACAGCAAACTGGAAGGCGTACAGGTTCGCCGCGAAGTCATGGGCGATGTGTTTGTTGATCGTGCGCTGAACAACGCCACCGAATTCAGCCAGCCGTTACAGGAATTCGTCAACGAACACGCCTGGGGCGGTGTCTGGAACCGCGAAGGGCTGGATCGCAAAACGCGCAGCCTGATCACCCTGGCCGCGCTAACCGCGCTCAAGTGCCCACAGGAACTCAAAGGCCATGTACGCGGCGCGCTGAATAACGGCTGCACGGTTGAAGAAATCCGCGAGGCGCTATTGCATTGCGCTGTTTACGCTGGCGTACCGGCGGCCATCGATGCCTTCCGCGCTGCGCAGGAAGTGATCGACAGCTACCAGAGCGCCTGACCTGCAATGGATATAAGCCTGGCACGAACCTTTCTGGAAATAGTGCGCAGCGGCAGTTTGATTGCCGCGTCCGAGCAATTGCACGTGACCCAGGCAGCAATCACAGCGCGGGTGCAGAGCCTGGAAAGCCAGCTCAACTGCACCCTGTTCGTGCGCAACCGTGCTGGCGCCAAACTAACCGCCGACGGCGAAGCCTTTGTTGCCTATGCCAATCAGATGGTGCAGCTATGGGAGGCGGCACAACGCGATCTACCGCTGCTCAAGGGCTTCGATAACGTACTACACGTGGGCGGTGAAACCAGCCTGTACAACCCGCTTATTCTGCATTGGGTACGCAAACTGCGTAGCCAAATAAGCAGCCACGCAATTCGTACCGAAGTGGGTGATGGCGCGATCCTGCTACGCAAGCTCGAACAAGGCACGCTAGACGCCGCACTGGTATTTCAACCGGCTTACTGGCCCGGCTTGCAGGTAGAAGAGTTATTGGAAGAAAAGCTGATTCAGGTTTACCTGCCGCAAAACCCGGAACCCTATATCTATATCGACTGGGGCGAAGGCTTCCGGCGCCAACATGACGCTGCGCTGCCCGACAAAGCCAAGGCAGAACTCAGCTTCAATCTCGGCCCCCTGGCGCTGCAATACCTGCTGGAATGTGGCGGATCGGGCTACTTTCGCACGCGGGTAGTACAAAGCTATCTCGACAGCGGTGTATTGCAACGGGTGCCAATGGCGCCGGAATTCAGCTTCCCTACTTATCTGGTTTACTCCCGCGAGCGCGACACCCCGGTACTGCAACAGGCCATTGGCTTGCTGCGTGAAGCGGCAAGAGATAGCACCGATTGGTCACAGCGCTGGAATCCTGCGCTGTAGCCGCCATCCGGCTAATTCAGATGCATCAGCAGATCCCGATGCAGCGCAGCAATCAGATCGGTTTGCGTAATCAGACCGACCAGCTGTCCCTGCTCAAGTACCGGCAGGCAATGCAGCCCTTGGCTCGACAGCATGGGCACCAGATCAACAATGTGGCAATGACGATCGACCGCCACCACGGGTGAACTCATAACCTCGCTGAGCGGCGTTTTCTGACCGCCGCCACGACGCAACAAGCGACGGCCACCCGCGCGGCCCGCGAAGTCAGACAGATCCACCAGGCTGACAATACCCACCAGTTTCAGCTCAGCATCCAGCACCGGCAGCACGCGTAAGCGGTGATGCTGCAACAACTGCAAAGCCTCGCGCACACTAGTCTCAGGCGTTGCCCAGCGCAGATCGCGGGACATGATATCGCCAGCGCGAATCTCGCCCATACTGCGGCGCAGCGCCGACCCCTCAGTTTTGCGGATAATCAGTGCCAGATCCTCGCGGGTGATATCCACAAACTCGCCAAACTCATCCAATGCTGCGTCCATATCCGCATCGGTAATACCCACTCGCAACTCTGGCGAGCGATCATTGGTGTGGTGCAGATCAATCGCTGGCGCCGGGCGCTTGGGATATCGCACGCCGGTCAGATTGTTATAAAGCAACGCGCTGGCCAGCAAAGCAACAGCATTCAGCATGACCGGCAAGATCGCCATCTCACCCAGCGCCTGCAACGCTGGCCCGGCGAGGACCACACCGAGCGCGACCGCGCCGCCCGGTGGGTGCACGCAGCGCAGCACAAACATGCACACGAGTGTGACGCCCGTCGCCAGCGCCGCCATGCCCAGTGTATGGCCGCCATAATGGGCAACCGCAGTAGCGACTACCGACGCCAAAAAATAGCTGCCCAGAATCGACCAAGGCTGCGCCAGGGCACCCGAGGGCACAGCGAACAATAAAATGGCAGAGGCGCCCAGCGGGCCAATCAAAAGCAAAGCGACAGGCAGACCAAAAAGCAGCTGACACAGCCAGACACTAAACAGGATACCCAGGGTGGCACCGATGGCGGCGCGCAGCCATTCGCGCGGGCGAGGTTGGGTAGCAAGGGAAGAACGGCCAGCAACACGACTGGCAATAACGGCAGGAATCAGATTCATAGGGCGGAAGTCAGTGAAAACAAGGGGCGGCGCTGACCAAGCAAACTCTTTCAGCCAGCACCGCTAAGTGTGCCTATAGAATTGAATAACAACCAATCAATAATAATTGATGTTTAAATCAATATTTTCTAACCAAATCAGGCAGACAACTCCTCCAAAGGTCCAAAGAACTCGTAGCGCAGGTTGGCCGCAGGCACTCCCAGGGTAGGCAGCACTTGATAGCAGTTACGCATAAATGGCTTGGGGCCAAGAAAATACACATCCACATCACGCACGGCTGGCAGCAGCTCGTCCAGCCGGGCAGCATCGAAAAAGCCATGTGGCTGGTCGCTGTCTTGCGGCAGCGGACTGCTGTAGGCATAACTCACATTGAGGTTGCTGTACTGCTGCTCAAGCGCCTGAACTTGAGCACGGAATGCGTGGTGTTCGCTGTTCAGCGCGGCATGCAGAAAGTGCACTTCACGGCCGCTGTCCAATGCCGGTTTGAGCATGCTCAGGGTTGGCGTAATGCCCACTCCGCCACTCAACAGCACCAGCGGACGCGTGTTGTCGTTCAGCACAAAGTCGCCGCTTGGCGCGGTCAACAACAGCTCATCGCCTTCATTCAGCTGATCGTGCAGATGAGGTGAAACCACACCGCCGGTTTCACGCTTGACGCTGATGCGCAGGTGCTGCTGGCCGGGGCAATCCGACAGTGAATAGTTGCGGCGTACGGTCTGCCCATCGATCTGCAGAATCAAGCAAACATACTGCCCCGGTTTGAACTCGGGTAGCGCGCCGCCGTCACTGGGCACCAGATAAAAAGACGTAATCACCTCGCTCTCACGTACCTTGCGCTGCAGGGTAAAACTACGCTCGCCGCGCCATCCACCGGGCATCTGCGCGTTCAACTGGTAGTTTTGCTCTTCAGCGCCAATCAACAGATCGGCCAGCTGACCGTAAGCCTCGCCCCAAGCGGCCAGCACCTCGTCGCTCGCCGCCTCACCGAGCACCTCCCGGATGGCCGCCAGCAGACACTCGCCGACAATCGGATAATGTTCCGGCTGAATGCCCAGCGACACGTGTTTTTGGACAATCAAAGAGACCGCGTCGCCGAGCACTTCCAGACGATCAAGGTTGCTGGCGTAAGCAACGACGGCATTCGCTAACGCCTGACGCTGCGTACCCTGTTGCTGATGCGCCTGATTGAAGTAGGCCTTAACTTGCGGATAGCGCTCAAACATCAACGGGTAGAAGACGCCGGTGATATCTGTAGCGTGGATTTTGACCGCAGGCAGAGTGGCGGCAATGATGTCTTTGCTGTGTTGCGAGAGCATGGTGATTCCTCATGGCATTTGCTTACTCAAATACAGAGCACAGCGCGTGCCAAGCCAGAAACCAGCGTTTTTACTGGTCTTCAGCTCAGCATGAGTCATAATGACAACAGCAATACCGCTGTCTTTATGACTACATGGTGTCTTTATGACAACATCAACCACCGCCGACGTATTTCTAGCCATCACCACCGACCTGTCGCGCGAGCTACCGCCCCAGCAGCGACTGCAAAATCTACTGCAGGGTTTACGGCAAGTATTTCCCTGCGATGCAACTGCGCTGTTACAGCTGCGCGGCTCAGTACTGGTGCCGCTGGCCATCGATGGCCTTAGTACCGACACGCTGGGTCGCCGCTTCGAAGTGGAAGCCCAGCCTCGGCTAGCGAAAATTCTGCTCAGCCGTGAGCCGGTGCGCTTCCATGCCGACTCGCCCCTGCCTGACCCTTACGACGGTCTGGTGCAGGAGCGCCCAGGCGAGCTACACGTCCATGACTGCCTGGGCCTGTCGCTGTATGTCGATGATGCACCTTGGGGTGTACTGACACTCGACGCCATGCAGCCCGGTGCCTTTGACCGTATCGACCCGCAGGATCTGCGCGCCTTTGCCCGCCTGACCGAGGCGACAGTGAAGATCGCCAACCTGATCAGTCGCCTGCAGGATCGCGCCGAACGGCATCAGCAAATGGCCCAGGCGGTGGTAAGCGACCTTGGCCAACAGGAGCTGATCGGCCAAAGCGCGGCCATGCAGCGCCTGCGCGGTGAGATCGACATGGTCGCGCAATCCGATTTGGCGGTGCTTATCACCGGCGAAACCGGTGTTGGCAAGGAGCTGATTGCGCGACGCCTGCACGCTAGCTCGGCGCGCAGTGACTCACCACTGGTTTATGTTAACTGCGCAGCGCTACCGGATAATTTGGTGGAAAGTGAATTGTTCGGCCATGTACGCGGTGCCTTCTCGGGCGCGGCACAAAAACGTGCGGGCAAGTTTGAACTGGCCAACGGCGGCACCCTGTTTCTCGACGAGATCGGTGAACTACCGTTAGCCCTGCAACCCAAATTACTGCGCGCGTTGCAGAGCGGTGAGATACAGCGGGTGGGCAGTGATGCGCAGCATCAGGTGGACGTGCGCATCATCGCCGCGACCAATCGCGACCTGCACAAGGAAGTCGCGGCCGGGCATTTTCGCGCCGACCTTTATCACCGCCTGAGTGTGTATCCCATCGAAGCGCCCAGCTTGCGGACACGCGGCAAGGATGTATTGCTATTGGCGGGTCACTTTCTTGAGCAGAACCGCCGGCGCATGGGGCTACGCGGCTTGCGCTTAAGCGCTGATGCGCGGGAGGCGCTACTGAGCTACGACTGGCCCGGCAACGTGCGCGAGCTTGAGCACTTGATCAGCCGCGCGGTGCTGCGCGCCCGCCTTACTCAGGATGACAGTCGCAAACTGCTGACTATCAGCGCCGATATGCTGGATATCAGCGCGGCACCATCAGCCCCCATGATCACAACGGCTGATCACGAGCAGCCCGGCACCGCTGGGCTCAATCTGCGTCAAGCTACTGAGCAATTCCAGCGCAGCCGCATTGAAGCCGCGTTAGCGCAGCATCAAAACAACCAGTCGCAGGCCGCACAAGCACTGGGGCTAGACCGCGGTAACTTCACGCGCCTGCGTAAACGCCTCGGGGTCTAACAAAAGTACAGCAGCTCAGGCGGCGAAGCGCTGTTCCAGATAGCTGTTGATCGCCTTGGACTCGTACAACCAAGTGGTTTGCTCGCCTTCTTGAATACGCAGGCAAGGCACCTGAATTTTGCCACCCTGCTCTAGCAGCGCCTGACGTGCTTCCGGGTTGTTCTTGGCATCACGCAGTGCTACCGGCAGGTTCAAGCGACGCAAGGTGCGGCGGGTCTTCACGCAAAACGGGCACGCGTTGAACTGATACAGGCTCAACTGTGCTGCGGCCTGATCTACGGACGCCTGGGCTTCTGGCGCGCGTTTCATCTTGCTTGGGCGGGTGATAAAACTCAGAAAAATGACTAGCTGGCCAAGGCCAACGCGGAGGGCTTTCAACAGCATGAATAAAGACTCTCTCATCAAGTGCATAGGTGGAAACAAACAGGCGCGCAGCTTACCGGATTCGGCGCGCACAAGCCCGTCCAGCTGACGAGCGCGCCATGCAAGGCCGATTTCCGTTCGATTCAGCCCGCTTTGCTGCGGCATAATGGCCGCAATACTGACAACTGCAGAGGCATAGCCATGAAACCTGAAGACCTGCTCCTGCTGGTCAGCCGCGAGATGCCCTACGGCAAATACAAAGGGCGCCTGTTCGCCGACCTACCCGGCCATTACCTCAACTGGTTTGCCCGCGAAGGCTTTCCCAAGAGCGAAGTCGGCCGGCTATTGCAACTCATGCAGGAGATCGATCACAACGGCCTCAGCGAACTACTCGACCCGCTACGCAAGCCGCGCAGCTGAACCCAGGCAGATCGCAGGTCAGGCGATACCGCCATTGGCGCGAAGGATCTGGCCGTTCACCCAACCGCCCTGCGTACTAGCAAGAAAAGACACCACAGCGGCGATATCGTCGGGTTGCCCCAGCCGCTCCAACGGCGACATGTGCGCCAGGCGCTGGACCATTTCCACGGTTTTGCCATCCAGAAACAGCTCGGTTTCCACCGGACCCGGTGCCACCGCGTTGACCGTAATCTGGCGACCGCGCAGCTCCTTGGCCAATACCTGCGTCATCGCCTCAACTGCTGCTTTGCTGGCGTTGTAGACCGCGTAACCCGGCATCTTCAAAGCCAGTGCAGAGGTCGACAGATTGATGATGCGCCCGCCATCATTCATCCGCTTGGCAGCCTCACGCAAACAACCGAAGACGCCCTGCACGTTGACCGCAAAAGTACGCTCAAACAACTCATCCGGGGTATCGGCCAGTGGCATGGTCTGCATAATGCCAGCATTGTTAACCAATACATCTAACGAACCGAGCTGCTGTTCGCACTGCGCAAACAACTCCCGCACCTGCTCGGGTTGCGCCATATCAGCCTGAATCGCTGTCACTCGGGCGCCATCGGCGCGCAGATCGGCTACCAGTTTTTCTGCCGCGGCGGCGCTGTTGGCGTAATTGATCGCCACCGCGAAACCGTCTGCTGCCAAACGGCGCGCAATCTCGGCGCCAATACCACGAGAGGCCCCGGTGACCAGCGCGACTTTTTGAGTTGCATTCGACATGTGCTTACCTCCAGCTGAATACCAAGCCTTAGCATGCGCGTCTGGGGGGCTGAGTCAAATACACAAAGCTGCACAGGCATACGCGGAAACTCCGGCCTGCTGGCTAACCCCAAAGTCCTGTTCACCCCTTTGGCCGAAAACTTTATGGAACCCGCGTCGAGATCCCATGCTCTATGCTGGTAGTTCCTATGACGCCGTGCGCTTTTGCCTTACGGCTGCAACCACGGCATTACAGTAGCTACTCACTTAAATTCGGGAGTCACGACCATGGCGAAATTGCTGGTGCTTTATCATTCCATGTACGGCCATATTGAAACCATGGCGCAAGTAGTAGCCGAAGGCGCAAGGCAAGTGGATGGCGTGAGCGTCACCATCAAACGGGTACCGGAAACCATGCCCGAAGCCGCGTTCAAGGCCGCTGGCGGCAAAACCGATCAGGCTGCGGAGGTAGCCAGCCCAACCGAGCTGGGTGATTACGACGGCATCATTTTTGGCGTACCCACCCGCTTCGGCAATATGTGTGGGCAAATGCGCACCTTCCTGGACCAGACCGGCGGTCTTTGGGCCAAAGGCGCACTGCACGGCAAGGTCGCCAGTGTGTTTGCCTCGACAGGCACCGGCGGCGGTCAGGAGATGACCATCACCTCTACCTGGACCACCCTGGCGCATCACGGCATGATCCTGCTGCCCATCGGTTACGGCGCAAAGGAGCTGTTCGATATTAATCAGGGCGCCGGTGGCACACCCTACGGCGCTACCACCATCGCCGGCGGTGACGGCTCGCGCCAGCCCGATGAGCGCGAGAAGGCGATTGCTCGTTACCAGGGCAAATATGTTGCAGAAACCCTACTGAAACTCACCGCCTGATCCTGCCGGCACCGGCCAAGTGCTGGTGCCGCACCCCGCGCCAACTTAAACAGAAGCGTTCATGCCGAGCGCTCAATCCAGCGCTGCTTTCTCTTATTGAATTACGATCAACATCTAATTAATATTACAATCGTAATTTAAATATTGATTCCCCTATCTTTGGAGAGAACAGCATGGGCACAGCGAGCCAAGCCGGCACTGCGCTAGTTACCGGGGCTTCATCCGGAATAGGGGCCGCCTATGCAGACCGCCTCGCTCGACGCGGCCACGATCTGTTGCTAGTGGCGCGAGATCAAGATCGACTACAGCGTCTTGCCACACGCCTTGAGAAAAAGTACGGCGTCAGCGTCGAGCCATTGCCGGCCGACCTCAGCGAAACCCGGGCAATCGAACGCGTAGCAAAGCGCCTGCGCGGGGATCAGCAGATCAGCCTGTTGGTCAATAATGCCGGCGTCTCACTCAGCGGCTCGCTGGTTGAGTCCGACCGACACAGCGTCGCCGCCCTGCTGCAACTCAACGTATTGGCCCTTACGCTACTGTCTAGCGCTGCTGCGGTGAACTTCAGCATGGCGGGCCGTGGTGGCATTATTAATCTAGGGTCGGTGGTAGCCCTTCTGCCGGAGCGCTTCAACGCGGTCTATGCTGCGAGCAAGGCTTATGTGCTCAGTCTGACGCAGAGCCTGCACGCCGAAATCGGCGATCGTGGCGTACAGATCCAGGCGGTGCTGCCGGGCATGACGGGCAAGGAAATATGGCAACGCAGCGGTGCGTCACACGATCCTTCGCTCGACGCTATGATGATGGATGCCGGTGATCTGGTTGATGCCGCCTTGCGCGGGTTCGACCAAGGTGAATTGGTGACTATTCCGTCGCTACCCAACAGCGCCGATTGGCAGAGCCTGTTGCAGGCCCGCATGCAGCTGGCACCCAACCTGTCGCACAAGCTGCCGGCTGCGCGCTACGCCTGAAATGCAACAGCCCCCACCGTCTTCACGGCAGGGGCTGCTTTCAGCATATGTGCCACAAAAGCATCAGGCCGCAGGCTTCTCAACCAGCTTGATCAACTGCTCCCGCGCGTTCTCCAGCAGCTCATCTGCCAGCGCCGGATCAGACACACTCCGTGACAACACCAGTGCGCCGACCATGGCCGACAGCACCAGCATGCTCTGCTGCGCGGCATCTTCACCTGGCAGCTTGCTGGCAATGCTCTGCAGCCGGTTGTTGATCACCTTGTCGGTGGTCGGACTCGGTTGTCCCTTCTGGCCCAGTTCAGCTGAAACCGTTGGCAGCGGGCAGCCTTGCCCGGGGTTGGCGCGGTGCTGCGGTGAAAGATAGGTTTCAATCAGCTGCGACAAGGGCGCATCCGGCCCCGTCTTCAAGGCCAATGAAGCCCTAAGCTGAGCAGTCGCATGCTGCAGCGACTGCTCGACCAGGTCATCCTTGGACTTGAAGTGTGCGTAAAAACCGCCGTGGGTTAGACCCAGCGACTTCATCAGGGGCTGGAGGCCGGTGGCGCCGACGCCGTCGGCCCGAAACCGCCGCGCCGCTTCATCCAGAATCAACTGGTGGGTTTTGGCTTTGTGATCCTCTGAGTAACGCATACCGCCTCCCGGCTTTAAATGCAGGCCGTCATTTTATACCTATACATCCACAAGCACAGCATCAACGTTGACCACCGGTCGCGGTGACTGACTGCTCTGTCCTCTTGCTGCCTGCACCGAGGACCAGACTGCACAGTGCCGGCAGAAACAGCAGCGTCAAAAGCGTGCCCATCAGCACACCGCCAATCAGCACAAAGGCCAGCGATGACCAGAACACCGAAAGTGTGAGCGGGATAAATGCCAGCGCTGCCGCCAGCGCAGTAAGCACGACCGGGCGCGCACGACGCACCGTGGCTTCGACAACCGCCTCATGAATGGGCATGCCGTGATCCTGATTCTGTCGAATCTGATCGGTGAAAATCAGCGTGTTGCGCATCAGAATCCCGCCGATGCCGATCAGCGCCAGAATCGCGTTGAAGCCAAACGGCTGATTGAAGATCAGCAGTGCCGGTACCGCGCCCACTAAGCCCAAGGGCGCGGTGGCGAACACCATGAACATCACGCCAAAGGAGCGCACCTGGAACATGATAACCACCAGCATCAGCAGGATCATGATCGGGAAGAGTACCGCCAGCGCCTTGTTGGCAATCGCACTTTCTTCTACCGGGCCACCGATGGTGATGCTATACCCCGAGGGCAACTCGGCTACCAGCTCCTTCAAGTCAGCATAGGCCGCTAAAGCTGCATCCGGTGGCTGAATCCCCGGTGCAGTATCCGAGCGCACCTCAAAGGTTGGCTCACGGTTGCGGCGACGTAGAATCGGGTCTTCCATTACCGGCACAAAACGCCCTACCTGTTGCAGCGGAATAGCGCGCCCGGCGTCATTGGTGATGGTCAGGTTCTCAATGCTTTGCAAGTTCTCACGCTGTGCGTTGATCGCACGCACCACCACCGAGACGGTGCGGTTGCCTTCGCGCACCTCGGTAATCGGGTTACCCGAAAGTAGAGCGTTAATCTGAGATTTAACCTGCGCTGGCGTAAAGCCCAACAAGCGCAAACGGTCTTGATCCAGCAGCAGACGATAGCTGCTGGATTTCTCGCCCCAATCGATAACCGTATCGCGGGTCATCGCGTTGGCATCGACCCGCGAACGCACTTGCTCGGCAATACTGCGCAAGGTATCCAGATCCGGCCCACTGACCCGGAACACCACAGGGAAGGGTACCGGCGGGCCAAACACCAGCTGGATTACCCGCACCCGCGCGCCCGGAAATTCTCCAGCGGCAACCCGCTCACGCATGCGCACTATAAGCGCGTCACGTGTGTCGGCATCGGCCGTTTGCACCACGATTTTGGCGAACGCCGGATCAGGTAGTTCGGGGTTCAACGAGAGGAAGAAGCGCGGTGCGCCGCCGCCTACGTAGGAGTCGACCATCTCGGTCTGCGGTTCCTCCAACAGCGCCTGCTCTACTCGATGCACTACCGCTTCGGTATTTTTGAAGGCGGTACCCGGTGGCATGTAAACCTCCAGCATCACCTCGGAGCGGTCAGAGTTAGGGAAGAACTGCTTCTTCACCAAACCCATGCCCATGACGCACAACACAAAAACCGCTAGCACCAAGCCGGTCACTGGCCAGCGCCAACGAATACAGCCTTCCACTATTGCGCGTAGCCGTGCGTAGAACGGGCCAGCGTAAATAGCATCGTGGCCACCCTCTACCGGTTTGATATTGGGGAGTAGTTTCACGCCCAAGTAAGGCGTGAACACCACCGCCACCACCCAGGAAGAGATCAGCGCAAAGCCAACAATCCAGAAGATATTACCGGCGTATTCCCCTGCGCCGGAACGGGCGAAACCCACTGGCAGAAAACCGATGATAGTGACCAAGGTACCGGTGAGCATGGGCGCCGCAGTGGAGGACCACGCAAAGGTCGCGGCAGACACCCGATCCATACCTTCTTCCAGCTTCACTACCATCATTTCAATCGCAATGATCGCGTCATCCACCAACAGACCCAGCGAGAGGATCAGTGCGCCCAGGGTGATGCGATCAAACTCGCGCCCCGTCATCAGCATGATCACAAACACCACCGCCAGTGTCAGCGGTACCGCCGCTGCGACCACCAAGCCGACACGAAAGCCCAGCGCCAGCAAACTGATCAACATAACCACGCCGAGCGCGACAAAGAACTTGAGCATAAACTCGTTAACCGCACTGCTGATCTTGCTGGCCTGGTCCGACACCTTGGTGAAGTGAATACCCAGCGGCAAACTATCCTGCAGGCGCTGCTCTTCAGCAATCAGTGACTTGTCCAACTCCAAACCGTTGAAGTGCTTCTGCATGATCACGCCAAGCATCAACGCCGGCTCGCCCTGATGGCGAATACGGTAACTGGCAGGGTCTTCATAGCCTTGGCGTACCTGCGCCACATCAGCCATACGCAACACCCGGCCGTTGGCAACTATGGGTACGTTCTCGATTTGCTCAAGGCTATCGAAGGCGCCATCCACACGAATGTAAGCACGCGGTCCGGCGGTCTCTACCGACCCGGACGGCGCCACAGCATTCTGGCGCGCCAACGCTGAGAATATCTGATCCGGTGTCAGCCCCAAGGTGGCCAAGCGCTGATAAGAGAATTCGACGAAGATGCGCTGCGGCTGTTCGCCGAGAATGTTGACCTTCTTCACCCCAGGCAGATGCAAAAAGTCCTGACGCATCTGCTCGGCCAACTGCACCAACTGGCGATGCGGCAACTCCCCTGCTTCCAGCGCGTAGAGTGCAAAATATACGTCGTTGTATTCATCGTTGAAAAACGGACCACGCACGCCATTCGGCAGCTTGCTGGCCTCGTCTTCGAGTTTTTTACGTGTCTGATAGAACAGTTCGGGAATCAGTTCCGGTGGCGCAGCATTGGAAAAAATTACCTTCATCGCTACCAAACCGGGCTGCGAGGTGGTTTCCACTCGATCGTAATATTCCAGCTCCTGCAGCCGCTTTTCCAGCCGGTCGGCCACCTGCTCCTGCATTTCCTGGGCGGTTGCACCCGGCCAGGCGGCGGTAACGGTCATCACCTTTACGGTAAAAGAAGGATCTTCCGCACGGCCCAATTTGCCAAAAGCAAACAGACCCGAGAGCAATATCGCGATAATTAGGAACAGGGTCACTGCGGGGTTGCGTACCGCCATGGCGGATAAGTTAAAACCACCCATGGTCAGAGTTCCCGTGCAGCAGAATCAGCGGCCCAAGGCGCCTTTGGCAACAGCCGTACCGCATCCCCTTCATGTAGCAGGTGCGCGCCCAGCGCAACGATGCGTTGCCCCTCGCGCAGCCCTTCAGACAGCAGCGCATACTCCTGTCCCAGACTGGCCACTTTGACCGGGGTAAAGTGCACGGTCGAGGCTTCATCTATGACCCATACACCGGTGCCAGCACCCGCGTCGTACAGCGCACCGAGCGGTACTCGAGCTAGCGCAGAAGCGGCGCTGTCATCCAAGTGAATGCTTATTGTTGCACCAATCGCCAGTGGCGTTTCACCGTCTTCCAGCACATAGCGGGCGCGATAGGTACGCGTGACTGGGTCAGCAGAGGCCGACAGCTCGCGCAATTTGGCCGGAATAATGGTGTCGGGGTCACCGAAGAGCTGCGCAGCGGCCGCGTGGTCAGCCAGGTGGCGTTGGGTTTCCGGAATACTGATGACCGCCTCACGCGCACCTCTATGCGCCAATCGGGCAACGACTTGACCCGCAGCAACCACCTGACCAGCATCCGCCAGCACGTCGGTAATCACGCCATCGGCATCGGCCGTCAGGGTTGAATAGCCGCGCTGATTTTCCACCTGAGCGTTATCGGCACGGGCCGAGGCCATGTTCGCCTCCGCCACCCGCAAGCCAGTGACCACCTCATCAAAAGAACGACGTGACACCGCGCCAGTCTCGACTAACTGGCGATAGCGTTTTTCATCATCCTGCGCTTGCCGCAACGAGGCCTGCGCCGAACGCACGCGGTTGTTGGCGGCGCGCAGTGCCAGCTCAAAATCATCCACGTCCAACACCAGCAGGGTATCGCCCTTGCTGACCCGCTCACCCGGATCAACCCGACGCTCAATCACTTTGCCCGCGACGCGAAAGCCCAACTCGCTTTCCGTGCGCGCGGCGACCACCCCGGTAAAAGTGGCACCGCGGCTAGTGGCTGGATGCACCTCAGTTGCCAGCACCATGCGCGGCTGCGCGGTGTCGTTAGTGATGGGGGCTTCGTCGTTTTTCTCACAGCCCACGATCGCAACCAGCAGACACGCCAGCAACAGGGTTTTTCCTGCAGACATCCTGAATTCTCCCTTTCCCACTCGCAGGGCCAACGTTGGCCCAATATTTTTTTAGTTATCTATTTAGCTCGATATCGTTAGTGAGATATCGCTTCCAGCAAGGTAGCAACGCCCTGGCCGCCCGCAATGCATTGCGTGGCAATCGCATACCGGCCACCGGTGCGTCTCAGCAATGCCGCAGCCTTGCCAGTAATGCGCGCACCGGTGGCACCCAATGGATGCCCCAACGCCAAAGCGCCACCATCTAGGTTGACCCTCTCCAGCGGCATGCCCAGCTCACGCAAACAGGCGATTGACTGGCTGGAGAACGCCTCGTTGATTTCCATCAGGTCGACATCATTGATGCTCAGCCCGGCGCGAGCAAGCACTTTACGCGTTGCCTCTACCGGCCCCATACCCATTATCTCTGGCGCACAGCCGCCCACGGCGACCGCTTTAATACGCGCAAGCATCGGTAGCCCATGCTTGCGGGCAAACTCTTCGGTGCATACCAACACCGCTGCACTTCCGTCCGTGAGTGGCGACGCAGTGCCTGCGGTCACCATACCGCCAAACGCTGGTTTAAGCTGCGCGAGCGCCTCAAGGTTGGTACCGGGGCGGATACAACCATCCTCTGTCACCACACCGTCAGGCGTCGTCACCGGCACGATTTCATCTGCCAACAAACCCGCTTCACGCGCTTTGGCCGCCTTGGCGTGCGATAGCACGGCCAGCTCGTCCTGCTCCTCACGGCTCACCTCAAAACGCCGTGCTACTTCTTCTGCGGTATGCCCCATCGCCATATAAACCTCGGGGAAGCTTTGCAGCAGATCCGGATTGGCCGAAGGATTGAACCCACCCATAGGCACGCGCGTCATGGACTCAACACCAGCGGCAATGAAGGCCTCGCCAGCGCCCAGCATGATTTGGCCCGCAGCAAAGTGGATCGCAGTCATGGAGGAACCACAGAAACGGTTCACCGTCACACCACCCAAGGTATCCGGGAAGCCGGCGCGAAAACTGGCGATCCGCGCGATATTCGTGCCCTGTTCGGCTTCCGGGTAGGCACACCCCATGATCACGTCTTCAAGGAGCGCGGGGTCCAGATCAAGACGAGATACCAAACCGGCCAGCACCTGCGCGGCCAGATCGTCAGGGCGCAGATTGATCAAGCCGCCTTTGCGTGCGAACTGAAAAGGGGAGCGTACGTAGCCGGCGATAACAATGGATGTCATGGCGTTGTTCCTCAATGACAAGGTAAATGGGCAACACCATCAGATGATAACCATAATTTAAACAGCCTGCATAGCATTACATGCATAATTTAAATTATCTTCAGTGAATCAAATAAGACTCAAACAGGGAACCCATGTCCTCGGCCAGATCGGCCAAATGCTCTGGATTGGTATCACGCTGCGCGAAACTGCGCAGACCGATCACCTGCCCTTGCAGCAAACGCGCAAGGCGCGCGCAGTCTACTTCTAAGCGAATTTCGCCCTGCGCCTGAGCGCGGCCCAACTCAGCCGCCAACAGCTGCTCCATCTGATCCAGCACGTGATTAACCTGCTGCTGCAAGGCGGGCTCTTCTTCGTTCACTTCCAATAACGTCTTGATCAACATGCACGCTCGCGGCGGGCGATTTTCGCGCACCAGACAAGGGCCGGCGAGGCTGCGCAGGTAAAATTTGAACCCTTCAACCAAGTTGTCACTGGTACTCAGACAGCCTGCCAACTCCTCCGCCATCTGCCGGGCGTAGGAGTTGAGGGCTTCGCTGAACAAGCCACTCTTGCTGCCAAAAGTGGCGTACAAGCTGCCGGGGCGCATATCCAGGGCCTGCTCAAGATGCTTCATTGAGGTAGCGTGGTAACCACGCTCCCAAAACAGGTCAACGGCTTTATCCAACGCAATCTGGCGGTCATGGCGGGCGGGTCTGGGCATCGAAGCTGTCCTGAGTTGGATTGACGAAGGGCTGGTTGAGCGAGCGCTCAATAATAACTTGAATGATCACTCAAATACAGCTACGGTGAACTACCTGAGCAATCGCTCAAAAACATCAACAGCTCGGAGATCCTATGTCAGATTTCAAACTACACGACAAAACATCCGCCCCGGAAGCTTCCAAGGCGCTGCTGGAGAAATCAGAAAAAGGTTTTGGTCGCATCCCAGGCCTGCACAAGGTCATGGCGGAAGCACCCGGCCTGCTTGATGGTTATCAGGTGCTACACGGCCTGTTTCAGGACAGCAGCTTTAACGCCGATGAGCTGACCGTGGTTTGGCAGACCATTAACGTCGAGCACGAATGCCACTATTGCGTGCCTGCGCACACCGGTATCGCCAAGATGATGAAAGTATCAGACGACATCACCGACGCCCTGCGCAACGAAACGCCGCTCCCCGACAGCAAGCTGGAAGCCCTGCGCACCTTCACTTTGGCTATGGTGCGTAAGCGCGGTGAAGTGGATAAAGCCGACCTGGATGCCTTTTACGCCGCCGGCTATGCCCAGCGCCAGGTACTAGAGGTGATTCTCGGTCTGGCCCAGAAGGTCATGAGCAACTACACAAACCATGTAGCTCAGACCCCGGTCGACGAAGTTTTCCAGCAGTACGAATGGCATCGCGCCAAGTAAGATTTGTGGCTGGCCTCAGGCGGGAAAACTAACCCGTACCAGCAGGCCGCTGACGGCGCCCTCGTGCAGACTAATGTTGGCACGATGGGCGCGGCAGATCTCACCGACAATCGATAGTCCTAGCCCGGTCCCTTCCGGGCTTTGATGATAAAAGCGCTCAAATACCCGATCGCGGTCAGCTTGCGGAATACCGGGGCCGCTGTCTTCCACCTCTAGCACCGCCGGCGCCCGTAAACGCAAAATGATCTGCCCATCCTTGGGCGTGTGGTGCAGCGCGTTATCAATCAGATTGCCCAACAGCTCTTGCAACAACGTTGGCTCTCCCCAGACACTGAAAGGTGCGTCTACTTCCAACGCCAGCGCGACCGCGCGACCGTGCGCCAGCGGTGCCATCGCCAATGCCAGCTCCTGTACCAACGGCGCCATCTCGATCAACTCCGCGCTGCCCTCGGCCACCGCCCGCGCGCCACGTTCAATCCGCGCCATCGACAGCAATCGGTTTGCCAACTGAATAGTGCGATCGGTACTGGCATCTGCTTCATGCAGCGCCTGCTGCCAATCCGTCGGTTGTTCGCTGCGCAGGCCCAGTTCGATGCGCGCCTTGAGCGCCGCCAGCGGCGTGCGCAACTCATGCGAGGCTTCAGCGATGAAGTCGCGTTGGCGCTCGAAGTTCTCCCTGAGCCGCCCGGTAAAGTGGTTAATCGAATCCACTAGCGGGCGCACTTCGCGCTGAAGACCCGTCGTATTAATTGGCCGCAGATCATCGCTGCGTCGCTCGGCCACTTCATTACGCAAGCGCTGCAAGGGGCGCAACGCCGCCGTCACCGCCAACCAGGCCATCAACAAAGCGCTAGCGGCCAGCACCCCCAGGTTGATCAGTGATTGGCGCAGCAGGTTACGCGCCATACGCTCGCGCGCTTCCAGTGTTTCTGCCACGCGGATTTCCGCCATGCCTTGGCTGCTGCCGCCGCTGATCGGTTGCAACAGGCTGACCAGGCGCACCCCCGTATTGCGGTAATCGGCATCGTAAAAACGCGCGAGCGCTGGATAATCCTGCGTCATAGGTACGTCTTCATTCGGCCCCGGCAGGTCTTCATAACCGGAGACCGAGCGACCTTGCAGATCCAGTACCTGGTAGTAAAGGCGACCCGTGATGTCGTAGGCAAAGTTATCGAGCGCGATATAAGGCACTTCAACTGACAGCTCACCTTGCTCATCGTAGAGTCGCTCGGCGATAGCGCGGGCAGAGGACAGCAGCGAGCGGTCGTAAGCCGTATCCGCGGCGCGGCGCGCGTTCCAATAGGCAAAGCTGCTACCCAGCAGCAACAGAATGGAGAGCACCAGCGCCAGCCGCCGTAACAGCCGGCCACGCAAACTCATGCATCGGCCTCCAACAGATAACCCAAACCACGAAACGTGACGATACGCACACCGCTGCCTTCCAGCTTGCGTCGCAGCCGCGAGATGTAGATTTCAATCGCTTCAGGGTTGGCGTCCTGGTCCAGACCAAACACCTTGCCGGCCAGTTGCTCCTTGCTCATCAGCCGACCCGGACGCGCAATCAGATTTTCCAGCACCGCGTGTTCGCGTGAAGGCAGCGCCAGCGACGTCTCGGCCAAACTGAACCGTCGGTCGTTCAGATCGTAGGCCAAGGTTCCGCATTGCTGCTGACGTTCGCCGCCCATCAAACTACGCCGCAGCAGGGCGTTGACCCGTGCTTCCAGCTCACTCAACTCAAAGGGTTTGGCTAGATAATCATCAGCGCCCAGATTCAGACCGCGCACGCGATCAGCTACTTCGCCACGCGCCGTCAACATGAGTACTGCCAGGGTCTGCCCGCGTTCACGCAATTTGCGTAACACCTCAAAGCCATCCTGGCGCGGTAAGCCAACATCAAGAATCGCTAGGGCGTAATCCTCGCTGCGCAACGCCAGATCAGCGGCGATGCCATCGTGCAGCGTGTCCACCGTCCAGCCCCCGGCCTTGAGCGCGCGGGATAGACTGTCAGCCAGTTCGGGGTCGTCTTCTACCAGCAGAATGCGCACTGCTGCTCTCTCTCAATAAGGGGAATTTGGCTGAGTGTACACCGCTCGTCGGCTCTGCACAGCGCGGCCTGCGTGCCTTTGCAGATGAAAGGTTGCTGAAAGGTTAGCGCATTAGCATCACCCGACGGTCACCCACCGAAGTAGCAGCAAAACACAAAAAAAGAACAATGGAGTACCCGTATGATCACAGCATCCATGGCTCGGCGCCGGGGTTTGCCTAGCACTCTGCTCGCCACCAGCTCACTACTGCTCGCACCACTGCTACATGCAGAAGGTTTCGTCGAAGACAGCAGCGCCAAGTTCAGCACCAGCAATATCTATTTCAATCGCGACTTTCGTGAAGGCACTGGCCAATCCAAGCGTGAAGAGTGGGCGCAGGGTTTTATTCTTGACCTGCAATCCGGCTTTACCCGAGGCGCCGTTGGCTTTGGTCTGGATGCCAAAGCCATGCTCGGCGTGAAGCTGGATTCCAGCCCCGACCGCACCGGCACTGGCCTGCTGCCAACCCACGACGATGGCCGCGCCGCTGATGAATACAGCAAGCTGGGACTGACCGCCAAGGCGCGTTACTCCGAATCAGAGCTGCAGATCGGCACCTTGATGCCAAAAAACCCGATACTCCAACCCAACACCAGCCGCATTTTGCCGCAAACCTTTCAGGGCGGCCGGCTGGGCGTTAACGAATTCGAAAAACTCGACATTGAACTGGGTCGTCTTACCAAGACTACCGAGCGCGACTCCACCGATGCTGAAGATATGGCACTGAACAACCGCAACCGCCGTTTTGGCGGTTCGTTCAGTGCCGACAATTTTGATTGGGCCGGTCTGAATTACCAATTCAGCACCGACCTGGCGGGCAGCTACTATCTGGCACAACTGGATGATATCTACCGCCAACAGGTTTTTGGTTTAACCCATGCGTACGCGCTGGGCGAAGGCAAGCTGAGCAGCGAGCTGCGCGTCGCGGTCTCCGACGACCAGGGCAGCGCCAACGCCGGCAAAATCGATAACCAGGCTTGGCAGGGTCGCCTCGGCTACGGCCAGGCCGGTCACGAGCTGACCGTGTCGCTGCAGCAAATGCACGGCGACAACGCCTTTCCTTACGTCGATGGCAGCAACCCTTTTCTGGTCAACTTCGTCCAGATCAATGATTTTGCCGAAGCCAACGAGCGCTCTTGGCAGCTGCGTTATGACTACGATTTTACCGCCCTCGGCATCCCCGGCCTGAGCTTTATGAGCCGCTACATCAGCGGTGATGACGCCAAACCGGTAGCCGGCGGCTCGGGCTCGGAATGGGAGCGCGACACCGAGCTGCAGTACGTGTTCCAGGATGGCGCACTGAAGAACCTCGGCCTGCGCTGGCGCAACGCGAGCTATCGCTCCGACTTCGCCCGCAACGCCGATGAGAACCGTCTGATCGTCAGCTACAGCCTACCCATCTGGTAAGCACTACAATAAAAACCATGAGGAACCACCCATGAAAACAACACTTCGTTCTGCTCTGCTCGCAGCCATCTGCTTTGGCTTGGCCGGTTACACCCTGGCTGCTGAACCCAAGCGTCCGGAATGCATCGCCCCGGCCTCACCCGGCGGCGGCTTTGACCTGACCTGCAAGCTGGCGCAAAGCGCGCTGCTCGACGGCAAGCACCTGTCACGGCCGATGCGCGTCACTTATATGCCGGGCGGCATTGGCGCCGTGGCCTACAACTCCGTGGTTGCGCAACGCGCCGATGATCCGGGCACCATCACTGCCTTTTCTACCGGTTCGCTGCTGAATCTGGCGCAGGGTAAGTTCGGTCGGTATGACGAAACGGCAGTCAAGTGGCTGGCAGCCGTCGGTACTAGCTACGGCGCCATCGCGGTGCGTTCAGACTCCGAGTTCAAGACACTGGATGATCTGGTCGCCGCATTGAAGAAAGACCCCTCCAAGGTAGTGATCGGCTCCGGCGGCACCGTTGGCAGCCAGGACTGGATGCAAACGGCGCTGGTCGCTCGCGCTGCCGGTATCGACCCACGCAGCCTGCGCTACGTCGCCATGGAAGGCGGCGGCGAATTGGCCACAGCCTTGCTGGGCGGCCACATTCAGGTGGCCAGCTCCGACATTTCCGACGCCATGCCCCACATCGAAAGCGGTGACATGCGCATTCTGGCGATCCTCGCTGACGAGCGCCTGGAAGGTGACATTGTCGAAGATATCCCCACCGCCAAAGAACAGGGCTTTGATGTTAGCTGGCCTGTAGTGCGCGGCTTTTACATGGGGCCAGACGTCAGCGCTGAAGACTTCGCCTGGTGGAAGAACAGCTTTGACGAGCTGCTCGCCTCCGACGACTTCGCCACCCTACGCGCCCAGCGCGAGCTCTTCCCCTTCGCCATGACCGGCGACGAACTCGACGCCTACGTGAAGAAGGAGGTGGCTCAGTACAAGTCACTCGCCGCCGAGTTTGGCCTGGTTCAGTAACCGCTGATCAGTCACCCGAACTCGATAAACCCGGTTCAGTAACAGCTTCGCCAGCGTGCGGCCCTGGGCCCACGCTGCGCCTGCGAGGACATACCCATGCTCTATCAACGTCTGTTTGCGGCGAGCCTGCTGCTGGCTTGCCTGTGCCTTGGCGTCATCGCCTGGGGCTTTCATGCGCCCTTTTCCTATGAGCCTGTAGGGCCGCGCGCCTACCCGCTGATGCTGCTGATTCTGCTAGGGCTGGGTGCACTGGTGCTGCTGATCAAACCTGCGCTGGAGAGCAGCCCCAGCGATGAGCCAGCGCTGACCAAGCCGATGCTGATCAAAGTCGCCATCTGCCTCGCGCTGCTGCTGGCCCTCGCTTCATTGTTTGAAAGTCTTGGCTTTGTACCCAGCGCCATTTTGTTCGCCTTGGGCATGGCACGCCTGTTCGGTGGCCGTTGGCTGCCCAGCGTGGTTCTCGCCGTCGTACTCGGCACCAGCCTGTACTTTCTCTTCGACCGCATTCTGGACGTGCCGCTGCCGCTTGGCGTGCTGGCCGGATTGGAGATCTGATCATGGATACGCTGCAATATCTCGGACAAGGCTTCGACGTCGCGCTTAGCCCAAACAACCTCGTCACTGCACTGGCGGGTACCACCATCGGCACCATCGTCGGCTTGTTGCCGGGCCTTGGTCCCATCAACGGCGTCGCACTGCTGATCCCGGTTGCCTTCGCACTCGGCTTACCACCGGAAACCGCGCTGATCCTGCTCGCCTCGGTCTATCTGGGATGCGAATACGGCGGCCGCATTTCCTCGATTTTGCTGAACATCCCCGGTGAAGCATCCGCGGTAATGACGACGCTGGACGGTTATCCCCTGGCGCGCCAAGGCAAAGCGGGTGTGGCCTTGTCGATCTCCGCCTGGAGTTCGTTTATCGGCGGCATGATCGCCACGGTAGGGGTGATCGTCTTTGCGCCACTGCTGGCCAAATGGGCGGTTTCGTTCGGGCCGGCCGAGTACTTCATGCTGATGGTCTTTGCGATTGTTTGTCTGGCCGGCATGGCCGGCGACAAACCGGTCAAGACTGCCGTTGCCGTACTGATCGGCCTGATGCTGTCCTGCGTTGGCATCGACGCCAACAGCGGCGTGTATCGCTTCACCTTTGGCAGCCTGGGCCTGTCTGACGGCATCCAGTTCGTCGTACTGGTATTGGGGCTGTTCAGCATCAGCGAAATCCTCATGCTGCTGGAGCGCACCCACCACGGCCAGACCGCACTTAAGACCAGCGGTCGCATGCTGTTCAACCTCAAGGAAGGCAGCTCGGTATTGGCGACCAACCTGCGCTGCGGTGTGCTGGGCTTTATTTTCGGCGTCCTGCCGGGCGCCGGTGCCACCCTGGCCAGCGCCGTCAGCTACATGTCGGAGAAAAAATTGGCCGGCGATAGTGGCCGCTTCGGTGACGGCGATCTGCGTGGCCTAGCCGCACCAGAAACCGCCAACAGCGCTTCGGCCTGTGGCTCGATGATCCCGATGCTGACCCTCGGTATTCCAGGCTCAGGCACCACGGCAGTGATGCTCGGCGCGCTGACGCTGTACAACATTACGCCCGGCCCACTACTGTTCCAGAACCAGCCTGAGATCGTCTGGGGTCTGATTGCCTCGCTGTTTGTCGCCAACATCATTTTGATCGTGATGAACATACCGATGATCAAGCTGTTCACCCGCATCCTCTCAGTACCGAACTGGACGCTAGTGCCCGCCATCGCAATCATCACCTCAATCGGGGTGTACGCGGTGCATGCGACTACCTTCGATCTGTTTTTGATGATCGCCATCGGCATCTTCGGCTATCTGCTGCGCAAGCTGGACTTCCCGCTCTCTGCGCTATTGCTGGGCTTCATCCTCGGCGACATGATGGAAAGCAACCTGCGCCGCGCACTGTCGATCTCCAACGGCGACCTTGGCATTCTGTTTTCCAGCCCAATCGCCATTGGCCTGTGGGCACTGGTGGCCGCGATGATCGCGCTGCCGTTCTGGCGTCGTTACCGCGCCAAGCGCAGCGCCAAGCTGGCCAATGCCTGAACCGGGCAGCCAGCCCCGCTGGTTGAAATACGCCAGCGCTCCACTGATCGGAGCGCTCGGCGGATGGCTGGCCAGCCTGATGGGCTGGCCGTTGCCCTGGATGACCGGTTCACTGCTGGCGGTCATCCTGCTGCGTTGCAGCGGCTGCCTGTGTGAACCGCCGCCAGGTTCACGCCAGGCCGGGCAATGGATAGTCGCCAGCGCCATAGGTCTGCACTTCACTACCCCCGTCTTTGAACAGGTCATCAGCCATCTGGGGCTGATAATGATCGGCGCCTGCGGCACCTTCCTGCTTAGCCTTATCGGCATTCGGATTCTCACTCGCGCCGGCTATGACCGCGCCACCGCCTATTTCGCCAGCATGCCCGGCGGCGCCAGCGAGATGGCCGTCATCGGCGCCCGCCATCAAGCCAATCTCGCCAACGTGGTAGCCGCGCATAGCCTGCGTCTGCTGATGGTGGTTTTGCTAATTCCCGCACTCTTCACCTGGGCACTGCCTGCGGTCGACGCACCAGCACCGCTGCCCACCGATCTCCTCACGCTGGCCTGGCTAGTGCCATTGGGCGGTTTGCTGGCAGTCCTGTTGCGGCGTCTGCGTCAGCCCAATCCATGGATGCTCGGGCCGCTGATCGCCTGCGCCGCTGGCGGTGTATTGCTGGATATCAACATCGCTCTGCCAGCCGGCACCAGCGCGGCTGGGCAGTGGCTAATTGGTAGTGCGTTAGGCTGCCACTTTGACCGTGCTTTCTTCCGAAAAGCGCCGGCCTTCCTGCTGCGAGTGTGGCTGTTTACCCTGCTGGCGATGCTGGTTGCCGCTGCCGCAGCGATATTGCTGAGCACGCTCGGCAATGTTGATCGTGTCAGTCTGATGCTCGGCATGATGCCCGGCGGCATCACCGAGCTGTGCCTCACCGCCGAGGCGCTGCATTTGTCAGTCGCCGTAGTCACCGCACTACAGGTGCTGCGGCTGTTTCTGGTGATGTTTTTGGCGGAACCGCTGTTCGTCCTGTGGCAGCGTCTTAAACCAGAATTACAGGACTAAACTTCGTTAAATTTCTGGCAACACTATTTACTCAGTAGACTGATCGGTCTATAAATAGCGGCATGAAGAACACTGATACACGCTCACGGCTGGTCAATGCTATGCAAATAACCTTGCAACGCAACGGACTGCACGGCACCGGGCTAACTGAATTATTGGCACAGGCCAAGGCGCCCAAGGGCAGCCTCTACCACCATTTTCCCGGCGGTAAAGAAGAACTAGCACTAGCCGCCATCGAACAGACTGCTGAGCAGCTCGTGCGCTTTTTCACCCGCTTGTTTGCCGAACATGATGATCCGCTAGAGGCCATTGCCCACTGGATCGAAAGCGCCCTGCGGCGCATCGAAGCCAGCGAGTTTCGGCTCGGCTGCCCCATGGCCGCCGCCGCACTGGACAGCAATGCCGAAGACATCGATCTGCGCCTGGCAATCAACCACAGCTTCAACCGTGTTCAACAACAGCTAGCCAGTCACCTGAACACCGCGGGATATCCGGCAGAGCACAGCGCGGACCTCGCGGCGCTCATCTTCTCCAGCTACGAGGGTGGCTTGATCATGGCCCGCGTCGCTGGCGACACCCTGCCGCTGGAGCGCGCTTTTCGTGCGTTGCTGGGGCATGTTCGACTGCAACAAAAGGCATCTCCCAATGAGCATTGATACCGCGACCGTACCGGCGCAACCATTGACCCTCATCGCTGCCGACGGCTACCCGTTGAGCGCCACTCTTTACTCAGCCAAAGCCCCTGTAGCCCAGTTGCTGATCGGCAGCGCCACCGGCGTGCCCCAAGGCTTTTACCGCCGATTTGCCGAGTACGCCGCCAGCCGTGGCTACAGCACTCTGACGCTGGACTATCGCGGCATCGGCGGCTCCGCACCGGCAAGCCTGCAAGGCTTTGAAATGGATTATCTGGACTGGGCAGAGCAAGATCTGGCAGCTGCCGTTGAGCACCTGAAAACAAGCACGCTCCCCATCTACATGGTCGGTCATTCGTTCGGCGGCCACGCGTTTGGCCTGATGCCCAATCACACCGCTATCAGTGGTCTGTATACCTTCGGCACGGGTGCCGGCTGGCACGGCTGGATGCCGCGCTCCGAGCAGCTACGCGTGCTCTTGATGTGGCGCGTGATCGCCCCGCTGATCGTTCGCGCCAAGGGCTATCTGGCCTGGCGTAAACTGGGCATGGGCGAAGACTTGCCCAAGGGCGTGTATCAGAAGTGGAAACATTGGTGCCGATTCCCGCGTTACTTCTTTGAAGACCCGCAGATGCCGGGGCTAGAGGCGCGCTTCGCCGAGATCACCACACCGATCACAGCAGTCAGCGCCACTGATGATCTCTGGGCCTCGCCCGCCTCGCGCGACGCCTTTATGTCGGCCTATCGCAACGCCGATTACCGGGCTGTCACCATCGACCCACAAACACAGAACCTGCGCCCGCTGGGCCACATGGGCTATTTCCGGCCGCACGCAGAGCCACTTTGGCAGGACGCGCTGGACTGGTTCGAACAACTTAACTTGGCTGCTCGCGCAGCCTGAAACCCCTCAAGGACATTCGCAATGAACCTAAAAGACATGACCGGCCTGCAAATCATGCAAGCCATCGCGAGCGGCGAACTGCCCTTTGCTCCAATCGCCAAAACCGTGCCAATGGAGTTCGAAGCAGCTGAAGAAGGCCGCGTGGTATTCAAAGCCACTGCCAACGAAACTCACACCAACCCAATGGGCGGCGTGCACGGCGGCTTTGCCGCCACAGTGATGGACTCGGTCACCGGCTGCGCTACTCACACCGTGCTCGGCGCTGGCGTGGGCTATGGCACCATCGAACTGAACGTAAAAATGTGCAAGCCAGTGCCTTTTAACAAGACGCTGATTGCCGAAGGGAAAGTGATTAACAAGACACGCCGCTTGGTAATTTCAGAAGGTTATCTGCGCGACGAAACAGGCTCGCTGTATGCCTATGCAACGGCGACCAATATGATTTTGAGCTAAGGGTTAGCAGCCATTGTTACGGCTGGTGAACTAGTTACTAGTGTTGTAAGCATTCGTACTTACGAAAAAAGGGTGCCCAGTGAGCACCCTTTTTTTATCGATCCACGTAGCAATCTGGCTTAGCTGCCGGGCATGACCTTAAGCAAAGTCAGCAGCTCTTTCGCAGCTTTCTCGGAGGACCCAGGATTCTGGCCCGTAACCAGCAAGCCATCTACCAGCACATACTCGCCCCAGTCTTCGCCCTTGCTGTACACGCCGCCTTTTTCTTTCAGCGCGTCTTCGAGCATAAAGGGCACCACGTCGCTCAGGCCCACGGCGTCTTCTTCGGAGTTGGAGAAACCGGTCACGCGTTTGGCGCCAATCAGGTACTCACCGTCTTTACCTTTAGCGTTCACCAGTGCCGCCGGTGCATGGCACACCGCCCCAATGGGTTTATCGGCCTTGGCGAAGGCTTCCAGCAGCGCGAGTGAATCAGCGTCTTCGTGCAGGTCCCACATGGGGCCGTGCCCGCCGGGATAGAAGACCGCGTCGTAATCATTAGCGGCAACCTTGGACAGCACATGAGTGCTGGCCAGCTGTGCCTTAGCGTCGGCATCCGCATCAAAACGCTCAGTCGCGGAGGTCAGGGCGTCTGGCTCTGCACTGGTCGGGTCAAGCGGCGGCTGGCCGCCCTTCGGCGAGGCCAGGGTGATCTCGGCGCCAGCGTCTTTAAGCACGTAATAGGGCGCGGCAAACTCTTCCAGCCAGAAGCCGGTTTTCTTGCCGGTGTTGCCAAGCTTGTCGTGGGAGGTGAGAACCATGAGAATCTTCATATTGTCTCTCTCTTATCTGAACATAAGGGGCAGCTGCGGTACGCTCTGTGCGCCGAACAGCATAAATACACTCTAAATCCGGCAGCAAAAGCGGCGTTTCGTTCCCTTTTAGCTTCGCCACGCCCAACAGGAGCAGCGCAGCGCATGCAGAAGCCAACATTGAATTGCGATATGGGCGAAAGCTTCGGCGCCTGGACCATGGGTATGGACGAAGCCGTTATGCCGCATGTGGATTGCGCCAACATCGCCTGCGGCTTTCACGCCTCAGACCCGAGCATCATGCGTCGCACCGTTGCAATGGCGGTCAGCCATGATGTGCGCATTGGCGCGCATCCAGCGTATCCAGATCTGGTCGGTTTTGGTCGTCGCTCGATGAACTGCTCCGCGCAGGAAGTCGAAGACATGCTGCTTTATCAGATCGGCGCGCTGGATGGCATCTGCCGTGCTGAGGGCGGCAACCTGAGCTACGTCAAACCGCACGGCGCGCTCTATAACGACATGATGCGCAAACCTGAGTTGCTGCGCGCGGTACTCCGTGCCGTCGCGCGTTTCGACGCCAGCCTGCCATTGATGCTGCTGGCGCGCCGCGACAACCGCGAGGCGCAATCATTGGCAGCAGAGCAGGGCGTAAAGCTCTGGTTTGAGGCCTTTGCCGACCGTGGTTATGACGCTGACGGTTATCTGTTGCCACGTCATCAGCCCGGCGCGGTGCACCATGACCCTGAACGTATTCTTGCCCAAGCGTTGACCTTTGCGCACGGCGAACCGCTTATCGCGAGCGACGGCAGCGAACTCTATCTCCAGGCAGACAGCCTTTGCGTACATGGTGACAACGCAGAATCCGTCGCCGTGGTCGCACGTATCCGCGCGGCGCTGGATGCACTGTGACACCGCGCATTGAGAGCGTCGCGTGGGATTGCTTGATGCTGCGCCTGTTCGACGTGATCGACGAGGCCAACATACCGTGGTTGATGGCCGCCGCCGAACGCCTGCACACCGCTTTTGGTGCGCAGCTGATTGATCTGGTGCCGTCCTATACCACTTTGATGCTGCACTATGACGGCCTGCAACTGAGCGAAGCACAGGCTAGTGAGCGCGTGCTGCAAGCGCTGAAAGGGTTACAACCGCTGGCGATTAACGACAGCGGCCGACGGCATGAGCTGCCGGTCTGGTATCACCCCAGTGTCGGCCCCGATCTAGAAGCGCTTGCGCAACGCGCTGGCTGTACTGTGGAGCAAGTAGTAGACCGCCACTGCAGCCGCGACTACCCGGTATTTACTCTCGGCTTCACACCCGGCTTTGGCTATATGGGCTTGGTCGATCCGAGCATTGCCGCGCCACGGCTGGCTACGCCGCGTCAGCGCGTCCCGCAGGGCAGCGTCGGGATAGCCGAGCGACAGACCGCTGTCTATCCACTGGTATCGCCCGGCGGCTGGAACCTGATTGGGCGTTGTCCGCTAGCCTTGTTTGACCGCGAGCGCGATGGTTACAGCTTGCTCAAACCCGGCGATCGTGTCCGTTTTGTTTCGGTCGACCATGCCGAGTTTTTGCGCCTCGGCGGCGACGATGCGAGCATGGAGCCAAACCCGTGAGCATGCTGCGAGTAGAGCACAGTCTGGGTTTTGCGCAGCTGCAGGACGGTGGACGTTTTGGCGTGCGCCATCTGGGCGTAACCCAAGGCGGAGCGCTGGATTGGATTGCTCAGCACTGGGCCAACTGGTTATTGGGGAATCCACTGGACGCCTGCGTGATCGAAATTCCGCTTGGTGGTCTGACGCTCAAAGCAGAGGCCGATGGTTGGCTGGCGCTGACCGGTGCCGATCTGGATGCAAAACTGGATCAACAACCGCTAAGACCTTGGCAAGTCTTTGCCATACGCAGCGGCCAGCAGCTCACATTCACTCAGCCACGCAGCGGTGTGCGAGCCTATCTGGCCGCCGCCGGCGGATTTAAGGCAAACCCCGTTCTGGGTGCGGTCGCGACCGTGATGCGCGAGGGGCTGGGTGGTTTGCATGGCGACGGCAAGGGGCTAAAACCCGGCAATCAACTCACGTATTCAGCGCAGCCTGCGGTAAGCCGAAAAATGCCTTCCGAGGCGATCCCAGACTACAAGAGCCCAGTAACCTTGCAACTCTTGGTCGGCGCGCAAAGCAGCCAATTTAGCGGCGACAGCCTGTTTCAGCTGTTCAACCAACACTGGACGCTGGATCAACGCGCCGACCGCATGGGTATGCGCCTAACCGGCCCAGCACTGCGCTATCAAGGCGATGCGCTGATCTCCGAAGGCATCCCACTCGGCGCCGTACAGGTGCCGCCCGATGGCCAGCCGATAGTACTGATGAACGACCGCCAGACCATCGGTGGCTATCCAAGGCTGGGCGCGCTCACGCCAGCGTCCCTGGCCCGGCTGGCGCAATGTGCGCCGGGGCAGAAAATACGCCTGCAGCCAATCAGTCAGGCACAAGCGCGGCAAGATCATCTAGCGCTGCTGGCACGCTGGGAGCCTTAGCCGCCGAAACCAAAACGCCAACAGACCGAACGAGCCCGCGTCCTTGGGGAAAGCCGAGCTCCATTGCGAACAACGGCTTCAACCGCACCAGCGCTGGCCGGGACGCAACCCTGCCTCGGTACTCGCCAGCGTCAACTCCTGACCTGCGGCCTACAACCTCAAGGATTTTCCCGCAACCACTGCCCCAGCATGCTGCGCTCCTCCGAGGTAATACCGGTCATGTTGCCAAGCGGCATGTATTCGGTTGCCACTGCAGCCTGCTGGACCTTGTCGCGGTGCTGCTTGAGCTGCTCCAGGTTTTCCAGCGTGATGCCGGCCGGTGGCGCCTGGAACGCTGGGCTGCTGGGTTGGGCGGCGTGGCACGCCATGCAGTGGGTCGCCAGCAGTTGGCTAACATCCGCATCCGCTACGCGGGTTACTGGGGTGCCGTCTGCATTGCTGGTGGCGGGCGCTTGCGGAGCGCTGGGCGCCATTGCCCAGATCAGGGCCAGCGTGGCCAGCGCGCTGATAACCAGAATCGACGGCTTGTTGATCTGCTTGTGACGCAGGTTGAAGAAGTGCCGCGCATAGGCAGTAATAGCGCCAATCGCTGCCAATATTGCCCAGCCATACTCATGGCCGTAGAACATCGGATAGTGATTGCTGATCATGATGAAGATAACCGGCAACGTCAGGTAGTTGTTGTGGCGTGAACGCAGCATCGCACGTTGCGCCAGCATGACTACGTGATCATCCGGTGTTTCGCCCTTCTCAACAGCATTAACCAGTGCTCGCTGGGCCGGAACGATACCCAAAAAGACGTTGGCGACCATGATGGTGCCGATGACCGCGCCCACATGAATAAAGGCTCCACGGCCGGCAAATACTTGAAACATACCCCAGGCAACCGCGACCAAAATCAGGAACAGCACCACACCAAAGGCCAGGCCGTGCTTTGCCAGCGGGCTGCGGATTAGCGCTTCATAGATCGCCATTACGCCCAGCAACGTGCCCATGCCAATGGCGATGGCGCCAAAGGTGCTTAGCTCCAGCTTGCCCGGATCAATCAGATAGCCAGGATTGCCGAAATAATAGACCGCAAACAGCAGCGCCAGACCGCTCATCAGAGTGCTGTACGCTTCCCACTTGAACCAGTGCAGCTCGGTCGGCATCTTTTCCGGCCCAACCTGGTACTTGGCTACTTCATAGAAGCCGCCGCCATGGATGGCCCACAGGTCACCCTTGATGCCTTTTTGCTTCTTCCACTCCGGTGGCTCGCGCAGGTTATTGTCGAGCCAAATAAAGTAGAAAGACGCGCCGATCCAGGCCACACCTGCGATAACGTGGAACCAGCGGATGATCAGGCTTAGCCATTCAGCCAGATATGCATGCATTGAGGGCAGCTCCTTTTACGGTATCTCGGTCATACCGGCACTGCCCGGCAATATAGGTGCGACGGATGGCGCGATCATCGCCAAGGATCATCAGATCAAACAACATGCCCTGTAGCTCGCGATCAGGCTGGTGTTTGAGGCGCAACGCCGGGCTGGCGGTACGGTCCAGAATCAAAAAATCCGCGTATTTGCCGGGTTGCAGGTTGCCGGTATCGGCGGCTTGATGCAGTACTTGCGCATTGCCCAGGGTTGCCATGTAAAACGCCTGAAAAGGATTCAGGCTTTGGCCGCGCAGTTGGCAGACCTTGTACGCCTCAGACATGGTGGCAAGCATCGACAGACTGGTGCCGCCGCCCACGTCGGTTGCCAAGCCGACTTGCACATCGGCGGCGCGTGCGCTGGCCAGATCGAACAGACCGCTACCCAGGAAAGTATTGGAGGTCGGGCAGAAAGCGATTCGAGTGCCGGTTTCCGCCAGCCGTGCGCGGTCGCCGTCATCAATGTGAATACCGTGCGCCAATACACTGCGCTCGCTGAGCAGACCAAAGTGGTCATACACGTCGAGATAGCTGGAGCGCTCCGGGAACAGCTCCTTGATCCAGGCGATCTCGGCGTGGTTCTCAGCCCAGTGGGTCTGCATCAAAACGTCGGGGTACTCGGCGATCAGTTGACCTGCGTAAGTCAGCTGTTGCGGCGTTGATGTGGCGGCAAAGCGCGGCGTCACTGCATAGCGCTGGCGGCCATGGCCGTGCCAACGCTCAATCAACTCGCGGCTTTCGGTGTAGCTGGCTTCAGCCGTGTCGCGCACCCCATCGGGCGCGTGGCAATCCATCATCACCTTGCCGCTGGTAATCGCCATGTTATAGCCGTCGGCCGCGTTGAACAGCGCCTCGGCCGCAACCTTGTGCGAGGTGCTGAACACCAATGCCGAGGTGGTGCCGTGCGCCAGCAACAGGTCAAGAAACAGTTGCGATTGATCCGCCGCCCAATCCGCATCAGCAAAGCGTGCTTCGGTCGGGAAAGTATAAGTTTCCAGCCACTCCAGCAGCTGGGTGCCATAACTGGCCAACACTGCCAGCTGGGGCATATGAACGTGGGTGTCGATCATGCCAGGCATGATCAAGCTGTCTGACCATTGCTCAACCTCGGTTCCGACGGGCAGCTGAGGCAACAGAGTGTCAGCAGCGCCATTGGCCAGCACCCGCCCATCGGCGACCACCAGCAGGCCATCTGCATGGTATTCGTAACTGGCCGGATCGGGCTTGTTCAAGCCGGGCTCAGCGATAAAGTGCAACAGAGGCCCGCGAAAGGCTGTGCAGCCGACCGGGAAGGTAGCCGCAGTGTGGGTATCAGTTGTCATTAGCTTCCCCGGTAAGTCGAATAGCCCCACTGATTCAGCAGCAGCGGTACGTGATAATGGGCCGTGGTGTCGGTCAGCTTAAAGGCGATGGTGACGGCTGGGTAGAAGCACTCCAAACCCTGCCGTGTGTAATAACCCTCGGTATCGAAGGTCAGGCGGTAGACGCCTACCGGAGCGCTGTCACCAAAGCCGTTGAGCACCCGACCGTCTGCGTCGGTAGCCGCCTGGCCTAGGGTTTCCCAGCCGCTAGCGGTCTGGCGCTCCAGCACGATAGCAACGCCAGCCGCGGGGCAGCCGCCGCCGAGGTCGAGAATGTGGGTGGTAATTGGACTCTTGTTACTCATAGCAGTTTATCCAAACGAATATGGGTGATCTTGGCCTGCTCCGCAGCGGCGACGCGAAGCTCCTCTTCACGGGTATTAGGCAGGCGCTGCTCCAGCAGCGCGAGCATCTGCTCGGCGCTCTTGCCGGTGGCGCACACGATGAAAATAAAACCGAATTTGTCGTAGTAGGCGTCGTTGCCGTTCTTCAGACGCTGCAGCACCTGATCAGGAGCAACCCGCGCGCCGGACTGCTCGCCACTAGCCAGGGCTTCAGTACTGGCATATTTGGCCTTGAGACTTTTGATATCACCGATCTTGGGGTGTGCTTCAAACGCCATCAACCAGTCGGTCTCATGCAGGTTGGGCCAAAGCGCCCGCGCGGTACCGTGCAATGCTTCCGTGGAGGCATAAGGGCGTGAATCCACCATCGGCTGGGCCCAGGCGTCCACTGCGCAGCAGTCGCGAAATAACGTGAGTGCCTCCGCTGCGGGCAGCTTATTCAGTTCTTCAAGGCTCATTTGGCCTCCACGGGGCTATCGGACTCGGTTGTTAGGGGCTCGTTCTTTTGCATCAGATCACGCAGCGCGGGCCAACTGACACCGCGACGGGTCTCGCGCGGTGCGTTGATGGCAGCCAAGCTGAGCAACTCGGCACTAATCGAAACTGCGACCTCCATCGGCCGCTTACCCGGTATATCCGAGCGCCCAACCGGACAGCGAATACTCTCAATCTGCGCCTCGCTGTAACCACGGTGAGTCAGCCGCTGACGAAAGCGTTCGGCCTTGGTTTGCGAGCCAATCAGGCCGACGCTGCGTGCACTGCCCGAGTTCAGCAGAGCGCGGCACAGATCGTAGTCGAGCTGATGATTATGCGTGAGTATGAGTACGTGGGCGTTTGCACAGAGCTCAGCCACATCGCCGACCGGATCATCGGTGTGATGACGCCGCACGTTAACCGGCAGCTCGGCCGGAAAGCTATCTGCGCGCGAATCAACCCAGGTCACCTGCCAAGGCAACTGCCCCATAATACTCATCAACGCCTGGGCGACGTGACCGGCGCCAAACACCACCAGCCGCGCATCACTGCCGCGCTGACCTTCAAGCAGCACCGAGACGCTACCACCACAACACTGGCCAAGGCTGGCGCCGAGCGGAAAGTGCTCAAGCTGGGTTTCGTAACGTGCTGCGGCCAGTTGCTCACGCGCCCGCGCCGTCACCAAATATTCCAGATGCCCGCCGCCAATGGTGTCGAACGTATGCTCACCGGTCACCACCATCTTGCTCGAGGGTTCACGCGGCACCGAGCCGGCGACGCCCACAATAGTCACTAGCACATAGGGTTCACCGCGCTGCTCACAGTCAGCGACGGCTTCAAACCAGCGCAGACGTTTGTCCATTAGACAGTCTCCTGCTCAGTATTGGCCCAAGCCCGTGCCGCATTAACAGCGTTAAGCATGCGTTCAGGCGTAGCGGGCGTATCCAACGGTGGGCTATAGCGATAATCCGTCAGGCTGGCGACCGCATCGCGCATGGCACTCCACACCGCAATGCCGAGCATCAGCGGTGGCTCACCCACTGCCTTGGAGCGGAACACGGTAGCCTCGCGGTTGGGGCTAGCGGCCAGCAGATTCACGCGCAGGTCGGGCGGCGTATCGGAAACCGCCGGAATCTTGTAGGTGGCTGGCCCGGTGGTCATTAACCGGCCCTTATCGTTGTAAACCAGCTCTTCGGTGGTCAGCCAGCCCATGCCCTGCACAAAGCCGCCTTCGATCTGGCCAATATCGATATCCGGGTTCAGCGACTGCCCCACATCGTGCAGGATGTCGGTGCGCAGCACGCGGTATTCGCCGGTCAGGGTATCCAATACCACCTCGGAGCAGGCGGCACCGTTGGCGTAGTAAAGGAAGGGATGGCCTCGGCCAGTGGCAAAGTCATAATGAATTCTGGGCGTGGCGTAGAAGCCGCTGGACGACAGCGATACGCGATTCATATAGGCCTTCTGCACAAATTCGGCCCAGTCCAGACGCTCTTCGCCAGCCACCACCTGATTGTTCTCAAACCGCACCTGCTCGGGCTTGCAGCCATACTGCTCAGCGGCGAAGGCGACCAGTCCAACCTTGATTTTCTCGCAGGCATCCAGCGCCGCCATGCCGTTCAGGTCGGAGCCGGAAGAGGCTGCGGTAGGCGAGGTGTTGGGCACCTTGTCGGTGCGCGTGGCCGAGACCTTGACCTTGTCTACGTCCACCTGAAAGGCCGCCGCCACTACTTGTGCGATCTTGATGTACAGGCCCTGACCCATCTCGGTGCCGCCATGGTTCACGTGCAGGCTGCCGTCGGTGTAGATCAACACCAACGCGCCGGCCTGGTTCAGGTGCTTGGCGGTAAAGGAGATACCAAATTTGACCGGCGTCAGCGCCAGACCGCGCTTGAGAATCGGGTTTTGCTTATTGAACGCAGTGATTTCCTCGCGCCGTGCGCGGTAGTCAGAGCTGGCCTCAAGCTGCGCGACCAGTTCCGGCAAGATGTGCTGCTCGATCACCTGACCGTAGTGCGTGATATCGCGACCTGGCCGATAGAGATTGCGCTTGCGCACATCCAGCGGGTCAAGCTGCAGATGGCGGGCAATGTCATCCACGGCCTGCTCAATCACCATCATGCCCTGTGGGCCGCCAAAACCGCGGAAGGCGGTATTCGAGACTGTATGGGTTTTGCAGCAGTGGCCGGTGACCCGCGCTTGATCCAAAAAGTAACCGTTATCCGAGTGAAACATGGCCCTTTCGACAATCGCGTTGGACAGGTCCGGCGAGAAGCCGCAGCGGCCCGCAACCATGATGTCCGCGCCTTGAATCAGCCCCTGATCGTCAAAACCAATATCGTAGGTGTTGAAAAAGTCATGGCGCTTGCCGGTCTGCACCATGTCGTCCGGGCGCGACAGGCGATATTTGATGGGCTTACCGGTTACATGCGCCAGCAAGGCTGCGACACAACCCAGCGCAGCGGCCTGAGTTTCCTTACCGCCAAAACCGCCGCCCATACGGCGTACCTCAGCTTGAACCGCATGAATCGGCAGGCCCAGCACTTCGGCAACGAGTTTCTGTACTTCCGAGGGGTGCTGGCTGGAGGTGTGCACGAACATGCCACCATCCTCCTGGGGTTCAACCATCGCAACCTGGCTCTCAAGATAAAAGTGCTCCTGCCCACCCACGTTGATCTCGCCTTTCAAACGATGCGGCGCTGCCGCTAATGCTTGATCAGGATCGCCGCGTTGCTGCGTATGACTGGGCCGTACAAAGAAGGACTTATCCAGCGCTTCCTGAGTACTCAGCACCGCATGCAAAGGCTCGTACTCCACCTTGGCCAGGCGCGCCGCCTTGCGGGCAGCGGTGTGGCTGGTCGCCGCTACCGCGAAAATCGGCTGGCCTATGTGTTCAACCAGCTCGCTGGCAAGTACCGGATCGCCGGGAAACACTGGGCCGATATCGGTATGCCCGGGCACATCCGCCAGGGTAATCACTGCCACCACGCCGGGATAGGCACGAACCGCGCTCAGGTCCATGCTGAGGATTCGCGCGTGGGCCTGCTCACTGTGGCCGACGGCGGCGTGCAGCAAGCCTTCTGGCTCTAGCAGATCGTCGATGTAACGCGCTTGACCACGCACGTGCAGCCAAGCACTGTCGTGCAGTGCGCTCTGGCCGGCAATACCAATCGCCTGACCGCTTTGGCGGGAGATGTCGCGGGGTAGCTTACGCATAGTCGGTCACCGTCAGTGCAGCGCCGCCAGTGGGGGCAGCGCGGTGTTCATAAAGAGCGCGGCGCAACAGATTACCGGCCACTTCAAGGCGGTAGGTCGCGGAGGCGCGCACGTCAGACATGGGTTTAAAGTCCTGCGACAAGGCCGCAGCGGCAGCGGCAATAGCCGACTCGTCAAAGGTTTGGCCGCGCAGGGCCGTCTCGGCAGCCAGCGCGCGCTTGGGAATGCCCGCCATGCCACCGTAAGCGAGACGACAATCTTCAATTTTTTCGCCATCAAGGCGCAACCAGAAAGCGGCTAGTACGGCGGAGATGTCGTCGTCCAGGCGCTTGGAGATCTTGTAGATAAACAGCCGCTCGTTTGCCGCCGGCTTAGGCACGCGTACCGCACGGATAAACTCGCCCGGCTGCAGTACGGTTTTCTTGTAGTCCAGGAAGTAATCCTGCAACGCCAACCAACGGATGCCATTCTGGCTATCGAGTTGAACTTCCGCGCCTAGGGCAATCAGCGGCGGCGGCATGTCGCCAATCGGCGAGGCGTTGCCGATATTGCCGCCCAAGGTGGCACGGTTACGAATTTGCAGAGAGCCCAAACGCTCAAGCATAGGTGCGAACGCCGGCCAGTTTTGATTGAGCAACGGGCCGAATTGGGCGTAGGTCAGCGCCGACCCTATGGTCAGGTTTTCATCGTCCTGTTCCAGTTGCTGCAACTCGGCGACCTGTTCAACCGAAACCAGCTGAGGCAGGCTTTTTAGCTGCTGAGTAATCTCCAGCGCCAGGTCGGTACTGCCCGCCACCAGCCGCGCCTGAGGTTGTGCGATCAACAGCTCGCGCAATGCTGCGAGCGATAGCGGCGCAGTGAAGCTGTTGCCTGCTTCATCCTGCAGCACGGCGGATTGTTCACGCGCGGCCATAAATGCAGCGTTCGGCTGCGGGCTGAACAGCGCGCTGCCATCCCACTGCTGCACGCTATCGACGATACTCCGTGCACCTGCCTCAATAATCGGACGGTAACCCGTGCAACGGCAGAGGTTGCCGGCCAGGGCTTCCATCAATTGATGGGCATTGGCGTGTTGCCCGGCCGCAGCTACCTGCTGATGCAGGCCAACCAGCGACATCACAATACCCGGCGTACAGAAACCGCATTGCGAACCATTGCACTCAACCATCGCGGTTTGCACCGGGTGCGCCGGCTCACGTTGCAGCGCATCTACGGTAATAAGGTGCTTGCCGTGCAATGCGCCGATCAGGCCAATACAGCTGTTCATGGCTGCATATTGCCACTCGCCCTGCGGGTCGAGACTGCCGAGCAACACCGTGCACGCGCCGCAATCTCCCGATGCGCAGCCTTCTTTTGTACCATTAAGCCGCATTTTGGTGCGCAGCCAGTCTAAAATGCTCAGGTTTGGGTCAGTCTGGTCAAGTTTTTGCGACTGCCCATTTAGATAAAACTCAATCACTGTCGTCTCCGCGCTATCCACTATGCGCCGGTTTCCGGCGGGAGGTCTGCCACAGTGCCTCTATAAGGCCTGTGCAGGCTGTACGTTGGTATTTGCAAAAACTTGACCAACTAGTCTGAAAATATGATTTTTTATATTTTTACGCTTTTGGCAAGCAAATTGCTCACAGACAAAATGTTGATTGATTGGTCAGTTTATTTTAATTGAGGGTGCTGAATGGCAACCGCAGAACGCTTGAGACTTGAGAACATCGTTAAAGAATACCCCGGCTGCCGGGCAAACGACGGTGTTCATCTCACAGTCCAGGCCGGTGAGATACACGCCCTGCTGGGTGAAAATGGCGCGGGCAAAAGCACCCTGATGAAAATCATCTATGGGGTCATACAACCCGACGCCGGCACTGTTACATGGAACGGGCGCCCGCTTACTTTGCAAGGGCCGGCCCATGCTCGTGAGCTGGGCATTGGCATGGTGTTCCAACATTTCTCACTCTTTGAAACTCTGACCGTCGCAGAAAATATTGCTCTCAGCCTGCCCGCCAGCCAGGCCAGAGACCGGAGTAAACTCGATGCCCGCATCCGCGAAGTATCTGAGCACTACGGCATGGAGCTGGACCCACGGCGCTTCGTTAACACCCTATCGATCGGCGAGCGTCAGCGCGTCGAAATCGTTCGCTGCCTTATTCAGGATAGCTCGTTGCTGATTCTTGACGAGCCCACATCCGTATTGACTCCGCAGGAAGTGCAAGTGCTGTTCCGTACTTTGCGCCAACTATCGAAAGAAGGCTGCAGTATTCTGTTCATCAGCCATAAGTTGCAGGAAGTACGCGATCTTTGTCACCGCGCTACCGTGCTACGCCAAGGCAAAGTGACCGGCGCATGTAATCCAGGCGAAATTACCACTAACGACATCGCTCGCATGATGGTGGGTGACGAGACGCCGCTGTCGACCCAGGTCGATCCCTGTGAGCCAGGCGCGCTGTTGCTGCAAGCCAACAATCTAAATTATCAAAGCCGTGATCCTTTCGGCACCAGCTTGCAAGCCATCAGCATGTCGCTACGCGCCGGTGAAATCGTGGGTATTGCGGGGGTGGCCGGCAACGGTCAAGACGAGCTATTACGCGCACTGTCTGGCGAGGCCAAGGTTAACAAAGACAGTTTGCAGTTCAACAGTCTGAGTATCGGCGATACCGGCCCCGCAGTCCGCCGTGGTCTCGGTGTGGCCGTAGTACCCGAAGAGCGCCTCGGACGCGGTGCGGTACCGGCCATGTCATTGGTCGATAACAGTCTATTGACAGCTTCAGGCCAAGGCTTGACGAGTAAAGGCTGGGTCAGCCTTGGCAAGGTGCGCGACTACGCCAGCCGGGTGGTTGAGCAATTTGGCGTACGCACTGCCAGCATTGATAGCGCGGCGACCAGCCTGTCTGGCGGCAATCTGCAAAAATTCATCATCGGCCGTGAAGCGCTGCAGCAGCCCAAGCTGCTAGTAGCTTCGCATCCAACTTGGGGCGTAGACGTGGGTTCCGCTGTAGCCATCCACGAAGCTTTGGTGAAATTACGCGATGAAGGCGCGGCGGTGCTGCTGATCTCCGAGGACTTGGACGAGCTGTTCCAGCTCTGTGGCCGCATGGGCGCGATCTGCGCCGGAAAGCTGTCACCCCTGGTACCCACCAGCGAACTCACTATTGAAAAGCTCGGCCAATGGATGGCTGGCGACTTCCCCG